>NZ_CP132542.1:2847500-3447500 GCF_030845175.1 Coralliovum pocilloporae | reverse complement strand
CTGTCTGATCCGGGTCTGCAGGCGCCTCAACCTGATTCCTGTCGATAACAAGAGCACGGATGGTGCGCTCCTGATTCTGATAACGCCCATAAGCTTCAAGAGCCGTGTCGGGAATCTGGAACCCGCCAGTGAGAGCGCCGATCAGCTGTACACGCAGCTCGTCGATCTTGCGCTCTTCGATGTAGTCATCTTCCGTGTAGCCCAGACGACTCAGAATGTTCTGGAAGGCGAAACGGCTGAAACGACCCGTCCCGGCCTGGAAGATAGGATCTTCGGCAATTGCCTTTGTCAGCGCTTCTTCGGAAATACCAAGATTGTAGGACTTGGCACGATCATTCATCGCAGCCTGAAGAATGAGCTGATCCAGTGTCACCCGATTGGCCGTGGCGCGTTGAAGCTGCAGCCCGCTGACATTGGTTTTTCCGACTTTCGCCACGGCATTAAGGTCAACACCGCCGGTAAAGTCAGCAACGCCCCAGACGGCGAAACTCATGATCAAGAGGCCAATAAACAGTTTTGCTACCCATGTTCCGGCAGCTCCTCTGAGTGCATCCAGCATCGTTTCACGCCGTCCTTGCTTAATCGGTGTACGGAGCCTTGCTCCAGGGATGTATCATGCTCGACAAAATCCGTACTGGACCCATCGAGCGCGCGCGGATAATAGAGAGCGAAACCTGCTATCGCAAGGACAGCAAGAGGCTTTCTCGCATCTAATTCCGTGATAGTGGACACTTTTTGACGATGAGCGCAGACTTCAAGAGGATTTTATCATGACAGCTCCTAAACCACTTGTTGCCGGAAACTGGAAAATGAACGGCCTGAAAGAGGCTCTCTCCGAGTTTCAGGCGATGGGTAAAGGCTATGGTGCGGAGCTTCAGTCTGCAGTCGATCTGATGATCTGCCCGCCTGCCACGCTGCTCTACACCATGTCGGTTAGTGCTGTTGGGAGTGGTATCACAACAGGTGGTCAGGATTGTCATCAGAACGCGTCAGGTGCTCATACGGGTGATCTGTCTGCCGAGATGCTGTCTGATGCAGGAGCGTCCGCCGTGATCGTTGGCCATTCCGAGCGTCGTGCAGATCATGGTGAGAGTGATGGGACTGTGAAAGCCAAGGCAGAAGCCGGATGGCGCGCTGGCCTTATCGCTATTGTCTGTGTCGGTGAAACGGAAGCTGAACGGGACCAGGGTGCGACCCTTGACCGAATCGGCAGTCAGGTTGCCGGATCTGTTCCTGATGGGGCTCGCGCAGACAATACTGTCGTTGCCTATGAACCTGTCTGGGCCATTGGTACCGGTCGGACCCCGAGCGCGGTTGATGTGGCCGAAGTTCATGCCCATATCCGTAAGGAACTTACTGATCGGTTCGGTGAAGAAGGCGCGCAGATGCGGATTCTCTATGGTGGTTCGGTTAAGCCGGGCAATGCGAAAGAGCTGATGGCTGTGGAGAATGTTGACGGCGCACTGGTGGGTGGTGCCAGCCTGAAAGCCGCTGATTTCCTCGGTATTGCGGCGGCATACGGCTAATTTCACGGTTTTACCGATTAGCGACTGGAAAGCTGGGGCGAGTTCGTGTAGAACGCGCCTCAGATCTCATATGACAGGTATGGCGCGTTTTGTCTGCGCCAACCCAAAGGATGACCAAATCCCATGGAAGGCATTTTTGAAACAGCTCTGATTGTGATCCACCTGCTTGTGGTTCTGGCGCTGATTGCCATGGTACTGCTTCAGCGGTCTGAAGGCGGTGCGCTCGGCATGGGCGGCGGCGGTGGCGGCGGTGGTTTCATGACCAATCGCGGAGCAACTAATGTTCTGACCCGGACAACGGCTATTCTGGCGACCGTATTCTTTGCCACGTCAATCACCCTGACCATTCTGGCTCGTGTTGATAATCCACCGTCCTCCATTCTGGATAATGTGGAACAACAGCAGACCAATGATGGCGCGGCTGGTGGCACGAACACGGATGGTTCGTCCGGTTCCGGTAACGGTATTCTCGATGTCCTGCGTCAGCAGAGCGGCGAGACCACGTCAGGGCCGCAGATTCCTGCGGCTGAATAACGTGGATTGAGTTTTGATTCCGGCCGGTTGATGAATTTGTCGACCGGCCGGTTTCTTTTGCGTGGAAACATGCATTCACCCTTTTGCGAATCAACAAGAACACGGTACTCTGCACGCCCATGGCGCGGTATATTTTCATCACCGGCGGTGTGGTTTCGTCGCTAGGCAAAGGGCTTGCGTCTGCGGCCCTTGGAGCGGCACTTCAGGCACGTGGCTATTCCGTCAGGCTACGTAAACTCGATCCCTATCTCAACGTTGATCCGGGCACGATGTCGCCCTATCAGCATGGGGAATGTTTTGTCACCGACGATGGTGCCGAAACGGACCTTGATCTGGGGCATTATGAGCGGTTTACAGGGCGCCCCTGTAACAAGCGTGACAACATCACGACCGGTCGCATCTATCAGGACATTCTGACAAAGGAACGCCGCGGAGATTATCTCGGCGGAACTGTTCAGGTGATTCCGCATGTGACCGACGAGATCAAGAACTTCGTGCTGGATGGCAACGATGAGTATGATTTCGTCCTGTGTGAGATTGGTGGCACGGTTGGTGATATTGAGGCCTTGCCGTTCTTTGAGGCAATCCGTCAGCTGGGCAATGAGCTGCCCCGTGGTCATGCGATCTATATTCATCTGACCCTGATGCCTTACATTCCGAGCGCGGGTGAGCTGAAGACGAAGCCGACACAGCACTCTGTGAAGGAGTTGCGGTCCATTGGTATCGCTCCGGATATTCTTCTGGTCCGTTGCGACCGACCGATTCCGGAAGGCGAGCGCCGCAAGCTGTCGCTGTTCTGTAATGTTCGGGAAAGCGCTGTCATCCAGGCCCTCGATGTGAAAACCATCTATGAGGTGCCTCTGGCCTATCATCATGAGGGGCTGGACAATGAAGTGCTCAATGCATTCGGCATTGAAGACCGTAATGAGCCTGACCTGAGCCAGTGGGAACAGATCGTCGAGACGATCAAGAACCCGGAAGGCGAAGTCACCATTGCTGTGGTTGGCAAATATACGAGCCTGCTGGATGCCTATAAGTCCCTGATTGAAGCTCTGACCCATGGTGGCATTGCCAATCGGGTCAAGGTCAATCTGGAATGGATCGAATCGGAAGTTTTCGAACAGGAAGATCCGACACCTTACCTGTCGCATGTGCATGGCATCCTGGTGCCGGGCGGATTTGGTGAGCGTGGGGCTGCCGGCAAGATCGAAGCGGTCCGGTTCGCTCGTGAGCGGAATGTTCCGTATTTTGGTATCTGCTTCGGCATGCAGATGGCGGTTGTTGAAGCGGCACGCAATCTGGCCGGTATCGAAAAGGCCAGCTCGACAGAGTTCGGCCCGACAGAAGAGCCGATTGTTGGCCTGATGACCGAGTGGGTTCAGGGCAATGAGCGACAGGTTCGTCTGGCCGATGGTGACATGGGCGGCACAATGCGCCTGGGCGCCTATCCGGCGAGCCTTTCTGCCGGGTCCCGGATTGCGGATGTCTACGGATCCACATCAATCTCCGAGCGGCATCGCCACCGGTATGAGGTGAATGCGTCCTATCGTGACCGGCTGGAAGAGGCCGGGATGCGTTTTGCGGGAACATCGCCGGACGGTTTCCTGCCGGAAACCGTAGAATATCCGGATCATCCCTGGTTCATTGGTGTGCAGTATCACCCGGAGCTGAAATCGCGTCCGTTTGAGCCGCATCCTCTGTTCAGCTCGTTCATCGCTGCGGCTGTTGAACAAAGCCGTCTGGTATAGGGCTTTTTGCGATGCTTGATGTGCGTGGTCTCGATCATGTGGTTCTCGCTGTTCAGGATCTCGACCGGGCTGCCGAGCGCTATGAGGCGCTTGGCTTTTCGGTAACGCCGCGCGGTGAGCATCCCTGGGGGACCGCCAACCGGCTTGTTCAGCTGGACGGATTTTTCTTTGAAATCCTGACGGCTGACCGGCCGAACCTTATTGCGGACGGTGCCGGGAAGACGTTCAGTTTTGGTGGGTTCAACCGCGATGTGCTGGCCCGGTATGAGGGCGGTTCCATGCTGGTTGTTGAAAGTCGTGACGCGGCGAAAGACCGCTCAGATTTCGAAACACTGGCACTGGATGTTTGTGAACCCTTTGGCTTTGAGCGCGAGGCCGTTGGTCCGGATGGATCTGTGCGCAAGGTTGCCTTTGATCTGACCTTTGTCAGGGACGCATTGTCGCCTGATATGATGTTCTTCACCTGCCATAATCTTTATCCGGAAAACTTCTGGAAGTCCGATTATCAGACGCATGCCAATGGTGCGTGTTCTGTCACGGGTGTTGTGCTGACGGCTGCGGAACCCGCCAGTCACCACGAGTTTCTGGGCGGCTTTTCCGGCCAGCGTGAAATGCGAGCCACCAGCCTCGGGCTTGAACTTGAGACCCCTCGGGGGCAGATTGCAGCGGTTACCCCAAGTGCAGCGCAGGTGTTGTATGGGCTTCAATCGCATGAGCAGACGGGTGAGGGGCTGTTTTTGCAGGCTATCCGGGTCGGTGTTCGCGATTTGGCCGCACTTTGCTCTATTGTAGAGAAGTCGGGAATCGGATTTTCCGAGTTCCGTGACACGCTTGTTATTCAACCTGCCGATCTGTTCGGTACAGGGCTGATTTTTGAACAGGTCTGAATTCCTGCACCTGTTTCATGCCTTTAGAGCACCAGACCTTTAACTTGAATTGGGTGCGGTGCTTTAAGAGTTTATTTTTGCGCGAGCTTTTATCTGAAAAGTCTGTCAACTTTTCAGAAGCACGCTGTAGAGAGGTTTCATGTCTGATATGCTCGTACCTGCATCGTCCATCACTCTGGGATCGGTGACCTTCTCCAACAAGGCTCCCATTTCGGTCATCGCCGGGCCATGCGCCATGGAAAGCCGTGATCACGCCATGGAGATGGCCAGCGCGTTGAAAGAGATGGCCGATGATCTGGGTATTGGTCTTGTCTACAAATCGTCTTTTGACAAGGCTAACCGGTCGAGTGTGTCCTCCGGGCGTGGCATTGGTCTTGAAAAGGCGCTGTCTGTCTTTTCTGAAGTCAAGACGACATTTGGCCTGCCGGTGCTGACAGATGTGCATGAACCGCATCAATGTGCGCCGGTGGCAGAGATTGTCGATGTGCTTCAGATCCCGGCCTTTCTCTGTCGTCAGACGGACCTTCTGGTTGCGGCAGCCCAGTCCGGTGCTGTGGTCAATGTGAAGAAGGGACAGTTCCTGGCGCCATGGGATATGGCGCATGCGGTCAACAAGGTCACTGCATCGGGCAATGACAGAGTGATGCTGACAGAGCGCGGTAGCAGTTTTGGCTACAATACGCTGGTCTCTGACATGCGCGGCCTGCCGGTTATGGCAGAGACCGGTGCTCCGGTGATTTTTGATGCGACCCATTCTGTGCAGCAGCCAGGTGGTAAAGGTGCGACCAGCGGTGGCCAGCGTGAGTTCGTTCCGGTTCTAGCTCGAGCAGCGGTAGCTGTTGGTGTTGCAGGTCTTTTTATCGAGACCCATCAGGACCCGAATACAGCGCCATCTGACGGACCCAATATGGTGCCGCTGAATGAGTTCAAGAGCTTGCTCAAGACCCTTATGGCCTTTGATAAAATAGCAAAAACCGGACTGGAATAATCCTGCCCGGTTTGTTGCACTACAGCCTGATCACACCTAGTTCGTCAGGCGAAGCTCTGTGATGTTCTTTCCAATCGTTTCAAACGTCTTCTTCAAGTTGGCGATTGATGGATTGAAATAGTGATCCGTTACAGTTGTTGCGCAGCGCTTCAGCTGATTCAGAAGAGTGCTGTTACTCACTGAATATCCAATTGTAAATATCTCCACGCCATCAGTTTTGGTCAGACTGCAGACGGAGTCGAAAAACTGACCGGCTTTTCCTGTTGAATAGCCGTGATCTCCTCTGTCATGTCTGGTACTGCCATGATAGATCGCGCCGTCGGTCATGAGGACGATGATCTTTTTTGCATCATTGCGGTTCTGCGGGTACTGACCACTTTCAAGAAACCGGCCTCTCCAGGTCTGACTGGTAAATCTCCGGGCCCATGACATGGCAATGTCTGTTGCAGTTCGCTTTTCTGTCTGCAGGTTGCGGACATAGTTCACCAGGCGTGATTTGCTGTTGGAAAAGGCCAGAATTGCATGCTGTGAGCGTGTCAGACATTGTGCATCTGCTTGTGTCCGTCTTGCGCCATGACGCCTGGTACTGCTTGACCCACCTGAATCGAGATAGTCTCGACGCATGCCGCCGATGCCGCTGTAAAGTGTCATCTGCCGGGCGGAAACCCTGCTTATATTCGTTTGGCCATTATATTTTTCCAGCTTGGATCCCATGACCTGGAAGCACCCATTGAAGGATGCGTTGGGATTGTGATCAGGATGCAACCAGCTACCATAACCCGCTGGAAACCGAACATTGCCCGAATAGGGAATGACTGTAATACGAATATTATCCGCCGTTGATTTTTCGCCGAAGATGATATTCATGAAATCGGCGGCAGCCGTACGCAAGTTTTTAATTTTCGTGCCCGACATGGAACCTGATACGTCGAGTACGAGAACGATTTCAATATTGTCTTCGTTCACTTCACTGCGGGAAAAGACAGAAAAATCTACGGACTGCAGGGAAAGTAGGCCAGAGAAGACAGTCTTGACCTCGGCATGAACGGTAACACCGGCAGCTCTGGTATCGATTGTATTAGTAATCTCCAGATCACTGGTCCGGTTGAAGCGCAGGTTCATGTCTTCTGAATAATAGCGCTGGTTTGAATCGAACACCCGACTGGCTTCGTTCCGCGCTTCGGACTCGCTGAT
Organism: Coralliovum pocilloporae; assembly: GCF_030845175.1. NCBI lineage: Bacteria > Pseudomonadati > Pseudomonadota > Alphaproteobacteria > Hyphomicrobiales > Coralliovaceae > Coralliovum > Coralliovum pocilloporae. The sequence continues at coordinate 3,440,623 of NZ_CP132542.1, read as the reverse complement.
CAGCAACCCCCGTGTCGAAGCAATTGCCATGGCATCGGCCAGATCCTGAATGGTGTTTCGCGTTGTTGCAAGGCGGGTATAATCAATAGCAGCACCAACACTGATAATAAGCATCAATGATATCGGCGCGAACATGATAACGACCGCGCCGCGCTCATCGTGGCGAAACCGTTTGAATAGGCTTTTGAGCGTGAAAGACATGGTAGAGACCGATCTCTTGTCATAGATACGGCTTAGTTTAAGGATGCGATCTTAATATCTGGCTATCGGATTGAATAAAATTGTATCTATATGCTGTTGGAAGCTGGCAATAACGCTCATGTGATAGTACCGCCAACTCCTCTGATTTTGTATGTTGCTGATCAATGACTGAGCGGTGGTGCGACCAGACGTTCGTTCTCATCATCCCAGCGCCAGCAGGGCAGGCCTTTCAGATGATGGCCGCCAATCCACCTGTCTATACCGTTCAGACCGATAATATCGAGCTTGCCATTGAGGGCATCTTTGCCTGTCTGCGTCAGTTCGAGATTGCTGGTAATGAAGGCCTTCCGCCTTTCACCGTCATCCATAACAGCGCTTGAGAAGGGTTCCGAGAGGCCCTGGACAAGCGGGAAGGCACAGTGCTGCATGGAAGACAGAATGGTGTAGAAGGATAGATCTCCCATAAAAGCCGCTTCTTCCATATTCAGCGCTCTGGCGAACAGCATGCCGGTGCGGCTTATCCCGCGATCAATGGAATAAAGGATTTGCCGCTCGGTTCGTGAGAGACCTTCAGGGCCGGGATATTCCTGCAGCAGACGCTTGAGCGCGGGCCGGAGGAACATCAGATCTGTGATCTCATCCGCGCGCATGGTTTCGATGGCCTGCGGGTTGGATGAACGTACTGCAAGCCATGCCTTCTGTGCCGACACCAGAGCCGCAGGGGCTACCGGAACCCGCAGGCTTAGGAGGTCGCCGATTGTCTCTGCGGTCTTCATGGAGAGAAATGTGGGGGACTGGACCAGGTAAGTCTTGTTGATTGCGTTGAGATCCGCAAGCACTGTCAGGCACTCAATGAGCTGCAGCTGGTCATAGAGGTCGTGCTCGAACCACAGTTCAATGCGCTCAAAGGCCTCGTGATTCTCGAGGATGGCATGACGGTCTTCGAAGTCCTTCAGAATCTCATCCCGTGCCCCGCCAAACTGGCTGGCAAGGTAATCCGCTCGGACAGCCCAGAAATCCGGTCCTTGCTTGTCCTGCGGCAGCGGGCCTTCGTGGAGGACATCGCGCCACGGAAGAACAGTGTCGGCCAGCTTTGCCTCTTCCAGCAGGCTGGCAGCGGAGTCGCCATTGGTGATAATCAGGACTGACATGATGTTTATCCCCGGCCACGATAGGGAACGACACCCTGATCAGGAATCCAGACGCCATCTGGCTGCTGACCGGTTTGCCAGAAGACATCAATCGGGATGCCGCCACGCGGATACCAGTATCCACCGATCCGCAGCCACCGCGGCGACAGCGTTTCCACAAGACGCTTGCCGATCATTACCGTGCAGTCTTCATGAAAAGCACCATGATTGCGGAAGGATTGCATGAAGAGTTTCAGGGCTTTGGATTCAACCAGCCATTCGTCAGGGATGTAATCAATGACGATATGGGCGAAATCGGGCTGCCCCGTCACTGGGCAGATCGAAGTGAATTCCGGGCAGACGAAACGGGTCACGTAATCTGTATCTGTGTGCGGATTGGGCACGCGATCCAGAATGGCCTCTTCAGGCGTTTGAGGAACCTCGGCGGCTTGTCCCAGAAGTTTTGTATCCATGGAGATTTGTCTTTTTCACAGGTTGATCAGATTGCCGCTAATTTAGGCAGCAGATCCACTCTGTACCAGTTCTTTTTCACACCGGTTAATGCAGACGTGTTTTCGACATGCGGTTCCTGTAGGTTTCATCTGTCATGAACGAGAAAAAGAGCTGATGATGGCCGATTACGAGTTCGATTCTGTTGTGATTGGTGCTGGCGTTGTGGGGCTTGCGGTGGCGCGGGCTCTGGCGCTCTCGGGCCATTCTGTTCTTGTTCTGGAACAGCACGATATGGTCGGCATGGAGACGAGTTCCCGAAACTCTGAGGTCATTCATGCCGGGATCTATTATCCGGCAGGATCGCTCAAGACCGAACTTTGCCAGCGCGGCAAGCATTTGCTCTATGACTATTGCCGCAATTTCCATGTTCCTCATCAACGTATCGGCAAATGGATTGTTGCAACAAATCCGTCCGAAGAGGACACACTCTCCGGCATTGTGTCCGATGCGCGGAATAAAGGCGTTGAAGATCTCTACTTCCTTTCCGCCCGGGAGAGGCAAGAGGAGCAGGCCCTGTTCTCTGTAGCGGCTGTCTGTTCTCCGTCGACAGGTATTGTTGATTCCCATGCACTGATGACATCCTTTGTTGGCGAAATAGAGGATGCAGGCGGTTTCATAGCCTTCCGCTCCTCAGTTAATGGAGGGGACTGGCAGCGAGGGGAACTATCCGTCAGTCTTGAAGACGGCCAGGACCAATATCGGCTCCGGACACGGCTTGTCGTCAATGCAGCCGGTCTCTTTTCTGCCCGCGTCTCTACAATGCTGGGAGCCGATCCGGATCAGATTGAAGAGTTTCGGTTCGCCAAGGGGTGCTATTGTTCTTATTCCGGCAAAACGCCGTTCTCCCGTCTGATCTATCCAATTCCGGAACCGGGTGGCCTGGGGGTGCATTTTACCCTTGATATGGCTGGCAGTGGCAGGTTTGGCCCTGATGTGGACTGGCTCTTGCCCGAGACTGAACCGGATCAATTGGATTACTCCGTCTCCAGTGAACTTGCCGCACGGTTTACAGGGCGTGTTCGTTCATATTTCCCTGATCTTGAGCCGGACAATCTTGTCCCGTCTTACGCCGGTATACGGCCAAAGGTTATGCGTGGCGGAGATTTTGTCATCAATGTCTCGGATGGTGTGGAGGGCGTGCGCTATGTGGGGCTGCACGGTATAGAATCACCGGGCCTCACATCCTGTCTGGCAATCGCTGAGAGAGTTCAGGCCTTGTTGGATGGAACGGTGGTTCAATCCGGCTGATTGTCGGCACTGTTATCAGCGTCCTGAATCTCGGCTTTGGTATAATCCGGTCCGACACAGGTTGGCAGTCCATCTGCCAGCTTGAGCCAGGGCAATTTCTCCTCATGTGAAACATGCAGGCTTGGCTCGAATCGTTCAGGTCTCTCCATCGCAGCCACATAGAAATGCATGGTGTCAGACATCTTGAGCGATCTGAACGAGATAGGGGTGCCGCATTCGGCACAGAACCGCCTCTCGACGCCAGGAGACGATCTGTAGACCTTGGCCGGTTCTGAAATCCAGCGCCAGTTTTTGTCCAGAACGCCGATATATGTGGTCATTGGGGCTGAGCATTGGCGCCTGCAGCTCTCGCAATGGCAATTGACGCAGGCCTCTACCGGCTCATCCACTTCAAATCGGATTGCTCCACACAAACAGTGACCCTGCATCTGACCCTCCCTGAGATCAATCGGCATTTATTCTGCATGATTGGTAGAGCTTTGGCCAAAACAGACTTTGAAGCAATGTCTGTTGCCGGCGTAAGTGTTTTGCTGACAGGACGGTTTCGCCCTTTTGTTGCATTACCGTCATTTTGGGGATGTATCTGTCTCTTTCATTCTCGGTTTCGTTCGGTTAGAAGCGAGGGAATTCGAAATGCTAGGCCCTGCGATTTGCAAAGAGGACATCAGATGACCGCCATTGTTGACATCACCGCCCGTGAAATTCTGGACAGTCGGGGTAATCCGACCGTTGAAGTTGATGTCATCCTGGAGGATGGGTCTTTTGGTCGTGCGGCTGTGCCGTCCGGCGCGTCTACCGGTGCTCATGAGGCGGTCGAGTTGCGTGATGGCGGCGAACGTTATCTGGGCAAGGGTGTTCTGAAGGCTGTTGATGCCGTGAATGATGAGATTTTCTCGGCAATCAGCGGCATGGATGCAGAAGACCAGATTCATATCGATGAAGCGCTCATCCAGCTCGATGGAACTGACAACAAAGGCCGTCTCGGTGCAAATGCCATCCTCGGTGTTTCTCTTGCAGTTGCCAAAGCGGCGGCCCAGGCATCCGGCCTGCCACTCTACCGTTATGTGGGTGGCGCCTATGCCCGGACGCTGCCGGTGCCGATGATGAACATCATCAATGGTGGTGAGCATGCGGACAACCCGATTGATGTTCAGGAATTCATGATCATGCCGGTCGGTGCTGAATCAATTTCCGAGGCTGTTCGTATGGGGTCGGAAATCTTTCACACGCTGAAGAAAGCGTTGAATGCGGCTGGCCATAACACCAATGTTGGTGATGAAGGCGGTTTTGCACCGAATATCGCTTCAACCCGCGCCGCACTTGATTTCATTATGGAATCTGTTTCCGCTGCCGGTTACACGCCGGGCGATGATGTCTGTCTTGCCCTTGATGTGGCATCGACGGAATTCTTCAAGGACGGTCAGTATAATCTGTCAGGCGAGGGTAAGGTTCTCTCATCTGAGGAAATGGCCGACTATCTTGCTGCACTGGTGGATGATTATCCGATCATCTCGATTGAAGATGGCATGGCGGAAGACGACTGGGATGGCTGGAAGGCCCTGACGGAAAAAGTCGGTGACCGTTGCCAGTTGGTCGGTGATGATCTGTTTGTCACCAATTCCGAGCGCCTGGGGCAGGGCATCGCCCAGGGTGTGGCCAACTCTATACTTGTGAAAGTGAACCAGATCGGATCACTCAGCGAGACACTTGATGCGGTTGAGATGGCGCATAAGGCCAGCTACACCGCTGTTATGTCTCACCGTTCCGGTGAAACGGAAGATTCCACAATTGCTGATCTGGCTGTTGCCACCAATTGCGGACAGATCAAGACAGGCTCTCTTGCACGGTCTGACCGGTTGGCCAAATACAATCAGCTCATTCGGATTGAAGAAGAGCTCGGCCCTCAGGCGGTCTATGCTGGGCGGAGCATTCTCAAGCGCTGATTGATCCGTCCGGCCTTCACAGTTGGCCGGAGGATAGACGATTGATTGCTTTCGGGGTCAGAGCGATATGCTCTGACCCCGTTTCTGTTCCTCATGGCCCTGTTGTCAGGGTGCTGTCTCTAGAATGAACATCAGCAATGAGTTTTGATCCTGGTCTGAGGTCAGTACACATCCGCAGCTCATTCCAGATCTTTTCGCATCAAAAAGTCTGAATTTATGAATGTGAAATCCGGGTGTGAATTGGCACACTTTTCTTGCAGAACTTGATCACACCCGCCTGCTTGCAAACCTCTTCTTAACCTTAGCGCCGTAGTCATAAGAGTGTGGCGGGTGTGTAGTGAGTACCGTCACAATTCGCCGAATTGTGTTGGAGTACGGCTTGTTATGAGTACGCGGCAGAGAAAGCGCCGGGTTGTTGCGAAACTGTATGTTCCGCTTCTATGCGTACTCTGTCTTTCCTATTTTGCTTTTCATGCTCTCAATGGTGACTACGGTGTTTATGCGAAGAAGCGTATGGCCGTTAGGATTGCGTCTCTTGAGGCAGAACTTGCTGCTCTGCAGTCAGAGAAGCTGCGAATCGAACATCGCGTGTCTCTGCTCAAGCCGGAAAGCCTGGACCGGGATTTGATTGATGAGCTTGCCCGGCGTAATCTGAATTATGTGCACGTCAATGATATTGTTGTGCTGCCGCACGAATAACGACCAGAGATTCTATAAATCACCCTGAATTAAGTTAATTATATAAATTAGCTTGATTTAAGTTTATTTTCAAAAATTGTTCTAAAACATACGTCTATAGCCTTTTTTCTCAGTGAGATACGGCTTGGCAGTCTCCGCGTCTTCCTTTAGGTTAACTGCATCGCGATCAGGAAACGCTCGGAGTGCCCATATGGCTGCCACACAATCCCGAACACCCAAACGATCCACTGCTTCCAAGTCCCGCTCTTCCAAAACAACGTCCAAAACGCCTGAGTTCAATCAGGAAGAAGATATGCGCGCTTATCGCGACATGCTTCTGATCCGGCGTTTTGAGGAAAAGGCGGGGCAGTTGTATGGCATGGGTTACATCGGCGGCTTCTGCCACCTCTATATCGGTCAGGAAGCTGTTGTTGTCGGCATGCAGATGGCCTCCATTGAAGGGGACCAGGTTATTACCGGTTACCGTGACCATGGACATATGCTCGTCTGCGGTATGGACCCGAAAGGTGTGATGGCTGAGTTGACCGGGCGTGCCGGTGGCCTCTCAAAAGGCAAGGGCGGTTCGATGCACATGTTCAGCGTCGAAAAGCACTTCTACGGTGGCCACGGTATTGTGGGTGCCCAGGTGTCTCTTGGCACAGGCCTTGGCTTTGCCAACAAATATCGCGGCAATAACAATGTCAGCCTGACCTATTTCGGTGACGGTGCGTCCAACCAGGGACAGGTTTACGAGAGCTTCAATATGGCGAAGCTCTGGCACCTGCCGGTCATCTACGTCATTGAGAACAATAAATACGGCATGGGCACGTCAGTTGAGCGTCACTCCTCAACAACAGACCTTTCCCAGCGCGGTGCCTCCTTTGGAATCCCGGGTGAGCAGGTCGACGGGATGGATGTGCGCGCCGTCAAGGATGCAGCAGACCGGGCCATGGCACACTGCCGGGCCGGTGATGGTCCTTATATTCTTGAGATGATCACTTATCGCTATCGCGGTCACTCCATGTCCGACCCGGCGAAATACCGGTCCAAGGATGAAGTGCAGAAAATGCGCAACGAGCATGACCCGATTGAGCAGGTCCGTCAGCGCATGCTGGACAAGAAATGGGTGACGGAAGACGATCTGAAAGCCATCGACAAGGAAGTGCGCCAGGTCGTTTCTGAAGCCGCAGAATTTGCCCAGACAGATCCCGAGCCGGATGTATCCGAGCTCTGGACTGATATTACCCGCTGATTGGAAGGAGTGCTTCGATGCCAATTGAAATTTTGATGCCAGCGCTCTCTCCGACCATGGAAGAGGGCAATCTCGCCAAGTGGCTCGTGAAAGAGGGGGATGAAGTCTCCTCAGGTGATGTGATCGCCGAGATCGAAACCGACAAGGCAACCATGGAAGTGGAAGCCGTTGATGAAGGCACCATCGGCAAGATCCTGATTGATGCGGGTACGGAAGCCGTAAAGGTGAACACCGCAATTGCTATCCTGCTTGAAGACGGTGAAGACGCTTCTGCGATGGATGCAGCTCCTGCTCAGCCTGCCGCTGCTCCTGAAGCGGCTGCGGCACCGGTCGAGGCTCCTGCTGCTGCTCCGGTCCCTGCGGCTCCTGTGGCCGCACCTGTGGAAGCAGACCCTGAAGTTCCGGCAGGCACGGAAATGGTGTCGACGACAGTGCGTGAAGCGCTGCGCGATGCCATGGCTGAAGAGATGCGCCGGGATGGCGATGTCTTCGTCATGGGTGAGGAAGTTGCTGAATATCAGGGTGCTTACAAGATCACCCAGGGCCTTCTGGACGAGTTTGGCGAGCGTCGGGTGATTGATACACCAATCACCGAGCATGGCTTTGCCGGTCTTGGTGCCGGTGCCGCATTTACCGGCCTGCGTCCGATTGTTGAGTTCATGACATTCAACTTCGCCATGCAGGCGATTGACCACATCATCAACTCCGCTGCCAAGACGCTTTATATGTCCGGCGGTCAGGTTGGCTGTCCGATTGTCTTCCGCGGTGCCAATGGTGCGGCTGCGCGTGTTGCGGCCCAGCACAGCCAGGACTATTCAGCCTGGTACAGCGCTGTTCCGGGTCTGACGGTTATTCAGCCCTGGTCTGCAGCAGATGCCAAAGGCCTGCTGAAGTCAGCGATCCGCAGCCCGAACCCGGTGGTCTTCCTTGAGAACGAAATTCTCTACGGTCAGAGCTTTGATGTTCCGGCTCTGGATGACTTCACGGTGCCGATTGGCAAGGCCAAGGTTGTTCGCCCGGGCAATGATGTGACCATTGTCTCATTCGGCATTGGCATGACCTATGCCACCCAGGCTGCAGAAGAACTGGCAGGTATGGGTATTGAGGCCGAGGTCATCGATCTTCGAACCCTGCGTCCGCTGGATATGGAGACAGTGACCCGCTCTGTTATCAAGACCGGTCGCTGCGTGACGGTGGAAGAGGGGTGGCCACAGTGCTCGATTTCCTCTGAAATCGGCATGCGCCTGATGGAAGAAGCATTTGACTATCTGGATGCGCCTGTTGTGCGCGTCACCGGCAAGGATGTGCCGATGCCTTATGCGGCCAATCTGGAAAAGCTGGCCCTGCCAAATGTGGGTGAGGTCATCGACGCTGTCAAAGCTGTGACATACGCCTGAGCATTGGGGGAAGAAAGATGCCAATCAATATTCTGATGCCGGCCCTGTCACCAACGATGGAATCCGGAAATCTGGCCAAATGGCTTGTCAAAGAAGGCGATGAAGTCTCCTCCGGCGATGTGCTTTGCGAGATTGAGACTGATAAGGCGACCATGGAAGTGGAAGCCGTCGATGAAGGTGTCATCGGCAAGATCCTGGTGGCAGACGGAACAGCGGATGTTGCCGTCAACACCACGATTGCCCTTCTGCTTGAAGATGGCGAAGACGCGTCTGCTCTTGACGGGGCTGCGGCTCCGGCTCCTGCAGCACCCGCGGCTGCTCCGGCTGCTGAAGCTCCAGCACTTGCTGTGGCCGCTGCACCTGCAGCAGCTCAACCTGCGCCAGCAGCGCCCGCAGCATCCGGTGGTGAACGCATTTTTGCGTCTCCGCTGGCCCGTCGTCTTGCCGGGCTGAATGGCCTTGACCTGTCTCTTCTGTCAGGAACAGGACCGCGTGGCCGCATCGTCAAACGCGATATCGAAAACGCGCTTGAGACTGGTGTCGGAAAAGCCGGTTCGAAAGCCGAAGCCGCTCCTGCAGCGGCACCTGCTGCTGCGGCGGCCCCAGCTCCAGCCGGACCGTCCGATGATAAGGTCAAGGCCTTGTTTGAAGAGGGCAGTTATGAGGCTGTGCCGCATGATGGCATGCGGAAGACCATCGCCAAGCGTCTGACGGAAGCCAAGCAGACCGTGCCGCACTTCTATCTGACTGTCGAGTGTGAGCTTGATGCGCTTCTGGCTCTTCGCATGCAGCTGAATGATGCTGCTCCGAAGGACAAGGACGGCAAGCCAGCTTACAAGATTTCTGTCAATGACATGGTGATCAAGGCGCATGCGCTTGCCTTGCGGGATGTCCCGGATGCGAATGCAAGCTGGACAGATGGCGAAATGCTGATCCACAAACATGCCGATATCGGTGTGGCAGTGTCTATTCCCGGCGGCCTGATTACGCCAATCATTCGCAAGGCGGAGCAGAAGACGCTCTCTACGATTGCCAATGAAATGAAGGATCTGGCAGGCCGTGCCCGCGACAGAAAACTTCAGCCGCAGGAATATCAGGGTGGCACGTCGGCTGTGTCCAATCTGGGCATGTTTGGGGTCAAAGAGTTTTCGGCGGTGATCAACCCGCCGCATGCAACCATTCTCGCGGTGGGTGCCGGTGAACAGCGGGCTGTTGTCAAAGACGGTGCTCTGGCAGCGGCAACAGTGATGAGCGTGACGCTTTCCACTGACCATCGTGCGGTTGACGGTGCGCTCGGAGCCCAGGTTCTCCAGGCCTTCAAGGCCTATATCGAAAACCCGATGGGAATGCTGGTCTAGCGTTTCCCATTGGCAAGCTGTGTTGCCTCCGGTCTCAGCCGGAGGCGATACATGGCATAAACGCCAAGGAAGGGGCCGATTGCCAGAGGGGCAAAGGCCCATTGCCAACCGACAAGAGATACCCAATGGGGCATGCCTTGCACAGTGATGAGCGTCAGAGCGAACCCGGTAGCGGTTTGCACGGTCAGCATGGTGCCGATTGTATCCGGTTGAGCCAGCTCAGAAACGCTGGTGGAGAACTGGGCGCTGTCGGCGATCACACTGATGCCCCATATGCCGATAATCAGGACCATCAGCCAGACCGGGCCACCGAATGTAAAGCCGATCAGCAGGGCACAGAGACCGCTGATGGTCATCGCCAGCATGGTCAGCATTGTTCTGCCGATCCGGTCCGCAATCCAACCTCCGTAGACCGCTCCGACAGTTCCTATGGCAACAGCGAAGAAGGCTCCAATCTTGCCAGCACCGTACGGATCGCCGAGGCCGGATGCTTCAAAGCTGGCAATCAGAAAGACGCCGATCCAGCCCCACATGGCATAGAGTTCCCACATATGGCCGAAATAGCCGAAATTGGCGAGGCGGGTCGGCTTATGGCGCCAGGCACGAAGAATGGTCTGCGGGTTGAAACGGGCAGCACGCTTGAGGCCGGGGCCGGGCTGAACCCAGTTGATAATAACGGCACCGGATACGGCAAAGGCCGAAGCTGCAAGCAGCACGACGCGCCAGTCGAGACCACCGAAGAAAGCAAACAGATGTGGCATGGCGGAGCCGAGTGTCAGAGCGCCCACAAGGGTGCCGACCAGGAGACCCGCATCCGACTTGTTCGACCAGCTCACAGCCAGCTTCATTCCGACAGGATACGTGCCTGCCATAATGGCACCGGTCATGAAGCGCAGCGTTATGGAGCTCCACGAGCCGGGTTCCACCAGAAGGAATGCGGCATTGGCGCTGGCACCTACGAGCGCCGAAATCATGAAAAAGCGACGCGGGTCCATTCTGTCTGCAAGCCCGGCAATGGCGCTGATAAGACTGCCGACGACAAAGCCGACCTGTACGGCAGAGGTCAGCAGGGCCATCCGGTCCGGCGAAATCGCAAATTCCCGCTGCAGGTCCGGAGCGACCGCGGAGGCGGAAAACCACAGAGAGACAACAGCCACCTGGGCGACGCACAGGAGTACAAGGGCTTTTGTTTTATCGAGCATCATGAAACTTCAATGGGGTGGAGCGCACGCGCTTCATAAAGGATCGAGGCAACCTGCCACGCACTGCACGGTCTAGCAAGACAAAGGAATGAAAATGGCGGATACAGCATTTGATGTCATCATCATCGGTTCGGGACCGGGCGGTTATGTGACGGCCATTCGCTCTGCGCAACTGGGCTTTAAGACAGCGATCATCGAGAAGAATGAGCTTGGTGGCATCTGCCTCAACTGGGGTTGTATTCCGACAAAGGCTCTTTTGCGTTCTGCAGAGATCTACCATTATATGCAGCATGCCGGTGATTATGGCCTCTCTGTCGACAAGGTGAGTTTTGATCTGAAGGCTGTTGTAGAGCGCTCCCGTGGCGTATCCAAGCGCCTGAATAATGGCGTCGGTTTCCTGCTGAAGAAAAATAAAGTCACTGTGATCAAGGGCGAAGCGACCTTGACCGCGCCTGGCAAGATCAAGGTTGCCGGAGAGAATGCCGGTGACTACACCGCCAAGCACACGATTGTTGCGACAGGTGCCCGTCCTCGTGCATTGCCGGGCCTCGAGCCGGATGGAAAACTGGTCTGGACCTATTTCGAGGCACTCGTCCCTGACGCGATGCCGAAATCTCTCCTGGTCGTTGGGTCCGGTGCAATCGGTATCGAGTTTGCCAGCTTCTACAATGCGCTTGGAGCGGATGTGACCGTGGTTGAGGTTATGGACCAGGTGATGCCGGTGGAAGATCCCGAGATTGCCAAGATAGCTGAAAAGCAGTTCAAGAAGCTGGGACTGACCATCAAGACCAAATCCAAGGTAACGGCTTTGAAAAAAGGCGCGAACAATGTGACTGCCAGCATTGAAGATGCGAAAGGCAAGGTGACGGAAGTCACCGTTGATCGCGTTATTTCCGCTGTCGGTGTGGTTGGAAATGTCGAGAATATCGGCCTTGAGACACTTGGGGTGAAAACCGATCGCGGCTGCATTGTCACAGATGGCTATGGTCGGACCAATGTACCCGGCCTCTACGCGATTGGTGATGTGGCTGGCCCGCCGATGCTGGCTCACAAGGCCGAGCATGAGGGTGTCATCTGCATCGAGAAAATTGCGGGGCTCAATGCGCACCCAATGGACAAGGAACAGATCCCGGGCTGCACCTACTGTCACCCGCAGGTCGCGTCCGTTGGTCTGACGGAAAAGGCTGCGAAGGAACGCGGCATTGAGGTTCGTGTCGGTCGCTTCCCGTTCTCAGGTAACGGCAAGGCAATTGCCCTTGGAGAGCCGGAAGGTCTTATCAAGACCGTGTTCAACGCCAAGACCGGGCAGCTGATCGGTGCTCACATGATTGGCGCTGAAGTGACCGAGCTTATACAGGGGTTTGTGGTGGCCATGGGGCTTGAAACCACTGAAGAAGAGCTGATGCATACGGTGTTCCCGCATCCGACCCTGTCTGAAATGATGCACGAAAGTGTTTTGGATGCCTATGATAGAGTGATACATACGTAATTTGTACAGGGGGTACGTACAAATTACAGGAGACACGCTATGGGATTCATAGCCTGGATCGTGATCGGCATTCTTGCCGGGTACATTGCGGAAAAGGTTACGAAGTCGGATCACGGACTTCTCACCAACCTGGTTGTGGGACTGGTGGGGGCTTTTGTTGGCGGATTTATCGCCAGCAGGCTGGGCCTTCATCTGGTTGGTGGATTTATTGACCAGCTGATTGTTGCCAGTGGTGGTGCAATATTGGTCCTTGTGGTCTATCGCGCCGTAAAGAAGTAAGAGTGAAAGGCAGTGCCGGGCATTGTCTTTCTTTGACCAAAGCCGGATTTGCCGCCTTTATGCGCGTGGCAATATCCTGTGCGGATCCTTGATGGAGTTTGCCTGATGGTTACGATTGTCGACACGGTTTCCGGGGAGCAGAAGCGCCCGCGTCATCCGGAAAAGGCTCACCGGCCTGACAATCCCATCCAGCGTAAACCGGCCTGGATCAGGGTCAAGGCTCCAGGGTCTCAGGTGTTTAAGGAAACGACCAAGATTGTTCGCAACAACAATCTTGTAACGGTATGTGAAGAGGCTGGCTGTCCGAATATTGGAGAATGCTGGTCGAAGAAGCATGCGAGTTTCATGATTCTGGGTGATACCTGCACCCGTGCCTGCGCCTTCTGCAACGTGCGGACTGGTATGCCTGGGCCGGTTGACCAGAACGAGCCTGAAGGAATTGCGGAGGCCGTCGCGTCCATGGGCCTACAGCATGTGGTGATCACGTCTGTTGACCGTGATGATCTGGATGATGGCGGTGCAACGCATTTTGCCAATGTGATCCGTGCCATCCGCAACAAGTCGCCGGAAACAACCATTGAAGTTCTGACGCCTGATTTCCTCCGCAAGGAGGGGGCGCTCGAGATCGTTGTTGATGCCAAACCGGATGTCTTCAACCACAATCTTGAGACGGTTCCATCGAACTATCTGACAGTGCGCCCTGGTGCGCGCTATTTCCATTCCATTCGCCTGTTGCAGCGGGTGAAGGAGCTGGATCCGGATATGTTCACCAAGTCGGGCATCATGGTCGGTCTTGGTGAAGAGCGGAACGAAATTCTTCAGCTGATGGATGATCTGAGAACCGCGAACGTGGATTTCCTTACGGTTGGCCAATATCTGCAGCCGACCCGTAAACACCATGCGGTTATCCGTTTTGTGCCGCCGGAAGAATTCAAATCCCTCGAAACCATTGCTTATGCAAAGGGTTTCCTGCTGGTTTCTGCAAGCCCTCTGACACGATCATCTCACCATGCCGGAGATGATTTCAAGAAGCTTCAGGCCGCGCGAGCCACGAAGGTCTCCTGAGGTTAAGAGCCCAATGCCGAAGTTTCAGTCGCGTAAGCTGGTGCGTCATACGCCGGACGAGATGTTTCGTTTGGTTGCGGATGTCGAACGCTATCCGGAATTTGTACCACTGTGCGATCGCTTGCAGGTACGCGGCCGCAAGGTGCAGGATGATGGACGGGAAATTCTGATTGCCAACATGACCGTGGCTTACAAGCTGGTGCGGGAAACGTTTACATCAAAAGTAACGCTTGATCCGGCGCAAAAGCTGATCGTAGCCGAGTATCTGGACGGGCCGTTTGAACATCTGGAAAACCGCTGGACCTTTCTCGAAACCGAGGGCGGCTGCCACGTGGATTTCTACATTGACTATGAATTTCGCAGCAAAGCTCTGGGTATTCTTATGGGCGCCATGTTCGACAAGGCGTTCCGCAAATTCTCCGATGCATTTGAGCAACGGGCCGGGCTGGTTTACGGCTGATATCGGAGCTCTTCATATTACCGTGCTTTGCTCCGAAAGCAGTGGGATTTCTGAGGCAGGTGCGTTGCAGCGAGTGGGCTAACCTGACTTTCGTATGAGAACCTGATGAAGCAGCGTATTCTTGCCCTCGAAACACTTGTCTGACCAACTGTCTTGGTTGATGATTATCCCATCTACAGTAGTTTCTATGATATCCTTCAGCTCATTCCATTCGAAATAGGAATAGAATCGACCAAAGGAATCCCGACTCTCACCTGTCCCACCTTTGACAGAAATGAACAATACTCCGCCTGGAATGACACTGTCAGAAACTCTTTTCAGAAGCTTTGGAAAATTTGCACGGGGCGAGTGATATAACGACCAACATGCCCATAATCCGTGGAACGTCGCATGGTATTTGAAATCTTCAAATGTCATGACGTTGACTGACACGCCATAATTTCGGTTTGCTTCCAACGCCAGCCCCGCTGATCCGTCAACCGCCGTCACCTGAAAACCATGTTCTATGAGTTTAGCAGAGGCCCATCCGTTGCCGCATCCAAGGTCGCAAACAGCACTTCCTTCTGGCAAGTGCTCCATGAACTGGTTGAGCGCTTCCTCATCTTTCTTGTGAGGCTGTCGTTCTGCATAAGCTGATGCATCAGAGTCATAGAATTCCAGAGTTTGTGCATCAGTTTCATTCATTCCGGATAAGCCTGGAGCCATCTAGTCCCACCTGAATTATAGGTTGGTCATATCGATGTTTCAATTCTCCGCAGCACAATCAGCTTTTGTGTTGAGACAACCGATCTCACATAGGTGCGAACAACTTGGGTTTCGTGCGAAGTCGCAGCATGAGGCCTGAATGCACTAACTTAATCTGTTTTTAGCTGCTCAAACAGCATTTCGAGGCCGGTCAGAACGGTTGCCTCTCTGATGCCTGCGCGGCCCAGATCACCATAGCGCATTTCCCGGTGTAGTAATGGTCCGTTGCGATTGGCTGTTGCAAGATGGACGAGGCCAACGGGCTTCCCGTCTGTTTCCCCGCCTGGACCTGCAATACCTGTTACGGCCACAGACAGATCTGCATTGCTGGATGACAGGGCGCCTTCCGCCATGGCTTTGGAGACGGGGGCGCTGACGGCTCCGTGTTCCAGCAGAACAGCGGTGCGAACACCCAGCATTTCGATCTTGGCTTCATTGGAATAGGTGACGAAGCCTCGCTCAAAGACAGAAGATGAGCCGGGGATATCAGTCAGCCGTGCTGCGATCATGCCACCTGTGCAGCTTTCGGCGGTCGCAATGCGCAGGCCTTTCTCTTTCGCCAGCTCGATAATCTGCCTTAAAAGCCCGTCAGTCGATTGTGCAGCCATCACGACCTCCATATCCGCTGTGTCTCAGGATGTTGTGAGGGTAGCGCGCCTGCACACGTTCTCACATGAGGCAAATCAACTCGGGCTCCGCGATGTCAGTCGACCGATTTGATGGTGCCGACAAAGTCGTACTCATCTGCATGGGTGATCGTTGCTGTGACGATGTCGCCGGGTTTGACGGCTTCATCACCGGACAGATGGATCATGCCGTCAATTTCCGGTGCATCCCATTCTGTGCGGCCAACCGGGCCATGTTCATCAACTTCGTCGATGATGGCTTTTACATCACGGCCGATCTTCTTCTGCAGGATGTCTGCGCTGATTTCCTGCTGTACCTGCATGAAGCGGTGCCAGCGGTCCTCTTTCACGTCGTCTGGCACTTCGTCCGCAATGCCATTCGATTTGGCCCCATCCACCGGCTCGTACTGGAAGCAGCCGACACGCTCAAGACGGGCTTCCCGCAGCCAGTCGAGAAGAAACTCGAAATCCTCATCGGTCTCACCAGGGAAGCCGACGATGAAGGTGGAGCGAATGGCCAGATCCGGGCAGATGCCACGCCATGCGTTAATCCGGTCGAGAGTTTTGATTTGATGGGCCGGGCGGCGCATGTTCTTGAGCACTGCAGGGGATGCATGCTGGAACGGGATATCCAGATAGGGCAGAACCTTGCGCTCGGCCATCAGGGGAATGACTTCATCCACATGAGGATAAGGATAAACATAGTGAAGGCGCACCCAGGCCCCCAGTTCGCCCAGTTCTGTGCAGAGATCCAGGAACTTGGAGCGGACGGAGCGGTCTTTCCAAGGGCTCTCGGCATATTTCATGTCGAGCCCGTAGGCGCTGGTGTCCTGTGAAATGACCAGCAGTTCCTTCACACCTGCATTGACCAGTCGCTCTGCTTCCCGCAGCACTTCATTGGCCGGGCGCGATACCAGATCCCCGCGCAATTGCGGGATGATGCAGAAGGTGCAGCGATTGGAACAGCCTTCCGAAATCTTCAGATAGGCGTAATGGCGCGGGGTGAGCTTGATGCCTTCCGGCGGGACCAGATCCGTGAACCGGTCATGTGCCGGGGGGACCGCACGATGAACCGCGTCGATTACGGTTTCATATTGTTGCGGGCCGGAGACGGACAGGACATTGGGGTAGGGCGCGAGAATTTTCTCAGGCTCGGCCCCCATGCAGCCGGTTACAACCACCTTGCCGTTTTCATTCAACGCTTCACCGATAGCACTGAGAGACTCGGCTTGAGCGCTGTCGAGAAATCCGCAGGTATTGACGATCACCACATCGGAGCCCTTGTGCTCCATGGTGATCTCATACCCTTCTGCCCGCAGGTGGGTAATGATCCGCTCTGAGTCCACCAGAGCTTTCGGGCAGCCAAGACTGACATAGGAGACGCGGGGAGCGGAGTTTGACATAAGATATCCGGCTTTTCTCTGAGGATGAACTGGTCCGGGATGGTACTGCCCCGGAGACGACCTGTCTTGCCGCCGGTACTATGGAAAGTCAAGCGCAGGCTTGGGAATTAGGAGACTCAAGTGGCCTTGATAAGTGTCACGTTATGCGTGGCGCACAGCGTCTCGATTCCCTTCGGTACCCCATCTCCGGTCACGAAGGTGTCGATCTCTTCAAGGGCGCAAATCCGTACGGGAGCGGAACGCTCGAACTTGCTTGAATCGGCCACAAGAATGACATTGCGTGCATTCTGGATGATGGCCTGGGAGACTTTGACTTCGCGATAATCGTAGTCCATCAACGTGCCGTCCTGATCGACAGCCGACGCGCTGATAATGGCATAATCGGTTTTGAACTGCCTGATAAAATCAACCGCGGCCTCTCCAACGATGCCACCATCTGACCCGCGAACCAGACCACAGGCGATCATCACTTCCACATGCTCATGCGGACGCATGATATTGGCCACATTGATATTGTTGGTGATGACCATCAGCCGTTCATGCTCCAGCAAAGCCTGACTGACTGCTTCGGTGGTTGTGCCTATATTGATGAAGAGAGATGCTCGCTGAGGGATCAGGTCAGCGACAATGCGGGCGATGGCCTGTTTCTCAGGCGCTGCAATCTGTCCACGCCGAGCATATTCCAGATTTTCCGTGTGTGAGGAGAGAATGGCCCCGCCATGGGTTCTGAACAGGAGCTGTTTGTCGCAGAGTTCATTCAGATCCTTGCGGATTGTCTGAGGGGAAACGTTGAACTGTTCAGCCAGGGCATCAACAAGAACCTGACCCTCGGCCCGGGCCAGATCCAGAATGTGTTGATGTCGTGGAAGCATGCGATTCTCATGTTCTGATAGGCAGGATACGCTCTGACCGGACGATAGACCGATTGGTTTTGAGAGGAAAGCCCCGCACGCTCTGTAATTCCCGCTGGTTAAAGCGTGTTGCGCCCACGTGGGAACCACACCTAGGCCTCTTTGCCTGCCTTCCATTCACGCCAGCGCATTGTCATGTTGGCGCCAAACCAGGTGAGAGGCTCTGGCGGCAGCTTCTTTGGGGCGGGCTGGGCCATCATTTCAGCTATCATCGGATTGTTTGACTTGGTGGCCAATTCTGCGGCGAGCATGCCGGACAAGGTTCCCTTGGCCGCGCCAAGACCGTTCTGACAGCAGGCAGAGATAAGCCCGTCATCGAGCGGGCCAAAAGCCGGAACACCGTTCCAGCTCACACATAAGCGTCCGCCCCAGACATAGTCCATGTCCATTCCCGCAAGCATCGGGAATCGGGCGTCAAAGCTCTTCTGTTGGGCCTTGCCGACGCTGGTGAGACGGTCATCGCTCACTTCCATGGACGGATCATAGGTGAAGCGGGTTCTGACAATGATACGATCTCCGCCAGTGCCGGAAATCCGGCGAATGGTTGCGCCCATGGGGTCTGCAGGTGTGATATGCCACTGGCGATGGCCGCCGAGCCTGTTGATTTCGTCTTCAGTCAATGCGCGGGTCATGGAGGCATAGGTAAACACGTGCATCAACTGCTTCGGGTAATAGCCAAAGCTCTGGATATGCCCATTGACCGCCATGATGACTGTAGGGGCTTCAATTGATCCTTCCGGCGTTCCCACATGCCAGACCGAGCCAACCCGCTTGAAGGAAACCGCCGGGGTCTGTTCATAGAGATCTATCTTTTGCTGCAGGGCTGTTGCCAGTCCCCTTACATAAGCAGCCGGTTGCAGCATGGCAGTGCCGGGGGTGTAGAGGCCACCTAGATAATAGTCGATACCGGTGAGATCCTTCATATCTCTGGCATCAAGAAGCTCGGATGCTTCTCCCACATTGGCCAGTTTTTCCGCATAGGCCAGATTATGCCTGACACCTTTCTCGGTAGCGGCTCCGTTGATCTTGCCACAGGGATTAAGGACATCGGAGCCGAGGCCGTATTCCTCGGCTGCTTCACGTGCAAACTGGATGGCCGTGCGGTTCATCTCTGTCTGCTTGCGGTCCTGATCCTGCTCACTGCCGGAATAGTTGTCAGATGACAGGTCATGCGGCAGATCGATCATGAAGCCGGAATTGCGACCGGCGGGTCCGTTGCCGACGCGACCAGCCTCAACAAGTGCAACATTGTCATCAGGACGCAGTTGAGTTAGGCGGCGTGCTGCTGACAGGCCTGCAAAACCGCCACCAATGATGAGCCAGTCTGCCGTCCGGTGCTCCTTGAGAACGCGTGGAGCCTCATAATCTGGCAGAATGGCGTTCCATCCGGAAGGCCCAGGGTCTTTGGGAAGTTTTGTAACCGAACGCGCCATGATGTCTGCTTTGTTTATTCCGGGAGATTCAACCGCTGCCGAAATCCGTCCAGGCCGGATTTAAGCGCAGTTACAAGGCCTTGCTCCTTCATATGAGCGAGCAAGGTAGCATTCAGGCCGCCCTCTGTTGAAAGGGCCTGCAATTGTTCTGAAAACCTGGATTGTCCATCATTGGGAACAGAGGACAGGTAACCGCCAAACAGTGTGGCGACATAGGTCTCGGCGTCCTGCCTGTTGCCGGTCAGTTCACCAAGCCATTCCGATGTTGCCGCAAGTTGAGCGAAGAGAGGCGACGACAGGGCCGTTGCCGCGAAGTGGGCGTTCAATGCGGTTTCACTGGTCAGCGGTATTACGGTGTCTGTGTCACCAAAAATCTCTTCAAGCGCTGAACTCGCCGGATAAACGGGCAGGGGGCTGTTGCCTGTTGCGATGAATGGCATCGGAATGGTGATGGCAATATCTGTCGCAGGGGCACACAGGTCTTGCAGTTCAGCGTGAAACAATCCCATCATTGCAGAGATGACACGGTGATCCGGACGAAAGTTCAAATCAGGCAGAAGAGATCGGGCTGTATCGGCGGTTACGGTCAGCCAGACGATGTCTGACTGATCAAGAACGGACTGATTATCGTGAGTGCTTACGTCTGAGAACTCGGCTGCCAGTGTGGCGGCACGGTCTTTGTTTCGCTCCGAAATTCTGATGTCGTGTCCCTTGCCGGAGAGGCCGCTTACCATGCAGGATGCGATCTCTCCGGTGCCGATAAACCCGATCCTTGCCATTAGCTGACGGCCTCGTCTGTGGCCCGGTCTGACAGGTCAATCCAGATGGTTTTCATTTCCGTGTACTGGTCATGAGCGTGGATTGAATTGTCACGACCACCAAAGCCGGACTGTTTGTAACCGCCAAACGGGGTTGAGATGTCACCCTCACCAAAGCAATTGACTGTTACGGTGCCTGCCCGGATTGAGCGGGCAGCCCGCAGGGCGCGTTTGGCGTTTGCCGTAAAGACAGAGGCGGCAAGGCCGTATTCTGTGTCATTGGCGATCTGAATGGCTTCGTCAAAGCTCTTGACGGTGACCACAGACAGAACCGGACCAAAGATCTCTTCTCGAAGGACAGCAGCATCGCTGCCAACATTGTCGAAAATGGTCGGTTCCACATATGCGCCATCAACGGATGAGCCGCCGAGAACCACTTCCGCCCCTTCAGACGGGCCTTTTTCAAGATAGGAACAGACCTTGGTGAAATGCTCCTGATCGACGAGCGCGCCCATGCGGTTGGCCGGATCAAGAGGATCACCCATACGCCATTCGCGAGCATGGGCCACAACGCGCTTAAGAAGCTCTTCCTTGATGTTTTCATGAACAATCAGGCGGGAAGCGGCTGAGCAGTTTTCTCCCATGTTCCAGAAGGCGCCACTGACAACCTGTTCTGCAACAAGATCAAGATCTTCCGCATCGTCCAGAACCACGCAAGGATTCTTGCCGCCACACTCCAGAACAACCTTCTTGAGGTTGGAATCAGCTGCATAGCGAAGGAAACGGCGTCCGGTCTCGGTCGAGCCGGTAAAACTGACCATGTCCACATCCATATGGAGGCCGAGCGGTTGCCCAACGTCGGGGCCGTGCCCGGTGACAACGTTCAGGACACCGCGCGGGATACCCGCTTCCATGGCCAATTCGGCCAGGCGAAGGGCGGTCAGGGAGGTCTGTTCTGCAGGTTTGACGATGACGGAACAGCCGGCGGCCAGTGCCGGGCCGATTTTCCAGGCCATCATCAGCAGCGGGAAGTTCCAGGGCAGGACGCAGGCAACGACGCCGATCGGCTCGCGAACGATCATGGCGACCGCATCATCACCCGCCGGAGCGGTCTGATCATAGAGCTTGTCGATGGCTTCCGCATGCCATTTGATTGTGTGAATGACTTCCGGAATGTCGATCGTTTCGCAATCCTGGATAGGCTTGCCGCTGTCCAGTGATTCCAGCACGGCCAGTTCGCGCCGGTTGCGGGTGATCAGCTTGCAGAGACGGATCAGGACATCTTTCCGTTCGGACGGGTGCAAACAGCGCCAGCGACCGTCGTCAAAGGATTCACGAGCTTTCTGAACGGCGAAATCCACATCTGACGAATCGCAGGCTGCGATCTCAGCCAGTTCGTCCCCGGTTGCCGGGTTTACAGAAGCAAATGTCTTGCCGGACTGCGCTGGGCGGAATGAACCATCAACGAAGCTGTTGACGGGCAGTGTCAGGCCTGCAGCGATGGAGGCGTATTCCTCGCGGGTCAAAAGGTCGGTCATGATCAGCCCTCGCTTTCGGCTTCAATGGCCGCAATAGTGGTTTTCAGAGTGCGGACAACCTGCTCAAGCGCACGTTTGTCATCTTTGTTCAGCGGCCGAAGCGGCGCACGTGGAGGGCCCGCATAAAGGCCGCTCATCTCACAGCCATGCTTGACGCATTGAATGAACTTGCCGCCCTGTTCCAGAACCCGCATGAGCGGCATCATCGCAGACATGATGCGGCGTCCTTTACGGAAATTGTCCTGAACCGCACAGGCTTCATACAGGGCCACGTGCTCTTTCGGCAGGAAGTTGGAACCGGCACAAACCCAGCTGCGTGAGCCCCAGGCAAAGAATTCAAGAGCCTGATCATCCATGCCGCAGGACATCTGGATGTGCGGGTAATCACGTGCCAGAAGGTGGACGCGATTGATGTCGCCGGAGCTTTCCTTAATCGCCACCACATTCTTGGAGCGCCCGACGCGGTCCAGATATTCTTCACCCATGGAAACGCCCATGCGCCCGGGGTAATTGTAGAGCATGATGGGCAGGTTGGCGGCCCGGTCCACAGCGAGTGCATGCATGGCATTTTCGCGCTCTGTAGGTACGGCATAGGGCGGGGTGGCCACCAGAAGGGCGTCCGCGCCAATATCCCTGGCTGCCTCTGCATACATGATAGATTCTTCAGTGCGGATCGCGCCAGTACCGATAATAAGGGGCAGGCGACCTTTAATGAGCTCTTTGGCAAAGCCCATCAGTTCGATACGCTCTTCTGATGTCTGTGCGTAGTACTCACCAGTAGATCCACCGACGATAATTCCGTGAATGCCGGACTCAATCAGATGTTCGATCATCGCCGCGAAGGCGTCCCGATCGATGCTCCCGTCATCGCCGTGAGGCGTGATGATCGGGGTATAGATACCTTCAAATTTCATGTGCACTCTCTGTATACATTTTGCCTCTTGTAGCAAACTAATACTCGTCTTGCAATCATCAAGGCGAGCATGATTCATCCAATCAGATTCATCTAACCATAACAGGCTGCCAGCGTTCCAAGGTTTTCTTCGGTAGGATTCACACCAAGGCCCAGGCCTTTCGGGACCGGGATATAGCCGTTTTCGATGACCACCGGATTTTCCTCGTCGTAGTGACCCTCGATGTAGGGCTGAGCCAGCCAGACACCTTCCAGCAGGTGAGGCTCTACGGTTGCTCCGATATGGGTGCAGGCAGCAGCGATTATGTCTCCGCCCCATGAATCATCGCATGTGTGGGGCAGGGAGGACACTCTGCAGATATCCCGGAAGGTGCGCATCTGGGTAAGGCCGCCAATGCGGGTCACCTTCATCCCGAACCCATCGCACAGGCGCTGCCCGGCAGCCTTGATGACAATGCCCAGATTTTCCGAGCTTTCATCAAGGAAAATCGGATGGCTGACCAGCCCGCGAAGGGCTGCAACTTCCTCAAGGCTGTTGCAGGGTTGTTCCAGAATGCAGGGAATATCCCGACAGGCCGAGGAGAACAATTGAGCGTCACGGGTTGTCCAGCCACGGTTCCCGTCAACGGCAAGGCGGACCTTGCCGCCCACACGTTCCCAGACTTTCCGGACCGTCTCAATGTCGATTTCGACGGGGCGGCCACCGACCTTCACCTGCAGACGAGGATAGCCTTCAGCGGCTTTCTTCTCGGCCAGGTTTGCGATCACGTCCGGTTCGTCGACGCCGGTGGCATAGTAGGATGGAACGCGCTCCGTAACGGCTCCGCCCAGAAGGTCGCAGACACGAACACCAAAATGTTTGCCCTGCAGATCCCACAACGCCATATCGATTGCGGCCTTGGCATAGGCGTGACCGTTCAGGCTCGCATTCATCGCAGCGTAGGCTCGATCAAGTGCCAGCGCGTTCAGGCCGATCAGGTTCGGAGCCATCTGAGCGAGGGCGGCGCGTGCACCGAGGGCGTGACTGGGTTGATAGACCGGGCCGACCGGGCAGGTTTCGCCGAAACCGACCAGACCGCTATCTGTCCTGATCCGGACGACCGTTGAATCAAGCGCATGAATCTGCGTTGAAGCCATCGTATATGGTCCGTTCTTGACGGGCAGGTCTTTCTGGAAAACATCAATAGATACAATACGCATGCGGCATGTTCCTCAAGTCTTTCACCGGGCAGGGTCAGGGCAGGCTGAGCTTTGCCATTCGTCCGCCATCAACCGTATAAACCTGACCTGTCACAAAAGCTGCATCATCTGATGCCAACCAGGCAACCAGCGCTGCGACTTCTTCCGGTTTGCCGGTTCGACCAATTGGATGAATACGGCCAATGTCGCGCCGGAAGGCGTTGGGGTCAGGCATGGAGTCAATGAAATCCATGTTGAGATCCGTATCAATCCAGCCGGGTGCGACTGCATTGCAGCGGATGTTGTGTACACCTTCATCAACTGCAATAGCGCGCGTCAAACCATGGAGGCCGGCTTTGGACGCGCAATAGGCCGCATGACCCGGGTTTGAGCCCAGGCCTTCAATTGAGCCGATATTGACAATTGCGCCGCCTGTTTCCTGCTTCCGCATGATGGGTATGGCTTCTTTTGCCAGAAGAAATGGAGCACGGAGATTGACCGCCATCATGCGATCCCATGCTTCTACAGACATAGCATCCACGCTGGCTTCTTCCATCATGCCGGCATTGTTGACGAGAACATCGAGCCGACCAAAGCGGCTGACCGCTTCGTGCACCGTGTTCAGGCAGCTGTCGATATCGGAAAAGTCAGCTGTAAGATGGGTTGAACCCTCAATGTCAGACGCAGATCTCTGGGCAGTGATAACGTCAGCGCCTTCCGCCAGGAACCGCTCGGAAATAGCACGACCGATACCGCGGCCGCCCCCTGTGACAAGTACAACCTTGTTCTTGAACCGCATGGATCTGTTCCTTGGATTTGTGATCAGAAGACCGGTTTTGCCCCGTTTAC
This sequence comes from Coralliovum pocilloporae, assembly GCF_030845175.1. Classification (NCBI taxonomy): domain Bacteria; kingdom Pseudomonadati; phylum Pseudomonadota; class Alphaproteobacteria; order Hyphomicrobiales; family Coralliovaceae; genus Coralliovum; species Coralliovum pocilloporae. The sequence continues at coordinate 3,416,054 of NZ_CP132542.1, read as the reverse complement.
TTCAAGCAGTGCCCCGCACATATAACGGGAGTCGTCAGAGGCCAGGAAGGCAATAACGTCTGCAATATCTTCCGGCTCGGCAATCCGGCCCAGGGGAACCGTTGCGTTCAGGTCTGCAATAGCCGTATCAGGATCAAGCCCCCGAATGGAAAACCCGGTTCGCAACATCGGTGTGTTGACCTCGTTGGGACAGACCGCATTGACGCGGATATTCTGGTGGGCATGGTCACGACCCAGACAGCGGGTCATGGCAGCAATGGCTGCCTTTGTGGTGCAGTAAACCAGATGATCAGGGCCGGGATATAGCCCCCAGCAGGAGGCTGTATTGACGATGGTACCGCCGCCAGCTTTTTCCATCAGAGGAATGGCAGCCCGCACGAGGCGGAATGGCGCTTCCACATTGACGGCCATGGAAAGAGCAAAGTCTTCATCGCTGGCTTCGGTTACAGGACCACGGCGCATCAGCCCGGCATTGTTGATAAGAATATCAAGCCCGCCAAGTGCTTCGACCACCAGACCGGGGAGACTGTCACAATAATCGCCGTCTGTCAGGTCGCCAGGGAGAGCGATTGCCTGGCCGCCACCTGCCTGTATCTCGGCACTCATGCGTTCAGCTGATTCAGCTGAGACATCTGCGAGAGCAACCCTGGCTCCGCCTTCAACCAGTTTTGTGACGACCGAATGTCCGATCCCACCACCGGCCCCGGTAATCAGGGCCACTTTGCCATCAAATCGCTTTGTCATTCGGTCTTCACTTCTTCTTCGAGGTAGGCCTAGTACTCTTCGTTCAGTCCTGCATTTTCCGGGATTTCACGCTCACGACGCAAGATGTAATCCATCAGTTCTTCGTTCTTGGCTTCATCCAGCTTGGGTTCTTCATATTCGCGAAGCAGCTTCTGTGCGTGCGCCAGGGCACGTTCAGTGATTTCCTTGCTGCCTTCTGCGATCCATTGCTCAATCGAGTTGTTGTCGAACAGCTGTGGCATGAAGAAGGCCCGCTCGAAATTCTCCTGAGTGTGTGGATGACCGAGATAGTGTCCACCCGGGCCAACATCACGGACAGCGGCCAGCGCTTCGTCAAAATCATCCCAGCGCGGTCCAGAGGCCATGCGGTGACCCATAGCGCATTGTTCAGCGTCCACAACGAACTTGGCAACAGAGCAGTGCATCCCGGCCTCGCTCCAGCCTGCAGAGTGCCAGATGTAGTTTGCACCTGCACCGAGGACCGCCATCAGAGTTGTTGCACTCTCATAACCGGACTGGGCGTCGAAGGTTTTGGCGCCACCCAGTGTGTTTGATGTGCGCCAGGGCACACCATAGAACCGTGCCATCTGGCCGATCATGAAATTCATCAGCGAGATCTCAGGCGTTCCGGCCATCGGTGCGCCAGACTGCATGGAAACGGTTGAGAGGTAATGGCCATAGATCGCCGGGGCACCTTTGCGGATGATCTGAGTATAGGCGAGGCCGGACAGGGCTTCGGCGTTCAACTGAGCGACCGCAGGAACCGTTGAGGCTGGTGTATTAGCACCACCCAGAACAAACGGCGAGCAGAGTACAGGCTGACGACGTTTTACAAAGGCGCGCATGGCACCCAGCATGGTCTCATCCCAGACCAGCGGGGAATTGCCGTTGATGTTCCCTGTGGTTACAGCGTGGTTTTCAAGGAAATCCTTGCCGAACAGGATCTCGCACATATCCATGACATCTTCGCCGTTCTTGCCCGACGTTGTCATACCCATGAAGATCTTGTCCGAGTGTTTCATGGACGAGTAAGTGATGCGCAGATGGCGATGCGGCACCGGATGGTCCATCGGCTCAACAATATGGTGAGCGGAGGAGTGCAGGGCCGGAGACATATGTGCCAGTTTGTGGAACATGCCGAGGTCATCTAGCGTCGGCCAGCGACGCTTGTCTTCCAGATCGCGCAGGAATGGTGCTCCGGTCATCGGTACGAAGATCGACTTCCCGTCACCGATCTCCACATTGTTTGCCGGGTTGCGGGCGTAATAGGAGATCTGTGATGGAATGGACGAAATCAGCTCGCGGATCATGGCGCGGTCGAACTTGACCAGCTCACCCTGAACATCGGCACCAGCCTTTTTCCAGTCATCAAGCGCAATCGGATCGCGGAAGATAACGCCGACTTCTTCGAGAATCGACATGGAGGCATCATCGATTTTCTCGATCTGCTCCTGATCCATGGGCTCGGTGTAGGGGATGCCGCGTTTGAGCGCTGGCAGCATTTCAATCGGACGGCTCGTCCGAACCGCTTTCCGTGCGGCCCGGCCGCCACGACGGGATTTCAATTCAGCCTTGGTCATTACCAACAATCCTGTTATACAATATGTGTACGATTATGGCAAAGTGGACCATTTGTAAATCCCCTTTGTTGTCTTGGACTGGTATTTGCCCAGAGGAGTATACAGGATTATGAGCGGGCCGCTTGGTGTGGAGCTTATCCTTGTTGGATCTGCGACCCTTTTTGATCTGTCTTTGGTGATTGAGCCTCTGCGACTCTGTAACCGCATTCTCGAGCGGCCGGTTTTCTCTTGGACAATACGAACCGCGAATGACGATCCTCTCCGAATCTATGATCGCCTTACACTGGCGGTCGAAACCGAGGAGCCATGTTCATTTGACCCCGGTCTGACACTTGTCGTTGGCTCTGATTCCGAATCTGACCGGACCGTGTGGGCATCTGAAACCTGGGCCTCGCTCTCAGGCAGATTTATGCGCGGTGGAGCTATTGGTGGTATCGGCGGTGGCGTGTCGGTGCTGGCTGAGGCCGGTCTTCTCAATGGCCATTGCATAACAGCGCCGTGGTGGCTCCTGGATGAGATTGCTACTGACTTTCCTCAACTGTCGCCGACGGGGCGCCGCTTTGAAATTGACGACAGGGTTTTGACCTCTGCAGGAGGTATCGCAGCGCTCGAAATGATGCTGGCCTATCTTGGTCGGCATGTAGAGCGCTCGGTACTCGTTCAGGTGCAGGATATCTGCCTGATGAATGCAAATGCCGAATTTCAGGGGTACCAGCCCAATGTCAGTCATGATGAGTATATGCCATGCCTGGATGATGCGCTTGCGCTGATGCACCAGCATGTCAGAGAACCGCTTTCGACGCAGGATCTTTCGAGGCGGTTGAATGTTTCATCCAGAAAGCTGGAACGTCTGTTTCGACAGCAGTTTAACAGCTCGCCGATGAAATATTACAGGGAACTGCGCTTAAAAATGGCAAAGCAATCCCTTCAATCAACGTCAGATTCTATAGGTGTCATTGCTCTTAACTGCGGGTTTCAGTCTGCATCGCATTTCACCAAATGTTACCGACAGCACTATGGCGTCACCCCGCGTTACGAGAGGACACGTCACGTGGTGAGCCTGCATGTGGAGACAGATCATAAACTGGCCGGATCTTTCCAGGGTTGACTGGTTTTTGCCAGGCCGTGGAAAACCTCAGTCACATGAGCTCTAAAACCCGTGAGTACGATTCCGTTGCAATTCTTCAAGAAACGGGGTGAACCAGGGCCAGTTGGCAACGGCTGTTTCGCTGGCAACCAGATAGGCAGTCCTTCTGTAGCGCTCTGCATTATTGACCTGATGAAGTCTGCTGCGCGCGGGATGTTGATCTACGATGAGTGCTGGCAGATAGGCTGACCCGCCGTTTTTCAGCAAATAGTCGATCGCCCATAGTGAGCTGTCAAATGTAGCGCGGGATGTGCCTGCATCGAAATAGATCTCTCCATGCCAGCGTCTGTAATCCTCGCCGTGATCAACAAAGACATATTCTGTCTCGCCAACGATCCGGGCTCCCTCTTGATCTGAATAGAGAACCAGTTCCTGCGCTGGCAGGGGGTGGATGGACTGGCGGCTGCGGGCGACCGGTTCATAGGTCATGATCACATCCACATGACCTGATGCGAGCCAGTCTTCCAGATCATGGCCATTGCCCTGATAGACCGATAGTGCCATGTCCGGATGTCGTTCTGCAGCAAGGTCAAAGAATTGTTTCCCCGGACCGTACCAGAGCTCCCGATGGCATCCGAAATTACACACTGAATGTGTGCCTGCCGGAAGACCTGCCTCAAGTTTGGCCTGACGCCACAGGCCCGTCATGACCCGGGCATAGCGGAGCAATTTGGTTCCCGCCGGTGTGAGCGTGATGCCGGATTTCTGCCGGTTGAGCACAGTCTGCCCAAGATCCTGCTCCAAGGTTTTCAAGCGGGCCGTGACGGTTGATTGTGTCACATTGAGGCGCTCGGAAGCGCGGACGAGCGAACCCGTTTCTACAATGGCGATGAAGGTCTGAAGCGAAGTGATGTTCATGGTTGGTATCAATTCGATATTTGTGCATTAAATTCTAAAAATAATTCAATTTTCAAATCGATCAAGGTTTGCCACACTGATGCTGTTCATTGTCCAGTGGAGGGGTCGCAATGACAATTCATGTGGAGCCGTCCGGTGAGACGGTATTGAGAGCGGATTTCATCAAGGCCATGCGCCGGGTGATCTCATCGGTGACTGTGGTCACGACAGATGGCCCGTCAGGGCGCTTTGGCGCAACCGTCAGTGCGTTCTCGTCTGTCTCTGCTGACCCGCCGATGGTTCTGGTCTGCCTGCACAAAGAGCCGTCCGTGGCGAGAGCCGTGGAGCAGAACGGCGTATTCAACGTCAATATTCTGCCGGAGACGGCCAGTGCCATCGCCAACCGGTTTGCAGGTCTTGATGATGATCGTGTTTCAGACCGGTTTAGCGGTGTTTCCTGTTCAGGCCAACCACCGGCCATTGACCATGCAACCGTGTTTATCTGCTCTGTAGACCGTGTTCTCGATGCGGGTAGCCATCTGGTTGTGTTTGGTCGTGTGGACGGGGTGCGTGATGCTTCTGTGGACCCGTTGGCTTATTTTGACGGGGCTTATCGTCGAGTGATGCCTGTGGAGCAGGCTAAAGAGGAACAGGCCAGCGATGACTGAGCTCAAGACCTATGACATGCTGATTGATGGGGCCTGGGTGCAGGCCTCTGATGGCGCTCTGTTTGACAGTATCAACCCGGCAACCGGCGAGAACTGGGCCCGGATACCAGAGGCGACCGCTGAAGACGTGGACCGTGCGGTCAGGGCTGCTGACAGAGCTATGTCATCCGGTCCCTGGAAGAGTATGTCACCCACAGAGCGGGGCCGTTGTCTTCGTCGTCTTGCAGACCTGCTGGTTGATCATTCAGAAGATCTCGGGCGGATTGAGACGCTCGATACCGGCAAGATGTTCAAGGAAACCCGCTGGCAGGCGAAATATATCTCGGAATTCTATCAGTTTTATGCGGGGTGCGCCGACAAGATCCATGGTGAAACCCTGCCGATTGACAAGCCCGACCTGTTTGTTTTCACAAAGCGGGAGCCTATTGGTGTGATCGCGGCTGTGGTGCCGTGGAATTCCCAGCTGTTTTTGTCTGCCGTTAAAATCGGGCCTGCGCTGGCGGCGGGGAATGCGGTGGTGCTCAAGGCTTCGGAACATGCATCTGCGGCCATGCTGGAATTTGGCAAGCTGATTGCTGAGGCCGGAATTCCCGATGGCGTGGTCAATATTGTCACCGGACACGGAGATCCATGCGGCAAGGCCCTGACCAGTCACCCGCTGGTGGCGCGTGTGGCCTTCACAGGTGGTCCATCTGCAGCTCGGCATGTCCTTTATAATTCTGCCGAGAACTTTGCCGAAGTTTCTCTCGAACTTGGTGGAAAGTCACCGGTTATTGTGTTCGATGACGCTGATGTTGAAAGCGCCGTGAACGGAGCTGTTGGCGGTATCTTCGGTGCATCCGGCCAGAGTTGCGTCGCCGGGTCGAGACTGATCCTCCACGAGGATATAGCCGATACGTTTCTTGAAAAGATGGCGGCTGTCGCCGCAAGTGTCCGCATTGGTGACCCGATGGCGGAAGAGACTGACATGGGGCCGCTTTGTACATCCGGGCAGATGGAAACCGTCGAGCGGGAAGTGGCGCATGCTTTGTCTGAAGGCGGCAGGCTTGTTTGCGGTGGCAAGAGAGCTGATGCGGGCAGTGCGTTCTTCTATGAGCCGACCATTATTGATTGTCCGAGCCCGGATTTACGCATTGTGGATACGGAGCTGTTTGGCCCCGTTGTCAGCGTGCTGCGGTTCAGGACCGAAGAAGAAGCCGTGGCTTTGGCCAATGAGACGAAATATGGCTTGGCTGCGGGTATATTCACCCGGGACAGCGCCCGTTCTCTTCGGATGTCTGATGCGGTGAAGGCGGGGATCGTCTGGGTCAACACTTATCGCGTGATTTCACCTGTTGCAGCCTTTGGGGGCATGAAACATTCGGGTTATGGCCGCGAAAGCGGGTTTCAGGCGGTTTACGACTACACCAGACCGAAGACGGTCTGGATGAACACCTCTGATACGCCTCTTGGCAGTCAGTTTGTCTCGCGCTGAGTGGAGATTGCGCTATGAAGTTTCACATTGCTATCAATCTTGAACGGATGGATGACAGCCAGGATATGGCCGCTGTGCGTGACCATACTCTTGAGATGGTGCAGATGGCGGATGAGGTCGGTTTTGAGATTGCCTGGGCTGCGGAGCATCATGCCATTGAGATGACGATTGCGCCGAACCCGTTCCAGATCATGACCTGGTGGGCAGCGAATACAAAGACTATCCGGCTCGGGGCAGGGGTGGCCAATGCGGCCTATTGGCATCCTATCAACCTAGCTGGCGAAGCGGCCATGCTGGACCTGATGAGCCATGGGCGTCTTGAATTCGGGCTTGGCTCAGGAGCCTATCAGCGGGAATTCGACCGGATGAAGCCCGGCCTCGACCAGAAAGATGGCTGGCGTTACATGCAGGAAATGCTACCGCTTGTCAGGAAGCTCTGGCAAGGGGATGTGGAGCATGATGGTGAATACTGGCAGTTCCCGAAAGCGACATCCTGCCCGAAACCGGTTCAGGAGGACGTGCCTGTCTGGGTTGCCGCCCGTGCGCCGATTACATTTGATTATGCCGTAGAGAATGACTGCAACATTATGAGCTGGCCACTCACCCTGCCGTTTTCAGAGGCTGAAGAATATCGGCAGCGGCTCAATGACTCGATTACCAGGAGCGGCAAGCCTTATGAAGGCACTTGGGCCATGATGCGCCATACCGCTGTCTATGAGACAGAGGCGGACCGTCAGGCGGCCTTGGATGCGGCGCGTCAGGTCTTGGCCATGTTTGGAAACCTGATGATGAAAGCAGGCGATGTCACCAATGGCTTTCCGGAAAAGGTGCCATTGGAGAAACTGGACGGCAATGTCCGGGTCGACCCTGAAATGCTCGAACAGAATCTGATGTTTGGTGACCCAGATCAGGTGATTGCCAAGCTGAAACGTTATCAGGCCATCGGGGTGGATGCGTTCATCTACTACGCTAGCATGGGGCTGGGGATGGAAGAGCAGAAGCGGTCTCTGCGAACCTTTATTGACAAGGTGATGCCGGAGTTCTCCTAAGCGCCTGCGCCCTGAAGCCAACCTTATAGACATCCATAAAAAGAAAGAGTGATTATGCCTGTTGAAATTCGCAGGACGCTTCTGACGATCCAGACGACCCATATTGAGGGTGGTAAACCCGTTGCTGTTCCAACCAAACTGATCGCGGCGATGGCGATTGTCAAAAACCCCTGGTATGGCCGTGGTTTTGTTGAGAACCTGCGCCCGGAAATCAGAGAAGCAGGGCCGGTTCTTGGCAAGCTTTTGACCGAGATGATCCTGGATGTGACAGGTGGCACGGTTGAGGGATACGGCAAGGCCTCGATTGTCGGAATGGGCGGCGAGCTGGAGCATGCTCAAGCTTTGACCCATACGCTCTGGTTCGGCAATCAATATCGCGACGCCGTGAATGCCAAGTCCTATCTTGCGTTCACAAATTCCCGTGGTGCCGCCGGATGTTCCCTGATGATCCCGCTTATGGACAAGGATGACGGTGGCCGACGGTCACATTATCAGACGATCCATACAGCCGTTCAGGACGCACCAGCGGATGATGAGATTGTTGTGGCCCTCGGTGCATCGCTTGGCGGCCATCCTCATCACCGGATAGGTGACCGGTATGAGGATCTTCGCGAGATGGGGTACGATGTGGACAATCCCGCCGGGGTTTAGGTGTTTGGGCTAGGCTGTGGATCATGATTCGATATGGATCGTGAATCTAGCCGATTTGCAGATCCGGGCTGGCGTTTCCCAGGAATGAGCAGAAGGCATGGTCGTAAGGCCGTGCCTTCTTCGTTTTCCCCAGATTGAACCAGATTGAGAAAGGGAAACAAAACAGCAGAAACCGGCTGATTTTCTTGAAATGGAAAAGGCTGCTTTCTGAAATAATGGATAAAGCTGGTATGCGACTTCGGCAACAATGGTTAAAACTAAAAGAAAAGCCTGCCCAGTCTATGGGCGGTAGACCAAAAACGGGAGCAAGGCAGTTAGACCTTGTCCTTGGGAGGGGGTATGCCGGAAACGCTTCTGCGGGCTAAACAGATCACCAAGACGTTTGGCGATACCGTTGCCAATCAGTCTGTTGATCTCTCTATCGAGCCTGGTGAAATTCACGCACTTCTTGGAGAGAATGGAGCTGGCAAGTCAACTCTTGTGAAAATCATCTATGGTGCGCTGCAGCCGGATTCCGGCTCGCTGTACTGGAAGGATGAGAAGGTCGTCATTCCCAATCCCGCAGCTGCCCGTGAATTGGGCATCGGGATGGTGTTTCAGCATTTTTCCCTGTTCGACTCCCTGACTGTCGCGGAGAATATAGCGCTCGCGCTTCCCAAAGCGGTTTCCTTGCGAGAGCTGAGCGAGTCGATTGAATCTGTATCCGAGAGTTATGGTTTGCCGCTTAGAGCCAGCAGCCGTATCGCCGATCTCTCTGTCGGGGAGCGCCAGAGGGTCGAGATTGTCCGCTGTCTTTTGCAGAATCCGTCCCTCATCATCATGGACGAACCGACGTCTGTCCTGACACCTCAGGAAGCTGACCAGCTGTTTGAAACACTTGAGCGGCTGGCAGAAGAAAAACGCGCAATTCTCTATATCAGTCATCGGTTGGAGGAAGTGGAACGTCTGTGTCAGAAGGCAACGATCCTTCGCCATGGGCAGTTTATTTCAGATTGCGATCCGTCTCAGGAGACGCCGGCCAGTCTGGCACGCATGATGGTGGGAGCGGAGATCCACACGATTTCAGCATCTCCTTATGAGTTTGAGGCACCTGTAACGCGGTTTGAGACAAGCTCACTTTGCCTGCCGCAGGATGGTCCGTTCTCCATAGAGCTGAAGAACATTTCCATGGCCGTCAAATCGGGTGAAGTTTTTGCTATCGCAGGCATTGCCGGAAATGGTCAGTCCGAACTGTTTGACGCGCTTTCAGGCGAGGCCTGTATTGATGACAACAATGCCGTGAAGATTGATGGCAATGCTGTCGGCAATTCGGGCATTGAAACACGCCGTCGACTTGGTGGTGCCTTTGTTCCTGAAGAACGTCTGGGGCACGGGGCTATTCCTGGCTTGAAGCTGTCGGAAAATATTGTCCTGACACGTCATGGCAATGAAGATGACGGAATCACGCGGAGTGGCTTTCTGTCTCGCGGCAATGCGGAGATGATCTCGGATCGTGTCTGTCGCCTCTATGATGTGAGAAAAGGCACGCCAGACCCGGAAGCGCGGTCTCTGTCAGGCGGCAATCTGCAGAAATTTGTCGTTGGACGCGAGATCGATCATGCGCCAGGCGTGCTGATTGTCAGTCAGCCGACCTGGGGTGTGGATGCCGGAGCTGCGGCTCTTATCCGCCAGGCGCTGCTTGATCTGGCTCGTTCCGGTTCTGCAGTCATCGTCATCTCGCAGGATCTGGATGAGATTTTTGAGATCGCAGATCGTATTGCTGTCATCCATGACGGCCTGCTGTCAGAGGATATGACACGCAATGACGCCACACGTGAAAAGATCGGCCTTCTGATGGGCGGTATTGAATCAGAGGGAGGTGCCACTGATGCGGCTTGAACTGGAAAAGCGGGCTCAGCACTCCAGTCTGATGACGGTGATCTCGCCTCTGATCGCGATTGTTCTGACATTGCTGTTCGGAGCAATTCTGTTCTCTTTGCTCGGTATCAATCCGGGCAAGGCGCTCTATCTCTACTTCATTGACCCGCTTACAGAGCTCTGGTCGCTTGAGGAACTGGTGGTGAAGGCAACGCCGTTGATCCTGATCGCCTGTGGGCTCTGTATCTGCTACCTGTCCAATACCTGGAATATCGGAGCGGAAGGCCAGTTTACCGTCGGTGCGATCACCGGGTCCATTCTCCCTGTCATGTTCTATGATCTTGAAGGACCATATATTCTGCCGCTGATGATCCTTATGGGAGCATTGGGCGGGATGGCCTATGCGGCTATACCGGCTCTGTTGAAGAACCGCTTTGGTGCCAATGAAATCCTGACCAGCCTGATGCTTGTCTACGTTGCCGGGCTGGCGCTTGACTGGCTTGTTCGCGGACCCTGGCGAGATCCTGATGGTTACAATTTCCCGGAATCGCGACTGTTCTCTGATTCAGCCGTCCTGCCAGCTCTTGCTGATGGGCGTATGCATTGGGGAGCGGTTTTTGCGGTTGTTGCCGTTGTCGTTCTGGGCGTTCTTCTTGCCGGGACACTGAAAGGCTTTGAGATCAAGGTGATCGGATCGGCACCACGTGCTGGCCGGTTTGCCGGGTTCAGCCAGAAGCGGATGGTTCTCTTTGCTTTCTGTATTTCTGGCGCACTGGCAGGTATTGCCGGGATTTCAGAAGTTGCGGGTTCTATTGGTCAGTTGAGGCCGGTGATTTCTCCCGGCTATGGTTTTACGGCAATTATCGTGGCCTTTCTCGGACGCCTGAACCCGATAGGCACATTGCTGGCCGGGCTCCTTCTGGCTTTGTCTTATCTGGGGGGAGAAGCAGCGCAGGTTTCTCTCGGCATATCCGACAAGACCACAAGGGTTTTCCAGGGCGTTCTGCTGTTCTTTGTTCTCGCCTGCGACACGCTGATCCTTTACCGGATCAAGCTGGTTCGTAATTCGGTGGCTCAGGTTGTTTCAGGAGGCACCAATGGCCAGTCTTGATGTCATTCAGGCAATTATCCTGACACTGATCACCGCCTCCACGCCGCTTCTGATTGCAGCTGTCGGCGAACTGGTGGCGGAGCGTGCCGGGGTTCTGAACCTCGGGGTCGAGGGCATGATGATTGTGGGAGCCGTTTCAGGCTTTGCTGCAACACTTCAGACCGGAAACCCGTATATAGGTATCCTGGCGGCCATTCTGGCAGGTGTATTGCTGTCCATTCTTTTCGGCTTCCTGACCTTGTCTCTTGTCACCAATCAGGTGGCGACCGGCCTGTCGCTGACTTTGCTGGGGCTCGGTCTGGCTGGGATGCTGGGGAGCAGCTTTGTCGGGACGCCCGGCGTCAAGCTGCAGAAACTCGATATCCCGTTTCTGTCTGATATTCCGTTTATTGGGCCCATTCTGTTTGGCCAGGATATCCTGGTCTATGTGTCCTTTGCGCTCGTGGCACTGGTGGCCTATGTGCTGTTTCGCACCCGAATTGGCCTTATTGTCAGGGCTGTGGGAGAGAACCACACATCCGCGCATGCGCTCGGTTATTCTGTTATCCGCGTTCGTTATCTTGCTGTGATGTTTGGCGGCGGCTGTGCAGGACTGGCCGGCGGATATCTGTCTCTGGCCTATACATCGCTCTGGGTGGAAGACATGACTGCCGGACGCGGATGGATTGCTCTGGCGCTGGTGGTCTTTTCAAGCTGGCTGCCTGGCCGTCTGCTGCTTGGTGCTTATCTCTTCGGTGCGGTTGGTATTCTGCAGATTCATGTTCAGGCAGCGGGCTGGCCGATCCCGTCGCAATTCCTGTCCAGCCTGCCGTATCTTGCAACGATTGTGGTTCTCGTGGTCATATCCAGGAATCGTGCCGTTGCCCGGACCAATACTCCGGCCTGTCTTGGCCAACCTTTCGTACCGGACCGCTGATTGCTCAGCTGCCCGGAAATCAATCAGAGCCCCTAAGGGCTGAATGAAACAGATGGAGGATGTTCTCTATGCGTAAAATTCTCGGCATTGCGGCCGCAGCCCTGGCTTTGGGGCTTGGTGCGTCTGCCTCTCTTGCTGCAGACAAGCTCAAGATTGGCTTTATCTATGTTGGCCCCGTCGGTGATCATGGCTGGACCTACCAGCACAATGAGGGCCGTCTCGCGATCGAGAAGAAGTTTGGCGACAAGGTCGAGACCTCCTTTGTTGAGAATGTCTCTGAAGGCCCGGATGCTGAGCGTGCAATCGAGCGTCTTGCCCGTGAAGGCCATGACCTGATTTTCACCACCTCCTTCGGCTTCATGAACCCGACCATCAAAGTGGCCAAGAAGTTCCCGAAAGTGAAGTTCGAGCATGCGACCGGCTACAAGCGCGCCAAGAACGTTTCGACCTATTCGTCGCGCTTTTATGAGGGCCGTTATGTGCTTGGCGAAATTGCCGGCAAGATGTCTAAAACCAACACAATCGGCTATATCGCGTCTTTCCCGATCCCGGAAGTTGTGCGTGGCATCAACGCCTTCATGCTGGGCGCCCAGTCCGTCAATCCGGACATGAAAGTCAAAGTTATCTGGGTGAACTCCTGGTTTGACCCGGGCAAGGAAGCTGATGCCGCCAAGGCGCTGATTGACCAGGGCGCGGACATTATCACCCAGCACACGGATTCTCCGGCTCCGCTTCAGGTGGCTGAAGAGCGTGGCGTTTATGCGTTCGGTCAGGCGTCTGACATGATCAAGTTTGCACCGAAAGCCCAGCTGACAGCCATTATCGACAACTGGAACGACTACTATGTTGCTCGGACGAAAGCTGTGCTTGATGGCAACTGGGCTTCGGAAGATGTCTGGGGTGGTTTCAAGGACGACATGGTTGACATGGCTGCCTACACGAACCTGCCGGAAGATGTTGCCGCTGCAGCAAAAGACACGGCCGCCAAAATTGAATCCGGTGAACTGCACCCGTTCAAGGGCCCGATCTTCAAGCAGGACGGCACCCAGGTTATCGGTGAAGGTGAGAGCCTTGATGATGGCACGCTGCTCGGCATGAACTGGTATGTCAAAGGGATTGACGGACAGCTGCCGCAGTAAGTTCGCGGAGACATAAACTCTTAAAGCATCACTGCCAATTCAGGTTAAAGGTCTGGTGCTTTAAGTGGTTTTAGACATGTTGAAACGGGGGGCTTTTTGCACCCCGTTTTGCGTTTCAGTCATCCTGCTGGGGCAGGGACAGTGTCGCTGTGCCGATAGCGGCAATGCCTTCGCGCCGTCCGGTGAAGCCCAGCCGCTCGCTGGTTGTTGCCTTGACGCTGATCCGATGAACCGGCAGGCTGCAGATCCCGGCAATCTGCTCTCGCATGGCATCTCTGTGTGGTCCGATTTTCGGAGCTTCACAGATAAGAGTCAGATCCAGATGGATGATCCGGCCTCCGAGTGCGGAGACGCGACGTACCGCATCAATCAGAAACTGATCGGATGCTGCACCCTTCCATTGTGGATCACTGGGCGGGAAATGGGTGCCGATATCTCCGTCACCCAGAGCGCCCAGAATGGCATCAGTCAGAGCGTGCAGGCCCACATCAGCATCTGAATGGCCCTTCAGTTTTCTGTCGTGAGGAATGCTGATACCGCCCAGGATAACGGCATCGCCATCATCGAAGGCATGCACATCATATCCGGTGCCGACCCGCGTCTCCATTGGCGTACCTGACAGATGATAGGCAACCATTGCCATGTCCTCTTCCCGCGTGATTTTGAGATTGGTGCGCGCTCCGTTGACGACCGCCACGGATTTGCCGAACCACTGATAGACCAGAGTGTCATCCGTGAAATCATGGCGACCTTCTCCAGCCGCTTTTCTGTGTGCTTCGAGAATGGAGCTGTGCCGGAATGCCTGGGGGGTCTGGACAACCCACAGGCCGTTTCGGTCAACCGCATCAGTCAGGACGCCGTCATCTGTCCCGTGTCGCATGGTATCTGCAACGGGAACAGCCGCTGTTACGGCGTCATGGTCTGAAAGTCCTTTCAGAACAGCATCAATAATATCAGAGCTGACAAGTGGCCTGGCTGCATCATGGATAAGGACCAGATCATCTGAACCAGCATCTGTCAGCGCTTCAAGACCGGACCGAACAGAATCCTGTCGTGTAGCGCCGCCAAAGACGGGAGGCTTCAGCTTGGTTCCGGGCAGCGAGGAAATAGCCTCTTCATAGAGTTCTGTGTCATCAGAGTTGATCACAACCTGAATTTCGTCAATACCGCTGTGTTCCATAAAGCGTCTGATTGTCCAGGACAGAACCGGAGAACCGTTTATAACGTGATACTGCTTTGGGCGGGCGTTGGTTTGCCCAGGTGCAAAACGCGTTCCGCGTCCGCTGGCGACAATGATGGCCGAGACCTTGGTCATTCAGATTATCCACTTCCACAATGCTGAGGCTTTGGTTAGCCGTATCGTTGCGAACGTGCAAGACGATCGTGGGAAAACCGGTTTGGTCTTGGTTCATTGCTTGTAATTGAATAAATTATAGGCATATATGTTTTGTGCATATTTTTTAATCGCGATATCATATCTCATGCAGATTGGTTCCATCACTCTTCGTAATTCCGTGGCCCTGGCCCCCATGTCCGGGGTGACCGACCTGCCATTCCGCCGCCTGGCCATGCGTTATGGCGCGGGGATGGTCGTGTCTGAAATGGTCGCCAGCCATGAGTTGGCCATCGGGCACCCTGAAACGGTCATGCGTGCAGAAGGCAAGGGGATCTGGCCCCATGTGGTTCAGCTTGCCGGGCGGGAACCTGAATGGATGGAACGAGGAGCCGAGCTGGCGCAGGAAGCCGGCGCGGATATCATAGACATCAATATGGGATGCCCGGCCAAGAAGGTCACTGGCGGATATTCCGGCTCCGCGCTGATGAAAGATCCGGAGCGCGCCTGCAGCCTGATTGAAGCTACCGTGAAGGCGTCTTCTGTACCCGTAACGGTCAAGATGCGCCTTGGCTGGGACCACGACAGCCTGAATGCGCCGGACCTGGCCAGAGAGGCTGAGAGTCTTGGTGCGCAGCTGATTACAGTGCATGGCCGCACGCGGCAGCAGTTCTACAAGGGACAGGCAGACTGGTCCGCCATTCGTGCCGTCAGGAATGCCATTTCCATTCCGCTGATTGCCAACGGCGACCTGAATGACTGTGCGGAAGTCGAGGATATGCTGTCCAAGTCCAGTGCGGATGGTGTGATGGTGGGGCGCGGTGCTTATGGCAGGCCCTGGTTGCCTGGCCATGTGGCGCATTATCTCGCGACCGGTGAGCGTCTGGCAGAGCCTTATGATGAGGAACTGCTGGCACTGGTCTTGGAACACTATGCTGCCATTCTCGCGTATCACAGCAGCGCGCCTGTCAATTACGCAGTGCGGGCGGCCCGTAAGCATCTCGATTGGTATATGACCCATCAGTGTCCTGAGCCGGATGAGAGTCTCAAGGAGCTGAGACGCCAGATTCTTACCTCGTCGGATGCTGATAAGGTGAGAAAAGGGCTCGACCTGTTCTTCCAGCAATCCCCGAAAAGGCAAGCGGCATGAGTGATGTGACTGGCCACGACAGTGAGGTGGAGGCGAGGGCTCCTGTGCCTGATCTGGCCGAGAATCTGATGATGAATGCCCTGCCGCATCCGGTTCTGCTTCTGGATCGTCATAACTATATCCAGTCAGCCAATACGGCGGCGGAGTTCTTCTTTCATGCCAGCCGTACAATTCTGTGTCGCAATAATCTGTCTGACTTTCTGCCTTTTGCGAGCCCGGTTCTGGCTCTGACCGGTCAGGTGTTCGAGCGATCTGCCCCAATCAATGAATATCGTATTGATATCGGCACGCCCCGAAATGGTGATCACCGTGTTGTTGATGTCTACGCGGCTCCCGTACCAGAAGCTCCGGGCCATATTGTGCTGGTCCTGCAGGAACGGACCATGACAGACAAGATCGAACGGCAGCTCAGTTATCGCGGCGCTGCACGTACGGTAACAGGTCTTGCCGCCATGCTGGCCCACGAAATCAAAAACCCGCTGTCGGGTATTCGTGGGGCAGCGCAGTTGCTTGAAAGTGTTGTGGAGGCGGATGACAAGGCGCTGACGCAGCTCATTACTGATGAGGCGGATCGGATCGTCAAACTGGTGGACCGCATGGAAGTGTTCTCAGATGAACGACCGATTGACCGGGAGCCGGTCAACATCCATGTGGTTCTGGATCATGTGAAGCGGCTGGCGCAAAGCGGTTTCGGCCAGTCCATACGCTTCGTTGAGGATTATGATCCGTCCCTGCCTGACGTTTATGGAAACCGGGATCAGCTTATCCAGATCTTTCTCAATCTGGTGAAAAATGCCTGTGAATCTCTGTCTGATACTCCTGATCCCGAGATTGTGCTGGCGACCGGTTTCAAGCCAGGTATCCGACTAACGGTGCCTGGAGCTGAAAATAGTGTGAACCTGCCGCTTGAAATTTCCGTAAGGGATAATGGTCCGGGCGTTCCAGAAGACATCAAGGTTGATCTGTTCGATCCGTTTGTAACATCAAAGGTCAATGGAACAGGGCTTGGTTTGGCGCTTGTGGCCAAGATCGTCGGGACGCATGGGGGCGTTATTGAATGTGACTCAGCGCCACGACGAACAAATTTCAGGGTGATGCTGCCGAAGTTCAACAACAAGGTAGTGCCACAGGGCGATAAGGGGGCAGGCGCATGAGCAATCAAACAATCCTTGTTGCGGATGATGATGCGGCGATCCGCACTGTTCTCAATCAGGCTCTGTCGCGCGCAGGCTATACGGTCCGGTTGACCAGCAATGCGACGACACTCTGGCGCTGGGTGAGCGAGGGTGAGGGGGATCTGGTCGTTACAGATGTGGTCATGCCCGATGAGAATGCCTTTGATCTTCTGCCGCGTATGAAACGGATCAGGCCGGACCTTCCGATTATCGTGATGAGCGCGCAGAACACATTCATGACGGCGATCAAGGCGTCTGAAACCGGGGCCTATGAATATCTGCCGAAACCGTTTGACCTGAAGGAACTGATTTCCGTTATCGGCCGGGCTCTATCCGAGCCGCGTTCCGGTGTTGAGCCCCCGAAAGACCTGGAAGGCAGTGATTCAATCCCGTTGATTGGCCGGTCTCCGGCCATGCAGGAGATCTACCGCATTCTCGCGCGCCTTATGCAGACTGACCTGACCGCGTTGATTGTAGGGGAGTCAGGTACCGGTAAGGAACTGGTGGCGCGCGCACTTCATGATTACGGCAAGCGCAAGAATGGCAAGTTTGTCGCCATCAACATGGCCGCAATCCCCAAGGACCTGATCGAGTCCGAGCTTTTTGGTCATGAGAAGGGGGCCTTTACCGGTGCCCAGGCGCGGGGCATCGGGCATTTTGAACAGGCTGAAGGGGGCACGCTCTTTCTGGACGAAATCGGTGACATGCCGATGGATGCACAGACACGCCTGCTACGTGTTCTGCAACAGGGTGAGTACACCACGGTTGGCGGGCGGACGCCTATCAAGACAGATGTGCGGATTGTTGCAGCGACCAACAAAGACCTTAAGCAGCTTATTCAGCAGGGCCTGTTTCGAGAAGACCTCTATTTCCGCCTGAGTGTCGTTCCACTGCGCCTGCCACCACTCAGGGAGCGGAGGGAGGATATTCCGGACCTTGCGCGTCACTTTTTCCGTCTTGAAGAGCAGGCGGGTCAGCCTGCCAAGTCCATTGAACAGGCCGGTCTCGACAGGCTTCAGAACCATCGCTGGCCCGGGAATGTGCGTGAGCTCGAAAACCTGACAAAGCGATTGTCGGCGCTCTATCCGCAGGATGTGATTACCAAAGCGGTGATTGACGCTGAGCTTGACCTTGCCAGCGAGCAGTTTGCCGAGCAGGCGGATAGTGATCCGCAGGCTCCCCTGAAACAGCGGGTCGAATCTTATCTGACCGGCTATTTCAAGGAGTTTGGTTCAGATCTGCCGCCACCTGGGCTTTATCTGCGTGTTCTGCATGAAATGGAAGCACCACTGATTTCGATAACCCTTGCTGCGACCAATGGAAACCAGATCAAGGCGGCAGAGCTGCTGGGGCTTAATCGAAACACGCTCAGGAAGAAAATCCGTGAGCTTGATATTCCGGTGATGCGCACATAGAGACACGTGCGATCAACAGGTTGAACTGACAGGCGTAGCATTTTTGCCACATTGTTGTTGAAAGGCTGCACCTGTCACGGCACAGTGTGGTCAGTGACTCGTTTCCACTCAATGTCAGAAGCCTGAATGATCGAACTCGCTGGACATCGTATCAACCTTCCGCGTTTCATCCCGCGTCAGAACTATGCGCGTGGGGCACGTGTTATCGGTTTTGCCACGATCCTGTTATTGCTTTTTTCGGTAATTGTCTCGTTTGTCATCCTCATGGGATTGACGCCGATTGAGCCGACAGAACAGGTCAATTTCGCGGCGATTGTAGTGAACGGCATTCTGTTAGCGATCTTGTCTTCGACAATCCTTCTTGAGATTCTGGGATTATGGCGGGCGCGTAAACATCGGGCTGCGGGTGCCCAGCTCCATATCCGTATTGTGTCGCTGTTTTCGATTGCGGCTGCATTACCGGCCATCATTGTTGCTGTTCTTGCGACGCTGACGCTGAGTGGAGGGCTTGATCAGTGGTTCTCCAAGCGGACAAAGTCGATTATTGCGACGTCCCGCACAGTGGCATCGGCCTATGTTCAGGAACATGCAAAGACCTTGCGTGCCGATCTGATTGCCATATCCCGTGATCTGGACCGGGCTTACTCGCTTTATCTTCGGCAACCTGACCGTTATCAGCGCCTGCTGAATGTGCAGGCCAGCGTTCGAGGCCTGCCGACTATCCGTATTGTCCGTCGGGATGGCAGTGTGGTGGCGGAGTCATTTTCGCAGTCTTCAAACAATATACCCTCTCCACCTGATAGTGCCCTGGCGGATGCTGAAGGCGGGTCTGCTATTCTGATCGCGCCCGGACAGGCCAATCTGGTTGGCGGTATCATGAAGCTTACCAGTTTTGACAATGGTTATGTCTATGTGGCGCGGGCGCTTGATCCGAAGGTGGTGCGTTATCTCCGCTTAACGGAAGAAAATGCACTGGAATATCATAGGCTTGAGGCCAATCGCTACGGGGTTCAAATTGCCTTTGCCATCCTCTATTCCGGTATTGCCCTGATTGTTCTGATGATGGCAATCTGGCTTGGTATTGGTTTTGCCAACGGACTGGTTTCTCCGGTGCGCCGCCTTATTTCTGCGTCTGACAAGGTATCCCGTGGTGATCTGACAGCGCGTGTGGATGATGATGGAACCGCAGGTGACTTGTCCCATCTGAGCCAGACATTCAACAATATGACGGAACAGCTCCGCGGGCAGCGTGAGGAGATTCTCGAGGCGAGCTCGCAGATTGATCAGCGTCGCCGGTTTACTGAAGCGGTCTTGTCCGGTCTGTCAGCGGGCGTGATCGGTCTCGATCCAGAGGCCCGGATTACACTGGTCAATCGTATCGCGGAAGATTTGCTCAGCGTCAGTGAGCAGGAAATTCTCGGGCAGTCTATCGACAGCATTGTCCCTGAATTATCCGAACTTGTGGCGTCAGCCCTGACCGATCGTTATCGGATGGTTCAGGGTCAGTTTGTTCTGTCCAGCGGGGGAACAGAGCGAACTGTTGCTGTCCGGATTACATCTGAGTTGTCCGATCAGTCGGAGCACGGTTATGTTCTGACAATTGATGATATCTCGGATCTGGTTACAGCGCAGCGCAGTTCAGCGTGGGCTGATGTGGCGCGCCGAATTGCCCATGAAATCAAGAATCCTCTGACGCCGATTCAGCTTTCTGCCGAACGGCTCAAGCGTCGTTATGGTCGCAAGCTGACGGAAGATCGGGAGATTTTTGACCAGTGCACGGACACTATCATTCGTCAGGTCGGGGACATCGGACGCATGGTGGACGAATTCTCGTCGTTTGCCCGCATGCCGAAGCCGACCATCACCCGGCAGGATCTGAGTGATGTGGTTCGGCAGAGCGTTTTCCTGATGGATGTGGGAACGCCAGACATCAAGATTGCTGCGCATATGCCGGATGAGACGGTTCTGGCTGACTTTGATCCGAGGCTTATGTCGCAGACCCTGACCAATCTTCTAAAAAATGCCAGCGAGGCGGTTTTGGCCGTGCCGTCTGATGAACGGGGGCAGGGACGGATTGATGTGACGCTTGATACGGGCGATGCGGATACAATCCGGATCGATATCATCGATAACGGCATTGGCCTGCCGCAGGAAAACAGACACAGGCTTCTGGAGCCCTATATGACCACCCGCGAGAAAGGGACCGGTCTTGGCCTGGCAATTGTTGCCAAAATTCTTGATGAACACGGCGGAAGTATTGAGTTGCTTGATGCTCCCGCTGTTGCTGACGGCGGGCGAGGTGCACTTGTTCGCCTGACCCTGCCGAAGCAGATGACAGTACCTGATGATGGGAATGGGGAAGGCGTTGAAACTTCCTCTGATGGAGACTGAGTAAAGTGGCGTCTGATATTCTGATTGTTGATGATGAAGCTGATATCCGGGAACTCGTATCCGGCATTCTGGATGATGAGGGTTACAGTACCCGCACGGCAGCCAACAGCGATGCAGCCCTGCGCGCCATCAATGATCGTCAGCCTTCTCTGGTCTTTCTCGATATCTGGCTACAGGGGAGCCGGATGGATGGGCTTGAAGTGCTGGACGCCATACACCGGGACTGCCCGGACCTGCCGGTGGTGGTGATCTCAGGCCACGGCAATATTGAAACAGCCGTTTCTGCGATCAAGCGCGGCGCTTATGACTATATCGAAAAGCCGTTCAATGCGGACCGGCTTATCCTGATTGCGGAGCGGGCTCTTGAAACCTCCCATCTCAAACGGGAGGTCAGGGAGCTTAAGGAACGGTCTTCCGATATTGAGACGGAAATTATCGGCTCGTCTTCTGCGATAAACCAGCTTCGTACCCAGATTTCCCGCCTTGCCCCGACCAACAGCCGGATCATGATCACTGGCCCTTCCGGCTCCGGCAAGGAGTTGGTCGCGCGGACTATTCACAGACTCTCAGATCGCAAGAACGGTCCGTTTGTTGCCATCAATTCCGCCGCGATTACGCCGGAACGGATGGAACACGAGCTGTTCGGCGTCGAGGGCGGGCCCGATGGTGGCCGCAAAACCGGAGCTCTTGAAGAGGCGCATGGTGGCACGCTCTATCTTGATGAGGTGGCCGACATGCCTGGCGAGACGCAGAGCCGGATTCTGCGGGTTCTCACTGAACAGGCTTTTGAGCGTGTGGGCGGATCGACGCTGGTTCGTGTTGACGTGCGGATTATCTCGTCGACTGCTCGCGATCTCGAAGCGGCGATTGAAGAGCAGACATTCCGGGAGGATCTGTTTCATCGGTTGAGCGTAGTGCCACTGCGTGTACCCGGGCTGGCCGAGCGTCGTGATGATATCCCCGACCTCATCAATCACTATCTTGAACAGATCTCGCGCAATATCGGAGTGCCAAAGCGGACACTCAGTGATGAGGTGATGCTGGTTCTTCAGGCTCATGACTGGCCTGGCAATCTGCGTCAGCTGCGCAATAATGTGGAGCGTCTGCTTATCCTGGCGCAGGGTGACCCGGATACAGAACTGACGACCGACATGCTGCCCGCAGAGGTAGGCGCCATGTTACCCAATATGCCGGGCGGAAGTGGCGGAGAGATGTTCCTGTCACTGCCCTTGCGTGAGGCGCGTGAGGTCTTTGAACGGGAATATCTGTCTGCCCAGATCAGCCGCTTTAGCGGAAATATTTCCAAGACTGCGAGCTTTATCGGTATGGAACGCTCTGCGCTGCATCGCAAGCTGAAGAGCCTGGCAATCACCGGTTCATAAAAGCATGGTCCGGTATGGGGAAATCTGACAGAAGTTTCCCCTGGAAGCGGTTCTCCGCGTCCTCCCTGTCCAGTTCTTCCGCATTAATGTGACCCCTCTCGCTGAACTGCGTCGGATCCAGATAACGACGTCCGAACGAACCATCGTCTGTTGGATCAAAGGTCTCAGCCTCATAGCCTCGCGCGTTGATGTTGAAGACAAGCGCCGGGCCATTGTGAGCGCAGAACCAATGGGCGTTGCGTGACCATTCGCTGGCCTGAAATGTCTCTCCCTCTCCAAGAACTGCATCGCGTGCAAGGCGCAACTGGATGCCATTGGATGTGCGCGCCAGACGATCATACTCACGCAAGTGGATCTGACCGCGCAGGATGATCTGTGTTGAGATCAGATTGTGATGCTGATGGGGCGGGTGAACTTCGCCTTCATCAACACGATAGACAATGACTGTGTAACGACACCCGTCCACATGCCGTCTCAGCAGCCAGACCTGATCATCTGCTGTTGAGGCTTCTTCCATGGCCTCGGAGAATTCCGCTTCGATATCGGTATTGAAAAGCAGCTGATGTAGCCTGGTCTGGAAATCCTCAGTCTTGATCATCCGGGTGCGCAGATTTTCCAGAAGATAGAAAACCTGATCAGACAGCGGGCTATGCCAGCGGTTGATTTTGGTTCTGATACACGGGTTGGCCGGTTTGTCCTGAATCATTGCATTTCCCTGATATCTGGCCTAATCAGCTCAACTCGTGTAAATTCCGGTTCCCGCAGAATGTCGTTCGAACCTATCTGACTGATATAGTACTGAAAAGAGATCGCTTCCATGAAAGTGTTGATTTGCGGCGCAGGGCAGGTGGGTTACGGCATTGCCGAGCAGCTTGCTGCAGAGCAGAACGATGTCACGGTTATCGATAGCTCGCCGCAACTGGTCAGTGCTATTCGGGATACGCTGGACGTGCGCGGTTACGTGGGGCATGGGGCACATCCGGACGTTCTGGCTCAGGCCGGTGCGGATGAAGCCGACATGATCATTGCCGTCACGCTGTATGACGAAGTGAACATGGTCGCCTGTCAGGTAGCGCATTCCCTGTTCAACGTCCCGACCAAGGTGGCTCGCGTCAGGGCGCAAAGTTATCTGGCGCCTCATTGGCGGGATCTGTTTTCCCGCGATAACATGCCCATTGATGTGATCATCTCGCCCGAAATCGAAGTGGGTGACATGGTTCTGCGGCGGCTTGCACTGCCCGGGGCTGTGGATACAGTCGAATTTGCTGATGGCGGCGTGGCGATGGTCGCGCTCACCTGTGATGAAGACTGTCCGGTGGTGGATACGCCGCTCAATCAGCTTACGGACCTTTTCCCGGACCTTCAGGCAGTGGTCGTTGGTATCCATAGGGAAGAGACCCTTTTTGTTCCCCATTCCGATGACCAGATGCTGGCGGGTGATCTGATTTATCTCATCGCATCAAAGGATCATGTTCGAAGAGCGCTGGGTATTTTCGGGCGCGAGGAGACGGAAACCAGACGAGTGGTCATTGCGGGTGGCGGTAATATCGGCTGGTATGTGGCGCGCAGGCTGGAAGAGATGAATGCCAATGTCCGCGTTCGTATTGTCGAGTCCTCAAGAGAACGGGCAATCGAAATTGCTGACAGCCTGCCGAATACGATCGTTCTGCACGGCAGTGCGCTTGACCAGGAATTGCTGCGGGAGGCGGATGTCCCCAATGCGGATACGCTGGTGGCACTCACCAATGATGACAAGGTCAATATCCTTGGCTGCGTCATGGCCAAGCGGCTGGGGTGCGGACGAAATCTCAGCCTGCTGAATGATACGAGCTACCCGGCCTTTACCCATACTCTCGGGATTGATGCGCACGTTAATCCGCGCGCTGTGACAATTTCCCGTATTCTCCGGCACATTCGCAGAGGGCGTATCCGTGGTGTTCACTCAGTGCAGAATGGCGCTGCAGAAGTGATTGAGGCAGAGGCGCTTGAAACCTCTCCACTGGTGGGCAAGGAGTTACGTCTTGTTGACCTGCCGTCCGGTGTGCGCATCGGTGCGATTTATCGGAAAGGCAAGTTTATCAGACCGCAGGGTGAGACGGTTATTCAGCCTGATGACCGGGTGATTATCTTTGCGCTGAAGGAACAGGTCAGGAAGGTCGAGCACATGTTCCGCGTCAGTATCGAGTTCTTCTGAGCCTGACCAGATGTTCGGAACCCTCTATTATATCTCATTTATTTTTGGCACTCTGTCGTTGAGTGCCGTGATGCCTGCCGCTGTCGCCTGGTCCTTTGATGAGGGACAGGCCATGGTCGACTTCATCATGCTGTCGGTCCTGGGCACCTTTATGTCTGCGATGGTGTTTCAGGCAATCCGCGGTCATGAGCGGCAGCTGAACCGATATCAGGGCTTTATCCTCTGTCTGCTGACATGGCTTATCCTGCCGTTCTATGCGTCCATGCCCTTTGTGATTGTAGGGGGATATCAGCCGGTTGATGCTTTGTTTGAAGCAACGTCGGGCCTGACCACAAGCGGTGCCACGCTGACACAATCCATTGATGCCTTGCCGAAGTCTCTCGTGTTCTGGCGGTCGGAAATTCAGTGGTTCGGAGGCCTGCTGACCCTGGTGACAATCCTGTTTATCCTTGCCCCGGGTGGCCTGGGCGGGTTGCCATCTCGGCATATCCGTCTGATCGACCCGCGTCATGCTGACAGAGAAAGTCTGCATGCGGTGCATGTGATCCGGCAGATCGTTGCCGGATACAGTCTGATTACTCTGGTCTGTGCTATCCTGCTTTATGCATCGGGCATTGACCCGTTCGATGCCATTTGCCTGGCTTTCGCAACGGTGTCGACCGGCGGCTTCATGCCGAGGGACGGTACCCTTGATGTCTACGGCAATACAGGCGTCTCGCTGGTGCTGTCAGTGTTCATGCTGATGGGGGCGACCAGTCTGTTGTGGCACCGGATGATCCTGTCCCGCCGTATTCAGCTGATTATGGAACATCGCGAGAGCTATCTGGTGCTTCTTCTCGGTCTGGGGCTTGGGCTGCTGTTTGCTGTCACCTTCTATCAGCTGGCTGGCAGTTCGCTGGTGCTTCATCCGTTTGTGGCACTTGCTGAAGGCGTGACCACCGGAATCTCCATTGTAACCAGTACCGGTTTTGATGCACGCTCCGCCGGTATGACGGTCCTGCCTTTGCCGCTTCTTCTGATGATCTGTTTTATGGGCGGAACCACGTTTTCAGCTGCAGGCGGTTTGAAACTTTATCGTATCGGTGGCATGCTGGTTCAGTCTCTGCGTGAGGTAGAGCGCCTGGTTCATCCACATAGTATCAGGCCCTCCCGTTTTGGCAGCCAGCCCTATGATATGCAGTTGATGAAAGCGATTTGGACCGCGTTCTGCCTGTCTGTCCTCTTAGTCGCTGCAACTGCCGCCATTCTGTCCATGGTTGATCAGGTGCCAATGCCTGCTGCATTGACGGCGGCCATCAGCAATCTGTCTCTGATCGGGCAGATCTATTCAAGCGGATGGATACAGGCGGCGGACTGGCCGTCTTACAGTGAGCTCAGCCATGAAGGGAAGATGGCCCTGTCAGCCCTGATGGTTGCGGGGCGGTTGGATGTGGTTCTGATTTTTGGAATTCTGGGACAGGTCAAAATTCCCAGGATCTGATGGTCAGCAATGAATTTTGGCCCTACAGGGAGAGGGGAGTTCAACCCTGGTAGGGTGGCCGTTTTCCGGAACCACTTTATGTGACTTATTTCCCCATTGAATTGTTTTTCAGGCTCTTGTAGACAGATCGATCAATTGGGGAGTTGCAATAGTTCTCGAAATTCTAATATGCTGAAGGGCTCTGCAAGCTCTTGTAAGACCGTGATTCAAGCGGGGTTTGGGGAATCGGATGGATAGGGACCGGAGGCCGTTCCTTGTCTCATTCGCAATAATTGGATTAAAATAAAAGGCAAGACATGGCGGATCGTGCGCAAAACCTTCAAGACACGTTTCTCAATAATGTTCGCAAAAACAAAACGCCGCTGACAATTTTTCTGGTCAATGGTGTCAAGCTTCAGGGCGTTGTAACCTGGTTTGATAATTTCTGCGTTCTTCTTCGACGGGACGGTCATTCCCAGCTCGTCTACAAACATGCAATTTCGACGATCATGCCTGGACAGCCTGTTCAGTTGTTTGATCCCGAGGTTGACGGGAGCTAATCCCTGGTCGGTGTTGATTGACTGAAAAGCAACGTGATGTGCAGAGGCTGACGGGAGTTGACCGTCAGTCCAAGACAACAAAAGCGATAATCGTTGTTCCGGTTATGCCGCCTGGCCAATCTAGTCAGGCGCGTTCTGATGCTGCCCGATGTGAGGAAATTACCGGGCTTGCGGCAGCCATTCACCTTTCAATCGAAGATGTGGTTCTTGTGCCGGTCCGTGACCCGCGTCCCTCTACATTGCTTGGGCGTGGTAAGGTGGACGAAATCCAGCAGGCCGTGGAAGCGCTGGAGACGGAACTTGTGATAGTCGACCACGCTCTGACACCGGTGCAGCAACGGAATCTGGAACGGGCCTGGAAGGCAAAGGTTCTGGACCGCACAGCGCTCATTCTCGAAATCTTTGGCGACCGTGCGCAGACCAAGGAAGGTAGGCTGCAGGTGGAGCTCGCCCATCTGAATTATCAGAAGGGCCGCCTTGTTCGAAGCTGGACCCATCTGGAGCGGCAGCGCGGTGGTGTCGGTTTCCTTGGTGGTCCTGGTGAGACGCAGATTGAGGCCGACAGGCGCCAGCTGCAGGAGAAAATAGGGCGCCTTGAGAAAGAGATCGAGAAGGTTCGCAAAACCCGCCACCTGCATCGTGCCAAAAGGAAGAAGGTGCCCCGGCCTGTTGTTGCCCTGGTCGGCTATACCAATGCGGGCAAGTCGACCTTGTTCAACAAGATGACGGAAGCTGATGTCCTTGCAAAGGACCTTCTGTTTGCGACACTGGATCCGACTTTGCGATCGGTAACTCTGCCTAACGGGACTGATATCATTCTCAGTGACACGGTCGGGTTCATCTCTGATCTGCCGACGCATCTGATTGCTGCCTTTCGGGCAACTCTTGAAGAGGTGATCGAGGCTGATCTTGTTCTTCATGTGCGGGACATTGCTCATGAAGATAGCAATCTTCAGGCGGACGATGTGAAACAGGTTCTTGAGGATCTGGGCATCAAGTCCACTCCAGAGACTATTCTGGAGATCTGGAACAAGATTGACCTCCTGTCTTCCGAGGATCAAAGACGCGCTCCGGAAGATCGGGATGCAGAGCAGGGGGGCGTGATCAGTCAGGATGTTCAGCCTGGCGAGAGCGGCCCATCAGGTTTTGATCCGCTGCACAGTGAGCCTCAAGGCACAGGCCTTGATAAGCCAATGAATCGGAATGCGTCGTTCAGAGCTTTGCCTGTTTCGGCCCTGACCGGTCAGGGGCTGGACAAGGTTCTGGATGTTATTGAAGAACGGTTGAATGCTCATCGGCCGATCTACAAAGTTTCCTTGCCGACTGAGAATGGTGCAGATATGGCATGGCTCTATCAGAACTGTGAGGTTCTCGACAGGGCCGATGATGATCATGCAATCCTGTTTGATGTGAGGGTTTCCTCCAAGCGGCAAAAAGAATTTATATATAAATTTAAAAAATTTATATAACTTATTGATTTTTTGAATTTTTCCATAAATCTTCCATCTCTTCAAGCGTTGCATCATTTATGGAGTTAATATTTCTTTCTATGTAATTGAATCTCTTTCTAAATTTATTATTACACCCCCTCAAGGCGTCTTCGGCTTCCACCCCTGCGTGGCGCGCAACATTGACTGCGCAGAACATCAGGTCGCCGACCTCTTCCTTTACCGTTTCGGGGGTCGTGGTCAAAGCTTCCCGGATTTCGGCTATTTCTTCTTCCATCTTATCCAGAACCAGACTGAGGTCGTTCCAGTCGAAGCCAACTGTTCCTGCGCGTTTCTGGAGTTTCTGCGCTTCCATATTAGCCGGAAAATTATTCGGAATGTCTTCAAGTAATCCTTTAACTTCAGCATTTTCTTCTGGTTTGTTAATCTGATTTTTTCGCTGCTGTTTTTCTTGCTTTTCTATGGCTTTGATATCTTCCCAGCGGGTTTTTATGCCTTTAATATCGCTTCTTTCATTCTCAAACACGTGCGGGTGGCGCCTGATCATCTTCTTTGTGATTGCCATGACCACATCGCCAAAATCGAACTGGCCCTGTTCTTCCGCCATCTGAGCGTGATAGACGACCTGCAAAAGCAGGTCGCCCAACTCGTCCTCGAGATCTATGAGATCGTCTCTCTGGATGGCGTCAGCCACTTCATAGGCTTCTTCAATCGTGTAGGGGGCAATGGTCTCAAAGGTCTGTTCCAGATCCCAGGGGCAGCCGGTCACAGGCGTCCGCAGGGCCTTCATGATCTCCAGCAGTCGGGCGATATCACGTGATGGTTTCATCTTGAATTCCATGGAATAGAGGCCGGGTGCATATCTGTCTGGCATAGTCATGATCATGATGCCCGTGCGGTGTCAAACGAACATTTGAAGAGAAGCAGGCTTCTTATCGGGCTCCTGGAGGGTATTGGCGGCTGGCGTCTTGATGCGAACTGGGGCATGCTCCCTAGAATGCGCTATTCTGATACCCTTAAGCCAGGTCAGTCTATAGAGAGAGGAGGGAGCCTTGCAGGGCTTGTTATCTCTCAATGGGGTTTGTCTGTCCTCTATGGGTGCTTTCAGGCTGTCCTGAACAGGATGCTGATACGGCAGAAACAGAGTAGCATAGTCATAGCTGGGTTGCTGTTGCTGGCTTTGGGCGCAAAAGAGGGCTTTATTGTTTCATCAGCAAGCGCTCAGCAGGCGCGAGGGTGTGCGATAGAGTTGACCCTGGCGATTGATGTGTCCGGAAGTATCAACGCCTCACAATACAGGCTGCAGGTGGATGGTCTGGCCGA
Organism: Coralliovum pocilloporae; assembly: GCF_030845175.1. Taxonomy (NCBI): domain Bacteria; kingdom Pseudomonadati; phylum Pseudomonadota; class Alphaproteobacteria; order Hyphomicrobiales; family Coralliovaceae; genus Coralliovum; species Coralliovum pocilloporae. Next base: position 3,387,051 of record NZ_CP132542.1, on the reverse strand, counting down.
TGCTCTCTCATCACCGGATATCATCCAGGCGATCATGCTTCATGCTCCGGATGATGTGTGGATCAGTGTGGTCCAATGGAGTGGCGACGCTCATCAGACGTTTTCTGTGCCGTGGACCCGTGTTCACAATGCAGACACTATGCTGGCTTTGGCCGACACTATTCGCAGGCAGATACGCCACTACGGTATCTATTCTACGGCCATTGGTGAGGCGTTGGCGTTTATCGGCAGGCCGGAAGCCCGTGCGCCAGCTGTCTGTCAGCGCCGTATCATTGATGTCTCAGGCGATGGCCCCAGCAATGAAGGGCAACAGCCGCGTCCGATCCGGGATATGCTGGTCAGTCAGAATGTGACGATCAATGGGCTGGTCATTCTGGAAAAGGAACCTGAACTCCAAAGCTATTACAGAGACCATGTGATTGGCGGGCAGGGTGCTTTCATCGTGACAGCGAACCGGTTCAGCGATTATCCTCAAGCAATCAGACGGAAACTTCTGAGGGAATTAACCCCTGTAGTTGCTTCGCTTAAGTCCAATTATTAATGCATTGATTTAACTAATTAATGTTTTTATTTATCAGTGTGTTATGGTGTATTTCTGATGTTTTCTCGAAGCTGCTTGAGTGCAGTACGATTGCAAAAGAAAAGAGCCTTTAGCGTGGATATGGATTGTCAGTGAAGTGGATCAGTCTTTGTACAAGGCAGTCACAGAAATTGCTTCAGGCATGCGAGAGTAACTGTACTGCGTGGTTTCACTGCATTCCTTTGAGAGCCAGCCGTATTTCTCCCAAACCTTTGTTAAAACACCAGACCTTTAACCTGAATTGGTGGCGGTGCTTTAAGAGTTTGTTTTTGCGTGAGCTTTTGTCTGAAAAGTCTATCAACTTTTCAGAAGCACGCTGTAGCGAGGAAATTGCGTATAATGAGTGAACCCGATGAACGGTCGGTTTTGACTCGTGTGGAATTCGTGTTGGCTGCCAGAGTTATCTCATATTGTGGATGATGTGTTTTGTGGCGTGATAGCGCTGTTTGGTTGTTGAAATGGGGTCTGTCTCTTGCTCAGTCTATACCTTTGACGTTACCCAAACTGATGATGTTTGGATATCCAGTCATGTGTAGCGGTGCAGCAGGGTCTGAGGCATCTGTGCTGCCGGGTTGTTCTCATCCTGCAAAATTTGAGGCTTCTTTATGTGCCTTGGTGCCGGACTACATTCCGGCGTGGGTCTAGTAGTGCTGATTTGGAGATTAGTCTGAGTGAGGCGGGGTATGGGAAGGCATGCCTTTGGATATCTGGCGTATCATGGGAGATTACATCTATTTATCGCATAATATATATTATGGAACTTTTATTTTAAAATCAATTTCCATACATAGCGATATTCATTTAAGAAACTTTCTCAGATTACTGTTCTAAAAGAGCTTTACACTTTAATCTAAAGGTGCTGTCGGTGAATGGTCAGAATGGCCTCCACAAAGCTCTTCGGGCTCTCCTGCGGCAGATTATGGCCTGTGCCTGGGACAATCTCGCTTTGAATAAGAGATGTGAATTGAGCTTTGTTGATGGCGCTTGCAGATGGCGGGTCGACCCCATCATCCTGACCCTGCAGAATGATGGTTGGCACGGTGATCTTGGGTTGCCTCGCCAGCTGCTGTTCTAACTCAGCGTAAATCGGATCGCCTGGAGCATTTCCAAGCCGATGGCGATATGAATGAATGACGATGTCGATGAAATCCGGATTGTCGAAGGACAAAGCTGCTCTGGCGAATGTCGCATCATCAAAAGCCCAACTGGGCGACCAGAGCACCCATAGCTTTCGACAAAACGCCTCACGATGTGCCGTCAGGCCCTTTCTACCGCGTTCGGTGTTCATATAGTGGATATACCAGAGCAGATGCTCTTCGTCTGGAAACGCTGGTTCTGACGCCGCTGGAATGTTCTGGATATTGTATCCTTCTCCGCAACTCACGAGGCCTGTTACGCGTTCTGGCCAAAGTGCGGAGACTATGCAGGCAGCACGGCCACCCCAGTCATAGCCTGCGAGGACTGCACGATTAATGGACAAGGTGTTCATCAGATCCAGAAGATCCTGAGCAATTGCTGCCTGTTGTCCGGAGCGCATGATATTGGCTGTCAGAAATCGCGTTTCACCGAAGCCGCGCAGATACGGGATGATACATCGGAGGCCCTCGTCAGAAAGCGCTTCTGCCACTTGAAAGTAGGCGCTTGCATCATAAGGAAAGCCATGCAGCAGAATGACAGCGGGCCCATTCTCAGGTCCGGTATCGTGGTAGGCAATATCCAGTCTGTCCGTCTTGATGTGCTTTCTCATAACCCGATAGCAGCCTCGCTGATCATCCCTATGCCAGATAGGACACTATAGACCAGTTCGGCTGAGAACGGACACCCAGGGCCATCCGCTTTCAAGAGCTGCAGCAAACCTGCGCTGGGAGCGTTTCGCGTGGCTTGTCGAGAACGCATCACAAAGCGGCTTTTTCAACATAGTTTCAATCCGTTGTGTCGGCGATACTCATCTCGAGCCGCCTCTGCAAGTCTGAATCCGTCCGGGTTCTTCTGGAACTGAAGGATGATCGCCATGATCGTCATGAAGCAGCCGTCATCTCTTGAACTTTTCTTTGTCATGAAAGGCTCGGTCGTGCCGCGTATCGGCGGCAAGATCCTTGGCATTGCCCTTCTGTCTACCATCGTCATTGTGGTTGATAGCCTGCTCGTTTCCTTGCCCCGAATTTCGATAGCTGCAATGGGGGTTTTTGGTGTGGCGCTCTCTCTTTTCCTGGGGTTCCGCAATAATGCGGCCTATGACCGTTGGTGGGAGGCGCGGAAACTGTGGGGCGCCCTGATTGGTGATATCCGGACGCTCGGCCGACAGCTTGATCTGTTTGTCAGTGATGATGATACCAGACGATTTGTTCTGACCCATTCAGCTGCCTTTGCACATCTGCACCGTGGCTACCTGCGAGCCTGCCCCGTCAAGGCTGATGTGGTGAAATGGGTTTCTGAAGCTGATGGTGAGGTCCTTCTACAGCAAGGGAATGCTGCAGACGCCGCGCTCCGGACAATCGGCCGCCGCCTCCGGCGGGCGCGTGAGCAGAAACTGATCAGCGGATACGGACAATTGGCTATGGCGCAGACATTGTCAGCGATCGGTATGTCCCAGGCCGGATGTGAACGGATTTTAGGGCCAAGACTCATTGCTCATGCCCATTCTGTTCATCAGGGAAGTACAGAATGGGCAGAAACAAGAGCGCAGGACAGGTGGACCCTATTCAAGCTGTTGTTTGTGGTCAGGCTGCGCTTCCCTGATGAACCCGACGGGCGGGGCCATTTTACCGCTCGGCTTTGTTGGAGGTCCTTGAAAACCAGAAGGTTTCCTGCGGACCTCCGCCGCGCCGGACGAAAAAATGACTATCGCAGAATGGACGTGAGCAATGAGTTTTGACCCTAACACGCCTCTGCCGTTCGTCTATTCGCCTCTGGTACGACGGACCACCTATCTCTACTGCGCGTTATTACCTTTCGCGCTTATCGAGACCACGGGCTGGTTTGCACCCTTGTTTGCAGCTGTGGTTGCTTATGTTTTCTTTGGTCTTCAGACTGTTACCAACGAACTTGAGCACCCGTTTGCAAATGTGGAGAACGGACTGCCGCTTGATGCCATGTGCAGGACAATCGAGATTTCAGTGGCAGAAACACTGGGTGATCCCGCTCCCGAACCGCTTCTGCCGGATGATTATGTGCTTCGCTAACGGAGTGATGCTTTCAGGACCATGCCGTCATAGGCCGGCTCTATGGTATCGGGTAGTCTGGCCTGCAGTGTCGCGTAGTCCAGATCGATATGCATGTGTGTCAGGACGGTGTGACTGGGGCGAAACCGTTTGGCCCATTCAACAGCTTCATCTGCACTGAAATGACTTGGATGCGGAGTATCCCGGAGTGCATCGACAATCCAGGTATTCAGGTTGCTGACGGCATCAAATGATGTTTCCGGTAGATCACTGATATCGCTTGAATAGGCGAGATCACCAAACCGGAACCCGAGTGACATGATGCTGCCGTGAACCTGTTCAAATGGCAGAACGGGGATAGGGCCCCCCTCTCCCTCAATGGTCACCATCTTGCCGGCGGTCAATTGATGGTGTGTCAGAATGGGTGGATAGCTGCTGCCTTCCGGCGTCTCATAGCAATAGCCGAAAGCTGCGAAGATACGTTCTGCAGTTGCCGCATCTGCATAGGTGTCCACACGTCGTCTGTTGAGAATGGCAAAGGTTCTGAGATCATCAATGCCGTGAAGATGATCCGCATGAGCATGGGTATAGAGAACACCATCCAGCCAAGTCAGATCAGTGGTCAGCAATTGCTCGCGCAGGTCTGGTCCTGTATCCACGAGAACGGCTGTTCGTCCGGCTGTGCTGAACCGTTCAACAAGGAGTGCACAGCGACGACGGCGGTTTCTGGGGTTTGTGGGATCACAGGCACCCCAGTCGTTGCCAAGGCGTGGAACACCCGGAGAAGAGCCGCAGCCAAGAATAGTGACCCTGAGTTCATCAGGGCCCGGATTTTTCGGCTTCAGATCCTCAGGTGTCATGGACAACTGACCTTTTTGAAAAGTCTGAAGAAGTTTTCGGTCGTCTGTTGGGCGATTTCCTCTTCGGACACGCCTTTCACCTCAGCAAGAACCCTGGCCGTATGCGCAACATATGATGGTTCGTTGCGCTTGCCACGATGGGGAGGTGGTGCCAGATAAGGGGCGTCGGTCTCTACAAGCAACCGGTCCATTGGAACGTCTGCCGCAATGGATCTGATATCTTCTGACTTCTTGAACGTCAGGATACCGGAGAATGAGACATAGAGACCCAGCGCCACACCGCGCTCTGCCAGACGCCTGCCGGATGAGAAACAATGGAGAATAGCGGGAAAGGCCCCCTTCTCTGTTTCGTCTTCCAGAATGGCAATCATGTCATCATCTGCATCGCGGGAATGAATGACCAGTGGCAGGCCGGTTTCCCGAGCGGCTGCGATATGGCGTCTGAAACCGGTTGCCTGAGCATCCCGTGGAGACTTGTCGTAGAAATAGTCCAGACCAGCTTCGCCGATGGCAACCACCTTCGGGTGTTCAGCCAGGCGGATCAGGTCGCTGGTTTCAATGTCCAGCTCTTCATCAGCATTGTGTGGATGGGTCCCGACTGAACAATAGACCGGATCAAACCGCTCCGCGATGGCACGGATACGGTCAAACTGCTTGACCCGCGTTGAAATGGTCACCATGCGCCTGATGCCTGTGTCTTCGGCGCGTGCGATGATGTCCGGCAACTCGAATTCAAAATCCGGGAAGTCCAGATGGCAATGGCTGTCCACCAGCATCAGTCGGTCTCTTTCTCCACGTAACGCGGGAAAACGGGGCTTGGTTTGGGCAGAACGGTTCCGGCCGGAACGCGACCGGTCTCATCAAGATGAGCAAAACTGCGCTGATCTTCGCCAACAGCGAGGCAATCGAGAAGCCGGGAGGATGAGCCCGGAATGTAGGGCTGTGCCAGAATGCCAACCTTGCGGACCACCTCAGCAGTGACACCCAGAACAGTCGCCATGCGCTCAGGGTCGGTCTTTTTCAGAGCCCATGGCTCCTCGCCAGCGAAATAGCGGTTCGCTTCAGCAACAACAGACCAGATGGCTGACAAGGCATGATGAAGCGCCTGGCTTTCGAGAGCCTCACGGCATTTCGGCAGGATAGCATCTGCTGCAGCCAGGATAGCCTGATCTGCCTCTGAAAGACTGGTGAGTTCCGGCATCTCCCCGCCGAGATTCTTGGCAATCATGGACAGAGAGCGCTGTGCGAGATTGCCGAGATCGTTGGCAAGGTCTGCATTGGTGCGGTTGACAATAGCTTCGTGGCTGTAATTGCCGTCCTGACCGAACGGGACCTCGCGCAGGAAGAAGTAGCGGACCTGATCGAGCCCGTATTCTTCAATCAGCGCATGGGGGTCGATCACGTTGCCCACGGATTTGGACATCTTCTCACCGCGATTGAACAGGAAGCCGTGCCCGAAGACCCTTTTGGGCAGAGGCAGGTTGGCAGACATCAGGAAAGCCGGCCAGTAAACGGCATGGAAGCGAACAATGTCTTTTCCAATGACGTGAACATCGGCAGGCCAGAAGGTCTTGTACCCATCGCTCTCCTGATCTGGATAACCGGTGGCCGTCAGATAGTTGGTGAGCGCATCAACCCACACATACATCACATGTTTTTCGTCACCGGGAACCGGAATGCCCCAGTCAAATGTGGTACGGGAAATGGACAGGTCCTTCAGGCCGCCCTTAACAAAGCTGGCCACCTCATTCCGACGTTCGCTCGGACCGATAAAATCAGGATGGTTGGCATAATGCTCCATGAGCTTGTCCTGATAAGCGGACAGACGGAAGAAGTAACTTTCCTCCTCAACCCACTCAACCGGAGAGCCCTGTGGGCCATAGCGGACGCCATCATCCCGGACTTCAGTCTCTGACTCGGCATAAAAAGCCTCGTCACGGACAGAGTACCAGCCAGCATATTTGTCCAGATAAATATCGCCGTTATCGGCCATACGCTGCCAGATATCAGCAGAAGCCTTGTAGTGACGCTCTTCCGTTGTCCGGATGAAATCATCATTTGATGCACCGACTGCCTTGACCATGGCCTTGAACAGCGGAGCCTGTTCGTCAGCAAATTCTCGCGCGGTCAGTCCTCGCTGGGTGGCTGTCTGGTGCATCTTCTGGCCGTGCTCATCAGTTCCGGTCAGGAAGTGGACACGATAACCATCCAATCTCTTGAAGCGTGCGATTGCATCTGTCGCAATCACCTCATAGGCATGCCCGATATGCGGTGCGCCATTGGGATAGGAAATCGCAGTCGTGATATAGAAGGTCTTTTCCGACATCCGAAACGAACTCTTTTGGTTTTTGGTCACAAGACCAGCCCGGTTTCCGGGCTTCTGTTATGAAACGGCCATGTTCCGGAAGCATTACGCTGAGGACAGGGAACGGGACGCATCCTGAAAGTCTCTGATTATTCCCAGGATAACGGCTTTCTTGTCCAGATTCAGCGCTTCAGCCTGCGCGACGGAACGGGTGGTCTTTTCCCATACCCCTGCCCAAGAGGCAAGCGCAGAAACGGGCTGATCCGAGCTTCCTGCATGAACCATATGGCTGAGGCGATGCAGGATCAGATCGATCAGAATGGCGTAGGATTCTTCCGCGCCTCTGGCCGAGACCAGATCACCCAGGCGGTGTACGGCGTCAATGGGCGGGTTTGGTAGCGCCCGCATGATGACCGAGAGGGATTGTGCAAGAGCCGGTCCGTTATTCTTCAGAAACAGAATTGCCTTTCTCACACTGCCATCAGCAGCGGCAATAGCTTCCGCAATATGGTCGTCGTCTTCACCGTCCAGAGCCCCGAGATCTGCGAGGATGGATTTCAAGGTGTCATCATCCAGAGATGAGAATGGCAGACGGCGGCAGCGGGAGCGTATGGTGGGCAAAAGGCGCCCCGGTGCATGACTGGTGATGAGGAAGATTGATTGCTTCGGCGGCTCTTCCAGTATCTTCAGCAGCGCGTTGGCTGCAGCCGCATTCATATCATCGGCTGCATCGACAAGACAGATCCGCCAACCGGCTTCGCCTGCGGTTGAGCCGAAAAAACCGACGGTTTTGCGCACATCATCAACGGGGATCGTTGTTGTGAAGCGCTTGCGCTCCGGATCATATCGTCTCGACAGTTTCAGAATATTGGGATGCGCACCGGCTGAGATCTTGTGAACAGAAGGATGATCCTGGTCAACATCAAGGCTCAGGTCGTCAAACATGCCCTGCTCTGCTTCGCCGCCACTCAGCAGAAACCGCGCCACGCGATAGGCAAAGGTGGCCTTGCCTATGCCTTTCGGGCCAGTGAGCAGCCAGGCATGATGCAGTTTGCCTGACTGCACGGCATCAAGGAAGATTTTCTCAGAGGCCTCATGGCCTTTCAACGCCATTGTGTGACGCGGAGATGGAATGTCTTCAAGGGCATCATAGTCATCATCAGGGGCGAGATCAGCCATCGGATGTCCCCTCTTCCAGCTTGAAGCGATCTTTCACCACCTGCCAGATGTCGTCCGCTATCTTATTGATCTCCTGATCGGCATCGATAACAACGCATCGGCGTTTCTCGCGCCTTGCAATAGCCAGAAACACCCGGCGACGTTCCTCGTGAGCTGCGAGGTCATCCTGCTCAAACCGGTCAAGATCCGCGCGTTTTGCTGCGCGGCTCAGGCCTGTCTTCGGGTCCAGATCCAGAATGAAGGTCAGGTTTGGTTTGAGCCCGTCAATGGCCGTTCTCTCAAGCGTATCCAGAAGAGCTTTGCGTTTGGTGTCGCCCCCCTGATAGGCGCGGGTTGAATCGATGAACCGATCGCACAGAACCCAATAGCCGACATTCAGGGCCGGTTTGATCCGGGTTGAGACGTGATCAGCTCGCGCAGCGGCAAACAGAATAGCTTCTGTATCTTCGCCGAACTGCTGGGCCGCTCCACTCAGCAGGACCTCGCGAACAACTTCAGCGGCTGGTGATCCGCCCGGTTCTCTGGTCTGCACCACAGTAATCCCGGCTTTTTGCAGACGATCTGCCAAAAGCTGGATCTGGGTGCTTTTCCCGACGCCTTCTCCGCCTTCAAACGTAATGAACTGTCCGCGGGCAATCCGTCGGGAGGACCTAGTTGAGGGTTGGGCCGCTTGTGTTAATCCGGCCCCCGCCTTTGCTGTCATGGAATCGGCCTATATCCATCCAAGAAGCAATTCTTGTAACCCATCAAGCGCTCTTTGGGAAAGCGTTCCTGAGCCGATATCTTCGGCAGCATAAAGCGGAGTTTCCTGAACCAGCTTGTCCCCGGTCCAAACTTTCAGGGCACCGATCTGATCACCCTCTGAAACGGGTGCAGGTACAGGGCCTTCAAATGTGATCCTGGCGCGCAATTTGTGACGATCTGCCTGCGGGACAAGCAGTTTCAATGCACCCTCTGCCCGCAAGGCTACCTTGCGTTTGTCACCACCAAAAACGCGGGCTTCGCCAACAGTCTCACCGTCTTCAAACAGGGTTATGGAGCGAAAGGCCCGGAAGCCCCATGTGAGAATTTTCTGGGATTCCTCAGCCCGTTGCTTTCTCGTCTTCAGGCCGTTGACCACAAGAATAAGCCGCTGGCCGGAGCGGAGAACGGATCCTGTCAGGCCATAGCCTGACTCCTTGGTGAAACCGGTTTTAAGACCATCTGCACCAATACCGAGCGACAGAAGCGGGTTCCGGTTATATTGCTTGATCTTGTTCCAGGTAAATTCGGGTTCGCCGAACATGTTGTAATAGTCGGGATGCTCCCGGATCAGATATTCTGCCAGGGTGGCCAGGTCACGCGCGGTGACATATTGCGCAGGATCAGGCAGGCCGGTGGAGTTCTGAAACTGGGAACCGGTCATGCCGATTTCCTTGGCTAGCTCATTCATCCGGTCGGCAAAGCTCCACTCACTGCCGGAAATGCCTTCAGCAACGGCAATGCAGGCGTCATTTCCTGATTGCACGATGATGCCGCGCAGCAGATCTTCAAGTCTGACAGAACTGTCCAGCTTGGCGAACATGGTTGAACCGCCGGAGCTGGCACCGCCCCGTCGCCAGGCATTCTCACTAATGAGAAACTCATCATCCAGAGTGAGTTCGCCCTTTTTCAGCATGTCGAAGACGACGGCCACAGTCATCAGCTTGGCCATGCTGGCTGGTGGCATGGGCGCATCTGCATCTTTGGTGAAAAGAGCAGTGCCCGTGTCCACATCGTAGAGAAACGCGTGTTTGGCCCGGGTGCTGAAGGTTTGAGAAAGAGCAAGTGTTGCAGACATCATGACAATGGCTGCTGCGACAAGCATTCTTGTGATCGCCTGTGTTGTAATGTGCTCTAGCAAAACAGCTTTTTTGCCCATAACCAACCTCCCTTAGGGTAAGGAGTAGCAGGCCTGAGCTATCAGGACAACCGCAAGCTATGCTCACGATTGCGTTTGCGCCGCAATGAGATGACCCGGCAGAATGGATTACTGGCAGGTTTCGCCTTTTACAAACCGCTGAACAGAAGTCTGCGCGCAGAAAGACGTCTGAAATGCCCTTGTTTCCCTGACCATTTCATCCATCACCTGATGGGCATCGCTCACGCGAGCCGGTGCGGCATAATAAAGCCCTGCCGTGCGAACAAGCGGTTCGTCGACCCCATCCGCATTATAGGGATCGAAGGATGCCAGACGGGTCCGTTCGATGGGCTCTCTTGAGGCGAGCGCTGTGTATACGGACGGATCAAACGGGTTGCCATCCACCAGATAAGGCCGTGTTGGAGGTGTTGGAACCGGCCCGGTCGGCACCGTATGGAGACCGGCGAACAATGTGGCCGGTTTCTGACCCGGCCCCCGGATTGATGCCAGAAGGAAGGCCTGATCCTGACCATCCAGACGAGCCTGTCCCACATATTCGACTTTGACCTTGGCCAGGCCCTTGTGTTTGAAATCCAGCACTTCAGCAGTGCGCTTGGACAGGTCAATCTCGCGGTCATGGGCAAACGGTCCGCGGTCGTTCACCCGAACGATGACCGAACGGCCATTGCTCAGATTGGTGACGCGGGCATAGGACGGCAACGGCATGGTGGTGTGGGCTGCCGTCAGCGTGTTCATGTCGAAAATTTCGCCATTGGCCGTCAGGCGGCCATGAAAGGCCTCTCCGTACCAGGAGGCCTGTCCGACACGGCTGTAATTCGGATCTTCTTTCGGATGATACCAGCGCCCGGCAATCTTGTAAGGCTTGCCAACCTGACGTCTGCCTCCGCCACGCGGGATTTTCTTGTTGGCGGCGACAACACGAGGACTGGCTGTTACGCCGTATTTCTTGTCGACAGATGCCACCTTGGGACCTGATGAACAGGCTGCAATAGAAACACAGGCCAATACAGCCAGTGCTGAACGAAGCGCTGGCACACGCGCTTTCCCTGCCTTTTCGTGGCGTCCCGTCATGTTTGTAAACCCTGTCATCCCGCCTACTCGATACACTGAAGATCGTTGTCTTCAAGCGGTGCTGGCCTGTTCCCCAACGGGCCAAGCAATCCCCTGCTGACCATTCACACTACATGAAACGCCTTAACATGCGTTTAAACGCAGAGATTCCAGCCAGGCCGGGGACTCAACCTCACAATGTGCCGCCATCATACGCCTGAAAAAACACGGTGCAAGCAGTTTCGATTGACCGGCACTCTGTCCGTCAGGGAGTGTTTGTGTGCAACGCACAAATCTTGAGCAATTGTGCATTTTGCAGGCGGTCAGGAAGCCGTGAGGTGATGCGGTAAAATAGTATAATTGTTGTAAAACAATGGGATATCCCGCTTCCCAAAGCTGGCATGGTTCATGCTTTTATAAGGTCGGCTTCTCTGAAGCCTCCCAAGCCTGCGTCTTTCGGGGCGCAAAAATGTGAAGCCGTTTCTGTGTCTGTATCGATCTCCTCCCCTTTGGTTATAGCGCACAGGAACGGCTTCTACATTTGGGAAGTGACGAATAACTGCACTTCCCCCTTTTGATTGGTCCAGAGTCCATTGCGCAAAGCGTTCGTGACTGGGTCAGGGCTATTGGTGCAAAGACAGCCTATATTGCGCCAGGGCTGCCATGAGAGAGTGAATGCTGCGAAAGCTTCAATGCAGTTTGCGGGGTGGATTGCTCGATGGAGGAAACACGACACCACGTAGTGCGTTGAGATGCTGTCCTCCGTCGCCAGAGGATATTATCCCCATATAGCAAAGGCATATAATGAACTAACGTCTAAAGCGGATGCTGAGGCTATTTTTTCCTTTTTTGATTTAAAAAGAAGTCAGTGTTATAATTTCTATTATATTGATTATCGTTACTACCTAAATAATAGTGATTTTGCTCTACATGATAATTTGTGTCTAAATTGTGACTAAATTAATTTAATATTTTATATTTAAAGATCGCATAATTAATTAAATATATTATTATTTTATAATGGATTATTTTTATGAATTATAGAATAGATGAAATTGATGCACTAAAGGGTATGGCGATACTTGGTGTGGTGTTATTTCACTTGGTTTGGGATTTGGAGTTTGTTGGTTTTGTTGCAGGATTAGCTTTTCATCCAATTTGGCTAGGTTTTGGACGGATATTGGCAGGGACCTTTATGTTGGTTGTTGGCATAAATCTGGTCCTGGCACACCCCAATCATTTGAATTTGATTGCATACATAAAGCGGATATCAATCTTACTGATCGCCGCATTCGCAATTTCGCTACTGACATTAATCACTTTTCCAACCAGCTTTATATACTTCGGAATATTACACTCAATTACGGTTTCTAGTCTGGTTGGGTTGGCCTTCTTGCGTTTGTCGATGCATATCACGCTGATCGCTGGAGTAATTGTATTTTTGCTGCCTTTTTACTACTCAACATCTGCGTTTGATTCACGCTGGTTTGCATGGATTGGCTTCTCTGAATCGCCTCCTGCTAGTAACGACTTTTTTCCGGTATTTCCCTGGTTAGGTCTAACATTAATTGGAATGGCAATTACTAAATTTTGCTTGGTACAAGAAAATATCAGTCAATGGTGCATCCTTCCGAAGAACAACGCATGCGTTCAATCAATTGTATGGCTTGGAAAACGAAGTTTACTGATTTATTTGATTCATCAACCTGTATTGTTGGCAATAATAATTCCACTAAGCATGTTGTAATTTGCGAATGGAAGAGCGTGAAGCTGCTGTAAATCCTGTTCCTTTCAGTATTGAGCTGAGGTGTGGTTTCCTTAGGGATTGTGCTCTGTAAGACTGTTTGGTGACCAAACACAAACAGTTTCAGGAGCTCTGAATGAGCAAGCTCTAGGAAAGGCAGATCCAAGGAGATGTTGAGCGAGGTCTGACTGCTGTGAGTGAAAAAAGACGGAGCATCACGGGAACATTCCAAACCCAGAAGGTTCGTAAGGCGGACTGGCCGCCGACCGGTCAGGTCGCCCCCGCGGAGGCGTTGAGCAAAGCGAAACTGCCGTGAGTGAAATAGTGGCGGAGGGGGTGGGATTCGAACCCACGGTACGCTCTCACGCACGCCGGTTTTCAAGACCGGTGCCTTAAACCACTCGGCCACCCCTCCAGCAAAGCCCTTATGCGATCTAAGGCTCTTTTTTTCAAGCCCTGATTTTCGATCTGGGGAAAAATATCATGATCAGCGTGTTTGTCTGTTTCAAACCTGTTTTATCGGTCTTGCTACTATCCTCATTCATCCCCCGGAACGCCATAGGATGGTGCCTCGCGCGGGTCCAGGGCGCGCTGGATGTAGGCGTCAAGCTGCGGCTTGTAGACGTCCCAGGCCGTGGCGATGGCTTCAATCGGGCAGTCTTCCGTCCAGTCACAGCGCAGGTCTGCAACGGGCCAGCTTACTTTGTCGACGATTTTCATACCGGCGGAGTGAACCGGTCCGGCCTCACCCCCGGCAGCAAGCCCGGCATGCATTGCGGCAATCAGCCGGTCTCCGATATGGCCGTCTGAGGACAGGAACCCGTCGACGATCGCCTGAGGGATGCCGTCATTTGCCAGAAGGTTGCCGCCTGAAGCGACGTTCTCGGCCTGTGCCTGTGTCCAGATTCCCAGCGAATTCGGTCCGGAATGGATTGCGGTTCTGCCCTGGCTGTCCACGGCGAGAACCTGACGATACTCAATGAACCTGCCCTGCTGGCGAACCTGCTCCACGGCCTCCGGGGCCGAAAGGCCCTGTTCCATCAGATCAAGTGCCAGCGGACCGAGGCTCGGATCTGTGACATTCTGGGAAGCAACGGCCCCTACCCCGGCCCGGGCAAACGAACAACGGGCAGCCACGGCCGGTGATGAGGATGAGATGGCAAGGCCGAACATGCCGGTTTCAGCACATCGTGCGACGAGAGAAAAGGTCATCAATCAGATCCGGTTTCAGTTTGCGTTCAGTCTGGAATGACGGCCGTTCCGTCGATTTCTACCAGCCATTCGGGTCGGGCTAGAGCCTGAACCACAAGACCGGTGGAACAGGGATAAACGCCTTTGATATATTCACCCATGGTCCGGTATACGGCTTCCCGGTGACGTACATCGGTAATATAAACCACCACCTTGACCAGGTGCTCCATACTGCCACCGGCTTCTTCAATCAGCTGTTTGATGTTCTGCATCACCTTATGGGTTTGCTCGACCGGATCATGGCTGTCGATATTCACCGCGTCATCCAGGTTCTGTGGGCACTGGCCGCGGAGATAAACAGTCTTGCCGCCATGGGTGACAACCGCCTGACACAGGTCATTGTCCAGGTTCTGCTCTGGATAGGTATCCTTGGTGTTGAATTTGCGAATTCTGGTATGCGCCATGTCCATGTCCTGTTCGACGGTAAGGTTATTCTGCTGCTTCGCTGTTGCGCTCGGAAGGCGCACGGTAATCCTGATACATGCGCTGGATCGCGATTTGATCAGCGATGTGCTTGGCGTCGTGCCAGACGCCCCAGATAAAGGTTGAGCCACGCCGGGATTGCCAGGGGAGCCCGAGGAAATAGATCCCCGGTTCTGAAGAAACACCGCGCTGGTGCACCGGCGCCCCGCGATCGTCGAAGGCATCCACATGCATCCAGCTGAAGTCCTGGCGGAACCCTGTTGCCCAGATGATGGACGTAATGCCTTCTTCGGCCAGGTTCAGTTCTTTGATCGGGTTGGTCAGGCAATCCGGATCCGGCCACGTTTTCCGGGCTTCCGGCTCTTCCGGCAGGTCTATTCCCGTCCGGGCCACATAAGCGTCTGCTGCATCCAGCATCTTTGTGTAGTCAGCATCGCCGTTCGCGATATTGTCCTTCAGGTCCTCAGCAAAGCTCAATGTGCCATTAGCAAATGACTGTGTCATGCCAAGCAGTGTGACTCCCTCACCTGCCAGGCGTCGGAAATCCATGGTTCTGCCGCCATAAGCACCACTCACCGATATGGTGACATGCTCTTTGCCTGGCTCCATTGCCGCGAGATCCCAAAGCCCGAGAACGCCCAGCCACCAGACAAAGTCGCGCCCGCGATAGCTGCGTGGTGGACGATCATGCGGGCCAATAGACAGGAAGACTTTGCGACCCGCACGGTTGAGCTCATCAGCGATCTGTGCGCCGGATGATCCGGCCCCGACGACCATAACCGCACCGTCCGGCAATTGCCGGGGATTCCGGTAATAGAATGAATGGAGCTGCTCGACTGCAGTTTCTGAAGGAACGACAGGCGGGATGACCGGATGTTGAAAAGCGCCCGTTGCAGCGACAATCCGGTTTGCTTCAATGGAGCCATCAGAGGTCTCGACAAGAAAACCGCCCTGACCCGGCAGACGTTTGGCGCTGGTCACTTCAATACCGGTCCTGATGGGCGCTTTAATCATCTTCGCATAGTCGTTGAGGTAATCTGCAACCCGTTCTTTTGAGGGGAAGCTGTCCGGGTCGCAGTCTTCAAACTGGAGATTTGGAAAACGATCATGCCATGCCGGGCCATTGGCAACCAACCCGTCCCAGCGACCGGAGCGCCATGCTTCGGCGACCCTGTTTTTCTCGAGAATAAGATGGGGGACATTGTTATTGCTCAGGTGTTCGCTTACGGCGATACCCGCCTGACCAGCACCAACAACCAGCGTGTCAATTTTCTCAATCGGCATGTTTCATCCCCTTAGCACACTCCGACCGATGGATCGCAGTATCAACATGGATTGCAGTCTAGAGGCGTTCTTGACGGGCGATAAATATCATTTTCTAAAGCCTTGCTTGGGGTGCGGCTAACATGGAATGGGGCCTGCTGTTATTGACGCAGATCCTCAAGGATTCGGTCCATCATGGCATCACAGGCATTAAGCTGACTGAGCGAGAGATATTCGTCTGGCTTATGTCCCTGCCCCTCCATCGATCCGGGACCGCAGACAATCGTGGGAATGCCCAGCCGGTCAAAGAATCCGGCTTCAGTGCCAAAAGCGACCTTGGTCGTGTCATTCCGCCGGGCCAGTTTCTGGGCGTGACAGATCACCGGGCTTGCTACCTCAGTATCGAGGCCTGGATAAGCATTATATTGATCCACCTCTATACGCGCTTCTGACCAGCGTGTGCGATACTGCTGACTGACACGTTCTGCAGCGGATCTGATCCGATTTAGAATATCATCAGGATCGTCAGCAGCGAGATGGCGGTATTCGAAGAGCAATTCGGCCTGATCTGGGACGATATTAAGCGCCAGACCGCCGGTGAGTTTTCCAACATGCACTGTCGTGTAGGGCACACTATAGGCCGCGTCATGTGCGCCGGTTCTAGCCAGGTCGTCCTGAAGAGCTCTGAGTTCTGTTATGAAGTCCGTTGCCAGATGAAGCGCATTGACAAACTCAGGGGCCAGCGCTGAATGACCATTCTGACCGTGGCATGTGGCTCGCAGGGCGGCCTTGCCTTTGTGGCCGACAGCGACCTGCATCTCCGTCGGTTCCCCGACAAAACAGGCGCGGGGTTTGCCCAGCATCGGAGCAAGTCTGTCGAGCATCTCACGAATGCCAACGCAACCGACTTCTTCATCATACGATAGAGCGATCTTCAGCGGCTCAGACAGTTGGGCCTGTGATGCCCGTTCCGCAACGGCCAGCACGCTGGCCACATAGCCTTTCATATCTGTGGTGCCGCGACCATAGAGGCGTTCGTCTTCCTGTGTCAGACGGAAGGGATCGCGGGTCCACTCCTGTCCGGCGACCGGAACCACATCTGTATGAGCTGACAGCAGGATACCTGGCCCCGCAGGTCCCCGTTCGGCATATAGCCCCGCCTTCTCTCCGCAGGGTGACGGGATGCGCTGAACCTTGAACCCGCAGTCCTTCAGAAAGGCTTCGACCCAGCTGACCAGCTTAAGATTGGAGTTTGCCGATACCGTGTCAAACCTGATCAGTTGCTCAAGGATTTCAAGGGTTCTGTTCATGAAAACCGGCTTCCATTGATAAGCGTTATTTCGAGTCTATCCCAAATAAATCAGGGTTCTGACACTACAGCGTGCTTCTGAAAAGTTGATAGATTTTTCAGATAAAAGCTCGCTTAGAAACAAACTCTTAAAGCACTGCCGCCAAGTCAGGCTAAAGGTCTGGTGCTTTATTACCAGAACCCTATTATAAATGGCTCCAAAGCCAAGATGAAAATAGCTAACCACCGGTTAGGTGTGGTTGTGATGTGTGATCAATGAAATGAACCGGACTTCTGGATGCTTTTACGCGGCCAGTGCGAGACCGTTTACAACGGCTGTAAAGGCTTCAGAGCGAGCCATCTCTGCGTTGATGCAAAGATATTTCATTTCTCTTGAAACAAGATTCATCAAACTTGATCCACCCACGAGAATGACCTGCTGAATCTGTTCCGGCTCAATCTCTGCCATGGTCAGCGTATCACTGGCGGCCTGCCGCAATTGGGTGCTGTGCTGGTCGAGCGCTGTATCAAGACCTTCTGGAGCCAGAGCCTGTGACAGGTTTGCCTCAATAAAACCCAGTGCAATGGGACAGGTTTCTCGGGTGTTGTTGACGTCAATTTTGCCGTGCTCGACGGCGAATGCCAGATCATGTCCGAGTTCCATTTCGATCACATCGCCAAGGCGCATCATCTTTTGGGGCTCAACAGCATGCCGGATCATGTCGGCCACCATGCGACGCATTTCCGGTGTGTAGAGAAACGGGATCTGTGACCATGTGGCCAGGTCCATATAGGGAGCTTTGGGAACAGGCAGAAGCCCTGCACCCATGGGTCTTTGCAATTGTCCGCCAAGACCGAGCAACGGCATGGCGTGAGCGACTGAGATGGCCTGATCAAAATCTGTACCGCCGAGGCGGATGCCGTGACTGGCGATAATCTCCGGCCTGTCATTGTGGCTGCGAAAGACCGAAAAATCGGACGTACCCCCGCCGATATCGACGATCAGGCCGAGGTCGCAGCCACCGGCCTGATTATGACTGGCGATTGCTGCGGCTTCGGGTTCTGCCAGAAAGGAGACTTCATCAAAGCCTGCTGCCAGATAGCAGGCGCGCAGATCATCTTCCGCCTGCTTGTCTTTGTCAGCATTGGCGGAATGGAAGTGAACCGGCCTGCCGGAAAGCGCTTTGGTGAAGCGCTGCCCCGTTTCCTGCTCAGAGCGCTCACGCAACGTGGTCAGGAAGTCGGTGATAATACCGCTTATGGTGTGATAGCGTCCGCTGATGAGCCGTTTTTCGTGAGCCAGAGGCTGACCCAGAACGCTTTTCAGGGCTCTCATGTAACGACCATCTGCCCCATTGATAAAGGCATCTGTGGCTGCATTGCCGATCTTCAATGCGCCGCCACCTGTTGGGAAGAACACAGCGGTTGGCAGGGTGTCAGACATCCCTTCCAGTTTAATTCGGCGGATACCATCCGGCGTGGAAATCGCGACCGCTGAGTTGGATGTTCCAAAATCGATGGCGAGAGTGTGTGCGCTCATGGGGCAAGACCTTGCTGAGGGTTCAGTCCCATACATTCCGTCCATTCTGTTCCCGTTCTATCGATGGGAACATTACTGAATGAATGGAAATCAGGGCGCAGGACAGGTGAACCCTGAGGGGGCGCTTCTCCTAACCCGGCTTCGTCTGCAAGGCAACCTTATTTATCCACGTCTGATAAAGTGGTGGAATACCCTTGCTCGTACCAGGCATCTCCACAATGTCGTGACCTGCTGAAGGAGGGTCTTACTGGATATGATGAAGTTATGCCGCGCTGCGGTCAGGCATCCGGTTTCTTTTTGCGGACGCGTCGCTTGTAGATCTGAACGCCCTGCAGGAACGGACCGATCAATGCGAGATAGATGCTTGTTGCCGCAAGACCGAATTTCACAAAGCTGGCAGTAACGTCAATCTCAGCGATATCTCGCGCAATGCCTTGTGCGAGCAGTTCTGAATCCGCAATCATGCCTTTGAACAGAGCAAGTGTGGCGAAAACAGCCCAGGCTACGGTGACTGCAAGCGTCAGCGGTCTTAACGGCTTTACTCGAACCGGATGAATGAACCAGACAGGAAGGAAATGCAGCAGCCCGAAAAATGCCACCAGACCAAGTGCAACATGCTGTGACGGTTCAAAAACAAAGAACAGGAAGACAACAGCGTTCCAGACAGCAGGGAAACCCTGGAAGAACTTGCCTTCAGTCTTCATGCCGGTGTCAGCAAAGTAGATGGCACTTGAAACCGTAATGATTCCGGCGGCTGCTGTTGCAGACACATTGTCAGGCAGGAGGCCTGACCAGAACAGGGCAAAACCCGGCACGAAGACATAGGTCGCATAGTCAATCACATAGTCCAGCGCATCACCGGACCAGCGCGGCAGGCGTTCTGAGATTTCGAACTTTCGCGCCAGAGGACCGTCAATCCCGTCGACAAACAAGGCAACACCCAGCCATACAAACATTTCCACCCATTCTCCACGGGCAGCGGCAACCATAGCCAGAAGGGCCCAAAGCGCTCCGGTTGCCGTGAGGATGTGAATGAGAAACGCGCTGGCTTTCTGCATATCGGTTTTGGCAAGCTGCATTTTCTTCAAAGGGCCTGTCCGATCTGTCGACGATATCTGCTCGCGTGAAAGCGAGGCGGGGTGTCGGTTTGTGACTGCAATGACCGCTGCACTGCGATGAATGAATCTTCTACGAAGGTATAGTGATAACCGGAAATGGCCCTGTTAAGCCATCCTTATTCGCAAAACTGTTACAAAAAAGCAGAAAATCTGACCTTCAGAATGAAACTGTTGTTACATTCTAGATCTTTGATCAAGTGCTTACAAGCTTGCTTTTCCCCCTGCTTCTGAAGCTACAGACTCAGGTCTGTAGCTGCATTTATGGCATGATTATCTGAAACTGCGACAAATCTATGATTTGATCCTCATTCGTATCTCGGATAGAGCAGCAATCAGGATCTGGATGGTTGTTTGCCGTTTCCGCATGTGACTGGAGTGAGTGGATGGGTGTCTATGACGTCGCTGTTTCTGGTGGAGGCCCTGCCGGATTGATCACTGCGCTGGGGCTTGCGAAAAACAATTATCGTGTTGCCCTGATTGCCCCGCAGGCTCCTGTGGAGGATGAGCGGACAACGGCTCTTCTTGCAGGTTCTGTCTCCATTCTGAAAGACTTTGATGCATGGGATGAAATTGCCCCCCACGCAGCTCCTTTGCGGATTATGCGGATCCTGGATGGCACGGCACGGCTGATCCGGGCACCGTCGGTGAGTTTCGATTCAGCAGAGATCGGCCTTGAGGCATTTGGCTATAACATTCGTAATCGTCATCTGGTGGAAGCCCTGCGGCGGCTTCTGAAAGATCATGATGCGGTTGACTGGTTGGATGACTGGACCGAAAGCCTCGATATTGGTGCCAATGGTGTTCGTCTGACGCTGCGTTCGGGAAAAACTGTCGAGGCTCACCTGGTTGCCGGGGCTGACGGCAGGCGTTCCCCTGCCCGTGATGCGGCTGGTATTGGCATTCGGGAATGGTCGTATGACCAGTGTGCACTGGTTCTCAATCTTGAGCATACCGAGCCGCATTTTGACATGTCGACGGAGTTTCACACCGAGACGGGACCTTTTACGCTTGTCCCGCTTGATAATGGCCTGTCGAGCCTTGTCTGTGTTGTCAGACCGGAAGATGCAGACCGTCTTGCAAACCTGTCTGAGGAGCTCCTGATTGCAGAGCTTGAGCAGCGGGGGCGCAGTGTGCTGGGCCAGTTCAAGCTTGCAAGCCCGGTCCAGACTTACCCGCTTTCCGGCATGACGGCAGAGCGGTTCGGGACAAACCGGATCGCACTGATTGGCGAAGCCGGACATGTCTTCCCGCCCATCGGCGCTCAGGGGCTTAATCTTGGCATTCGGGATATTGCTGATCTGATCAAGGCTCTGTCCTTATCGACGGGTGATGCCGGTGCACCTCATGTGCTTGAGGCGTTTGATCGCAAGCGACAGTCGGATGTGAAAACCCGGACGAATGGGGTTCATATGCTGAACCGTTCTCTTTTGACGGACTTCCTGCCTGTGCAATTTGGGCGGTCTGCCGGTCTTGCACTGGCCCGTTCCGTCGGACCGTTGCGCCGCTTCATGATGCGGGAAGGTGTGGAGCCGGGCCTTGGTGTGCGGTCTCTGGTCGAGCGGCTTACAGAGCGAAAATCTGCTGGCTGACCCGCACTATCTTCGACGGAATGCCGGATCGATCTGGACAGACAGTGCCGGGATCACCTGGCCATCAGGCAGCGTGAGACTGTGTTCGAACAGGCCGCGTTGTCTGAAGTGATCATCTTCCATCGCGGCATGCAATGGTGTCACAGGTACTGCACAGCAATCGACTTCATTCAGGCACTCTGTCCAGTATGCGGTGGTCTGACTGCCGATAATTTCTCTAATCGTCTGTTTGACGAGTTGGGCATCGGCACCATCTGACCTGAGGTCAGTGCCAAGGCCGATAATGTCGCAAAATCTGGTCCAGAATTTTTCTTCCAATGCACCAACAGCAATCAGCCCGCCATCACTGGTGGGATAGATCTGATAGCGGGGAGAGCCTCCAGTCAAAAGCCATTCTGCATTTTCTGGTGCTGCACCGGTAGCGGCCACGATGGCCTGGGCAAAGACCTGGAACGTAAAGCAACCTTCAGCCAGAGCGATATCGAGATAGGTTCCCTCGCCTGTTCTGGCCCGCTGCAGAAGAGCCAGCAGGATGTTGGAAAAGGCTGGTAGAGAGCCGCCGGCAATATCCGCAACAAGAGCAGGTGGAACGATCGGGCTGTCTGAATTGCCTCTGGCGAGGGCCAGCAGGCCCGTCCGGGCCAGATAGGTCAGGTCATGGCCCGCCTCGTCCCGTCGTGGGCCGTTCTGGCCAAAGCCTGTAATCGAACAGTAGATGAGCCTTGGATTGATGGCTTTCAGGCTGTCATAGTCCAGTCCCAGACGTTTCATGACGCCGGGGCGGAACTGCTCGACCAGAATATCGGCCTCTCTGACAAGGGTCAGCGCGGCTGTTCGTCCTTCATCGGTTTTCAGGTCAATTTCCTGAATGGTCTTGCCACGATTGAGCAACTCATAGGCAATGGATCGACCATTGTGCAGCGGAGGATAGAAGCGCATATCTTCACCGCCCGGCTTTTCGATCTTGATCACGTCGGCCCCGGCTTCCGCAAGGAACAGGCCTGCCAGGGGGCCAGGCAAAAGGGTGCTGAAATCGAGAACCTTCAAACCGGATAGCGGTTGCGACGTCATATAAGGCCCTCCCCGGCCTGCTTTGTCTTCTTATACCGGCAGGATATTGGCACGGATGAGATAGAGAAACCCGGTGACCGTGAAAACGGACAGTACGGTTCCGATCAGAATGGCGCTGGATGCCCGCTCTATATAGAAGCCATATTGCTGTGCGATTACAAAAACGTTGGCGGCTGGTGGCAGGCAGGCCATGAGAACTGCCGTATAGATCCAGACCGGTTCAATATCGCCAATATAAAGCAATAGACCATAGACAATCAGCGGATGAAGAATGAGTTTCATCACCAGATGGATGGGCAGCTCCACCGGAACACGTTTCAGAGGACGAAGAGCGACGGTCACGCCGAGCGCAAACAGGGCGGCCGGAGCTGCTGCATTGCTCAGCAGTGTAATGAGCGTGTCGAGAGCATCTGGCAGATCCGGACGGAAATAGGCCGCCAGGCCGCCTGCAATCGTTGCCAATATGAAAGGGTGAAGCAAGACCCGGCGAGCTGTCAACAGCAAGGTTGCGGCAATACTCTGCCTGCTTTCTCCCGTAACCGACATCAGCAGCGGTGCCATTGTGAAATGCAGAATGTTGTCAAAACAGATGATCAGGGCCGTGGGAACCGCTGCTGCAGGGCCAAGTGCGGCAAGTGTCAGACCGGGGCCCATATAACCCACATTGGCATAGGCACCGACAAAACCCTGTACCGTCGATTCTCCGATATGACCGCGTGTCATGAGCAGGGCAACACAGAAAGACAGGCTAAAGGCGATATAGGTCGCAAATGTTGTGGTGCCGAAATAGGCCCAGTTTGTCAGCTGATCAAACGGGGTTTGTGAGACAAGACGGAAAAACAGTGCAGGCAAGGCCACGTAGACGATGAAGACGTTCATCCAGGCCAAGCCTTCCAGGGGCAGTTTGACGATCTTGCCTGCCCCGAATCCCAAGAAGATCAGACCGAAAAACGGCAGGGCCAGTCCGAGAACCTCAAGCATGGGTGATAAATTCCTGCAGAATCAGTCCGTACATCCCGGGAGTAAAGCCGGTTTCCCGGAGGAGACCAAGTGCCAGGCCGCATATTCTCCAAACGACCCATTGCGGCGCTGCACTGAACCGATCACGGTGGGCCAGTCTTGTGCCTTACCGGAGTTCAGTTCAATGATGCGTCAACCGCGGTCCTATTATGCCCCTCTGGCCATTGGAGCCCCCCAGCCCTATCGGGAGCTTCCCGTTCGCCTGGAGCGCATGATCCATTTCGTTCCGCCGCATATCGAAAAGGTGCGGGCAAAGGTTCCTGATCTCATCAGCAAGGTGGATGTGATTCTGGGTAATCTTGAAGACGCCATTCCAGCGGATCAGAAGCTTGCTGCCCGCGAAGGCTTCATTCAGATGGCAGAAGACAATGATTTTGGCTCCACCGGCCTGTGGACCCGGATCAACTGCCTGAACAGCCCCTGGGTGCTGGATGATATTACCGAGATTGTCGGCAGGATCGGCAACAAACTCGATGTCATTATGCTGCCGAAAGTGGAAGGCCCGTGGGATATTCACTATCTGGATCAGCTTCTCGCACAGCTTGAGGCGGCACATCAGGTGACCAAGCCCATCCTGATCCACGCCATTCTGGAAACGGCTGAAGGTGTCAAGAATGTTGAGGCTATTGCCAATGCAAGTCCGCGTATGCACGGCATGAGCCTGGGACCTGCCGACCTTGCAGCATCGCGGGGCATGAAAACAACCCGTGTTGGCGGTGGCCACCCCCACTATTCTGTGCTCGCAGATGCTGATGGTGAGGCCGCACGGACCGGATACCAGCAGGACCTCTGGCACTATACAGTGGGCAAGATGGTTGATGCCTGCATGGCGGCCGGTATCAAGGCATTCTACGGTCCGTTTGGTGATTTCTCTGATCCGGATGCCTGTGAAGCGCAGTTCAGAAATGCTTTCCTGCAGGGCTGTCTGGGGGCCTGGTCCTTGCATCCATCCCAGATCGATATTGCCAAGCGGGTGTTCAGCCCGGAGCCGGAAGAAGTGCTGTTCTCAAAGAAGATCCTTGATGCCATGCCTGATGGAACAGGTGCGGTGATGATTGATGGGAAGATGCAGGATGACGCAACCTGGAAACAGGCCAAGGTGATCGTCGATCTGGCCCGGATTGTCGCCAGCAAAGACCCTGATCTTGCAGAGCAATATGGTTTGTGATTCAGTAGCAGGAAAAATACGTCAGGATGCTTGACAGATGCGGCCGGTCATGGCCTGTAAGGATCCTCGTTTTATCCTGAAAGACAGACAATGATAGAGAAATCACGCATCGCGAAATTCCGGATTGGCCAGGTGGTTCAGCACCGTCATTTCGGCTTTCGCGGTGTTATCTTCGATGTGGATCCCGAATTTGCCAATACCGATGAATGGTATGAGGCGATCCCCGAAGATATCCGTCCGTCGAAAGAACAGCCGTTTTATCATCTTCTCGCTGAGAATGAGGAAACGGAATATATCGCCTATGTCAGCGAACAGAATCTGATGGAAGATGAAACCGGCGAGCCCTTGAGGCACCCGCAGCTTCCTGAGTATTTCGCTGAAGATGAAGACGGTGACTTCATCTCTTACGCGCATACTCTGAATTAGAACTTGTCCTCTTAACGCAAAAAAGCCCGCCGTATTGGCGGGCTTTGTCGTTACCCCGATTCTATTTCTTCACCAGCACACAGCGGAAACAGGTGAGTTTGCCATCAGGGCTGCGGATGGCGTCGGCAGGCAACTGCCTGTTGACTGGCCCGGCAAATTCCAGTCCGCTGTTCTTCATGATCAGATCGAGATAGTTCACATTGACGCGTGGAACGTCCATTGTGAGCACAACAAGGCCGCCGGGTTTGGTGATCCGTGCAAACTCCTTCAGCCCGTTTTCGACATTATATCTGAAAAATGGTTTGAGAAGTGGTCGGAAGGGCCAGAGAACCGGGCGTCTTTTAAAAGCATCTTTCACGTGTTCCAGCGTTGAGATACAGAAAACACGATCAAACTGATTATCCGCATATGGCGTTTGTTCGATAACGCAATTCTGAAACGCGATTTCCGAGAAATAGTGTCTGGAGACTGGTTTGCCACCAAGTTTCTCGAGATATCCGGCGATCAGGTCCTGGTCCTGCAGGCGCGGGTCATAATCGCAGGCGTGTGTATTGCAGCCCTGGTCATGAAGTTTGAACTTAAGTGGATGTTCCAGGCCACAGGCTGCATCCAACACGGTCTGGCCAGCCTCGGCAAACTGGAAAGCCCAGTGATATTCGTGTGGACGACTCCACCAGTCTGGCGGTAGATCAAACAGGAAATGATCTGATTTCGGATCTTGCTCTCTGATAAAACGGCTCTCGAAGCGGTTTTCGTCCTGCTGTGTCGTCATTTGCTTCCCCCAAAGCGATATCATAGATATTTTCGGCTGATTCCTGCAGTGTTTTTGTGTTTGTAACGGCGTGGGTCTAAAAGATAAAACCAAACACTGCATGCTTGTCCTCTTACGAAAAAAAGCCCGCCGGATTGGCGGGCTTTCTCGTAATTGACGCTAGTCTTACTGTGCGTTTTGCTGCTGCAGAAGTTTCTGGCGCTGCTCTTCAGCGCGGCGCTGCAGTTCTTCCTGCAGTTTCTTCTGGCGTTCCTGCAGAACTTTCGGATCGACCGGGTCACCTTCAATGGTCTTAGTGAAACCGGAGAGAGACAGCTCGAAATTCTGACCCTTGGCGCGCTGGTTCAGGGCGGTGATGACCAGCTTGTTGCCCTTCTTGAGCTGGGTAATGAAGCTGTCATCAATGACCTTTTCAGCATAACAAGCGTTCGGGAAGCAGATGCCATAATTGGCTGAGCCCTGTTTGTTGGCATCAACCTGGTAACGCAGGCCTGGTACAAGCAACATTCCAGGAGGAACGGAAATGATCAGGCTCTTGCGTGCTTCACCTTTGAACTCGCGGATCGCGACAGAGGCAAGAAACTGGCCTGTCTGGGCACGCAGTTCTCGCGTTGTCAGGCAGATCTCTTTCTTGCTGTTCTGATCAACGTTACAGATTTTGGTCCAGCCCGGAGCACCAGCTTCCTGAGCAGCAGCCGTTCCGGCGGCAAACGCGCCAGCCATAAGCGTCGCGGAGAAGATTGCGGTGAGCCGGGAAACGGTCGTTGTGATATTTGTCATAGAAACACTGTTCCTTGAATTCCGACGGAAGTAAGTCTGATACGGGCATACCATAGTGTTTGCCTGTATCACTTCAGGGCTCGATGCACGTCAATTGCGGCAACAGGGTGGCGCGATTTTCAGAGCATGCGAACCCGGCCTCAATATCGCGTATTCCTGACAATTTCCATAGCTAATCTTGTTGAAAAGCCTGTGAGCCTGATTTTGCCCATGATTACAGAGGAATACATGCGGATCGTGCGAATCTGATAAGCTCGCTTCAAGGTCACTCGGATTCTCTCTGGACAGTACGCTAACCGGTTGGGTCATATGCTGTTTTTAAGACTGCTTGTTATTTCAGCCTTTATGGTTGCTTCCGCGGGAACAGCAATTTCCGAGGAAACATACGGTCCCGCACATGGTATTGCCATGCATGGCGAGCCAAAGCTCCCCGCCGATTTTACCCACTTTCCTTATGCGAATCCTGATGCGCCAAAGGGCGGACGCATTGTTTATGCCATGACTGGCACGTTCGACAGCCTCAATCCGTTCATTACGAAAGGTGTGGCCCCTCGCGGGCTGTGGGATGGTTTGTACGGGCGTAATGTCTATGACAGCCTTCTGGCGCGTAATCGTGATGAAGCCTTTGCACTCTACGGGCTTGTGGCAGAAAGCGTGGAAACTGCTGCTGACAGACGCTGGATCCGGTTCCGCTTGCGCCCCGAGGCCCGCTTTGCCGACGGGACGCCAATTACTGCTGATGATGTTGCTTTTACGGTTGAGCTCCTGAAAACCAAAGGGCGTGGGAACTACCGGATCTATTACAGCAATGTTGAGCGCGTTGAAGTGGAGGATACGCACACGGTTCTGTTTCGTTTCAGCAAGGCGGATCGGGAGCTGGCGCTGCTGATCGGATTGATGCCGGTCCTGCCGAAACATGCCATTGACGTGGAGAACTTTGACCAGACCTCGTTTGATGCCGTTCCCGGTAGCGGCCCTTATAAGGTTGACAGTGTTGACCCGGGGAAACGGATTATCCTGAAACGTGACCCAGATTATTGGGGCAAAGACCTGCCCGTGCGGCGCGGGTTTTCGAATTTCGACGAGATTGTTGTCGATTATTATCGGGACGGCTCGGCACGGTTTGAAGCCTTCAAGAAAGGCCTGTTTGATCTGAATGCGGAAAGCGACCCTGGACGCTGGTCTGATGGATATGGCTTTCCTGCTGTCAAGGATGGCCGGGTTGTTCTGGATCGCTTTACCAGCAGGACGCCAAAGCCGATGGCCAGTTTCGTGTTCAATACACGGAGACCGGTTTTTCAGGACATAAAAGTCAGACAGGCCCTGGCTCTGTTGTTTGATTTTGAGTGGATCAACAAGAATCTCTATTTTGGCCTTTACACCCGCTCGGAAAGTTACTTCCATGGCTCTGTGTTGTCCGCTTTGGAACGGGCGGCTGATCCTGGTGAGAAAGCTCTGTTGAAGGATTTCCCCGACGCGGTCACACCCGAAGTGATGGATGGCACATACCGGGTGGCGCGGACAGATGGCAGTGGTCGCGACCGGCGGAATATGCGGACTGCTCTGTCTCTGCTTCAAAGTGCCGGTTATGTCCGCAAGGCCAATCGGCTTGTTCACAAGGTGAGTGGTGAACCGCTGGCTTTCGAGTTTATGGCTGTGTCGACAGAGCAGGAAAAGCTGGCCCTCACCTATGCGCAGGTTCTGAAACGGCTTGGAATCGAAATGACGATCCGGACCGTGGATTCGGCGCAATATCAGCGTCGGCGTCAGAGTTTTGACTTTGACATGATCCAGTTTGTCTATGCGGCATCTCTGTCTCCCGGCAATGAGCAGAATTTCCGCTGGCGGAGCGACAGCGCGGACCTGCAGGGCTCTTTCAACATGGCTGGTGTCCGAAACCCTGCGGCTGACGCGATGATCGATGCCTTGCTCAATGCTGTAAGCGAGGAAGAGTTTATAGCGGCTGTACGTGCTCTCGATCGGGTGCTGATCTCCGGATATTATGTTGTGCCGCTGTTCCATGCAGGGGAACAGTGGGTCGCCCGTTCCGCCCGGATCGGACGACCTAAACAGACGTCGGCCTATGGCTATCAACCGATGACATGGTGGGCAAAGTGAAGAAAAGATTGCGGGTCACGAGTGAGGGGCGAACATCATGATCCTGAATGACAAGGCTGAATCAGAGGCAAATATTGCAGCCGGACTTTGGGGGCGCGTTCCACTGGATATCATCCTGCGGAAGAATGCTGCAACAAACCCGGATGAGGTGGCGCTGAGAGATTCCCCCGACAGGGAACACTGGAATGGCATGCCGCCTGAAGTGATAAGCTATCGCCAGCTTGAACGCCGCGTCCAGGCGCTGTCTGTTTTCATGTCTTCCCTCGGACTGAAAGCAGATGATCGGGTTGTCATCCAGCTACCCAATACAGTTGATTTCTACTGTGCGCTGTTTGCCTGCTTCCGGGCCGGACTTATTGCGGTTCCGGTCTCTCTCAGCTTGCGTGGCCGGTCTCTTAAAACCCTGATTGATGAGGCCAGCGCCAAGGCGATTATAACCTGTACCCGGATTGAAGATGATACCCCTGCCCTTCGAGCACGCGATGCGGCTGCGGAGATGTTCAATGTGCGCTTTGTGTTTGGCTTTGGCAAAGACCTGCCGGATGGTCTGGTGCCTCTGGATGATATTGCCCGGGATGGTGACCTGGCCGGGATGGAAGCGCCGATAGAGCGGAAGGATCTTCCAGCGGATCACGTGGCTACCCTGTCTCCTCAGTATGCGTCAGACGGGTCTCTCATTCTGATTCCTCGTAGCCATAATCAGTGGATCTCGACAGGTGTCCAGCACCTTCTGGAAGCGCGGATTGAGCAGAAGGCTAGAATTTTCAGCATTATGCACCCCGGTCTGATGGGCGGCCTGGGGCCGGTTATTCTTCCCTGGTTGCTGTCTGCCGGTGTTCTGGAGCTGGGACATTTTACCAGTGGCGGGCAGTTTGTTGGCCGGATGCGGGAAACGGAAGCCTCTCATGTGGTCATGCCAGCCTCGTTGGGTGGGCTTCTCGAAGAGCGTGACGACGGGGAGGATCTCGGCTTGTCTCTTATCTGGCCCGGACGTCATGATCAGCCGGAACCTCTGCCAAAGGGATACAGGGTCTCCGATGTCACTGTGCTGGGTGAGTGGACGATGATTGTCTCTTCGCGCGCTGAGGACCAGCCGGACAATCCCGCGCCTCTTCCGGTTGGCGATGTGACAGGCAGCAGGTCATCCGGGATGGTCCCCCTTCTGCAAACGGCTCTCGTTCCTCTGGCGCCGGGGTCTGACACTGTTGCGCTTGGTCGGGGGGATGCAGAATTCTGCTGTCGTGGTCCGGCTATACCAAAGGGCGCCTTCAACCGACAGGGTGGACTTGATGAAAGCCATGTGAATGAGGATGGATACATCCGCACCGGCATTGGCTGCAATCTCGTCAGCGTGGAAGATGCCGGTGTTCATCCCACGGGTGTTCTGTCCGGTGAATTTGTTATGGGACGTGTCCCGGTTCATGCTTCAGCGTCTGAAGCAGCCATTGCAGATCATTTCAGTCTCAAGGATGCTGCTCTCTTCAGCCAGCCGGATCCTATTCTGGGTGATCGCCTGCATCTTGCCGTGGTTCTGAAACCCGGCTGTGAATTTGATGAGCAGGAACTGCGAGATCACATCAACCAGATTGAACTGGACGCGCATCTCTCCCCTGCTTCTATTCGGGCCATCAGGAAAATTCCGCGAACCGAAGACGGGACGGTGGTCCGCCCTGCCCTTACCCGACAGTTCAGCGCCTGAAGGATGTGATGCCGGTGGCTGGAAAAACCATTTGTATTGGTGTCAGTGATGAAGTTGCTGCCACACTCGGTGCCGACAGCGATGATGTCAGGCGTTACAGTGCTGAAGACGCTCGTCAGGATGGGTGCCTTCGTGACATCGCTTCATCCGATCTGGTTGTTGTTGATGCTACAGCACTGACCGATGATCTTGTCGGTGATCTCACATCGGTTGCTCCGGCAATGGATCGGAATCCGTTTGTCGGCATTATCCTGACGCGACGGATACGCGATCTTGACCGGGACAAAAATGACAACTGGTTCTGGTTGCCGAGCGGATTGTCACCGTCCCGGCTGAATTGGTTTGTCCGGCAGTGCCGCCGTCATCTGGAGCTTCTTGACGAGATGCTCTTCCGACAGGCGATTGTTGATGGGCAGCAGCAGGCTTTAGATCCAACGGCTGCAGCTCAGCGTGACAAGACGTCTGTTCTGGCATTGGGACCCTACCCGAAAGACATTCTGGAGCAAGATGACAGTCCCGATGTGATCACGGCCATGACGCCGGACCAGGTTTCAGACCTTGCGGCACGTCAGTCATTTGATTGTCTTCTCTTATCGGAAACGGCAGGCCTTGATGCCGTCGAGCTGGTTGGAACTCTGAAGCGCGATATGCGTCATGTAACCCGCCCCGTTATTATTCTGTCAGATGCTGATGACATAACGCCTGATGCGGGGATTGATGTGTTTCCGAGTACGCTTCCGGCATCAGAACTTGTTGCGGTTATTTCTATTTTGTCCCACCGTTACCGGATTGAACGCGCTCTTCTGGAAAGCCTCAAAACATCAGATCTGCCAGACGAGTGTGACACTTTCTTTGAAGCATACCTGTCCCGATGCCTCCAGGTTGAAGAAAATATCTGCCTGCTTAGGTTTGCCGTCGCGCCGGATATGAATGATGTTGACCCTGATGGCTGGGACAGGGCAGTTCTGAACCAGTGTCTGGGAATGGTGCCCTTGCTGACCCGGACAGTAGATTTCTGTCATACACGCCTTGAAAATCAGGAAGTTCTGGTGGCGATCAGAAAACGTGAAGTCTCGAATCTGGAGCAGGTTTCCACGCGGCTCTATTCAATCCTGCAGGCCAGCCTGGATTCCTTGCAACGTAATGATGGTGGCGCGGAATATCACATTGAGGAAGGCTATGCGATTGCCGTCCCCGGGGATACGCCTGAGACACTTATGAGCCGAGCAGGCTGCGCTTCGGCATAACTGCATGACCATTGTTCAGAAGCGCTGTGAATTCTTCTTCCGCCATGGGCCTGGAGAAATAGTAGCCCTGGCATTCATCGCATCCGGTTGAGTGGAGCGTCTTAAGCTGGGCTTCTGTTTCCACGCCTTCAGCCAGCACGTTGAGCCCAAGACTACGCCCCATGGCAACGATGGCCGATATGATTGCGAGACTGTTCTCTTCGGTGTTGATGTCCCGCGTAAAGCTCCGGTCAATCTTGATCGTATCAATCGGGAAGTGCTTCAGATAGTTCATGGACGAATAGGCAACACCGAAATCATCAATGGCCAGTTTGAAACCCATCGCCTTGAGGCTGCGCAAAAGGTCTACGGACCGATTGGGGTCTTCCATAAGCCAGGTTTCGGTAATCTCAAGCTCGACCTGTCCAGGGGCAACACCCGTTTCTTTGACGAGACTGGCAAGTTTGGATGAAAACTCGGGGCTGAGGAGCTGGCGCCCTGACACGTTGATAGAGGTCATGCCAGAGGAGACCCCCACCCTGTTCCATTCAGACAGCTGATGGAAAACCGTTGTTAAAACCCAATCGCCGATTGGCTCAATCAGGCCGGTTTCCTCGGCAATCGGAATGAACTGTGCCGGGCTGATATGAGCGCCATCATCCAGCTGCCAACGCAGAAGTGCTTCAGAGCCGATCAGTTTTCCAGTCCCGACGCAATGTCTGGTCTGATAGGCCATACGGAACTGGTCTTTTGAAATGGCACAGCGCAGCAGGGCCTGCAATGCGGCAGCCTTTTCAGCCTTCTCACAGAGTTCGTCATGGTAGTGCTCAAAACGATTTCGCCCCTGTGCCTTGGCATGATAGGTCGCGAGATCGGCATTGCGCATCAGACTCTGGGCATCCTTGCCATGCTTTGGATAGCAGGCGATGCCGATGCTGGCGGATACAGTTTCAGTTTCTCCATCAAGGATATAGGGCTCAGAGAGCAGCTGAACGATGCTTGCGGCCATTTGGTCCACAGAATCGCGATTCTGGTCTGGTGACTGGAAAAGTACAGCAAATTCATCTCCACCAAGGCGCGCGCAGAAGCAGTCTTCGGAAGACAGACTGAGCAGGCGATCGCCAACAGCTGAAAGAAGCTTGTCACCGCCGCTATGCCCCAGACGGTCATTGACAGCTTTGAACCCGTCAAGATCAAGCAGCATGACAGACAGAGGACGCTCTGTGTTTCTGCTCTTGCCAAGGGTCCGGTTCAGTCTCTCGATGAAATGGGTTCGGTTGGGCAACTCGGTAATCGTGTCAAAATAAGCCAGGCGTTGGATACGCTGTTCGGCATATTTCTTTTCCGAAATGTCAGTGATCATCATGACGTAATGAACAATCTGATCCTTGACCGGGTCCTTCACTGCTGTGACAGAGCAGCGTACGGGCAAGATTTTCCGGTTCTTCTGGGTAATCCAGACATCCTCCCGCCAGAATCCGGTTTTCAGAAGCTGTATGGTCTTGTCGCGAAAGAACTTGTCATCGTGACGTTCCGATCGAAGCAAGAGAGCATGTTCACCGAGCACTTCACGTTCGGTCCAGCCCGTCATGTCCTCGAAAGCCTGATTGACCTTCCGGATCGTCCAGTCAGGCTCCATGATCAGCACACCATCATGGCTGCCCTGAAAAACACTGGCGGCCAGGCGCAGTTCTTCTTCTGCCTGCGCGCGCTCCAGTTCGTATGAGATCCGGTCTGCAAAAAGATCGAGCAGCGGATCATTCCAGCTGTCCGGCGACATCGGCTCCGTATCTGTAATAATCACCAGTCCGATCGGCTCACCAGAAGGATCCGTCAGGGCAGAGCCAAAATAGCTCTCAAGTTTCATCTCGATCAGAAGTTCATCTTCAGGATAGCGTTCCATCAGACCATCGGGGATAAAAACTTTCTTGACGCAGAGAACATCCTGACAGGGAGAGCCATAAAGCGGATAGGTCACAGACGGGATAAGCTCGCCATTGGCAAAACCCGCTATGGTCGTAACCTGTGTCTTTTGGGCGTTTTCATCAAACAACCCGATAAAGGCAAAACGTGTTCCATAGGCCTTGGCCAGCTGTTGAACACATGTTGCGAAGAAATCAGCGCTGGATTTGCTGGGAGCAGAGATGGCAGTAAGAGCCTCGACAGCTCGTCCCAGTCTTCGTTCCTGAAAGGATGCGGATTCGCCATCTTTCAGTTCAGGTGTTTTCCCTGAAATGCTTCCGGAATCGACGGACTGCATTTGTTCCCCCAACACAATCTCGAATCTGTTGAACAGATCTCTGCTTACCCAGTAGTTCTCTCCAAGATTTCAAGAATAATTATGAGGTAATTTCCTTAAAAAAGGCTGATCTTCGGCAGAAATAACAGGAACGCGATTTGTATCCTTGAAATGAGCTTACTATATGTCGAGCCAACAGGCTGGGAGAAGAATGATGAAAACAGTTTCGCTGGATGTTGTCTCTGATGTGATGTGCCCCTGGTGTTATGTGGGTATGCGACGTCTGGAAAAGGCGCTTGATCAGATTGACGATATTCAGGTTGACGTCCAGTGGCGTCCTTATCAGCTTGACCAGACAATTCCTTCAGAAGGCATGGACCGGCAGACTTATCTGAGCAACAAGTTTGGCGGTAAGGCCCGGGCTCGTGAGGTTTACGCACGTATTGAGGAAGCCGGACAGTACGAAGGGATCGACTTTGCCTTCGATAAAATCGAGAAATCTCCCAATACGCTCGACTGCCATCGCCTGATCCATTGGGCACAGTCCACCGGCAAGCAAAATGCACTGGTCGAACATCTGTTTCAGCTCTTCTTTGAACAGGGCGCAGACCTCACCCAGCATGATGTGCTGGTCGCTGCAGCAGAGCATGTGGGCATGGATGGTGTCCTGGTTCGTGATCTGCTCGAAAGTGACAAGGACCTTGAAGCGGTGAAAGCCCAGGTCAGTCATGCACAACAGATAGGCGTGACCGGTGTGCCCTGCTTTATTGCGGATCAGAAATTCGGCCTTATGGGTGCGCAAGACCCGCAGGCTCTTGCGGAAATGATCCGCAAGGCTGCATCCGAACAGTAGTAAGAGCCTGGTTCTTACGCGGCAGCGTCGGATTCTTCTGCCATCTTTGCGAGGCGAGAGAGGATAACGGCTGTTCCCTTCAGTCGTTTCTCTGGCGTTGGCCAGTCGCGCATGAGAACCAATTTCTGATCCGGACGGATTTTGGCCAGGGTCCCCTGCTCTGTAATAAAGCGCACAAGACCAACCGGGTTGGCGTATTCGCCGTTCCGGAAGGTGACGACGATACCCTTTGGACCGGCATCGATCTTCTCCACATTGGCTTTGCGGCAAAGACCTTTGACGAATACGATTTTCAACAGATGGTCGACTTCTTCCGGCAAAGGTCCAAAACGATCGATCAGCTCGGCTCCGAAGGCATCAATGTCGCCTGGCTCCGTCAGGTCAGACAGGCGTTTGTAGAGGCCAAGGCGCAGCTGGAGATCCGGCACATAGACTTCCGGGATCATTACCGGTGTGCCGACAGTGATCTGCGGCGACCACTGCTCTTCAAGTTCAAACCCGTCACCGGCCTTCAGGCTGGCTACGGCTTCTTCCAGCATCTGCTGGTACAGCTCATAACCGACTTCCTTGATATGGCCGGACTGCTCCTCACCAAGCAGGTTCCCCGCCCCGCGAATATCCATATCATGACTTGCGAGCTGGAACCCGGCGCCAAGCGTATCAAGTGACTGGAGAACTTTCAGGCGACGCTCTGCGGTCACGGTCAGCTTCTTGCGGGCCGGAACGGTGAACAGGGAATAGGCCCGGACCTTTGATCGTCCCACACGCCCGCGCAGCTGATAGAGCTGTGCGAGACCAAACATGTCGGCGCGGTGGACAATCAGCGTGTTGGCTGTCGGGATATCAATCCCGGACTCCACAATGGTCGTGGACAGCAAGACATCGTATTTGCCCTCATAGAAGGCATTCATGATGTCATCGAGCTCCCCTGCCGGCATCTGGCCATGGGCTACAGCCACTTTCACTTCAGGCACGTGCTCTTCAAGAAAAGCTCTGGTCTCTGCCAGATCGGAAACCCTG
Source organism: Coralliovum pocilloporae (assembly GCF_030845175.1). Taxonomy (NCBI): domain Bacteria; kingdom Pseudomonadati; phylum Pseudomonadota; class Alphaproteobacteria; order Hyphomicrobiales; family Coralliovaceae; genus Coralliovum; species Coralliovum pocilloporae. The sequence continues at coordinate 3,351,408 of NZ_CP132542.1, read as the reverse complement.
GGGCAGACATAGAAAGACTGCCCCCCACGATAACGCTCACGCAGCAGGGCTTCGCGAACGATCAGAGGGTCAAAAGGCGAGAAGAAGGTTCGTACGGCCAGGCGATCCACAGGGGGCGTTGCGATGAGTGACAGCTCACGCACCCCGGTCAGGGCCAGCTGCAGCGTCCGGGGGATTGGCGTCGCTGACAGGGTCAGTACATGCACATCGGACTTCAGCTCTTTCAGACGTTCCTTGTGCTTGACGCCGAAATGCTGCTCTTCATCAATGATCAGAAGCCCGAGATCGCGGAACGAGATGGATTTGCCAAGAAGTGCATGGGTGCCGATGACAATATCTACCGTGCCGTCTGCTACGCCTTTCTTGGTCTTGGAGAGCTCCGAGGAACCCACCAGCCGTGAGGCCTGGGCCACATTGATGGGCAGGCCGCTGAACCGTTCTGCAAATGTGCGATAGTGCTGGCGGGCCAGCAGAGTGGTTGGCACTACAACGGCAACCTGCCTGCCGCTCATGGCAGCGAGGAATGCAGCTCTGAGAGCAACCTCGGTCTTTCCAAAACCCACATCACCACAAATCAGGCGGTCCATCGGCCGACCGGAGGACAGATCCTCAAAGATGGAATCGATAGCATTGAGCTGATCGTCGGTTTCTTCGAACGGGAACCGCGCCGCGAATTCGTCATAGACACCTTCCGGTGCAAGGATCTTGGGAGCGGTTTTCAGGGCACGGGCTGCAGCTACCTTGATCAGGTTATCGGCAATCTCGCGGATGCGCTGCTTGAGTTTTGCTTTCTTGGCCTGCCAGGCAACACCGCCAAGCTTATCGAGCTGGGCTTCTGTATCTTCCGAGCCATAGCGGGACAGCAGTTCGATGTTTTCAACCGGCAGAAACAGTTTGTCGCCGCCATGATAGACCAGTTCAAGACAGTCATGGGGTGCGCCTGCAGCTTCAATGGTTTTCAGGCCGACAAAGCGTCCGACACCGTGTTCCACATGGACGATCAGGTCTCCTTCCGAGAGCGATGTGGCTTCGGTGAGGAATTCAGAGGCCTTTTTGCGTTTTTTACGTTGTCGAACCAGCCGGTCACCGAGAATATCCTGCTCCGCAATAACTGCTGTTCCGTCAAACAGAAATCCGCTTTCCACCTGCAGAACTGCAAGAGCTGTCATGCCCTTCTCAAGGCTGTCCAGACCTTCCCAGCTATCAATCGGCTTCAGGCGCTCAAGGCCATGGTCTGCCAGAACCTGAGCCATACGCTCTCGGGTTCCCTCAGACCAACAGGCGATAATCACACGGGAGCCGGTTTTCCTCAGCGTTGAGAGGTGCTCAATCAGTGCGTCAAAGACGTTGACGTCACCGGCGGTTCGCTCCGCTGCAAAGGATCGGCCTTGCCGTCCGGCGAAATCATGAACCGGGCGATCGTTAGTCTCCGGTACGGCCAATCGAGAGAGGGTAACATTGGGATGGTCCGCCAGAAGCGCTTTCCAGTCTTCCTCGCGCAGAAAGAGGCTCTCTGGCGGCGCCGGCTTGTAAGGGACAAGGCCGGTCTGATCCCGCTCCAGAGAATCGAGCCGGGCTTCATAATGGTCCTTGATCTGATCCAGCCGCTCAGCAACGGCGTCTTCTCCCAGGTGATCAAGGATGATTGGTCTTTCCCCAAGGAAGGTTGAGAATGGAACCAGATCATCGCTAAGGAAACCGAGCCAGTGCTCCATACCCGCATAGCGGCGGCCTTCTGAAATGGCCTGGTAGAGTGCATCATCCTTCTGGGCTGCGCCAAAGGCCTTCACATAAGCGCGCCTGAACCGTTTGATTGAGTCTTCATCAAGGATGGCTTCACCGGCAGCAATCAGGTCTACGCTTGGAACTTGGCCGATTGTCCGCTGGGTTTCCGCGTCAAAGGTGCGGATCGATTCAAGTGTATCACCGAAGAAATCCAGCCTGATCGGCTCTGGTTTCCCCGGCGCGAAGAGATCAAGAATGCCACCACGGACCGCGTATTCTCCACTTTCCCTCACGGTTGGAGTTCTGGTGAAGCCATTATCCTCCAGCCAGCGGACCACATCATCCATCTCGATGACATTTCCGGCTGCCGCTGACCAGGCCCGTTGCCTGATTGCGCTCTGCCCCGGAACTTTCTGGATGATTGCATTGGCCGTTGTGAGAATAATCAGATTGTCCGGCAGGTTTTCATTCTCCGACAGACGGCTGAGCGTGGTCATGCGCCGTGCCATGATGTCGGCGTTGGGTGACACACGGTCATAGGGCAGACAATCCCAGGCAGGGAAATCCAGAACAGTCAGCTCTGGTGCGTAGAATCTGAGGGCCTGAGCTATCTGTGCGGTTCGCTGGCTGTCGCGCGCAACAAAGCACGCGCCCCGGCCATGCAGAGCCAGCTGGGCGAGCATGCGCGCTTCGGCCCCATCGGGAACGCTTGAGAAGGTGATCCCGTTTGAAATCCGAAACAGGTCCTGCGGCAGAGCAATCGTCATGGAAGTCAATCAGTCCGTTACGGGATTGGCCTTGGCAAAATCCAGAATGCGATGAAACAGCGGCGTATCATAAGTCGGCGGGATCGGGTTCTTGCCCGTTACCCATGTGGTGAGATCCTGATCTGCCGCATTCATCAATGTCTCGAACACATCCAGTTCTTCATCGGTCATGGCTTCCAGCGCCACATCCGCGAAGCGACCCAGGAACAGATCCATTTCGCGGGTGCCTCTGTGCCAGGCCCTGTAGAGAATACGTTTGCGACGATCATCCAAACCGTCGCTTGAGCGTGTGGTGCCGAACATTGTATGACTCTCGGATCAATCTCAACTGATTTGGTCGGGCGAAGATATACGCATGATACGCGCCGCTGTCAGCACCCGATCGGTTATTTGATCACGACAATCAAGGATTAGCCCATGCGCCCGGACCTGTTGAATGATCTGTTTCGACCGATCTCGGTGCTGCAGGGGGTTGGTCCCAAGATTGAACTGACCCTGTCGAAGCTCCTGCTGGGTCAGGAAGCAAGTGGTCCTGCGACACTGATTGATCTCATGCTGCATATGCCGTCCGGCCTTGTGGACCGGCGCAGGCAGCCAGGTATTGCGCAGGCTCCTCACAATTCCATTGTGACCTTGAAAGTGCGGATTGATCGGCACCAGCCGACACCGCGCCACTTGCCACGCGTTCCCTACAAGGTTTCTGCCCATGATGAGACGGGCGAAATCACACTGGTCTTCTTCCATGCAAAGCAGAGCTGGCTGGAACGTTCGTTGCCTGTCGGGGAGACGCGGTATGTGTCCAGTCGGGTGGAGTGGTTTAACGGCGCACCACAGATGGTGCATCCTGATCACATGGTCACGGAAGAAGAATTTCACGCGCTTCCCCTGATTGAGCCGGTTTATCCGTTGACCAAGGGTATTTCAGGCAAGGTTCTCGGCAAGGCAATAAGGGCAGCGCTTGAGAGCGTGCCGGACTTCCCGGAGTGGCAGGATCAGGCCTGGCTTCAACGAAATGGGGCGCTTTCGTTTGCTGCCGCTCTGGCGCATTTGCACAGGCCAGAAGATGCGAACGACCTTGATCCTGGTTCTGCTGCCTGGAAGCGCCTTGCATATGACGAATATCTGGCCTCCCAGTTGGCATTGGGGCTTGTCAGGCAGACCATGCGGGTAACCCGTGGCAAGATTCGCCGGTTTGAGGGGCACATCAAGAACAAGATCCTTGCTGCCCTGCCCTTCAGTCTCACTGGAAGTCAGTCCGAGACCATTCAGGAGATTGAAGCCGATCTCGCCAGCGACAGGAAGATGATCCGGCTGGTTCAGGGTGATGTGGGGTCTGGCAAGACCATGGTGGCCCTGATGGCGATGGCTGCTGTGGTGGAAAGCGGTTCACAGGCTGCCCTGATGGCGCCAACGGAACTCCTGGCACGCCAGCATATGCGATCTCTGGAACCGCTTTGTGAGGCGGCCGGGCTGTCGGTTGCTGTTCTCACAGGGCGTGAAAAAGGCAGTGCACGGACCAGGATCCTGAACCAGCTTGAAAAGGGTGAGCTTGATATTCTGATCGGGACACATGCTGTGTTCCAGTCCGATGTGGCGTTCAGGGATCTGGGGCTGGCAGTGGTGGATGAGCAGCACCGTTTCGGTGTTCATCAGCGGTTGGCACTCAGTAACAAGGGACAGGATTCTGACCTTCTGGTGATGACTGCAACGCCGATTCCACGGACGCTGGTTCTCACCTATTTCGGCGATATGGATGTGTCAAAACTGATGGAAAAGCCTGCCGGGCGTCTGCCTATTGAAACGCGAACCGTATCGCTGGACCGGGTCGAGGAAGTGATGCATCGCGTGGCACGTGCTGTTGCTGAAGGTGCCAAGATCTATTGGGTCTGCCCGCTTGTGGAGGAATCGGAACTCATTGATTTGACGTCTGCTGAAGACCGCTTTGCTGCCCTGCAGCCTCTGCTGGGAGATCAGGTTGGTCTGGTGCACGGACGCATGAAGGCGCAACAGAAAGATGAGGAAATGCGACGGTTCCAGACCGGTGATATTCGCGTTCTCGTCTCCACCACGGTGATTGAGGTGGGCGTTGATGTGCCGGATGCGACGATTATGGTGATCGAGCATGCGGAACGGTTTGGCCTGGCCCAGCTCCATCAGCTGCGCGGACGTGTGGGGCGCGGCAGTGCGTCCTCTACCTGTCTTTTGCTCTACAAGACGCCTCTTGGCGAGGTCTCGCAAGCCCGCCTGTCTGTGATGCGAGAGACGGAAGACGGCTTCCGCATTGCTGAAGAAGATCTGAAATTGCGTGGTGAGGGTGATGTTCTTGGTATCCGCCAATCGGGTATGCCCGGTTTTCGTATGGCTCTGGCAGAGTTCCATGGGGAGCTGATGGAAGCAGCACGCGACGATGCGCGTCTGATCCTGATGAAGGATCCATCTCTGGAGAGCGAACGCGGCAAGGCTCTGCGCATGTTGCTCTATCTGTTCCGCCGGGATGAAACGATACGGCTTTTACATTCCGGCTAAGTCATTTCGATTGACATGATTTTTCTAATGAAAACTTAGCCATTTTCCTACCCTTAGTTTTATTTCATTTCACTTGAAATATTCGTCTAAGGGCAAGCTTGCCAAACGGGTGCGCTTCGAACACCCTTAAGTGTTGCCTATCAGGGGCTATCCGTCAGGGGATTCTGTCGTGCTTGTGAAATACTCGCTCTTGTTTGGTGGCTTTGGTATTGGGGCTGCGGTCTTGCTGTTTGGCTTCTTCCCCGCTCAATGGACTGCATCTCTGCTGGGCATAGCTCCGGAGGATGCCGCTGACGTTACACTGAAGCGCTACGGGGCTTCCGCGAGTGCGGCGCTGTTGGTGCTGACTATCTGCGCCTTTCGCAATATTGCGTTCCAGCGGGCCCTTTTGCTGGGCTTTGCCACCTGGTTCTGCGGGCAGGCACTAGCCGCAGCATGGGCCGCTCTAACCTTAGACACTGGTCCCTATCTGTGGCTGGCACTTGTCGCTGACCCTGCCCTGACGCTCTGGTTCTTCCGGTTGTTTTGGAGAACGGGCAAACAGGACTGATTAAGCGCTGGTTTTACTCATCACCAGACCGATTTTCCGGGCAGATTCCTTCAGGGCTTGTTCGTCTGCCATCAGGCTGACACGCACATGAGTTGAGAGGCTGTCGCCGAAGGCAGGTCCGGGCAGAACTGCCACATCGTGCTCGTCGAGCAGTGTCTGGGCGAAATCTGTCGGGGACAGGCCTGATGCAGCGATATCAAGAATGATGAACATCCCGGCGACGGGCCGGAACACACCAAGACCGGGGATGGTTTCAAGTATATCGCAGAAGGCATCCCGACGAGCCTTGAAGATCTGCCGGAACGTTTCAATCTCTCCGAGCCCTTCAGTCAGAGCCGTCAGGGCTGCCTGCTGGGAGAATGAAGCGCAGCCAAAGATCATGCAGGATGACAAGGCAGTCACATGGAGGATCAGGTCGGCTGGTCCCGCCAGCCAGCCCACGCGCCAGCCGGTCATGGCATGGGACTTGGACATGGAATTGACCACGGCAATCTTGTCATATCCGTCTGCAACATGTGTTGGGCTGGTGAAATCGCCGTCAAACAGGATTGTCGCGTAGACCTCGTCGGAGATGATCCAGAGGTCATGGCGGCGGGCCAGTGCGACCAGCTCCCGAGCCTCATCAGGGCCAATGCCGGCTCCTGTGGGGTTGTTCGGGAAGTTGACAAGAAGTCCACGGGTTTTGGGCGTAATCGCACTTTCCATAGCGGCAATATCGAGGGAAAAGCCGCTTGCAGCATCGAGGGGCACTTGCACCATCTGTGCGCCGCTGGCCCGGATCACCCCTTCATAAGTTACATAGCACGGGTCTGGCGCTATAACTTCATCACCGGCATCAAACAGGCAGAGAGCTGCAGCAAACAGCGCATTTTGCCCACCGGAGAAGACGCAAATATTTTCCTCGGCGAGGCTCTGGCCGCTCAAATCTGACTGAAAGGCCGCAATCGCCTGCCTCAGTATCGGGTTGCCTGCTGGCTCCTCATAATGCGTATAGCCTGCGTCAAGCGCGGCTTTTGCGCTGCGCTTTATGAGATCGGGCGTTTCGAGATCAGGATCTCCAACAGCGAGATTGATCACGCGCTCACCCTTCATCTGGCGGTGAACGGCCTGGTGGTAGATATGCCAGGCATTTGTGGTGCGACCGGCGATCCGGCGCGTCAGATCAGAGAAACGATCCATTCCCCTCTCCCATAACCGTACTGCTGTATGAAAGGCTGTCAGCCGTTACCGATACTGACCTTTTCAGAAACCATATGAGGTGGCGTGTCCAATACACCGGAATCTGCCTCTTCCTCGTAATCCGGACTGACCAGACCAGCTGAGATGATCAGTTTGGCAGCTTCTTCGACAGACATATCCAGCACCTTCACATCCCTGGCTGGTACAAACAGCAGAAAGCCGGATGTGGGGTTCGGCGTTGTTGGCAGGAAGACGCTGACAAAGTCCTCTCCATTACCATCACTGGCCTTGGCAAGGATCTCGCCTTTTGTTTCTGTGGAAATGAAAACAATTGCCCAGAGGCCTCTGCGTGGATATTCGATCAGCGCTGCATTCTGGAAAGATTGCCCTCTTTCGGACAGAACTGTCTCGAAAATCTGCTTCAATGCGCTGTAGATATTCCGGACCAGAGGCATGCGTCCGAGCATCATCTCGCCATACTGGAGAATCGATCGGCCAACGAGATTGGCTGTGAGAAAACCCAGAAGTGTTATGCCCAGAAATGCCGTTATCAGGCCCACGCCAGGAAGAGAGAATGGCAGATAATTGTCTGGGTTATAGATTGGCGGCAGCCATGGCTTTACCCAGTCATCAACCCAGCGGATGAAAGTCCAGGTCAGATAGACAGTTATCGAGATGGGGGCGGCAATCACAAGGCCGGTCAGAAAATAGTTCCGAACGCGGGTGCTGAACCCTATTTTTGTTGTATCGTTTTTACTCATGGGCCGTTGACGCGTCACTTTTCAGCTGGATTGATCTACACCCGGTTCTGATAACGTAGTGCTTATTGGATCTTGTTCAATCAGGAGCCCGACACTATCTCGAATGTCTATTGGTGGCGAGATAAAACTGTGCCACGGAGTTAATCCCCAAGGATTTTTGCCGCTTTTGTCTGACATAAAGGCTGAATGATGCGGATCGTTTTTTTATGTATCGGTTTTCTGGCTGTCGCAGCAGGGTTGCTCGGTATTGTCCTGCCGGTCCTGCCTACGACGCCTTTTCTGCTCCTGGCTGCCGCCTGCTTCGCGCGCTCCTCTCCCCGTTTTGAGGCCTGGCTGTTGAATCATCCGATGTTCGGACCACCCGTGAAGAAATGGCGTGAGAACGGTGCAATTGGCTCTCGCGCCAAGACCATTGCCATAATTGGCATTGTCTCGGGCTTCATCATTTTCGTGGTTACGGTCAGCCCGTCTCTTCTGCTGGGGATGGTGGTTTTTGCGGTTATGGCCGGGGCGGCCACGTTTATTCTGTCGCGGCCGACAGCCTGAAGCCTACAGGCAGGGAACAGGATATGTGAGTGTGCCCGGCTTGAAGGTTTGCCCTTTACGGAAGCAGGTTACCCTGTTGGGACCGTCTGCCCAGTAATTGTGCGGGTTCAGCATGTCTTTCGGACCGCCTTTGAGATAATAACCCCAGCCCCAGTTCGTGCCTTTGTCTGATTTACGTCTGTATTCCTGACCGAGCTGAAAATGCAGATGGCGTGCACCGCCGATGCAGTGATAGTCATTCTGGTTATCCGACAGCCTAGCGATGAGCTGGCCGCGCCTGATCCGGTCTCCTGCCTTGACGAGCGCGTCTCCCACATGTCCGTAGAGCGCGATGATTGTCTTGCCATCCACGCCGGTACCATGATCAACGGCAATCGTTGGACCCCAACAGGATTCAGTTGATGCTTCCAGAACAACACCATCAGCTGCGGCCAGAATTTTCTGACCGACCTTTCCCTTGATATCGATACCCAGGTGGATCTGCTTTCGTCTTCCACCATTGACGCCGATATGGCTGTGGAAGTCAGATGCGATCCTTGGTGCTCCTGCTGGATAGGTAACCGTTGTTGAGGAGAATGAAGGCTCCGGGCTCGTCTTCGGAGACTTTGAACGTGTTTCACAACCGGCAAGAGCCAGAACCGCGAGTGGCAGGACAAGAAGATATCTCATAGGTGAAAGATAGCTGGCCTTTGGACAGGAAGACAGATCTCTCGTTCTAAAGCCTATCCTGTCGAAAGTATGTCGCGTCGGGTCTCAACTCGACATTGACTGTCTGCATGATGAGAAAACCACGTTCGCTGCAGGATTCTGCAGTTATTCGACGGTGACAGACTTCGCCAGGTTGCGTGGCTGGTCCACATCCGTTCCCATGAAAACCGCAGTGTGATAGGCGAGCAGCTGGATCGGGATCGCATAGATCAGTGGAGCGATTGTGGATGGCATATCCGGCAGGATGATAGTCTCCACCGCATCAATTGTAGCCTGCTCTGCGCCTTTCTGATCGGTGATCAGAATGATCTTGCCACCACGGGCGGCCACTTCCTGCATATTGGAGACAGTTTTCTCAAACACGCGATCAAACGGCGCGATGACGACAACCGGCATTGTCTCGTCGATCAGCGCGATAGGACCGTGTTTCAACTCGCCAGCGGCATAACCCTCTGCGTGGATATAGGAAATTTCCTTGAGTTTCAGAGCGCCTTCCAAAGCCAGTGGGTAATTGGTTCCGCGGCCGAGATAGAGCACATCCCGCGCGTTGGTGAGCGAGCGTGACAGCTTCTCAATCTCATCTTCCAGCTTCAGTGCCTGGATCGCAAGGCGTGGCAATTCACTCAGTGCACGCACAAGCTTGGCTTCATCATCTTCAGTCAGATTGCCGCGTGCGCGACCGGCAGCCACGGCCAGTGCTGCAAGGGCCCCAAGCTGACAGGTAAAGGCTTTTGTCGAGGCAACGCCGATCTCCGGCCCGGCATAAGTTGGCAGAACCACATCGGATTCCCGGGCAATTGTTGATTCCTGCACGTTGACGATTGCAGCCGTGTGCTGACCGTTCTCTTTGCAATAGCGCAGAGAAGCAAGCGTATCGGCAGTTTCGCCGGACTGGGAGATAAAGATGGCCAGGCCATTCTCAGGCAGAGGCAGTTCGCGATACCGGAATTCGGACGCAACATCGATTTCAACCGGCAGTCTGGCAAAACGTTCGAACCAGTATTTGGCCACAAGCCCTGCATAATAGGCTGTGCCACAGGCCGTAATCGTGATCCGGCTCAATGCGTTGAAGTCAAACGGCAGGTCAGCCGGCAGACGTGTGGTGCCCGAGGCCAGATCAAGATAATGGGAAACCGTGTGTGAAATGACTTCCGGCTGCTCATGAATTTCCTTGTGCATGAAGTGCCGGTGATTGCCTTTGTCCACCATCTGGGAGGATACAGACGAAGTCTGAAGCGCCCGTTCCACGGCCTGTCCGTCAATGTCATAGATCTGACATTCAGTAGCACTCAGAACCACCCAGTCGCCGTCTTCAAGATAGGTGACCCGGTCGGTGAATGGTGACAGAGCGATGGCATCGGAACCGAGGAACATTTCACCCGTTCCATGACCAACAGCAAGCGGGCTGCCAAGCCGGGCGCCAATCATCAGATTGTCATGCCCTTTAAAGACAAGCGCCAGGGCAAATGCGCCGTCCAGCCTTGGCAGAACCAGGCGTACGGCCTCAACAGGATCAAGCCCTCTGGATATTTCGCGGTTGAGGAGATGAGCAACCACCTCGGTGTCGGTCTCGGATTCAAAGGAATGGCCGTCTGCCGACAGCTCAGCTCTGAGCTCACTGAAGTTCTCAATGATGCCATTGTGAACCACAGCCACGTCAGACGTCATATGTGGGTGAGCATTGTGAACTGTAGGGGCGCCATGGGTGGCCCAACGTGTATGGCCAATGCCGATTGTGCCTTCCAGTGGATCTCTGTACAGCGTTTCCTCGAGATTCCGAAGCTTTCCTTCAGCGCGGCGGCGATCAATGGTTCCATCTGTCAGAGCTGCAATGCCTGCGGAATCATACCCGCGATACTCCAGCCGTTTCAGAGCGTCCACAAGCTGAGGAGCAACCGGTTCCTTACCGATGATGCCAACGATGCCGCACATTCAGAGAATCCTTCACGCTGTTATTCAACGGACGTTGTTTAGTCGTTTTTGCCGAAAGCTCGGAATCAAATCAGATTTCTGAATATGACAGTCTGCCCTGTTCCGAGGCTGAGGAGTCAGTTCTTGCGTTTGGCCCGGAAAGCGGATGCCCAGCGCTGTTTGACGACCTGTCGTCCACGCCCAAGAGCCAGCGCATGGTCCGGTACATCATCGGTGATGACACTGCCGCTGCCCACAAAAGCGCCCTCGCCTATGGTGACCGGCGCAACAAGCGCGGAGTTCGATCCGATGAAGGCTCCGGCACGAATATTGGTCTGATATTTCGACACGCCATCATAGTTGCAGGTGATGGTGCCTGCGCCGATATTGGCAGCCTCTCCCACGCGGGCATCTCCCACATAGGACAGATGGTTGATCTTGGCACCGCGTTCGACCGTGGTCTTCTTGGTCTCAACAAAATTACCAATTTTCGCGCCGTTATGGACCACTGTTCCGGGTCTCAGACGAGCATAGGGACCGATAACGGCACCGGTCTCGACGCGTGTTCCTTCGAGATGGGAAAAAGCCCGGATCTGGCTGCCGGACCCGACAGAGACACCAGGGCCAAACACCACATTGGGCTCAACGGTTACATCTATTGCCAGCTGTGTGTCATAGGCAAAAAAGACCGTTTCCGGTGCTTCCAGTGTGACACCTGAAACCATTGCATCCATTCGCCGCCGCTGTTGAAACAGATCAGCAGCACGGGCCAGTTGGGCCCTGTCGTTGACGCCGAGCACTTCTGTTTCAGAAATCGGAACAGCTGAAACTGACAGGCCAATCTCGTTGGCAATTTCAACTGCGTCGGTGAGATAATACTCACCTTGCGCGTTGTTCCTGTCGATCCGATCAAGAATGGAAAGACAATGCTCTCTTGTGAAGCCCTTCAACCCGCCATTACAGAAGGTGATAGCCAGTTCGCTCTCTGTCGCGTCCTTTGCCTCACGGATCGCCATCAGCCGTTCGCCATCCATGATAAAGCGGCCATACTTGCCGGGCTCGTCTGTATGGAAGCCGGTGACAACCACATCAGAACCGTCCTCAAGCCCGTCTGAAATAGCCTGCAGTGTATCAGCTGTAACCAGTGGAGTGTCGCCGTAGAGAACCAGAATATGGTCCCCGTCAAAGGCTTCAATCGCCTTGCGTGCCGCCAGAACTGCGTGAGCCGTCCCCAGCCGTTCTGTTTGTTCAAACACATCTACATCGGGTGCATTGGCTGCGATGTCCGTCCGGACCAGGTCTGCATTATGACCAATGACCACAGCTGTCTTGTCGACGCTGGCATCCGAAAGAGCTTTCAGCACATGGCCCAGCATGGACAAATGACCGATCTGATGCAGGACCTTCGGCTTTTCGGATCGCATCCGGGTTCCCTGCCCCGCGGCCAGAACAATTGCGAGGGTTTTGCGGCTGGTTGACATGTGAGAGCGTTCCCTTGCCATGGTGTTGGGCCTTGATGCTGGGTTTTCATTGGCCCGAAAGCGGTTTCAGATCAAGTGATCCTTTCATATTGGTGATGACAGAAAAGAATGCACTGGGCGTCAAAAGTTCGATTTATCGTTAATTGGACCTTAATAGATGCCTTTGCATTCTCTATTCTAAGTTCAATGAGAATCGCAAAGTGTGAAGGCGAACAGGATGGCGCAATCAAACAGACGCAGGGATGACAGCCAACCTGCAAATCTGTCTGGTTTTGTTGTGACCGGATGGACGCTTGCCGCTGGCCTTTCTCTTGTAGCTGCCTTTGGCGCTTATCAGACCTTTGTCCGTTCTGTTCCGCTCGAGCGGGTTGTTGTCCAGATTCCTCCCGATGGTCTTGTTGATACGATCCAGACCGGGTCCATCCCGACTGATTCCTCAAATGTGATTTCAGCACTTGAGAAGCAGGCGGCACAGATGAAACGTGAAATCGCAGCCTTCAGACGGACAAGTGCATCTCTCCGGCAGCAGAATACGGTTCTCAACCAGCGGATTGCGCGGCTCGAATCTCTTGTGGGCGAAGTTACGGGTTCGATCTCAAGGACGCCGACTGCTGAAACATCAAATAACCTCGCAACAACAGACCGGTTGCCACGTGCGACGTCCGGCCGTGGCGAGCAGGCAGATGTTGTTTCGAAAGAGCTGCCATTTCCGATCAATCCGCCTGAAACCGTTGATGCGGCATCCATTCCCGGGGCATCAAGTGGCACGAATGACCTTCCAGACAACGATGTGATTGCCGGGCGATCACAGTTTGCCGTTGATCTGGGTGGTTTCTCGTCTCTGGCCTCTCTTGAGCACGAGTGGAAGCGATTATCTGAACGGAAACTGGCGCCGCTTGAGGACCTTGCCCCTCGTGCAGCATTAAAAGATACAGATAGCCGCCTTAGTCTGCGGCTTCTTGCCGGACCGTTCCGCAATGCTGTAACCGCTGCGACCGTCTGTGCCCGACTGCGTCAGGAAGGCCTGACCTGTGCGGCCACCATCTATCATGGCCAGGCTCTGAAGGGCACCAGAACAGCCGGGTTGACAGACAGCGAGTAACGCGGCTTCCTAGCCGTCTGTCTTTTGTTCAGATCCACCGAGTTTTCCATGTCTTTCACCGCGTCCGGCTGGCGTGTCTATGGGCTTCTGGTCCTTATGCCGCTGTTTTTCTCAAGTAATGTGATTTTCGGTCGTGTTGCGGTCACCTATTTCGAGCCGTGGACATTGGCCGCGCTCAGATGGGGTATAACCGGTCTTGTCCTGCTGCCTCTTGCCTGGCCCTGGTTTCAGGCAAACAGGGATCAGCTAAAGGCTCAGTGGCCCTGGCTGCTTTTTGGCGGCTTTCTGGGTATGTGGATCTGTGGCGCGATTGTCTACTACGCCCTGCGCTATACGACCGCCACAAATGGTACCCTGATCTATACAGCCTCTCCCGTGATGATCCTGTTGCTGGATTGGCTCTTGCGGGGGCGTGCCATATCTGTTCGCGAGGTCATCGGGATTGTCCTTGGGCTGCTGGGTGTCTTTTATATTGTCCTCAATGGAGAGTTCGCCCGCCTCCTCGCCCTGCAATTCAATGCAGGAGACCTCTTTTTTGTGCTGACGGCCTTGTCCTGGGCTTTGTACTCGCTTGTTCTCAAGCGTGATGGTCTGCAGAATATTCCGACCGTGCCACTGTTTGTGGCAGTCTGCCTTGCCGGATTCGTCACCCTTGCACCATTTATGGCGATGGAGCTGGTCTATACCGCTGCCTTGCCGACAAACGGGACAGCCTGGCTGTTGCTGGCTGGCATTGTCGCCATATCATCCATTCTCGCCTTTCTGACCTTCCAGATTGGCGTCAAGGTGGTGGGACCGTCGACCACGGGCATTTTTATGTATCTGCTGCCGCCCTACGGCATTTTAATGGCCGTTCTGTTTCTGGGAGAAACCTTCGAGACCTACCATGCTATTGGTATCTGCCTGGTGATGGGCGGAGTTATTCTGGCGACATTTCCCAAACGTCGTTGAGCGCAGGTAAGCATATGGCCGAGCGCTGACGCATTACCAAACGTGCTTGAATTTTTAAGGGAGGGATGGTGTGCCCTGAAGGGTTCGAACCTTCGACCTACTGATTAAAAGTCAGTTGCTCTACCGGCTGAGCTAAGGGCACCCGCGCCGTGTGAGCGTTTGTTTAGTTTCTTCTGCCGGTCTCGTCAACCAGGAAATCGATAGTTTTCCACCACTCGGAAGATCTGATCTCAATTTCATAGCCGTGTAAGCTACTCAAGACGCTTATGAAACGAAAAAAGCCGCCGAAATCGGCGGCTTTTAAATGGTGCTTTGATAATCGCCTAACTTGGGGATAACCCGCGGAGGCGTTCTGACCGGCGTCTGAGAACTTCAAGCGTGGTCAGCAGGATGATGGACAGGGTGACCATGATGGTCGCCACCGCCAGGATCGTTGGTGAAATCTGCTCACGCAGCCCGGTAAACATCTGCCATGGCAGGGTCTTGCTGCCGGCAGAACCGACAAACAGCACCACCACCACTTCATCGAATGAGGTGATGAAGGCAAACAGACCACCTGAAATCACACCCGGCAGAATCAGCGGCATCTGAACCTTGAAGAAGGTTCTGACAGGCCCTGCCCCCATATTGGCCGCGGCACGGACCAGAGAGCGGTCAAAACCGACCAGGGTTGCCGTCACCGTGATCACCACAAATGGCGTCCCCAGCACCGCATGGGCGAGAACCACGCCCACCTGCGTACCCTGCAGGCCGATGGATGAGTAGAAGAAGAACATGCCAGTCGCAGAGATGATCAGGGGCACGATCATTGGCGAGATCAGAATGGCCATGATGGGCCCTTTGAAAGGCACATGGCTTTGCGAGAGGCCAATGGCAGCCAATGTGCCGAGTACGGTCGACAAAATAGCAGCCTGAGGCGCAATCTTCAGCGAATTCCACATGGCACGCTGCCAGTCGGAATTCGTGAAGAAGTCATTGTAGTGTTTGAGAGAATACCCCTCCGGATCCAGCGTCAGCATCTTCTGCGTGAAGGTAAAGAAGTCTTCCGCATTGAAGCTGAGCGGCAGGATGATCAGGATTGGTGTGATGAGAAAGATGAACAGGAAAGCACAGATAACACGGAACGTGTAGTACCAGACGCGCTGTCCTGTCGATGCATATGGAGGAAGCCCAGACATGATTCTATCCCAGTTTCACGTTATCGATGCCAACGATCTTGTCGTAAGCGGCGTAGAGGATCAGAACAGCAACCAGCAGGATCAAGCCAAGTGCTGCGCCCAGTCCCCAGTTCAGGGATGAGGAAATGTGATAGGCAATCCGGTTCGAGATAAAGATACCCGATGTTCCGCCAACCAGTTCCGGTGTGATGTAGTAGCCGATGGCCAGAATGAATACGAGGATCGCACCCGCTCCGATTCCCGGTACGGTCTGAGGGAAATAGACTCTCCAGAAGGCCACCCAGTCCGTTGCACCGAGAGATTTGGCAGCGCGGACATAATGGGGTGGAATCGATTTCATCACGGAGTAGAGCGGCAGGATCATGAATGGCAGCAGAATATGCGTCATCGCGATGATCGTACCGGTCTGGTTAAACATCATTTCAAGCCGGTTCTGATCATCAAGCACGCCAAGCCAGACCAGTGTGTTGTTGATCACACCC
The DNA here is from genome assembly GCF_030845175.1 of Coralliovum pocilloporae. Taxonomy (NCBI): domain Bacteria; kingdom Pseudomonadati; phylum Pseudomonadota; class Alphaproteobacteria; order Hyphomicrobiales; family Coralliovaceae; genus Coralliovum; species Coralliovum pocilloporae. The sequence continues at coordinate 3,335,541 of NZ_CP132542.1, read as the reverse complement.
TGCTGCTGGAGAAGAACAATCCAGGCGGAGGTCCGCACGAGCAGTGAGGTCCAGAACGGCAATAAGACCAGAATCATCAAGAGGTTGGATGTTCTCAGCGGCAGATTGGCCAGAATCCAGGCGATCGGGTAGCCGAGCAGAAGGCAGGTTACCGTAATCGTGATGGACAGGAAAAGCGTCCGGCCAAACAGATAAAGGTAAATCTGATCATCCTCATCGAGGAACTGGACACCTTCCGCTGTTTTTTCCGCATCAGCAGCGGCGAGGAAATAGCCGGATGTGTATTCTCCGGAGAAGCGATGGATGGTCTGCCAGACCTCGATATTGCCCCATTTCTTATCGGCTTTCAGCAACTGATCCTTTGCGTTGCTGTCGTCAAATTTCTTGACCCTACGACCGGTCTTGCGGAACAGGCTGGCAATGCCTGGCTGTTCATAGTTCAGCCGGGAGCCGACGCGTGTGTGCGTCTTTGCCTTTGATGCGACCTTCAGGTCAGCAATCATGGCGGCGAAAACAGATTCATCTGGCAATTCACCAGACAGCGGATCCCATTTCTGGATCGCGACAACGGTTTCCGGCAGAGTTTCCGGGACAATGGAGTTATCAACTGATCGCACCAGCATATTGCCGATTGGAGCGATAAAGGTCACTGCAACAAAAACCAGCAGCGGAGCAATCAGCATAAGGGCGCGCAGCTTTTCTCGTCTGAGAGCGCGGGCCAGACTTGCTTTGAGAGGTGTGCCATCTGCGGCGAGCATCGGCCCGTCAGGCGTTGCCGTATCTGTCATCCGATCCTCGTAAGGTGGAGTTTCTTATTGGGGTGAGAAGGGCGAAACCGCCCTTCTCTCTCGTCTTGATCAAGACTTACTTGGACAGCCAAGCCTGGAATTTTGCATCCAGATCGTCACGGTTGTCCGCCCACCACTCGTAGTTATAGAGGAAGGTGTTCTTGGAGTTGTTCGGATCGGTTGGCATATGTGGTGCCATTTCGATGCCGAGGTCAGCGTGCTTGCCGACAAGCGGTGCAGACGACTTACGGGCCGGGCCATAGGAAATGTACTTGGCCTGGTCAGCAAGACGCTGGGTGTCGGTTGCGAAGTGGATGTAATCCAGTGCACGCTTCTTGCGCTCTTCAGACAGACCAGCCGGGATGATCCAGCCGTCAAGGTCGAATACCTGTGCGTCCCAGAGCATTTTAACCGGCTGCTTCTGCTCTTCGATGAGAGCAAACAGACGACCGTTATAGGTGGAGCCGATTACGACTTCGCCGTCAGCCAGACGCTGTGGTGTTTCAGCACCAGCAGACCACCATACGACATGGTCCTTGATGGAGCCGAGTTTGGCGAGGGCGCGATCTACACCTTCATCTGTGGACAGAACGTCGTAGATTTTGTCTTTTTCGACGCCGTCACAGAGCAGTGCCCATTCCATGTTGTTGATCGGGCGCTTCTCAAGGGAACGCTTGCCCGGGAAGTTTTCAACATCGAAGACTGCGCAGACATCCTGTGGCTCTTTGCCATTCCATGCTGCAACGTCAGACCGGTAACCAAATGTGGTTGAGTAAACGATCTGAGGAATGAAGCAGGATGAAACAAGCAGATCACCGAAGTCGTCCGCAGCGGATGAACCGTCCGGAGCCTTGGCCAGATCCTTGTCCGGATTGATTTCAAGCGCCAGGCCTTCATCGCACAGACGGATGGCGTCAGATGCAACAACATCGACCACATCCCATGTGACGTTGCCAGCTTCTGTCATGGCGCGCAACTTGGCCACGGCTTCAGCGGAGCTTTCATCATTGATGATGTTCACGCCAGAATTTTTCGCCATGTAAGGCTCGTGATAAGCCTTCAGCTGTGATTTGGAATATGCCCCGCCCCAGGACACAATCGTCATGTCTTCTGCCATTGCAGTCGATGCCATCAGTGCGGCAACGGCTGTTCCGGCTACAAGTTTGGTGAGCTTCATTACTCTCTCCCTTATGAATGAACCCGATTTTTTCGGGATTTGGATCCGCTTCGGGCATGCGGATCGCTGGACGGATTTTATCCGTCCAGTGCCCTGCAGTCCTCAGTGAACCAACCAATCTTGGTCTCCTGACCGACATTCAAGACGGTGTGAGCGTGATTGTTTGGAACCTTGACGACAAACTCTTCGTTCCCGGCTACCTCCATCCGGCAACGAATATGATCACCGAGATAAATCAGCTCGACGACCGTTCCGGACAGGGTGTTCTGATCAGCGTCGTCGCCAATCACAACCCGTTCCGGACGAATTGAAAGCTGGGTGGTTTCACCCACTCCGCCGCAGTTGACAGCCAGAGCTGCAACCTTTTGGCCGGTTTCCAGAACCACATTGGCCTGATTACCGTCAACGCTTTCCACTTTGCCCCGCAGCGTATTGTTCTCGCCGATGAACTGCGCCACGAACGAGTTTTCCGGACGTTCGTAGAGATCATCAGGCGGTGCAAGTTGCTGAATAATGCCATCGTTAAACACAGCAACGCGATTGGACATGGTCAACGCTTCGCTCTGATCGTGGGTTACGTAGATAACGCTGATGCCCAGATTTTCGTGCAGATGTTTGATCTCATACTGCATGTGTTCACGAAGCTGCTTGTCGAGCGCGCCGAGCGGCTCATCCATCAGAACCAGTTCCGGTTCGAAAACGAGAGCACGGGCAAGCGCTACGCGCTGCTGCTGACCACCGGAAAGCTGTGTCGGACGACGACCAACGAAATCGCCCAGCTGCACCATCTCCAGCGCGCGCTTTACCTTCTGCTCGGTATCAGCTTTTGACATCCCACGGACCTGAAGCGGGAAAGCAAGGTTTTCACCGACAGACATGTGAGGGAACAGTGCGTAGTTCTGGAAGACCATGCCGATGCCACGTTTATGTGGAGGCACGTTGTTGATGGGACGTCCGTTGAGAACGATCTCGCCATGTGTAGCGGTTTCAAAACCGGCGACCATCATGAGGCAGGTGGTTTTGCCCGACCCGGAAGGGCCCAGCATTGTAAGGAATTCCCCGCGTGCGACATCAAGATTGAGGTTCTTTACGACGAGAATCTCGCCATCGTAGCTTTTCTGAACGTTTTCAAAGCGAACGATAGCATCATTATTCGGCTGAGTGCCGGTCATACTTGTGCATTACCTCCCACGTGTTTGGCCTGATCTTTTGTGATTTGTTTGCGGCCAAAACAATTAATTCTTACGAGATCTATATGGTTTTGAAGGTCCCGTGTTTTTGACGTGCTTTCAGCCTCTTATCGTTATTTGTTATCTTGTTGGGGCATTCAACACAGTTTTTGATCACTTTTCAACACCCCTTGGCCACCTTGTGAGAAAAGAAAAGGCCTGAACAGTTAATGTGGTCTGTTCAGGCCCGGATTTCAGCCGATTATGTTGTATTCTGGACCGAACGGGAACTTGGTAATATTTTCCGCATTGTCTTCATGAACGATCAGGATATCGTGTTCGCGGTACCCTCCTGCCCCGGCCTGGCCCTCCGGAATCATGATCATCGGCTCCATGGACACGACCATTCCAGGTTCGAGAATCGTGTGAATATCCTCACGCAGTTCCACACCGGCCTCCCGGCCATAGTAGTGAGACAGAACGCCGAAGCTGTGACCATAGCCGAAGGAACGGTATTTCAGCAGGTCCCACTCCCGGTACATCTCGTTCAGTTCTGAAGCAATGTCGGAACACCGTGCACCCGGTTTGATCAGTTCCAGACCCCGCCGATGAACCGCAACATTCTTTTCCCAGAGATCCAGTTCTACATCCGTGGCTGATTCACAGAACAGGGTCCGTTCAAGTGCTGTGTAATAACCGAAGATCATCGGGAAGCAGTTCAGCGACAGGATGTCACCTGACTGGACAATCTTGTTTGTCACCGGATTATGCGCGCCGTCTGTATTGATACCCGACTGAAACCAGGTCCAGGTATCCATCAGTTCAACGAACGGAAAGGATCTGGCGATTTCCCGGATCATTGCATTGGTCGAGGCGATGGCAACCTCGTGTTCGGCAACACCGGCGTTTACGGCAGCAGCGACAGCTTCACCGCCGAGATCACAGATACGGGCACCTTCGCGGATAAGGACCAGTTCTTCCTGTGATTTGATCGTGCGCATCCACATGGATGGCTGCCCGACATCGACCAGCTCAACACCGGGAAGAGCCGCAGCAATCTGGTCGCGATAGTCGAGCGATACATGGTCGAACTCAATACCGATGCGTTTGGCATTGCCGACGAGGTTTCTGACAGCGGTGAAAAAGTTGTCCTTGCGCCAGTCACTGTAGGTAATGTTTGAACCGTGACTGCGGCGCCATGGCTGGCCACCATCAATACCGGCGGAAATGGTGGTGGCATCCTTCTCGGTGATCACCATGCCGTATTTGCGACCAAAATAGCAGTAGAGCCAGCCTGAGTAATAGTTGATGCAGTGATAGGAGGTGAAAAGACAGGCATCGACGTCGTTCTCTGACATCCATTTGCGGACATCGTTCTGTCGACGGTTCATTTCACCATCGGAAAATGGCGAGTAATCCTTGTCGCCATTATGCCATTCCATCACGTGCAGCATGTCATCGGTATTGGTCGCCATTGTCGCTATCCTGCAGATCTGTTCCGATCCTGTATCGGAGTGTTTGATTTGTTCTTTTTGAAGCTAGATGGCTTTTTTCATGATGAAAAATGAAATATATTTCCTTGATAGATGAATTTTTGACATGAAAGCCGATGTGGGATTTCAAGCTGCTGAAAACCTTTGTTGCGATTGTCGACTGTGGTGGGTTCACAGCTGCGGCTGATCGTCTGTTTCTGACCCAGTCAACGGTCAGTCATCAGATCAAACGTCTGGAAGATCAGATAGGCGCGCGCCTGTTTCGCAGAAACCGGGCATTTTGCGACCTCACGCCGGAAGGTGATCGTCTGTACAAGGATGTGGCGTCCCTTGTTCGGCAGGCGGATGATCTCTGGCAGAGTTATCGGTCTGATGAGTTGCGCGGCGTTATTCGTGTGGGTGCGGCCGATGACGGTTTCAATGATGTTCTTGCAGCCGCATTGAAGCGGTTTTCTGCTGAGCATCCAAAAGTTCATGTGGATTTCGAGATCGGATTGACGCGTCAGATACAGGCCCGGTTTGAAGCGGGTGACTTTGATCTGGTTCTGATCCGTTGTCGGGCTGATGAGCCCTCCGGCCCAGCGCTTCTGCTTGAACCACTGAGCTGGTGTGTGCCCGATGGCTTCAGACAGGCGGATTATGATGCCGTGCCCATCGCCGTTGGGCCTGTTCCCTGTCTCTACCGGGAAACGATCAGTCACGCGCTGGAAAATGCCGGCATTGCCTACGAGGTGGTCGTGACCTGCCCCTCTCACATCGGCATAAGAACCGCAGTTCAGTCCGGCATGGCGATATCAGCTCTACCTGCATCCATGCTCGGAGGGGAAGCGGATGTGATATCAGGTGACCTGCCGCCCCTGCCCCAGTCCAAGCTTGCGATTTCACTCAGGAAAGAGGTGTCCGGCAGGACACCCGCTCAGGCGCTCTATGATGCTTTGCTGACGCTCCAGAGAGACACGGTCTGAACCTTACCAGCTTCCGGTATTCTCCATGCTGGTCCATGGTTCTTTGGCTGGCAGGGCATCGCCTTTCTGCAGCAATTCAAAGGAAATACCGTCGGGAGATTTGATAAAGGCCATCCGGCCATCTCTTGGCGGGCGATTGATTGTAACACCCTTGTCCATGAGTCCCTGACAGGTGGCGTAGATGTCATCCACCTCATAGGCAAGATGGCCGAAATTGCGACCGCCCTGATAGTCTTCCGTGTCCCAGTTATAGGTGAGCTCAAGCGCCGGAGCCTGACCGTTTTTCACCGCATCCACATCATCTGATGCTGCCAGGAAAACCAGAGTGAAGCGACCGCCCTCATTTTCCCAGCGGCGGGTTTCCACCAGCCCCATCTTGTTGCAATAGAAATCGAGTGATTCATCCAGATCGCGGACACGAACCATAGTGTGTAGATAGCGCATTGCGGTGATATCCCTGCCTGACTGTTGTGTGTCCAACATAGGTAGTCAGGGCCATCGAATAAAGGCTCTATTTGCCGTCAGAAGGTCCGTCATCATCATCCATAATTGCCCGCCATGCAGCACCTTCCAGATCATCATACTGGTTGGCCCGGAGAGACCAGAGGAAGGCCGCGAGACCGAGAAGGCCCAGACCGACGGCAATTGGGATCAGGTAAATCAGAGCGTTCATCGTTTCCACTTCAACCGGAGTGCGTTGGCGGTAACCACAAGAGACGAACCGGACATGGCAAGAGCTGCAACGAGAGGCGTCACAAAGCCCAGTACGGCAAAGGGTACAGCAACAATATTATACACGACAGCCAGTGCCATGTTTTGATCCATCGCATGCCGGGCATTGATCGCAACAGAAAGCGCATGCTTGACCGGTGCCAGCCGTTCTCCAAGAAACACGGCATCTGAGGATGTCTGAGCCAGATCGGTCGCGGTCACAGGTGACAGGGAAACATGGGCTGCCGCAAGTGCTGCCGCATCGTTGAGACCGTCACCCACCATCAGTGTTGTTCTGCCATCCCGTGCCAACTCAGCTAGGCAGTCAACCTTCTGTTTCGGATCAAGGCCGAAATGCCGGTTTTCAATCTTCAAGTGATTGGCAATCTGGTCAACCGGGCTCTGGCGATCGCCTGAGAGAATCGCGAGCTGATATCCTCGTTCCTTCAACGCATTTATTGTTTCAAGCGCATCGGTACGAAGCTGTTGTTCGATAGCAAAGACGGCCGTCTCTTCTCCGTGCCGGAACGCAATCAGGGATGCATTGGGATACGTCTCAGAAAGGCTTTGACCCGCTGCCTCCAGATTACAGAAGATTGGATGTCCAAGCCGCATAATCTCACCATCGACGGTGCATTCCACGCCCTTGCCGGTAATCTCAGTGACATTTTGATACGCTTCGGCCTCATCCATCGGACGGCATTCCGCCAGCGCAAGTGACAGTGGATGGCGACTGGCTTTGGCGAGCCTGATGGCTTTGTCGAGGTATTCGGGAGGCGTCATATCCAGATTGATAACTTCGGCTTTTGGCCTTGTCAGCGTACCGGTCTTATCAAAAACCACGGTATCCACAGCCGCCAGTTTTTCGATGGCATCGCCTGAATTCAGCAGAATTCCATGCTGGAAGAGGCGACCCGACGTCACCACCTGCACGGCTGGTACCGCAAGCCCCAGAGCGCATGGACACGTGATAATCAGAACTGAAATTGCGATGATGAGAGACTTCTCCCACCCGGCACCTATGGCGAGCCAGCCTATGCAGGTCAGTGCAGCGGCGGCATGGACGAGCGGCGCGTAAAGCGCTGCAGCCTTGTCGGCCAGCCGCACATAACGGGACCGGTTCTGTGCGGCTGTCTCAAGAAGCCGATTGACCTCGTCAAGAACGGTCTGCCCGGCTTCTGCTGTTACGCTCAGGGTCAAGGCCCCTGCCCCGTTTACAGTGCCTGCAAAGACCTGACTGCCTTCAGAAATCCGGGCCAGCTGGGTCTCACCGGTGACGAGACTCTGGTCGATTTCCGATTCCCCGTTGAGCACCTGACCGTCGAGAGGAATTCGGTCGCCCGGGCGCACCAGGATGCGGTCTCCCATCGAGACTTTGGACAGAGGCCGTTCGATCAGTTCACCGTGTTCTCCGATGACATTGGCTGCATCTGACCGGAGAGCCGCGATGTTCTCGGCGTGAACCCTGACCCTGCCCCGCATGCTGTGATCGAGAAACCGGCCAACCAGAAGGAAGAACAGCAGCATCAGAGCTGAGTCAAAATAAACATGCTTGGCGTGGTGGATGGTCTGATAGATAGAAAGCCCCAGTGCCAGAAGGACACCGATGGCAATCGGCACATCCATGTTCAGGAACCGTGAGCGAACAGCGGCCCAGGCGCTTGAGAAAAACGGCCGTCCTGCATACAGCGTTGCCGGGATGGCAATGACGGCTGAAATCCAGTGAAAGAAGGCCCGTGTTTCAGGCAGCATATCGCTGACATTGCCAGACCAGACTGAAATGGACAGCAGCATGACATTCATGCCGGCGAAACCCGAGACAGCGATCGCCCGCATCAGGCGGCGGGATTCCGGGTCTGACTTGTCTTTCTGTCGGTTCGGATCAAACGGCTGAGCCTCATAACCCAGTTTCGTCAGGGTGGTGAGAAACTGTTCCGGTTGCTGACGATCAGAATCCCAGGAAACCGTAAGCCTGTGGCTGGTGAAGTTCAGCCGCGCATTGCGCACGCCATCCAGTGCGCCGATGCCGCGCTCGATCCGAGCGATACAGGCAGCACAATGGATACCCTCTACCGCAAGGTCAATCTCGCTGATATCCGCCTCAGGAGTACGGGTATAAGCAGACCAATCGCGGGTAATGACGTGATCCGACATGGAACAGCGGCCTTTTACTGCTCACGAACAAACAGTTTGTTGCGGGACTTGAACTGATTGCCCGTTTTGTCGGTCAGGGTCAGTTCCAGGATCCAGTTGCCTGGCGCAACATCCTCGGCAATACCAGACAGCTCACCATTCCCAGCTGCTGTCAGCTCAATAGGCTTGTCCGCAATCTCGGTCGTGGGATGCTTGAGGATGGCGGTGCCTTGCAGGTCTGACAGAGGCTTTCCGGCTTTGTCTGCCGTTTTGATTGACAGCGAACCACGGCCATTACTGGTGCGATCAAAGGATACATCAACCGACCAGCCAAGCTCGTCCTGCGCGCGAGCCTGAGCCAGATCATCATCATAGTGCTGGCCTGCCTTGTAGGCGCTGTCGACTTCTACTCCGGGAAAACTGCCCAGAGCCAGATAAATGAAGATTGCATTGGCCAAGAAAATGACCGCAAAGAACCCGAGAATCCAGTATAGAACCGTCCAGCCGGTGATCGGTTTAGGTTCTTTGACCTTGTTGACTGTCGTCATGTGTCCCTCCTCGGAACGAAGCGGTTCGGGGCCCGGCAGCCCCTGAACCGAACCGCTTTTCTGTATTAAGGAGCCTTGAAGTAATCGTCGGCTGTTGCACTTTCCGCTTGCTGAATATCTGTAATACGGAAGCGGATGTCAGTTGATTTTGGCAGGTTGCTGGTTGGTGAGAACAGCAGAATACGAACTTCTCGCGTTGTCGCCGGATCAACCTTGATGGCAGGCCAGCCGCCTACCTTGCTTTGAATACCCACAGCTTCCACCCTGAGACCCGGCAGGCCTTCCGCACTGAGCACAAAGGTCCGCTCATGGAGCCGTTTGTTGATCAGGCGAATTGTATAGCCATTCCGAATGCCGCCATCCGACAGCTGCACATAGAGTGGATTGCGGTCGTGCAGAACACTTATATGCGTAAATGACCGGGTGAACAGGGTAACCAGCATCATCGCGCCGACAAGGCCGATAATCGCCATATAGATGATTGTCCGAGGTCGGATCGGGCGATAGATCGGCTCTTTGCCTTCCTCGCGGCGTTCGGTGTTGATGTCCGTATCCCAGGCGATAAGCCCGCGTTCCTTGCCTACCTTGTCCATGACGGTGTCGCATGCGTCGATGCAGAGACCGCACTGGATACAGCCGAGCTGTAGTCCCTCACGAATATCCACGCCTGTAGGACACACCGCCACACACTGGCGGCAATCGATACAGTCTCCGGCCGGTTCGCCTTTGGCCAGACGCTTTTCAGCGGATTTAAGGCTGCCACGGGGTTCGCCACGGTCATAGCGATAGGTGACATTCAGCGCCCATTCATCTGTCAGAGCAGCCTGAATGCGTGGCCAGGGACACATATAGATGCAGACATGTTCCCGCATATGCCCGGCCAGGGAATACGTGGTGAAGGTCAGGATAGCGATCCACAGATAGGCAACAAATGGTGCCTCACCTGTGGCGAGATCACGAACAAGCGTTGGTGCATCGGCGAAGTAAAGCACCCACGCGCCCCCGGTCCACCAGGCAATCATCAGCCAGAGACCGTGCTTTACGACTTTCTCCCCGACCTTCTTGATGGTCCATGGAGCCTTGTCGAGCTTCATCTGCTCACGCCGATCGCCTTCAACCAGGCGCTCAACAGCATAAAACAGATCTGTCCAGACCGTCTGCGGGCAGAGATAACCGCACCAGATTCGGCCTGCCAGGGCGTTCATCAGGAACAAGGCCATAGAAGCAATGATGAGAAGGCCCGTGAGGTAGTAGAACTCCTGCGGCCATATCTCGATCATGAAGAAGTAGAACCGACGGCCCGGAAAATCGATCAATACGGCCTGATCTGGCGCATTGGGGCCCCTGTCCCAGCGAATAAACGGTGTGAGATAATAGATACCCAGCGTGATGGCCATCAAGGACCAGCGAATGTTTCGATAGAAACCCTTGACGCTTTGGGGAAAGACTTTTTTTCGTTTCTCGTAGAGAACAATATCATCATCGTCGGGGCTGGATTGTTGGGCATCCGCACTCATAACCGGCTTCCTGTGTCATACCGTTCGCTGCACCGAACGCTTTTGGTTGAATGACCCTGTTTCCCCCTGGGTGGCGCGGAGGTTTTCCTCTCTATCGCCTTATTGTTATTGCCCCCGGCGCAACAGATGCCGCGCCGGGAGAGAATAGCAGAGTTTACTGACCACCGCCGAGGCTGTGGACATAGACTGCCAGAGACTTGACGGTCACTTCGTCCAGGCGTGTATCCCAGGCTGGCATAACGCCCTTACGGCCATTGGTGATGGTTTCAACAACATCGTCCATGGATGAACCAAAGAGCCAGATACCATCTGTCAGGTTTGGTGCACCAAGAGCGATTTCGCCGGTTCCGTCTTCAGCGTGGCAGGCGGCACAATTGTCAGCAAACAGTTCTTCGCCTGCTGTTTTCTGCTCGTCAGACAAAGTCTGAAGACCGGACATGGAGCGGACATAGGCTGCGACGGTCTGGATTTCGTCCTTTTCCAGGATTTCATCGCGACCAAAGGCTGTCATGTCACCGGAGCGTTCCTCGTCATGACCGGACCGGATGCCGACACGGATGGTTTCATGGATTGAATCCAGATCACCACCCCAGAGCCAGTCATCATCGTTCAGGTTCGGGAAGCCTCTTGAGCCCTGGGCACCTGAACCATGACATGGCGCACAATTGTCACCAAAGGCAGCTGAACCGCTGGCCATAGCGAACTCAAGAAGATCAGCCGTGTTCTGGATATCTTCAAGAGACGCGTTGATCAGGCCCTGGCCAAGTTCTGACCGGGCGGCCTTTGCCTGAGCCACATCTTCCAGCACATTGGCGCGCTGGGAGTGTCCCAGAATGCCAGTGGTGTAGCTGGAAACCAGCGGCCAGGATGGCATCGCAATCCAGTACAGGAATGCCCAGATGATCGTGACATAGAACATCCACAGCCACCAGCGTGGCAATGGGTTGTTCAGCTCTTCAATGCCGTCCCACTCGTGACCGGTGGTGGCGACACCCGACAGTTCGTCGACCTTTTTTTGATCTGCCATGATTAGTCCTCCCTCAGCGGGATATGTGCAGCATCTTCAAACCGCTTGCGGTTTTTCGGCCAAAGTGCATAGGCCACAACAGCTGCAAACAGGATGACGAAATAGAAAAGACCCCAGGTCTGTGCGAAAGCAGATACGTCTGAATAAGTCATCATATCCTCCTAGCGCAGATTGGCTTTGTCGTCGTAGATCGAGAAATCCACGAGTGTGCCAAGAACCTGGAGATACGCCACCAGGGCATCCATCTCCGTCAATTCACCAGGCTTGTTGTCGTAATCACCGACTGTCGCATTCGGATAGCGCTCGAGGAATGCATCCACATTGTCGTCATCCGGATTGGCCTGGGCCCGAAGGTCCTGTCTGGCTGATGCGATCTGGTCTTCGGTATACGGAACACCGATTGCAAGGTTGGCTTTCAGATCATCGGTGATCAGTCTGTCGCTGAGCTTCGCTTCCATCAGGAACGGATAACCCGGCATGATGGATTCCGGCACAACGGCGCGCGGGTTGATCAGGTGTTCGCGGTGCCATTCATCGGAATATTTACCGCCAACACGTGCCAGATCCGGCCCTGTACGCTTGGACCCCCACTGGAATGGGTGGTCGTACATGGACTCAGCGGCCAGTGAGAAGTGGCCATAACGCTCCACTTCGTCGCGCATCGGACGCACCATCTGGGAATGGCAGGTATAGCAGCCTTCCCGGATGTAGATGTTGCGACCGGCCAGTTCGAGCGGGGTATAAGGGCGCATGCCCTCAACCTTCTCGATGGTGCTCTTCAGATAGAAGAGCGGCGCGATTTCCACCAAACCACCGATTGCCACAACAATCAGAATGCCAACCAGCAGCAGAATGGAGTTTTTCTCAAGGATTTTATGTTTGACCCAGAGAGACATGGTTTCTTCCCTCCTTATTCCGCTGGTGCCAGAGCTGGGTAGGCATCTTTGGCTTCAGACTTCTCACCAGAACGGATTGTCATCCAGACATTGTAGACCATGATGAGAGAGCCAAGCACAAAGAGCAGACCGCCCAGAGCACGAATGACATAGAACGGATACATGACTTCGACTGTTTCCACGAAAGAATACTCAAGGAAGCCAAGCTTGTCGTAAGCGCGCCACATCAGACCCTGAAGGATACCGGAGACCCACATCGCGGTGATGTAGAGAACGATACCGATCGTGGAGACCCAGAAGTGCCAGTTCACCAGCCTCAGGGAGTAGAGCTCTTTCTTCTTCCACAGCCATGGAACCAGACAATAGATGGCACCGAACGAAATGTAGCCAACCCAGCCAAGAGCACCTGAATGCACGTGACCAATGGTCCAGTCTGTGTAGTGGCTGAGAGAGTTCACAGCTTTAACAGACATGAGTGGGCCTTCGAACGTGGACATACCGTAGAAGGCAACGGAGACCACCATCATACGGAGAACCGGATCAGTACGGAGCTTGTCCCATGCGCCGGAGAGCGTCATCAGACCGTTGATCATGCCACCCCAGCTCGGCATCCACAGGATGATCGAGAAGGTCATGCCCAGTGTCTGTGCCCATTCCGGCAGAGCCGTATAGTGCAGATGGTGCGGACCAGCCCAGATATACAGGAAGATCAGCGCCCAGAAGTGCACGATGGAGAGACGGTAGGAATAGACTGGCCGTTCAGCCCGTTTCGGCATGAAGTAGTACATGATGGCCAGGAAGCCGGCTGTCAGGAAGAAGCCCACAGCGTTATGACCATACCACCACTGCACCAGTGCATCCTGTACACCGGCAAAGACCGGATAGGATTTGATGCCGTAGATAGAAACCGGAATCGCCAGATTGTTGACGATATGCAGCATGGCAATCGTCGCAATAAAGGCCAGATAGAACCAGTTCGCCACGTAGATGTGTGGCTCCTTACGGCGCCAGATGGTACCGAGGAACAGCAGCAGATAAACAACCCAGACGATGGTCAGCCACAGGTCAGCATACCATTCCGGTTCTGCATATTCCTTGGACTGTGTTGCACCCAACAGGTAACCCGTGCCTGCGATTACGATAAACGCGTTATAGCCGAGAATAACGAACCACGGAGCGATGCGGCCTGGCATACGCGCCCGACAGGTACGCTGTACCACATAGAAGGACGAAGCCAGAAGAACGTTGCCGCCAAAGGCAAAGATCACTGCGCTGGTATGCAGCGGGCGAACGCGCCCGAAGGTGGTCCAAGGCAGATCAAGATTCAGTGCCGGGAAGGCAAGCTGCAAGGCGATGATCAAACCAACGGTAAATCCGGCAACGCCCCAGAAAACGGCGGCGAGTGTTGCGAACTTGATCGGGCCTTCATTATATCCCGACAGATCCGGTTTTCCGTCGAAATGAGATTTGATGATGTAGAAGGCACCAATGGCCGCCATGAGAGCACCAAGTGCTGCATGGAAACCCATCACACCGTCTACGGATTTTCCTGACATAATCACAAGGACCAGTGCCAGGAGCGCGAGGAAAGCCGCAAAGCCGCCTTCTTCGAGCGAAAATGTTTTGGTTTGTGCGTGTGTCATACTCCGCCCCGTCTCTTAGAGACTCGTTGTGGGAAATATCCTGCCGACCTACGGTGTTCGTGATGTCGCATCGTTGACTTAAATCAAATTGTACCCTGAGTCGGTAGTGGCGCAACGTCGCATCCCATTTGGAACGCCTCCAAACTTGTCTCATATTCGTGACATTACGTATTTGACACGGATCAAATATTTTGTGCGTAGATGGGACTATGGTGCGTCCATGAACAAGGAATGGAAAGCACTGGGGACGCGCGCAGTTCCGCGCTATACCTCATATCCCACCGCCCCGCATTTCGGGCCGGATGTGGATGCCGCAACGGTGGCGGGATGGCTGTCTGATCTGCAGCCACAGCAACCGGTCTCACTCTATCTTCATGTGCCGTATTGTCGCACGATCTGCCACTATTGCGGCTGCCATACAAAGGCCAGCCGTCGTGATGGTCCGCTGTTCGCCTATGCGGAGAGCCTTGCTCGCGAGGTGGATCTGGTTGCAGATTCCCTGCCCCATAAGATGCCTGTATCCCATGTGCACTGGGGTGGTGGAACGCCCAGCATTTTGCCTGATGAGGCCTTTCTGTCCGTTGTTGAGCGATTGAAGGCCCGCTTCTCATTTCTTGATGATGCCGAGCATGCCATTGAACTGGACCCCCGCACCGTCTGCCCGCCACTGGTCGAACGACTGGTCAAGGCAGGGATCAATCGCGTCAGCCTGGGTGTTCAGGATTTTGACAGAAAAGTTCAGGACGCGATTGGGCGTCTTCAGCCGATCCGTGTTGTGCGCGGTGCTGTCGAGCTTCTGCGGCAGGCTGGAATCACCGATATCAATTTCGACCTGATGTATGGCCTGCCCTATCAGACTGCTGAAACAATCCGGGAAACGGTATCGATTACCACTGATATGGCGCCCGGGCGCATCTCGGTCTTTGGCTATGCACATGTGCCCTGGTTCAAGAAGAATCAGCAATTGATCACAGAAGATGCTCTGCCTGATACCGATATGCGGTTCACTCTGGAAGAAGTGACACGGTCTGAACTGATGGCAGCAGGCTATGAGCCGATTGGCCTTGATCACTTTGCTCATCCGAGTGATCCGATGGCCATTGCGCACAAGGACGGCATTCTGAAACGAAATTTCCAGGGCTATACGACGGATAACGCCGAAGCTCTCATTGCCCTTGGTGCGTCTGCCATTTCCAAACTGCCACAGGGTTACGCTCAGAATGCACCGGATATTGGTGGTTATATGCGGTCGATTGAAGCCGGGACCCTGCCGATCATCAAAGGCAAGGCGTTCAGCCATGATGACAGGCTGCGCGGGGCCCTGATTGAACGTATCATGACGGACTTCGAGGCTGATGTGTCGTCGCTCTGCGCGGCTTATGATACGCCGATTGCAGATCTGGAAGACTCGTTTAGACAGCTGGACGAGTTGCACCGTCTGGGGCTGTTCTGCTGGGAAGGTTCCGTTCTGAAGGTCAAGCCGGAAGCCCGCCGTTTCGTGCGGCTCGTTGCTTCCTGTTTCGATGCCTATCTGCATCAGGGAGCAGCGCGCCATTCGGTGGCTGTCTAGCCTGTTTTCACAGAAGTTATAAACAGGCTCAAAAAAAAATCATAAAGCAGCGTCTTATGCTTGAAATGTCGAAACGAACCGACTAAACAGACGCTGTCTCCCGGGCGGTTAGCTCAGTTGGTAGAGCGCCTCGTTTACACCGAGGATGTCGGGAGTTCGAGTCTCTCACCGCCCACCATTTTCCTAAAATCCAACAATGTATGTAACGGGATCGAATGCCGATCCCGCCGGGCCCTGTTAGCAATGAGTCTTGACCCTAGACACCGGCGTGACTGGGATAGGACCGGAACTGGAATGGAATACGCCCCTCCAGGCGATCCTTGCTGGGAGACAAGCCAAACCGGGTTTTGTAGGCGCGGGAAAACTGCGCGTTGCTTGTAAATCCACAGGCTATGGCGACTTCCAATATGGGGAGTTCTGTCTGGGTCAGAAGTCCCCTTGCCCTGTCCAGTCTTACATCGAGGTAATACCTGACGGGAGAAACACCGGTATGGCGCTGGAACAGCCTGCCGAGTTGCCTCTGTGACAGATTGACGGCTTTTGCGATCTCGGTAATGCCGATCAGGTGTTCAAGATTGCGTTCCATGATGATGATGGCTTCACGAAGTTTGACAGGTGCCGCATAGCCAACGGGTTCCTGGCGCTCGGGCAATTGCTTCTCATCTCCGGCACGCAGACGGTCATGAAAGATGTATCTGCCCGCTGCATTGGCTAGCTCCAACCCCTGCTGCAGACGAACAATTTCCAGTGCCAGGTCGGCGGTGGCAAGACCACCACAGCAGGTCAGAATCTCTCCGTC
Source organism: Coralliovum pocilloporae (assembly GCF_030845175.1). Classification (NCBI taxonomy): domain Bacteria; kingdom Pseudomonadati; phylum Pseudomonadota; class Alphaproteobacteria; order Hyphomicrobiales; family Coralliovaceae; genus Coralliovum; species Coralliovum pocilloporae. Next base: position 3,319,105 of record NZ_CP132542.1, on the reverse strand, counting down.
GATAACAAAGAGATCCTCATCCATCCGGGTATCCGGAAAAAGTTCTCTGAACGCTGCAATGTGCTCGTAGTGAACAGCGGCCCGCCTACCCGTCAGCAACCCGGCGTAAGCCAGCAGAAAACCACCCGTATCAACTCCGCATATTGCTAGGCCCTTATGGGCCGCTGAACGCAGACCTTTCAAAAGTTCCGGCTTCCGGAAGCGTTCCGCCCCCCAACTTGCATTGACCACGAGAAGATCAAACGCATCCTTTTCTGATGGAAACGCGGAAAGTTTCGAGACAGTCAAGCCATTACTGGCGGTGACACTGGCAGAATCGTGGCCAAGAAAAGACCAGGAATACAGGTTGCGGCTGCGCAGATAATTTGATGCTCGAAACGGGTCCAGAAAAGCCTGCATAGCCATTGCATTGAAGCCATCCAGCAGCAGCATTCCAATTCTGAAGCTCGTATCTGGATCGTGAGTCATCGGACAAAAGGCCACTAACAGCAAAAATCTGGCTGATAATATCAAATTGATGATGAAAAACACAACTACCATCAACCTCACGAGCAAAAAGATCCGTCAGACCTGCCAGGGAGGTCAGTCATGAGCCTTGTTTTCTCACGAGAAGATTTTCAGCGGCTGTCGCATGGATATGATGATAATCCAGCCAGATCGATGTCATTGAAGGCTGAAGCCTATACCGACCCGCGCTGGCATGTGCTGGACCAGAATGCTGTCATTGCAAAAACCTGGCAGTGGGTTTGTCATGTGGAGAAGGTCCGGGATCCCGGTTCCTATACGACCATCACCATCGCGGGGCAGCCGATTGCCATTGTCCGGGATCGTGAAGGGAATTTGCGTGCTTTCTACAATGTCTGCAAGCACAGGGCTCATGAGCTCTTGTCCGGTGACGGCAATACGACCAGAATCCTGTGTCCTTACCATGCCTGGGTCTACAAGCTTGACGGTCAGTTGGCGCGGGCACCGGAGACAGACCATCTAGAGGACTTCAGCACCGGGGATATCTGTCTGGATCAGGTTCAGGTGGAAGAATTCTGCGGTTTCATCTTCGTCAATCTTGATCCGCATGCAGCGCCTCTCAGGGAAATATCAGGAGACCTTGAGACTGAGATTCGGCATTGGGCACCTGACATTGAGAAGCTGACTTTTGGTCATCGCCTCACTTACGATATCAAGTCCAACTGGAAGAATGTGGTCGACAATTTCCTTGAATGTTACCACTGCCCGACGGCGCACAAGGATTTCTGTGACCTAGTGGATATGGATACTTACAAGGTTACCACGCACGGTATTTATTCAAGCCATATGGCAGATGCCGGGAATACGCCGAACTCTGCCTATGACGTCTCGAATGCGACCGTCAAAACCCATGCGGTCTGGTGGCTCTGGCCGAATACCTGCCTGATGCGTTATCCGGGGCGATCGTCCATGATTATCCTGAACATTATCCCGCTTGGCCCCGACCGGACCTTCGAGACCTACGACTTCTTCCTTGAAACGCCAGACGCAAATGAGATGGAGCTGGATGCCATCCGTTATCTGGATGAGGTTTTGCAGGTTGAAGACATCAATCTGGTTGAAAGTGTCCAGCGTGGCATGAGCACACCGGCATTTGATCAGGGCCGGATCGTTCATGACCCATCCGGATCCGGCAAGTCGGAACATGCCGTCCATCATTTCCATGGCCTTGTTCTTGATGCTTACCGGGAGGCTGTTTCCTGATGGGCGTGCTTGATGGAAAAACTGCATTCGTCACAGGCGGAACAGGTGGCATCGGCTCAGCAATCTGCGCCCGCTTTGAACGGGAAGGCGCTGAAGTGATTGCGGCAGACCTTACAGATCATGGCGGCGCAGGCACATTCCACCATTATAACGTGACTGATGAAGCAGGAATTATCCAAACCTTCGAGGGACTGGCAAGCCGATGGGACAAACTCGACATTCTGGTCAATGCTGCGGGAATTGAAATCGAGGAAACGATTGAGAATACCACGCTTGAGCAATGGAATCGGATTTTCGCAATCAACGTGACCGGCATGTTCCTGACCTCGAAATATGCGCTGCCCCTTCTCCGAAACGCTTCAGGGTCCAAGGGCGGTGCAAGTGTGGTGAACTTCGGATCCTACGATGGCTTTATCGCAGATCCCGGCCTTGCCGCTTATTGCGCGACCAAGGGTGCCGTGCATGCCCTCACCCGCGCGATGGCCTGTGATCACGGGCCCGAAGGTATTCGGGTCAATGCCATCTGTCCGGGCTATGTGGATACGCCCATGCTCCAGTCTTTCTTTGAGGGAGATGGCTCCGGTGGCAGCGGCGGTAATATCGACAGTCTGCAGAAGGCTGTGCGCGATGTTCACCCCATGCGAACCTATGGAAAGCCGGAAGATATCGCCAATCTTGTCAACTGGCTGGCCTCAGATGAAGCCCGCTATGCAGCGGGACAACTCTGGGTCATTGACGGAGGGCTTTCGGCCCAGGTCCAGCAGATGAAACTCTAGATCTAGAGGTTCCCATGTCAAAGCCCGTTATTATTACCTGTGCACCGACCGGCGGCATTCATACGCCGACCATGTCTCCGCACCTGCCGGTAACGCCGTCGGAGATTGCCACTGCGGCAATAGAAGCGGCTGAGGCAGGAGCCTCTATTATCCACCTCCACGCCCGCGACCCGGAGACTGGCAAACCGGACCCGAGACCGGAAACCTTCATGCAGTTTCTGCCAATCATCAAACAGTCCACCAATGCCGTTATCAATATTTCCACGGGCGGTGGTCTTGGAATGACAATCGAGGAGCGCTTGCGCGCTGCCACAACGGCCAGCCCGGAAATGGCCAGTATGAATATGGGCTCGCTGAATTTTGGCATTTTCCCCATGGCAGAGAAATATTCGGACTGGAAACATGACTGGGAAAAACCCTTTCTGGAAATGACGCGAGACTTCATCTTCCCGAACACCTTCCAAACCATCGAATATGCCCTGAAGGAGCTGGGAGACGGGCACGGTACCCGGTTTGAGTTTGAGTGTTATGATCTCGGCCATCTCTACAATCTGGCCTATTTTGTCGATAAAGGCCTGATCAAGCCGCCATTTTTCATACAGATGGTGTTTGGCATTCTTGGTGGTGTCGGTGCCGATCTCGACAATCTGATGCACCTGCACACCATTGCCCAGAAACTGTTTGGTGATGCTTATGAATGGTCAGTCCTGGCCGCCGGGCGTCACCAGATGAGTTTCGCGACCCAGTCCGCCATGCTGGGCGGGAACCTGCGTGTCGGTTTGGAGGATTCTCTTTATATCGGCCCGAAACAACTCGCCCGGTCCAATGCGGATCAGGTGCGAAAGATCCGGTCCATCATCGAAAATCTTGGCCATACCATTGCGACACCGGAACAGGCCCGGGAGCGTTTGGCGTTGAAGGGCGGAGATCTGGTGAAGTTCTAATCTCGTCGCACAGTTTTTGAGGAGGAAAGCGATGCAGACCAAACTGCTGATCAATGGGGAACTGGTTACCGGTGATGGTGATGCGTTGGCAATCATCGATCCTGCGACCGGAGAAGAAATTGCCTCAGTCGCAGAAGCGTCCAGCGAACAGGTCGACGCTGCGGCCCGGTCATCCGAAGAGGCTTTTAAGGCTTACTCAAAGACAACACCGGCAGAGCGGTCTGCGCTCCTGTCGCAGATTGCGGATTGTCTGGAGGCGAATTCCACAGAGCTGGCAGAGCTTGAAAGTCTTGATGTCGGGAAGCCCTGGCCATCTGCTCATGACGACGAAATGCCACTGACTATTGATACGTTCCGGTTCTTTGCAGGTGCTGCGCGTACGATGACAGGAACCGCTGCCGGGGAATATGTGGCCGGCCATACATCCATGATCCGGCGTGATCCGGTTGGTCCTGTGGCTGCCATTGCGCCCTGGAACTATCCGCTGATGATGGCTGCGTGGAAGTTGGCGGCCCCGCTCGCCGCTGGATGTACTGTTGTTCTCAAACCATCAGAAATCACCCCCCTCTCCACACTGCGTATGGCAGAACTGCTTTCCGATATCGTGCCTAAGGGTGTGGTCAACATCGTCCACGGACGTGGCGCTGGCGTCGGCAGTCAATTAATCAATGCGTCATCCGTTGAGGGAATTTCGATAACCGGGTCACCGGAAACCGGCAAAGCCGCCATGAAGGCTGCATCAGATCAGATCCGGCACGTTCATCTGGAGCTCGGTGGAAAGGCTCCTGTTATTGTGTTTGATGATGCGGATATCGACACAGTGGCCGAAGTGGTTCGGTATGGATCCTTCTTCAATGCCGGTCAGGACTGTGCCCAGCCGTGCCGGATCATGGTTCAGGATACGGTTTACGATCAGGTGGTTGCGGCGGTTGAAGCGCAGGTGAAAGAAATTCAGATCGGAAAACCCAAAGATGACGGTACAGAGATGGGTCCGATTGTTTCTGCAGTCCAGCGGGATCGGGTCCACGGTTTTGTAGAGCGTGCCCGAGGCGCTGCGGAGATTGTCTGCGGGGGTGCTGAAGGGAATGGCTCGGGCTTTTTCTATCAGCCGACTGTTGTCGCCAATGTGGACAACAATGCCGAGATAGCCTGTTCAGAAGTCTTCGGCCCTGTTGTTACGCTGTCCCGATTTTCCGATGAGGAAACAGCCCTTCAGACCGCCAATGCCGAACGGTATGGCCTTGCCTCATCGATCTTCACCAAAGATGTCGGCCGTGCCATGCGGGTCAGCTCGTCTCTGCGCTATGGCTTCACCTGGGTCAATACGCATGGTGTGGGTACACCTGAGATGCCCTGGGCAGCTATGAAAGGGTCCGGTACCGGATGTGACATGTCCGTTTATGCGCTGGATGCTTACACCTCTATCCGCCACGTTATGATTGCGCATTGATATGACTGTACTTTCCGGAAAAGCAGCCCTTGTAACGGGCGGACGCCAGGGTATCGGTCGCGGGATTGTCGATGCCTTTCTGGCCGAAGGTGCAGCAGTGATAACCTGTGGGCGCAGCGACCGGCCTGAAGGCCTGCCGGAACAGGTTATCTGGCATCGGCTTGATGTGGCCAATCCGGATGAGGTTGCCCGGCTCGCGACATCCATCGGGTCTCTGGACATCCTCGTCAACAACGCCGGGGTCCAGATTGAGAAAATCGTTCCCGAGACCACTGATCAGGACTGGGATACGCTGATGGGTGCAAATGCGCGCGGTGTGTTCAACATGTGTCGGGCGTTCATCCCTCTGATCCAACCCATTGGCTCGATCATCAATATTGGTTCCATCTCCGGCAATGTCGCTGATCCGGGCATGGCGCTCTACAATGCCTCAAAGGCCTTTGTTCATGGTCTGACGCGCTCCATTGCTGTTGATCATGGCCCCGATCTCCGGTGTAACGCCATCTGCCCCGGGTGGATTGAAACTGGCATGCTGGACGCCGGTTTCGATCTTGCTGATGATCCGGTAACAGCCAGAAAAGACGCCCTTGCCCGCCATGCCATGCGACGTTTCGGTCAGCCTGGCGATATCGCGAAAATGGCTGTCTGGCTGGCATCAGACGCATCGAGCTTTGCCACTGGCCAGTGCTTTACTATTGATGGTGGCCTGACGGCAGCCTCATCTCTCAATCCGGGATTATTCTGATGACAGAGATTAAGACAACCGCAGTTCTGGGTGCTGGTGTTATCGGTGCAAGCTGGACCGCTCTGTTTACAGCCGCTGGACTGGATGTTCAGGTCTATGATCCGTCCTCCACAGCAGAACAGGACGTTCTGGCTTATGTGGACCGCGCCTGGGATACGCTTCTTGAGCTTGGGCTGGCCGTTGAAGGCCGGAAGGGAGGAATCCGTTTCCTCAAAACGGCTGCAGAGGCCGTGCAAGGTGCGCAGTTCATTCAGGAGAATGTGCCGGAACGACTGGACATCAAACATGCAACCTTTGCCGAGATAGAGCCGGTTCTGAGTGATGGAGCTATTGTGAGCTCATCGGCATCCGGCCTGATGCTGAAGGAAATGCAGCAGGGCTGGAAAAATCCGGCACGCCTGATTCTGGGGCATCCCTTCAATCCGCCTCACCTTATCCCACTGGTTGAATTACTGGCCAATGATGCGACGGATGCGGATGTCCTTGAGCGGGCCGAGGCATTCTACACGGCTGTGGGTAAGACAACGATCCGGCTTCACAAGGAGGTTCCCGGTCATGTTGCAAACCGGCTTCAGGCCGCATTATGGCGTGAAGCAATCCATCTGATCAGGGAGGGTGTGGCCAGCGTTGAGGACGTCGACAAGGCTGTCTGGGCCGGACCAGGTCTGCGTTGGGCCGCGATGGGACCTACCATGCTGTTTCATCTGGGTGCGGGCGAAGGAGGCCTTGAGGCTTTCTGCGACCGGTACAGCGACAGTTTCAATCGCTGGTGGGATGATCTTGGCGACCCGCGTCTCTCTGGAGAGGTCTCTGAAATCCTCTGCAACGGGGTCATTGCTGAAGCCGACGGGAAATCCTCGGTCGCCCTGTCGCAACACAGGGACAGGATGATCACAGACATGCTGAGAGCAAAGAGAGCATAAATATGAGGTATATCCAGCCGGGCACTTACAGGCACTTTGATGCGTCGTCAAATGTAGCTGTGAACACAGCCCTTCCCCACTTTGACATACATATGGGAACCGGATAGGTAACCATGACGTGTATAAGGGGATAGAGATGACTTCAAAAGTAACGAGTGCGAGTTTGATTTTGGTACTGACCCTGGCAGGCTGCGCGTCGATCACGCGGGGAACTACCCAGCAAATCACAATTTCCAGCAACCCTGCTGGAGCCCAGTGTACTGTGGACCAGAATGGCACCCGTATTGCCGACATTCCGTCGACACCGCAGATCATCACCGTTTCGAAAAGCAAGCATGATCTCAATCTGACCTGTAACAAGGACGGTTATCAGACCGCTATCCATCAGATCCCGTCTGATGTGGAAGCCATGACTGCTGGCAATCTGATCTTCGGTGGAGTTGTCGGACTGGCAATTGATGCGGGATCCGGGGCAATCAACAAATATGATGCCAATGTTACGGTAACGCTGGTGCCTGTCACGAACTAAAATGCCCAGCGTTTGCGTTCCGGCAACAAAAAACCCCGCTTAAAAAAGCGGGGTTCTTTAAATTCAAGATGCGTAACGATTAACCGTTGACGGCATCCTTCAGGCCTTTACCAGCCTTGAATTTCGGAGTTTTGGAAGCCGGGATCTGGATCGGCTCACCTGTCCGCGGATTGCGGCCTTCGCTGGCAGCACGCTCGGTAACGGAGAAGTTGCCGAAACCGATGATGCGGACTTCATCGCCGGATTTCAGAGCATCCGCGATGGCATCAAATGTTGCTTCTACAGCCTGGCCAGCAGCCGCCTTTGACAATTCAGACGTCTCGGCAACTTTTGCAATAAGTTCATTTTTGTTCATAAGACAGCACCCTTTCTGTCGCTAGATCGCTGATTCCTAAGCGCGACCTGTCGTGCAAACTTTGATAGAATCTGCACTTTTATCAAGCTAAAAATGGCAGTTTTCCGTGGTTTTTTCCAAAAAAATCAATGCGTGAGGTATTTTCCCCAATGTGCATTGCAAAATGTGGAACTTGTGCATGAAAAAAGGGGGCTGAGCCCCCTCTTCCACAAGCCGTTTCGGCTTAGTGAGCCGTTAGATTCTCACCTGATTCGTCATCAAGGACCGTGCCGGATGTGTCCTCTTCAGAGCCATCCCACTCGATGGGTTCCGGTTCGGATACAAGAGCCTGGCTCAGAACTTCATCCATCCGGCTGACCGGAATGATGTCGAGGCCGCTTTTGACATTATCAGGAATGTCGGCCAGATCCTTGGCATTGTCTTCCGGAATAAGCACTGTCTTGATACCACCGCGATGGGCCGCCAGCAGCTTCTCCTTCAGACCGCCAATCGGCAGAACCCGTCCCCGCAATGTGACCTCACCGGTCATGGCGATGTCCTTACGGACCTCGATACCTGTCATGATCGACACAATAGCCGTTGCCATTGCAATGCCGGCAGACGGGCCATCCTTCGGTGTTGCACCTTCTGGCACGTGAACGTGGATATCTTTCTTGTCGAAATCCGTTGGCTTAATGCCGAAATCCACCGAACGGGACCGCACATAGGATGCGGCTGCGGAGATTGATTCCTTCATCACATCGCGCAGGTTGCCGGTAACGGTCATCTTGCCCTTGCCCGGCATCATAACACCTTCGATGGTCAGCAGTTCGCCACCCACCTCAGTCCACGCAAGACCGGTTACGACACCAACCTGATTCTCGGATTCGGCTTCGCCATAGCGGAATTTCGGAACACCGAGGAATTCCTCGATATTCTTGTCGGTGACCTTGATGCTCTTCTTCTTCGAGGTGAGCAGAGTCTTGACCGACTTCCGGGCGAGTGTCGCCATTTCACGTTTCAGGTTACGCACGCCGGCTTCTCTGGTGTAACGGCGAATGACAGTGCGCAGTGCATCATCACCGATGGAGAATTCATCGTCCCGCAGGCCATGATCCCGAATTGCCTCGGGAATGAGATGACGACGGCAGATTTCCAGTTTCTCATCTTCCGTATAGCCAGCGATACGGATCACTTCCATACGATCCATCAGCGGAGCCGGAATATTGAGAGAGTTGGCCGTGGTGACAAACATCACATTGGACAGGTCATATTCCACTTCCAGATAGTGATCCATGAACGTGCTGTTCTGTTCCGGGTCAAGAACCTCCAGCAGGGCCGAAGACGGATCACCGCGGAAATCCATGCCCATCTTGTCAATCTCATCGAGAAGGAACAGCGGATTGGACTTCTTGGCCTTTTTCATCGATTGAATGACCTTGCCCGGCATGGAGCCGATATAGGTCCGGCGATGGCCGCGAATCTCGGCTTCATCGCGCACACCACCAAGAGACATGCGGCAGAATTCACGACCGGTTGCCTTGGCAATTGATTTGCCGAGAGACGTCTTACCAACACCTGGAGGGCCAACCAGACAGAGGATCGGTCCACGGAGTTTGTTGGTCCGCTGCTGAACAGCAAGATACTCGACAATCCGTTCCTTGACCTTTTCAAGCCCATAATGATCCGTGTTCAAGACGTTCTCAGCATAACCGAGATCGTGTTTGACGCGGCTCTTCTTGCCCCAGGGAATACCCAGCAGCCAGTCAAGGTAATTGCGGACTACGGTGGCTTCCGCCGACATCGGGCTCATCTGCTTGAGCTTCTTCAGCTCACCTTCAGCCTTTTCGCGAGCTTCCTTGGAGAGCTTGGTCTTGCCGATGCGCTCTTCCAGTTCCTGGAGCTCGTCGCGACCGTCTTCTGAATCGCCCAGTTCCTTCTGAATGGCCTTCATCTGCTCATTCAGATAGTACTCGCGCTGTGTCTTCTCCATCTGTCGCTTGACGCGGGAGCGGATGCGTTTTTCGACCTGAAGGACGGAGATTTCACTCTCCATCATGCCAAGAACGGCTTCGAGACGCTCGGAGACGCTGACGATGCCAAGAATGGACTGCTTCTCCGGGATCTTGATCGCCAGATGAGAGGCGATTGTATCCGCCAGCTTGGACTGATCATCAATCTGCGTCACAGCGCTCAGAACTTCAGGAGAAACTTTCTTGTTCAGCTTCACATAGTTCTCGAATTCGGCCACGACAGAACGAGCCAGAGCCTGCAGCTCAACCTCATCGCCCTCTTCTTCACGAAGAATGGCGGCTTCGGCTTCAAAATACTCTTCGCGATCTGTGAAGCCGACGATTTCAGCACGGTCAGATCCTTCCACCAGAACCTTGACGGTTCCATCCGGCAACTTGAGGAGCTGCAAAACGCTGGCGAGCGTACCCACAGTGTAGATCGCATCCGGTGACGGATCGTCATCGCCTGCATTCTCCTGGGTCGCCAGCAGGATCTGGCGGTCATCACGCATGACTTCCTCAAGCGCGCGAATAGATTTCTCACGCCCGACAAACAGCGGTACGATCATGTGAGGGAAAACAACGATGTCCCTCAGCGGCAGCACCGGATAGATTGACCCGGTTTCCCCGGCATCAACGTGACCGGCCTCATAATCGCTCATGATCCAATCCTTCCTTGAAAGCACTCGCTCAGAGTGCAGAGTGAGCAGAGTCGAAAGACCCCTCGACCTTTCTGTCTATAAGGCCGGATTCGGCAGACATTCTCAAGCGTCGGAGGGCATAATCAACTGATTTAGTCTTACGTGGGACTATGGTCAGAGCAAGTCAAGCCCTGCAGGAGGGCCAAAAGACCTATAGACAAAAAATAAGCTGGCCAAACAAAGTTCGGCCAGCTTCGAAAATCTATGGAAGAATAATCAGGCGCTTGAAGCACCGGAAGTTTCTTCTGCCTTGTCAGCGTAGATGTAGAGCGGACGTGCATCGCCATCGACCACATCACCGGAGATAACAACTTCCTCAACACCTTCCAGACCCGGCAGGTCGAACATGGTATCGAGAAGAATTGATTCCATGATGGAACGCAGGCCACGAGCACCGGTTTTGCGCTCAATTGCCTTGCGGGAGATGCCGGACAGAGCCTCTTCCTGGAAGGTCAGCTTGACTTCTTCCATGTTGAACAGACGCTCATACTGTTTAACAAGCGCGTTCTTCGGCGTTGTCAGGATCTGTACCAGAGCATCTTCATCCAGATCTTCCAGTGTGGCCAGAACCGGCATACGGCCGACAAATTCCGGGATCAGGCCGAATTTCAGCAGATCTTCCGGCTCTACTTCGCGGAACAGTTCACCAGTCTGGCGATCTTCCGGAGCGGCAACCATTGCGCCAAAGCCGATAGATGTCTTGCGGCCACGGTTGGAAATAATCTTGTCGAGGCCCGCAAAGGCACCACCACAGATGAACAGGATATTGGTCGTGTCCACCTGCAGGAATTCCTGCTGCGGATGCTTACGACCACCCTGAGGCGGTACGGATGCCACAGTCCCTTCCATGATCTTCAGCAGAGCCTGCTGAACGCCCTCACCGGATACGTCCCGAGTGATGGATGGATTGTCTGTCTTGCGGGTAATCTTGTCGACCTCATCAATGTAGACGATACCGCGCTGGGCGCGTTCCACATTGTAGTCGGAAGCCTGAAGAAGCTTCAGGATGATGTTCTCAACGTCTTCACCCACATAACCGGCTTCGGTCAGTGTGGTGGCGTCAGCCATTGTAAACGGTACATCCAGAATGCGTGCCAAGGTCTGGGCAAGAAGGGTCTTACCGCAACCGGTCGGGCCAATCAGGAGAATGTTGGACTTCGCCAGTTCCACGTCATTGTTCTTGGCGGCGTGGTTCAGACGCTTGTAGTGGTTATGAACCGCAACAGACAGCACCCGTTTGGCATGCATCTGGCCAATGACATAATCATCCAGCACATCGCAGATTTCCTGCGGGGTCGGCACGCCGTCCGCGGATTTAACGAGAGAGGATTTGTTCTCTTCCCGGATGATGTCCATGCACAGTTCGACACATTCATCACAGATGAATACGGTCGGACCGGCAATCAACTTCCGGACTTCATGCTGGCTCTTGCCGCAGAACGAGCAATAGAGCGTATTTTTTCCGTCACCACCGCTGGTCTTGCTCATGCGTAACTCCGTCTTCTCTTGCAAGCAGAAACTGCTGTCAGTCTACTTTTAAGCCGTTTTGAAGGGGGCGGCAATATCCCCTCTTCGTGATCTATCCCGATTGAGGGGAGACTCAAGGCCTCCACTCAACACATTTAAGTTAGTCACAGAAGTTTCAAGAGAGCCTTAATGCGAAGAAAAAGGCATCTTCTCTTTCACTTTATGATTAACTCGCGTCTTCTTCACCGCCTTCACGCGCATTAATTACGTTGTCGACAATGCCAAATTCCTTGGCTTCGTCGGCTGTCATGAAGTTATCGCGATCAAGCGCATTCTCGATGGTCTCGTAATCACGTCCGGTATGCTTGACGTAGATTTCGTTGAGACGCTGCTTCAGTTTGGTCATTTCCTGCGCATGCAGAATAACATCACTGACCTGACCCTGGGCACCACCAGATGGCTGATGCACCATAACCCGCGCATTCGGCAAGGCAAAGCGCTGATCTGCTTCACCGGCAGACAGCAGCAGAGAGCCCATAGAGGCCGCCTGACCGATACACAGAGTGGATACGGCCGGCTTGATGAACTGCATGGTATCGTAGATCGCCAGGCCGGATGTCACCACTCCGCCCGGGGAGTTGATGTACATGTTGATCTCTTTCTTGGGGTTTTCCGCCTCAAGGAAAAGAAGCTGGGCACATATGAGTGCCGACATGTGATCTTCAACCGGGCCTGTAACGAAGATGATCCGCTCCTTCAGGAGGCGGGAATAAATGTCGTAGGCGCGCTCACCCCGGTTGGTGGTTTCCACCACCATCGGAACCAGCGTGGACATGTAGGTATCAATCGGATCGCGCATTCTGAAAGCCTTCTGCGTTAAGCCGGATCATGATCTTCGTGAGACACAGCCCGGAATAGCAACTGGAAACTCGATACCAAGTCCGTTGCATGTCCCAATAAATATTTCGTTGACGCGTCTGAACCAAGTCCGGAAAGCTTGCCTCACTGGGCCAGGTTCAATGCCGTAAAAATGGCTGTTTACAGCCATTCGTAGCGAATACAAGTCCCATATAGGGACTTTCGTCATCAGGACCAAATATTTTTGTAAAACCTGTTGGAAATGGTGGATGACCATACAAAAAGAGCTCCGTTTCGACAGAAACGGAGCCCCTGATTCTCTCTTTGAAAGACGATTTTACTCTTCGTCTTCCTTCATCAGATCGTCTTTGGAGACGGTCTTGTCGGTAACGCTTACCTGCTCCAGAAGATAGTCGACGACTTTCTCTTCGAACAGAGGTGCCCGGATAGATGCCATAGCCTGTGGGTTTTTCAGGTAGTAGTCAACGACCATCTGTTCCTGACCCGGGAAGTTGCGAGCCTGGGCAAACAGAGCGCGCTGAACTTCGCTGTCTTCAAGCTTGACTTCGTTCTTCTCGCCGATTTCAGACATCAGAAGACCAAGACGAACCCGACGCTCGGCAATCGTGGTGTATTCCTCACGAGCCTTTTCTTCGGTGGTGTCGTCATCTTCAAACGTCTTGCCAGCCTGTTCCAGCTCGGCATTGACGTTCTGCCAGATGGAATCGAACTCCTGCTCAACCAGGCTTGGCGGCACATCGAACTTGTACTGCTCATCAAGCTGATCAAGAAGCTGACGCTTGACTTTCTGACGGGTGTAGGTGCCGAATTCGCCTTCGATCTGTTCCTTGACCATTTCCTTCAGCTTGTCGAGGGACTCAAGGCCGAACTTTTCGGCAAATGCGTCATTCAGCTCGACAGCACCCGGTGCAGCAACTTCTTTGACGACAACGTCAAACTCGGCGTCTTTACCGGCCAGATGATTGGCGTGGTACTCTTCCGGGAAGGTAACCTTGACGGTTTTCTCATCACCTGCCTTGGAGCCGATCAGCTGCTCTTCAAAGCCCGGGATGAACTGGCCGGAACCAAGAACCAGACGTGCATCTTCGTCAGCACCGCCCGGGAACGCTTCACCGTCGACTTTACCCAGGTAAGACATATGTACCTGGTCGCCATCTTCAGCAGCGCCGTCTTTTGCGTCGTAAGAACGGGAGCCGTCTGCGATCTGGTTGATGCGGGCATCCATGTCTTCGTCGGTTACTTCAGCAATCGGACGCTCAATGGTGATGGAGCTGAAATCGCCGATTTCGATGGCTGGCAGGATTTCGTAAGCCATGGAAAATTCGAGGTCGGCCTGACCGTCGAGAATCTTGTCGGCTTCTGCTTCATCTTCGGTCATTTTGTAGTCCGGCTGAATTGCGGATTTTTCGTTCCGCTCTTCAAGGGTCGACCGGCTTGTGTTGGTGATCGTTTCCTGCACGATCTCGGCCATAACGGACTTGCCGTAAACTTTACGGAGATGGGCCACCGGCACTTTGCCCGGACGGAAGCCGTTCAGGCGAACGCGGTCTTTCAGTTCCGTCAGACGGGTTTGAAGCTTCGAATCCAGCTCGGAGGCAGGAACGACAATCTTCAGTTCGCGTTTCAGTCCCTCGGACAGGGTTTCCGTTACCTGCATTGTATCCGCTTTCGTTTCTTTCAATCTGTTGCTGTCTCAGTTCCATGTCGCACAGAACCGTACAATCTCGCGTCACATCTCACGAAGGGCACCGGCTTTGAAACGGTGCGGCAGCTTCGCGAAATGGGGGCTGCTGTCCGGTTCTGTCAGAGGGTTTCAGCATCTAATTCACGCAGCAAACCCGACGACAGAACAAAGGTTCATAGTGCGGCGGGTATAGACCCCTGTCATAGACCAGTCAAGAGCGGTTTTCAGCGCCTCAGCCCCATATACATTGTGACCGGGGCCAGCACAGGAAAAACCTGCTGATCAGGCCCTTGGCCATAAGCCCCGGACATAAAAACATCCGACCACCTTTCGGTAGCCGGATGGAGTGTTGCCGATTGCTCGGCGAGCACGACGGACCCGATGATGGAGGGTCTGTGCCATTCAGGCCCGTCGACTATTCACACTTTTGCCTGTCTTACTTATAGGCAGCGCCGATACGCTCGACGACGACGTCTGTCTTGGCCACTTCACTGGCGATCATGCGATAGTTGACCAGAGCAGCGGCATAGGAATCGAGGCCAGGCAGTTTCGCGCCGGCGGTCGCATCAGAGACCACCATCACATCAAAGCCCTGCTCGCCCAGTTCACGCATGTGAGATTCGGTGCAGAGGTTCGCGGACATGCCAGCCAGGATAACCTTGCTGATGCCAGCCTTGCGCAGCTGCAGGGACAGATCGTTTGTCTCCGGGCCGTAAACCTTGTGCGGGCTGGTTACAACGGTCTTGCCGTCATTGATGTATGGCTTGTAACGTTCAAGCCAGTCAGCTCCGGATCCTTCAAAGCCTTCTGTATCCAGCGGGCCCTTGCGGTTGAACATGCCGATCTTGTGCATGACTTTTTCAAGCGCGCCTTCGATCTTCCACTGGTGATCGTGCGGATAATAGTAGTGTGGAGAAACGAAAACCGGCATGCCAGCCTTCTTGGCTGCTTTCATCAGATCTTCGATGTGCTGAACCGTGTTGTTTTCCGTAACACTTTCGCCAACAACGCCCCAGGTCACGCCATCCGGGCTCAGGAAGTCATTCTGCGGATCTGTGATCACAAGAGCGGTTTGCCCTGGTGTGATTTCAAGACCAGGTACCGGAAGGCCGCTTTTGTCTTCAGCGGATGCCATGGCAACCGCACCAAAAACGCTCAACGCAACACCCAATGTCAAAGCTTTCAAGTTCATGATGATTTCTCCCTTGCTTTGTGGATAATGCAAAGATCTGCTCCCATCACGATCTTATCAATCACAGTTATCTTTATTTTACGTGCAGATCGTCTATTTATTAAGACTGAACGTTCCATATCGCCCCGCCAAAGGCCAGCCACCATGCCCGTTTTGAGCAAAATCCTGAGTGAGTTTGAAGTTGAAGGCAGCGTCTACTTCTGTGAAGTGATGTCTCCGCCCTGGTCTCTGGATTTCTCTGACAAGAAAGTTGCCAGCTTTCATTGTGTTCGCAGGGGTGGATGCAGTTTGAAAATGGGCGACACCACACACTGGCTTGGCCCGGGTGACGTGGCGATTGTTTTGAAAGGCGAACCTCACATCATTGATGGGCAAGCGGCAGCAGCGCCGTCCTTCCAGCGGGATGTGGATACATTGCTGGTCTGCGGTTATTTCAGCTTTCGGCAGGATTTCCCCCATCCATTGTTCCAGGCCTTCCCACCGGTTCTGATTCTGCGTGAGGAAGAGGTAGCCAAAAGCGTCTGGCTCAAGTCGAGCCTTGATTATCTGGTTCACGAAACCAGTTCACCCAGCCCCGGCACGCCCCATATTCTCAACCGGATGACAGAAGTCCTTCTGGTGCAGTTCTTCCGCTGTTTCATCTCTCTTGATCCAGAGCAGACCACATTTGTTGCGGCCCTTTTTGACAAGAAGATCGGTCCTGCCCTGCAGCTGCTCCATTCAGAGCCGGAAAAAGCGTGGACCCTGGACAATGTGGCCCAGACACTTGGCATGTCGCGGGCCAGCCTGGCGCAACGGTTCACCACGCTGACCGGCATGCCGCTGTTCACTTATCTGACCGACCTGCGTATGCGGCAGGCCGCAAATATGTTGCGGACCACCGATCTGTCTGTTGCTGAAATCGGCGAGGCGGTTGGTTATATGTCGGATGCCGCGTTTAACCGGACATTCCGGAAATTCGCAGGAAAATCAGCGCTGAGCTATCGTTCAGATACGAAGAAACCGAGGATTACATAATATTTCATTTCTCATAAAATATTATTGTCTTTCAACTTGGTCATTCCAGTTTGTGCCATTGCCGTGCTCAATTCACTGCTCAGAACAGACCAGAGCTCATTCAATCCGTTCTCTCCACCTGCTGCGATGGCAAATTGCAGAATTCGGCCCAGGAAGACGAAGTCAGCGCCGCTTAGAAGCGCTTTCAGAACATCCTCACCGCTTCTGACACCGCTGTCATAGAAAACCGGATAGTCCGCTCCCAAGGATTCCCGGATATGCGGCAACATCTGGAATGGAGCCGGTGCGCTTTCCAGCTGGCGGGCACCATGGCTTGAGACCTGAATGGCATCAACCCCGGAAGCCTTGAGCCGGATAGCGTCGTCTACATCCAGTACACCCTTCACCACCAGCTTGCCAGGCCATCTCGCGCGCAGCTGATCGAGCGTCTGCCAGGTCGCTTTGGCTCTGCTCTCTGTGCGGTCAAACGCGTATCCATCCATCAGGAAATTGGCCAGTTCCGGCTTGCCATTCAGCAATGTAGCAAGCGACCAGCGTGGATGAAGCGCAAAGTCGATGAACTGCCGCACACCAAGCTGAAACGGCATTTTGAAGCCATGTCGTAACTCGCGGGGACGACGTCCCAGTTCCGGCACATCTGCAGTGAGGACCAGAGTTTCATAGCCAGCAGATTTGGCGCGTTCTACAAGTTTGAATGTTCCTGTGCCATCACCGCTGAAATAAAGCTGGAACCAGGCATGACCCTCCGCCACCTCAATCAGCTTTTCCATGGGCGTCGAGGCCATAGTCGAGACGCCCAGTGGCACCTTGTAGCGAGCGGCGAGACGCGCCAGCATCAGATCGGCGCCCGGACCGGACAGATTGCACATGCCCATCGGGGCTATGCCAAATGGGCGGAGAACATCCTGTCCAAAGAGGGAGGCAGTGAGAGACCGCCCGCTCACATCCTTGAGAATACGAGGCCGCAGGGTCATCTGGTCGAGCGCTGTCCGGTTCCGTTCTGCGCCGGTCTCCTGCCCTGCAGCTCCATCGATATAATCAAACACCATCCATGGAAGACGGCGACGCGCAATGCGACGCGCATCCTCTGTACTATGGATGGTGCCTGATCCGATCACGCCTGTACGGCCTTCATGAACCGGTCCTTGATCACCACAGGGTCCATGGTAATCACCGGCATCTTGGCATTGCCGCTGTCACATTTAACGACAATGATATGCATCTCGCCGCTATCCAGTGCTTTCTGCAGAACGTCTCCCGTATCCACATCCCGGCACTCGATGACATTCTCACAGCCACAGGCCTCCGCAACCTTGGCCAGGGATGTTTTCCGGCCTGCATAGGTTGGCTGATCGCCGGTGGACCCATATGAGCCGTTATCGATGATCATCAGGATATAATTGCCGGTCGGATTATTCGCGATCGTCGGCAAAGTGCCCATATTGGTCAGAACGGATCCATCTCCATCGATGACAATAACCGGTTTGGGCTGTGCCAGAGCCAGCCCGAAGCCGATGCTGGATGCCAGTCCCATTGTACCGAGCATATAGAAGTTGGTCGGCTGATCATCAATTGCATGCAGTTCCTGGCTCGGAATGCCGATATTGCAGACCACAAGCTGATTGCGCAGGATCGGGGCGATTTCTTTAAGGATTTCAGAACGGATCATTGGTCGCCATAGCCTCCCCAGAAATTGGCGTCTGTGAGGATCGCCACCGGCTTGTTGCACATGAAGGTATATTTCAGGATCATGTCCAGCTCTTCCACATCAGACTGCTTGTGGAAGTGATAGGTCGGTATGTTCAGCTGAGCCAGAAGGGCTTTGGTGTGCACTGCCATTTCCACCTGGCAGGCCACGGGTTCACGCAATTCACCGCGATAGGAAATCAGCATCGGCAATGGCATGCGATAATACTGGATCAGCGTCGCCAGCGTGTTGATCGTCACGCCAATTGCCGTGTTCTGCATGATGATGGCAGGTCGCTTGCCCCCCATCCATGCACCGGCACACAGCCCCATGCCCTCGTCCTCTTTGTTGGACGGGATATGGAAAATATCATCTCGCTGGTCGATTTCCTCAATCACACCGGCCAATTGCTTGCAGGGCACAGTGGTGACAAAGGAAATGTCGTTCGCAACAAGATCATCAGCGATCTTCTTGTCGATATTCATCTCTGTTTGGCCTTTCCTGTAAAGAGAGGATCAGGAGCTTCGATAGACATGGACCGCGCATTTGGCATGACGCACAACGCGGGAGGCTGTTGAGCCGAGAAAGTAATCGCTCAGGCCCGGCTTGTGTGACCCGATGACAATGCAGTCGATATCGTTACTGTTGGCGAAGTCGATGATACTGCGGGCTGTATGTCCCTTGATGATCTGAGTCTTGATGTCGGGATAGGCTTCTGTCTTGGTTTCAAGAAGGGCTTTCGCGCGAGTGTATCCTTCCTTCACCACATCTTCGTCCAGATAAACACTGACCGACCCTTGCGCCGCTTCATGGATATGAAGGGCGGTGATCTCGCCGCCCTCTCCCAGAAGGGCCCGAGCGATTTCAATGGTCTGCGGAGAAACTCCGTGATCAAGAGCCATCGGAACAAGAATTTTCTGGTACATGCGCTGTCTCCATTCTTTCGGCGCAGATCAGGCCCATGGGTTAAGGATGATCTTCGGTGCGGCAACCCGGCCTGCCCGCAGGTCAGAGAAGGCCTGTGCCCCATCCGATAAGGGGCGCTCTTCAAACCAGTCTAGCGGGCCGAGGCGACCATCGAAAATAGCGCCCGCCGTATCCCGGAAGTCCTGCGCCGTGTACGTATACGTGCCGATGAAGCTGATTTCCTGCAGGGTCATCCGTCTGATATCCAGCCCGCCGGTATCTTCTCCAAGCCCCACATGAGCAATAACCCCGCCTGGTGCCGCGAGCGCGGACGCTGTGGCACGCGTGGCAGCATATCCAACCGCATCAATGACGATGGCACAGGTTACCGTGGCCTCTGCGACCACCTGCTGACCACAGACTTCAGACAAAAATGCCCGGCGGGCCGCATTGGGCTCTGCAATGGTTACGTCTTCCACACCCATTGCCCTGAGTGCTAGCGCCGCTGCCAGACCAATCGCACCGCCACCGAGGACAAGCGCCTGTCGATCCATATCAGCACCAAGTGCTTCAAGTGCCAGCCGCGCAGCATGCCAGCTGACGGCAAGAGGCTCCGCCAACGCTGCCCTCGTCAGAGGAATGTGGTCGGGCACATCCACCAGATTGCGATCCGGCATGGAAACGAACTGTGCAAAGGCCCCTTCCCTTGGCGGCATTGAGATAATCTGCCGGTCCGGGCAAAGATTTTCACGACCGCTCTTGCAGGCTGGGCAGATCCCGCAGGTTACCAGCGGGTTGATCGTCACCCGCCGTCCGTCCTGTGCGCCTCCGGCGATGATACCTGCTCCTTCATGGCCCAGGATCAGAGGCGCGGGGCGTCGTGCATCATGGCCGAGATAAGCATGCATATCAGAGCCGCAAATGCCGACAGCTTCGATACGGATCAGGTGTTCACCAGTCTGAGATTCTGCATCAGGAACCTCCCGATAACCCAGTGTCTCGACCCCGTCATAAACAAGCGCCTTCATTTCGCGGTAAAGCCTCCATCCACCATCAGAACCTGTCCGGTCACATAACCGGACGCATCTGAGCAGAGAAACAGCAACGGACCATCCAGATCCTCCATCCGCCCGTTCCGCTGGATACAGGTCTGGGCCGCATTGCGCGCTGCCCGTTCCGGGTCTTCAAATACGGCCTGTGTCAGTTCTGTCGGGAAAAATCCTGGGCCGATTGCATTGGCTGTAATCCCATCCCGTGACCAGGCTTCCGCCATAGCGCGCGTCAGCTGACCGATCCCTGCCTTTGTCGCTCCATAGGCTATTCCGCCAGGAAAGGCCCGTGTGGTCTGGAGGGACGCAAAGTTTACAATCCGCCCCCATCCTTTTGCCTTCATGGCAGGTACCAGAGCCTGGCTCAGAAAAAACGGCGCGTTCAGATTGAGCGCGATTGTCCTGTCCCATCCCTCCACCGTGACATCATCAGCGGTTTCCCGCGTGTTGACACCGGCTGCATGAACAACAATATCCGGCGCGCCGAACGGCGTTGAGATGGCATCTCTCAAGGCGCCGACATTGTCCCTGTCTGCCACATCGGCCACAACATAATCAGCGTGATCACCAATCTCGGTTTTCAGGCTCTTCAGGGCGCTCTCGCGGCGGGCAACAGCAACCACCCTTGCCCCGGCCGATGCCAGAATGAGCGCGGCACGCCGCCCCAGTCCAGAGCTGGCACCGGTTATGCAAGCCACCCGACCCGACAGATCAAAAAGTGCGCGCGGATCATCCATTAGAGGTCAGATCGAAGGTCTCATCAGGGAAATACTTGGCAAGGCGCACATCGGCAGACCGGGCATGCCCCTCCATTCCTTCAAGACGGGAAATCCGTGCGGTTGCCTCTGCAACAGCTTTTGAGCCTTCCCGCGTTGACCTCTGCCAGGTGACGATCTTCATGTATTTATGCACACTCAGACCACCTGTATAGCTGGCCGCACCCGATGTCGGCAGAACGTGGTTGGTGCCTGATGCCTTATCCCCGTAGGAGACGGTGGTTTCTTCGCCCAGGAACAGTGACCCGTAACAGGTGAGACGCTCGAGCCACCAGTCGAGATCATCAGCCTGCACAGTCAGGTGTTCCGGAGCATAGTCATCAGAGCAGGCCGCCATGGCTTCGCGGTCATCACAGAGAATGACTTCGGCATAATCCCGCCAGGCTGCAAAGGCGTTATCACGGTTGGTTTCTGGCAGGTCATCAATCAGGCCGGGAACCAGCTCCATCACCTTGTCGGCAAGCGCACGATCATCGGTGACCAGCCAGACCGGGGAATTATAGCCATGCTCCGCCTGGCTCACCAGATCGGTGGCAACAACAAAGGCATCGGCTGTTTTGTCGGCAATGATCAGACTGTCTGTCGGCCCGGCGATCATGTCTATCCCCACACGACCGAACAGAATGCGTTTGGCTTCTGCAACAAACTGATTGCCCGGCCCCACCAGAATATTGGCCTTGGGCAGGCCGAAAAGACCGAACGTCATTGCCGCAACGCCCTGCACGCCGCCCATGGCCATAATTGTATCTGCCCCGCAGATATGAGCGGCATAGATGATGGCTGGTGCGACACCGACACCTGGTCTTGGTGGTGAGCAGGCCATGATATGACGACAGCCTGCGACCTTGGCTGTTGTCACCGTCATGATTGCACTGGCAATGTGGCTGTACCGCCCGCCGGGTATGTAACAACCGGCAGCGTCGACCGGGATTGCCTTCTGGCCTGCAATGAAGCCCGGCACGATCTCGGTTTCAACATCCATGACGGTCTGTTTCTGGGTTTCGGCAAACCTGCGCACATTGTCATGCGCAAACCGGATATCCGCCTTCAGCCTCTCCGGTACCAGAGCGCAGGCTGCCTCAATTTCTTCCGCTGACAGAAGAATGTTTCCTTCGTACTTGTCGAACTTTGCAGCATATTCCAGTGCCTTTGCATCCCCTCCTGCTTCAATATCAGCCAGGATGGTCTGGACCGTTTCATGAACCTGCGACGCATCCGATTCAGATGTCAGTGTCGCTTTCTTCAGGTATTCGCGGGTCATAAGTCGGTTTCCTATTGATAGATTTCAGGAAGCAGCGTGGTGGAGAGCGCCGGAACATAGGCAATCAGCAGAACCACGATCAGCATGGTCAGAACAAAGGGTACAGCACGGGCGGCGATCTTGAGAATGGATTCGCCGGTAATGCCGGACACAACGAAGAGATTAAGCCCCAGTGGCGGCGTGATGAAACCCACACCCAGCGCTGTAATCATCATGATGCAGAACTGAATTTCGTTCATACCGATATTGTCGGCAAGCGGTTTCAGAATAGGTGCCAGAATAACGATATTCGGTGTTGTCTCCATCACACACCCGGCAGCGATCAGAATACCAATCATCAGCAGGATGAGCAGATAGGGATCTTCCGTGAGTGACGTCACTGAAGCCACAAAGCCTTGCGGCACACCCATAATTGCCAGCGCTTCTGCCAAAGGCGCGGAAAACGCGATAATCGGCAGGATGACACCGTTGACCTTGGCGGAACTGACCAGCATGGCCGGGAAATCAGCCAGCGACAGGGTCCGCAGGATAAATCCCATTGCGATTGTCACAACAACAGCGGTTGCACCGGCTTCTGTCGGGGTCAATCTGCCGGAGAAAATTCCGTAGAAGATGATGCCCGGCACGATGAAGGCATACCAGCCGGATTTGAGGGCACGCCCAAGATTGGCCAGCCATTCACTCATGCTCATCATTCCGCCGCCTTCATAATGATAGAGCCGGTTCATGATGATGTTGGTAATCAGAATGGAGACCAGGATGGCCAGACCGGGAATAAGGGCTGCAAGAAACAGGGTCGATGCTGATATTCCCAGCACAAGACCGATGATGATATAGGCGATTGATGGCGGGATCAGAATGCCGGTACAAGCCCCTGCAGCAACCAGAGCGCAGGCATAGGGACGCGGATATCCGCTTTCCACAAGCCGGTCGATGGTCATTCGACCAACAGCGGCAGCGCCCGCAGCATCAGAACCCGAGATCGCCGCAAACATACCGCAGACCAGCACTGTCGCAGAGCCGAAACCACCCTTGGCAAAGCATGTCAGAGCCTCAGCCACATCCAGAAACTTGCGCGACAATCCGGTTCGTACCAGCACATCGCCCGTCAGAATAAACAGAGGTACCGCCGTCAAGGCAAATGCATCAATGCCGGCAAAGAGGCTTTCGCCGACCAGACTGAGCGGCAGGTCGCCAGACATGATGAGCATGGTGGTGGCCGCTGCGCCAATCGCGGCCCAGACAGGCACGGCCAGAGCAATGAGCACGACGAACATGATGACCGGTACGTAGAAATCCCAGCCCAGTTCAACGGTTTGATTGAGTGTGTTCCAAAGCATATCAGCCCCCCCTCAATCAAACAGCTTGTCGCCTTCGAAGACGGCAGAACCGTCTCGCAAGGCTTTGATATCACGAAGGAATGACTGGACCAGCCGCCAGACCATCAATGCGAAACCCAATGGCACGGCCATCAGGAACCAGACTTTGGAGACCCGCAGTCCATCTGTTACGGAGCCGAATTTGGCTGAAACCAGAACCGTTTCGAACGACCAGTAGAGTGCGACCAGCGCGACCGCAAACATAACCAGGTCACCAAAGATATAGAGTAAGGCTTTCGGTCGTGGTCCGAGATAATGCATCACCACATCAATGCGGATATGAGCTCTCTCCTTGACCGCAGCGGCTGCGCCAATCCACGCCAGATAGATAAAAGAGTAGCGAACGATTTCCTCGCCCCAGATAGACGAGTAGGCAAACAGCTCACGCCGCAGCACCTCAATCGCCATCGTGATAACCAGCATGACGTAGAAGACGAGCAGAAGCCAGCGCTCTGCATCCCGATCTATTTTCCTGAGTAAATCCATATCTCGCCCCAAGCTCCAGCAGCGATTGACGGATTGGCCACTCCCGCAGAAAACGGCGAGAGCCTCCATCCATGCATGATCATTCTTCGATGAGCGCTCAGAGAGCGCCCACCGTCAGGTCATGCCCCATCAAGCGTCATGGACGTAGTATTTACCCTGGGTGCCTGCTGCCTCTTCAAGCTTGGCAAAGGCATCCATGGAGCCCGCCAGTTCTTTCTTGAACGGATCCCATTCGGAGCGCTGATAGCCGCCTTCTGCCTGCCATTCAGCCAATTGATCTGAACTGAGGCTGTGGAATTCAACTCCGGCTTTCGCCAGTTCCGCCATGGCATAGGCCCGGGCGGAAGGAACTTTCGACAGGTTCTGGTGCGCGGTCATTTCAGAGCCCCACATAATGCCATCCTGCACATCACTCGGCATGGAGTTGAACCATTCAAGATTACAGGAATAGACCTGACTGTCAGGAACGGCCTGGGTGAAGGTCACATGGCTGAGGATATCCTTGAAGCCAAAGACGAACAGGGCACCAACAGATGGGTCAAGCGCATCAGCAACACCCTGCTTGATGGCCGATGGTGTTTCACCCCAGGCTACAGGTGTCGGGTTTGCTCCGACCATACGGTAATACTGCTGGAGCATTTTTGACCCTGGCACGCGGAACTTTACACCAGACAGATCGCCCGGACTGAGAACAGCACCAGCCCCACCCTTGCGCACTGCGACGACGCGCGGATCAATATTGACATAGAACAACGCCTTGAAACCGGCGGCCTCGACTTTCGGGTGGACTTCCGACTTCCAGTGATCGGAATTGACCAGATTGGTGAAACGCTGATTGGAGCCACAGAGATATGGCATGTTGATCAGATCGACCGTTGAGGCAAATGGTGCAAAGTTGGACAGTGAATGCTGTGCCGCCTGAATGGTGCCTCCCTGCACCTTCTGCACCAGAGCACCACCAGCACCAAGCTGACCACCAGGCGCGAGTTTTACATAGATCTTGCCATTGGTGGCGTTCTGAATGTTTTCCTTCAGATCAAGCTGCATAATGGGATAGCTGCGTGATGCCCCAAGCACATAAGCCGTGGCGATGGTCATGACATGAGCTGCGGCCTTTTCCCGAGCGCGCTCTTCCTTCGCTGTCTGGGCTACGGCTTCATCTGACCAGAGCACTCCCCCCACTCCGGCAACAAGTGCTGCGGTGAAGCCTCCTGCAGCACTGAGTTTCAGAAAATTACGACGCTCAGCTGACGACAGTTCGTCAATCTCTTTAGTCATGATTGTCCTCCCTAGACAGTTTCGTTCCCGTCATTGTTCTTGCGATCGGCTTCCCTTTTCAGGATGGCAATCACGAAAAGGATCGATGCGGCGAACAGAACCAGCATTTCGTTCGTATCCCCAAGGAATGCGCTACTCGCAAAAGCCCCCAGAGCCACATTGGCAAAGTAGATGACAAACACGACGATTGAGGCGACGAGGAACATGAACGGATCTCCTGAATGATCTGGTTCACTGCCTAATGTAAACGCTTACATTCATAATGCAAGCGTTTACATTTTTGTATGTCTGTTGTCCATGCATGTGATATAATTTCGGGAAAGCTGAAGTCAGAGATCAAGAATGCCAACGACACAAACCACTCCGACCCTTGGTGATGTTGCCAGAGAGGCTGGCGTTTCCACCGCAACCGTATCCCGTTGCCTCAATGCGCCGGAGCGTGTGGTTGAAAGCACACGCAAGCGCGTGCTGGCCGCGGTGGATGTTCTGGGTTACACGCCGAATTTCGCCGCCAGGGTGATGGCAGCCAAACGCACCTTCACCATCGGTGCCATCATTCCCACGATGGAAAACGCCATTTTCGCTCGCGGACTTCAGGCCTTTCAGGAAGAATTGCATCAGCTGGGCTATACTCTGCTCGTTGCCAGTTCGGCCTATAAACCGGAGATCGAGCAGGAACAGATCCGCGCACTTGTCTCTCGTGGCGCTGATGGTCTGCTTCTTATCGGCCATGACCGTGAAGATGCGATCTATGATTATCTGGAACGGCAGAATGTGCCCGCACTGGCTGCGTGGACTTATCGGAATGACGCCCGGATTCCGTCCATCGGCTTTGACAATCATGACGCAATGTTTGCCCTGACCGAGGAAGTGCTGGCACTCGGGCATACCAATCTGGCCATGATTTCAGGCATCATTCAGGGCAATGACCGAGCCCGGCTGCGCCTTGATGGTGTCAGGGATGCTCTTGGAAAACACGGGCTCGACCCTGCAAGCCTTGCAGTAAGCGAAGTACCCTATGACATTGAACGGGGTACCGAGGAATTTGTCCGGCTGATGAAACGCCGGAACCCGCCCAGTGTTGTCCTCTGTGGCAATGATGTCCTGGCAGCAGGTGCGCTTATCGGTGCGCAGCAGATGGGCCTGACGGTGCCGGACGATGTGTCTATTACCGGCTTTGATGATATCGAACTGGCTCGTATCGTCGCCCCTGCCCTGACGACAGTTCATGTGCCTCACAGGGAGATGGGTCGCAAGGCCGGCCGCGCCCTTGTCGATACGGTCGAGAAGAAGGGCACAGTCCGATCTACCTGCCTCAAGACCAGTATCAAATGGCGCCAGTCACTGGGAGCCCGCGTGAAGGCGTGATCAAGTCTGTTCTCCGCTGTTCTTTGCACCACTCGTTTCTCGATCTGTTGCAAAGTGCGGATACATGCCCAGATTGACTCTTACTGGCTGATCCTTGCCCTTCTGAGCCATGATTTGTGATGCCCGCGATGCTTTCAACTGATATCCGATATGCTCAGCTTCAGCCTTGGCATTCTTCAGAACGGAGTGGGCGATTTTGTCCTGTTCGCGCAAATACTGAATTCCACCATAGGCAACGAGACCTGACAGCTTGCGCAGACGCAGTCCATGACGCGTACATATGGCGATAGACCCTGCGATAGCATCTGCCGCCAACCCTAAATCGCCGTCGGCAATATTCAATCTTGCCTTGACCATCAACGCATCTGACTGATGTCGGTAGAGCCCCATTCGTTCCGCATATTCTGTCAACTGCGGCAGGATTTCCTCGACTTCATCCCGCTTGCCCAGCACCAGATGAATCTGAGCACGACTTGCATATGCCAGATGAAGAACGTCGCGCTGCTGCGCCTGAGACGCGGCGTTGATTGCCAGCTGTATTTCGTTTTGCGCCAGGTCCAGATCGCCGATTGTCCGATAGAGATCGGCAAGATGCCGTTTGAATACAGCAACAGCCCTAAGTTCCTGTACCTTTGAAAGATATGACAGGGCTTCAGCATAACCCAGTCGGGCAGTCTCGAAACTCCCGCCCAGATGATCGCACAATGCCGTATAGCCAATGATGTATGGCTCCAGGCGACTGGGTGTGGAGAACCGCACAGAAACTGAAGAACGCGCCAGATCCTCCAGAATTATACGGGCATCACGGATCTTGCCCCGCTCAATCTTGGCAACGGAGTAATTCAGGTTGATACGGCGTTCGACAGCATTGAACG
Source organism: Coralliovum pocilloporae (assembly GCF_030845175.1). Taxonomy (NCBI): domain Bacteria; kingdom Pseudomonadati; phylum Pseudomonadota; class Alphaproteobacteria; order Hyphomicrobiales; family Coralliovaceae; genus Coralliovum; species Coralliovum pocilloporae. Next base: position 3,291,659 of record NZ_CP132542.1, on the reverse strand, counting down.
CTTTCGTATCACTGTCCGGGGTCACCTTGTGGCTCATGACTTCACGAGCCTTGCGATACAAGGGCATCGCATCAAACATCCGACCCTGAATAAGGCTGGTCAGAGCACGTTCATTAAAAAGCCAGGCAATTTCATCACGATACAGCGGATGCCGAACACGATTGAAGCCTGAAACCTGACGGCAAGTCAGGCCCATTTTGTCCGCTGCATCCAGAATAGCAAGGGCGTCAAATCCGGCGGCGATGTGATTTCTGTCTCGTTCACGATCCTCCGGGTCAGATGTATCCAGAGGTCCGATACCGAGCCTGTCCAGCCCGGCTGCAACTTTCTTTCTTAACTCGTCAGAGATGGGATTTGTGTCATCTTCCAATTGATCCCTGAATTCAATGAGCCCTTTGCTAATGTCATCTCGCTCTCCAGAGTTAATAAATTCCGGCAGCAAAGTTCCGTCCAGTGTTCCGGAGAGTTCCACGTTGTTCACCCGGATTCCGGTCGCAGCATTCAGGATACTGCGCAGCCATCCGCTGTAGAGTTCAAATGGTGGCATGGCACCATTGGTGAGAGGAGCAACATCCATCCGCGATAGCGACCCGGCAGAAAACGCGCTCCGCACCAGACTGAAATTGGAACGAATCCGTTGTGCCACCGCATGAAGCTGTCCCATTGAGCAGCCAATTGCCTTGCAATCATCTGTCGTGAACAACCGCATTGCGGCATGTTCAGAATGTTCTTCATTATGATGGGGTGGCCGGGTTTCTGGTGGATCCCAGATTCCAATCCGGTTTTGCCGACCGGCGCGCGAATGCCGATATGTCAGCTCGAGCGTTTCCCGGTTTTTGCCGCGCTGATAGTCCAGAATATCTTTGACCATTTCAAAATGGAGTGGAGACGGCGTTGGCAGGTCCTTGGGCTGATCGCAATAGAGCGATATTTGGTGATGATTGGTATCTCCCTGATCAAAGACATTCAACTGCATACGATACGCAATGAATTCTCTGATCCGGCCATGCAGGGCAAATCGATGATGAAGGAAGGCCTCTTCATCTCCGTTACTGTGTTCCGGTGAGCTGGAACAGTGAATCTGGATGAGCATTCCCCGTTTGCAGAGCTCTTCCAGGACACCTCTCAGTTTTACGAGCATCCAGGTCCTTTCCTCGATGTCGTATTTGTGCTGCTCCTTCAGGTCAGGAGCTGGCTTATGTCCCTCATCTCCAAACTTCTTGAGCAACGCGCGATAGATGCGGGGGCATCCCATTAGGACCCAGGGTTCAACTGGCAATGCATAGAGAACGAGGTGCCGCAAGACGAGATCATGCAGGACATCCCGATCAGACTCATTGTTTGCGCCCTGCCTGTATGATGAAAAGATCCCGGAGAGGATGCCGCTCTCTTCATCGCGATTAAACCGCCTTTCAAAGGCCATCATGAATTCATTGATGCTAATAGATGAATCGCGTGAATAAGCGCGCAGCCAACATGTGAAAAGCATATTGGTAAGGCCGACATTCTTCCACAAGGCACGGTGCATACCGGTAACGACCTTACCCATATCGCTTGTAATCGTCAGTGAAGACGCATCACACCGTTTTGCCCATTCGATAAAACGCGAAGCAGCCTCTTCCTTGACCACTCCGGATTTATCCAGGCAGACCGAACTTCTTAATGGTCTCTCAAAGTCCCCGTTGCCAAAGAAATCAGGTGTCAGCACAATTCGTTCCGGCCAGGAAAGGCGCCCAAGCCTGGGCCACTTATACAGAACCTGCTTTGTTTTCGAGTGCCGCGAATATTCCTTATAATGGTGGGATTTAAGCTTCTTAACATCCTCTTCTGGAAGAACCTCGCTTAGAAAGCAGATTGGTGCATCCGGTTTGCCGGACAACAGAACAAGGTCGAATGGGGGATCCAGATCCTGGTGCTCATGGGTACCCGTGAGCAACCGGAACAATGCGCGATGCATCGGATTGTGGGCATCCCCATCTCGATCACACAATCGATCCAGCCCGCCAAGGCAGATGAAAAGCCTCTCGTCGGATACCAGTTCCTGATATTTCAGAATGACTTTCCGCAGCATATCCAGACGATGAAGCCGTTCCACCACCGGCTCCAATTCAACATAGGAACTTGCTGTTGGCTCAAACAGCAGCCGTGGCTCGATCTCTCGTCGAGACACAAAAAGAGCTCTGGCGACACGCTGCATCTCGTCCGATGTCAGTATATTCCCATCGCTGGCAAGGCCCCTGAACTTCTCATAGACATCTCCAAGGTCATCTCTTTCCTTGGCCGCCAACTCTTTGGCCAGGCTCTTGGCCTGTAGCTTGTCTTGAAACGTTCTGTCTCCACTCGGTTTGTTCAATTCGCTTACAAGCCTGGTCAAAACACCATTTGGTCCGGCGACGTCATCGCGGAGCTTTGCATCTCGCAACTGAACCTCGGCGACACGCCGCGCAAGAAAACGCGTCAGAGCTTTTGAGACCGAGGCGAATTCCATTGAGAACGACAGATGGGCAATGAAAGCGGCCTGATAAGCGTCCGTCTTGTCATGCGCAAAAATATACTTCTGGACTTCCTTCCGGAGCAGAAGGCGAACCATCGACCCTTGCCCACCACCACGTTCAATGGCAAATCGTGCAATGGAAAGGCGGTTTTTCCTTTCCTCCTCAATGCTTCTAGATCGTTGAATTTCAACCTGTTCTTTGATTGAAGACCTGACTTCGTTCAATAGAGGCCATTGGTTGGGCGTTATCGTCTTGTCGAAACGAACAACCGGACAATGCCGCACCCACAGGTAGCCTGCCTGCCCGGACACCTCTTCGGAGGCCATATGATAGACTGCGCGCCGTTCAAATGGCTGTTCATTCCAGGCATCCCACCATTTCTCCGCATTATGCTTGAGCATTTTAAGCTCTGCACATGCGGAACGTGCCGTAACGCGAGACCCCATTTCCGAGCAAGCCGCCCCAAGGAGCGCTGCAAGTCTGGACGCATATCTGGGCAGTGTTTCATCACCACGAGGCAGACCGGCAAGCAGATTTACAAAGAAGGTATGTTCATTGCTTGTGAGGAGCTCGACGGAATCCCCCAAGGTATCTTTGACGTCAAAAACCCCGGATTGTAAGGCGTCCCCCTCAATGAAGCTCCACAGATCAGAAAGGGCTTCTCTGACATGGGGCTGCTTTTCCTTGACCTTTTCTGCTCTCTTCTCTGCTTCAAGTGTGATCTCTTCTGGTGTCTTGCCAAGCGTATCGACATCCTTGTCCCAGTCATCACTCAGCCCCTCGAAAGTCTTTGCCAGGGCTTTCCACCGGTTGGACATATATCCCGCTCGCGGGCCACCATAGAGAATTGTGCTCACACCCAACTGATTGTGCATGTTGAGCACGAATTCCTCATCCTTGATCTTACAGGAACTGCACTGACTGCTGACTGTGCACTCTTTACATGATGAGGAAGAAAACAGCAGAAACGCGCGGCGAGAGTGCTGCTGTCCGAACTTCTCAGTAGCCAGAAAACGTTTCAGCGGACGCTTTATTTCGTCCTCTGACATTCCGATGCCGACGAAGATAACATCGTTGCCGTCAAACAGGGTCCTTTGTGCATTACTGAAACTGTCACGCGCGACAGATTTTATTTCATAAAGATTACGGTAGTCACTTCCGGCCAGGATCAGGTTTTCAGGGTCATCAAACCGCCCATGCAAATGCATGACCTGTCGTGCATAACGTCTTGAATAGGCGGAAAAATTGACAACCTCGGCAATGTTGTCCTGATCCAGAGTGCCGGATATGGCTCCTTTTTCGATGCCGCTTTCTATAACCAGTCGTTTCTTGTGTGGCCTGGAGGTTTTGGTTTCGTCGCACAGATCCCGAAACGCTTCTGTCTCGCCATCCTCAAGCATCCTTTGGTCACGCAGGATAAGGCGCTCGATCTGAACATCGTAATTAAGTGTCACAAACCGCGAAATACCAAGGTCGGACATCAGAACCTTGATCATATCGCGTTCTGATTTTTCACTATTCTCTTCTAGTTTGGTTCCATAGATATCCGGCTTCTTTTCATAATCCCCAGTCTGACCACCCGGGTCCCCAATGGATTGGAACAGCTCTTTTAAATCCTTTGGCAGATCATACTTGGGCGCGCTTGGATTCTGCCCATTATTCACATCGGTAATGAGATGTTTGATGCTACGGAGGAACCGTCCTTCATAACAATCAGTTCTGACATGAGTTGTTGGTTTTTCAGGTGCTTTGAAATCAGTTCGCAGCACCTTGGATAATTTGTTTCGAACGACCAGAGCCTCTTCTGCTCTCACGGTCTGACCAAAGGCCTCTCGGGCAAGATAGCGGCGGCTCAAACCTTGACTTTCATCGTCAGGCAATCGTGCCAAAACCTCATCACAAAGCGCAAAGAAAGTCAGAACATCTCCATCAAACGGCTTTGAAAAAGAGATCTCTATTGCATCAGGATTAGCCCTGTTCACTGACTCCTGTGTGCCCGATGTAATTGCATTGATTTGTGCAAGCGTCGGCTGAATCCGTCTCAGCAGTTCAGTACGCTTGATGCGTTCTGCCTGGGATTTCGGCCCATCATTGCCGACATCGGGCAATGCTTGCGCAATCTGCTCATTAACACATCTGGCATAGACAAAGGGGAGCTCATTCCAGGCTGGCAGACCATATACCATGCTGGTGCCACTGCCGGTAAAAGCCACGAGACGTTTGAGGTTGATTGCACGCCAAATCGCTATCATGCCTTCCCGGCGAATTGACGTTGCTGTGTTCTCCCGATTCAATTCCGGATGTAAGTGAGTAAACAAAACTGATGCCCCCGGTACTTGAGGGAGTTTCCTTCAACAGTTCCGTTTCGTCAACCATTTGTAGTTTTGGAAAACATCACAACCGAAAATAACCCAAACCAAGGCTATGAGGTGGTTCTGCTCGCCTTATAAGACGACGTGGGCAAAGCGGCCCATCGTAACGGTCTCTTTTTACGGCGCAGATAGTTACTTTTGATCCATATTATGTTCACCTGCTTTCCAGAATGGACACAAGCTGTTCAGTAAATTTCTGAGCCGCGACAGATAAAAGGTTATGGGTTGATGTGACAACGTTGACATAACCATTCAGCATTTCTCGTGAGGACATCGGTACAAGTTTGTAACCACGCAACGCAAAATCTTCAAAATCATCCTCAAAGGGCAGGAAAAAAGCAATCCGCGATTGCATGGTTGCGCTGAGATGGAGGAGCGGATCAGTGCATTCCAGGACAATCCGAAGTTCAAGACCCTGCTTTTCACACGCGGCCTCTATCTTGCGTCGCAGCTCAGTATCTGCATCTGGCATAACGATAGGATGATCAATCAGCTCGTGGAGCCTCAGTCCGGACTTGTCCCTGATCGGAGCACCATTCGGCAATGCTGCATGAGGTAAAATCTCAATAGCGTGGATGACCTGCAGATTACGATTGAGGATCGGCTGGTAGAAGAGAGCGAGATCAATCAGATTACGATCGAAAGCCTGATCAAGGTTATCCTGACTGATTGTTGTCAGTGTAAACGAGACTTGGGGGTGGTTTCCCAGATAGGTGGCAATCTGGCTGTGAATAAACCTTTGCCCGAGGTCCGCACTGATGCCAATACGCACACGCCCTGTGCGCAACCCCTTTATATCATTGATTTCGCTTTTTAATTTATCAAATCCAGCCAATTGCCTCTGAGCGAAACGGAAGAAATATTCACCTTCCACTGACAAGCGAACACCTTTAGTCAAACGATCGAAAATCTGGATTTCGAGGTCCTGCTCCAACGTCTGGATATGCCGATTCAATGCTGATGGTGAAATGGCAAGATTTTCTGCCGCTCCCCGGATTGAACCCGCTTCAGCGATCGCTTTCACGTACTTGAATGATTGTAAATGGCGCATGATAGTCCTTTATTTCTGCGGAAAATGCACTTGCGGTGCAAAAAACGCAACAGCCTTCTGATATATTTGAGGCAGACTGCACCAGTATTTTGATCTTAGTTTCCTCTCCAAGCCTCGGGATCACGCTCAAAAGCATGATCTGAAATCAAGACCAATCAACAACAGGCGCATCCTCCCGCGTCCAGTTCAAGAGGAACTTCATGATGAAAAAACTGCTTCTTGCCACCGCCTTGACCGTCGTTATGACCAGCGGCGCGATGGCTGATATCAAGGTCGGCATTCTGCATTCTCTGTCCGGGACAATGGCCATTTCTGAGACCACATTGAAAGACACCATGCTCATGCTTATTGAGCAGCAGAATGAAAAAGGTGGTTTGCTTGGTGAGAAGCTGGTGCCGGTTGTGGTTGATCCGGCATCCGACTGGCCACTCTTTGCAGAAAAAGCCCGCGAGCTTCTAACCGTCGAAAAAGTTGATGTCATCTTCGGCAACTGGACGTCCGTTTCCAGAAAATCTGTCCTTCCAGTGATTGAAGAGCTGAATGGCCTGCTCTTTTACCCGGTTCAGTATGAAGGCGAGGAAAGTTCCAAAAACGTTTTCTACACCGGCGCAGCTCCTAATCAGCAGGCTATTCCAGCCACCGATTACTATCTTGAGGAACTGGGTGTGGAGAAATTTGCACTGCTCGGAACTGATTATGTATATCCGCGCACAACCAACAAGATCCTTGAGCAATATCTCAAAGACAAAGGTATTCCCGCAGAGGATATTTTCGTCAATTACACACCGTTCGGCCATTCAGATTGGTCCAAGATTGTCGCGGATGTGGTAGCACTCGGCGCTGATGGCAAGAAAGTTGGTGTTATCTCCACAATCAACGGCGATGCAAATATCGGGTTCTACAAAGAACTGGCAGCCGCTGGTGTGTCAGCCGACGATATCCCGGTCGTCGCCTTTTCAGTCGGAGAAGAAGAGCTGGCGGGTCTGGATACCAAGAATCTCGTTGGCCATCTTGCTGCCTGGAACTATTTCCAGTCTGCCGAAGGCGACGCCAATGCCGAATTCATCAATACGTGGAAAGCGAAGATGGGCGATGCACGTGTAACCAATGACCCGATGGAAGCGCATTATATCGGTTTCAACATGTGGGTAAACGCGGTGAAAGAGGCTGGCACGACAGACGTCGATCAGGTGCGCGAGAAAATGTACGGTCAGAAATTCCCCAACCTGACGGGTGGCACAGCAGAGATGCTTGTGAACCATCATCTGGCCAAGCCGGTTCTCATTGGTGAAATACAGGAAGATGGTCAGTTCGACATCATCAGCCAGACTGAGGAAGTGAAAGGCGATGCCTGGACCGACTATCTGCCGGAATCTGCGGTTCTGAAGGCTGATTGGAAAGGCCTCGGCTGTGGAATGTACAACATCGAGACCAAGACCTGCGTCCAGCTCAAATCCAACTACTAGGATCAAATGTTCAATCAGGTCAGGACATGCAGGGGCTCAGTCAGCCCCTGCATCAATGAGAGTCTCTACCGCATGTTCCGTATTCTTGCAGCGTTTCTGGTTGTTGTCCTGCTTCAGACGGGTTTTGCTGCCTCTTCTCTCTTTGCCCAAACCACCGAAGAACTTGACCCCATGCCTTCCTTTCAAGACGTGGTGCAGGCCCATTTTTCCAAGATTAAAAGAGGTTCGGTCAAAACGGCGCAACCCGTTATCGACGCAATACAGGCAACCGACCATCCAGCGGCCAGCGCGTTTCTGAAAAACTGGCAGTCCAAGGCGCTTTGGTACAGAAAAGCGGATGAGCGGATCGTCACGGTCAAGACCGACGACAAAAAGACCTATATCCTGTTTGACCTCGCCAGTAATGAGGTGATCGGTCAGGCAACCAAAAAAGAAATCAAACAAATCAAGCCGAATTCCGGCCTCCGCGCCCTGCTCGGTGCATCGTTGGTGGCCTCTCAGCTCGCCAGCAATGATCCCAATCTCCGCCGAGAAAGCCTAGACAGCCTTGCTCGTGATCCCAAACCTTCACATCTGGCAATTCTGCGCACTGCAATTGCTAGAGAAAATGACAGCATGCTCGTTGAGCGCATGACGCGCTTGGAACGCCTCCTGACGATGCAGCATGACGAGGATATTGAGGCCCGTATTTCGGCAATCGAGAGTTTTTCCGATGATTTAGGTTTAGACGTTCGAGCCCGCCTTAATCCGATACTCAAAACCCGACTGATGGTCTCAAAAACAGCGCCGACTGAAGGCACTTACGCCCGTATCCTTAAGCCCGGCTATGATGTCATTTTGCCAATAAATACAGCCTACGACATGCTCGTTTTAAAAAGTTGGGCAGATCCTGATATCACTTTGGACCACAAAAAAAGAACACTTGTTTCACGTATTGAAAATGATCGCATTGGCGAAAGACCGGTTGCCGAGCTGGACACGCAGGAGGCACGTGACGCCGTTTACTCGCAATTGGTCAAGGACGGCCTGGCACCTCGAGATCCAAGTGATAAAGAAATCCAGGACGCTCTCGAAGGAGTTTTCTTTTATGAGGAATATCTGGAGCCATCCGCAGATGTTATCGCAGCGACCAGGTCAACCCTGTCCGCGATTCAAACCAGAGTAGCACTGTCTGAAGCAATAGATCTGTTTCTGGATGGTCTGTCGCTCGCTTCCATCTTCTTCCTCGCAGCCATTGGCCTTGCCATCACGTTCGGCGTAATGGGTGTCATCAACATGGCCCATGGCGAGTTTATTATGATGGGTGCCTACACCGGATACGTTGTCCAGCAGTTTGTCACAAACTACACGCTTTCCATTCTGCTCGCGATCCCGGCGGCTTTCGGTGTGACATTTCTTGCTGGCGTTGCAATGGAACGACTGGTGGTCCGTCATCTCTATCACCGGCCGCTTGAAACCCTGCTGGCAACATTCGGGGTGTCTATCGCGCTTCAGCAACTGGCAAAGAACATCTTCGGCACCCAGGCCCGTCCATTGACATCACCTAACTGGCTGGATGGAGCACTGGTCATTAATGATGTTATTTCAATCAGCTGGATACGCGTGGCTATCTTCTGCCTGTCAGCTCTCTTTCTTGCCATGTTGTGGTTTACCCTCAACAAAACGCGTCTCGGTCTTGAGACCCGCGCGGTAACACAAAACCCGCGTATGGCCTCATCCATGGGCATCAATCCGGACAGGATCAATATGCTGACCTTCGGCTTGGGCTCTGGAATCGCCGGAATTGCAGGTGTGGCAATCGGTCTGTTTGCCAAGGTAACTTCCGAATTGGGATCTGATTACATAGTCCAGTCGTTCATGACAGTGGTCGTTGGTGGCGTGGGCAATATCTGGGGAACACTGGCAGGTGCAGCGATGATCGGCATCCTTCAGAAAGGCATTGAGTGGTTCAACCCCTCCAACACACTCGCAGCCCAAACCTTCATGATCGTTTTCATAATCATCTTCATCCAGTTCAAACCACGCGGCATCATTGCCCTTAAGGGCCGGGCGGCAGGAGACTGAGATTATGGGCGGACCACTGACAAGATTCCTGATTAAACACCCGAGTACCCTAATCTTTCTGGCCCTGGTTTCAGGTTTCACCCTGTTCATCACACTCGGCAGCGAAGCACTGGGTTACGGTTTTATTTCTACATCCTTTGTCAAAACTTTGGGCAAGACACTCTGTTTCTGTCTGATCGCAATTGCCATGGATGTGGTCTGGGGCTACTGCGGCATTCTCAGCCTGGGTCATTTTGCCTTCTTTGGTCTTGGCGGATATATGGTCGGCATGTGGCTGATGTATGAGCGCACTCGACTGATTGTGGTCGAAGCGGCACAGAAGGCGCCCCTGCCCCCCACGCAACAGGAAATATCTGATGCCATTGGCACCCAGATCTTTGGAGTCGTTGGAGGCTCTGACTTTCCAGCGATCTGGGCTTTTTCCCATCTGCTGTCTGTACAGTTGATCTTGGTGGTTCTGGTGCCAGGATTGCTGGCATTCGTCTTTGGCTGGCTGGCCTTCAGATCTCGCGTGACCGGAGTGTACCTCTCCATTCTGACACAGGCCATGACACTGGCACTATCTCTCTACCTGTTCCAGAACGACAGTGGTCTGCGAGGCAATAACGGCTTGTCAGGTTTGCAGAACCTGCCGGGCTTGGAGCATACACCACAAGCGCAGATTTCACTCTGGTTCTTCTGGGGCTCAGCCCTTGCGCTTGTCTTTGGTTATCTTGGCTTAAAGTTAATTGTCGAGAGCAAGCTCGGTAATGTTATTCGTGGGATTCGCGACGATGAATCGCGCGTGCGTTTCCTTGGTTACAATGTTGAGACCTACAAGCTTTTCATCTTCACCTTGACGGCGATTATCTCAGCGATTGCCGGAGCGCTTTACTACCCCCAGGCAGGAATTATCAATCCCGCCGAGATTGCTCCCATTGCCTCAATCTATCTAGCGGTTTGGGTCGCAATCGGCGGACGTGGGCGTCTCTACGGTGCTGCTATCGGAGCGGCAATCGTCTCGCTGTTATCAAGCTGGTTTACCGGTGGACAGGCACCCGATGTCAGTTTCGGGGTCTATACAATCAAGTGGGTTGACTGGTGGCTGGTTCTGCTGGGGCTTAGTTTTGTGGCGGTCACACTCTATGCTCCCAAAGGCATTGGCGGCCTCTTTGAAAGATTTGCCAAAGGAGATGACCGATGACCAGCGCCCTGTTGGAGGTTGACGGCATTTCGGTGTCCTTTGATGGCTTCAAGGCCATAAACAACCTGTCTTTCAACATCTTTTCCGGAGAGTTGCGTGCCATTATTGGCCCCAATGGAGCGGGCAAGACAACATTCATGGATATTATTACGGGTAAAACCCGTCCTGACAGCGGCAAGGTTCTCTGGGGAGATAACATCACCAGCCTGATTGGCAAATCGGAAAGTGAAATTGCCCGTCTTGGCATCGGTCGGAAGTTTCAGAAACCTACCGTCTTTGAAGACCAGTCCGTAACCGACAATCTGACCATGGCGCTGAAAAACAAACGTGGCCCTTTTGCGGTGCTGTTTTACAAAAGTACCGTGGAAGACCGGGCAAAAGTGTCAGAACTTGCCCGCGATATTGGCCTGCACGAGCATTTGCAACACCGCGCAGGAGACCTGAGTCACGGTCAGAAACAATGGCTCGAAATCGGCATGCTACTGGCTCAGGACCCTCAGTTGCTATTGGTAGATGAACCAGCGGCTGGCATGACTGTTGATGAGCGTAACCATACAGTGTCCCTGCTCAAGGAAGCTGCCAAAACCCGCGCTGTCGTAGTCGTAGAACATGACATGGAATTTATCCGTAACCTCAACTGCAAGGTGACAGTACTGCATGAAGGATCGGTACTCGCCGAGGGCAGTCTTGATCACGTGACGAAAGACCGGAACGTGGTCGACGTCTATCTGGGGCGCTAACATGCTGGAACTTGAGAAGATCACACTTCACTATGGCCAGAGTCAAATCCTCAACGGCGTTGATTTGAAAGCTGAGCGGGGACAGATCACCTGCCTGATGGGAACAAACGGTGTCGGAAAAACAAGCCTGCTAAAGGTCGTCTCTGGAACCCATAATCACTCTGCCGGCAATTACAGACTGGATGGAGAGGACCAAGGCAGACAACCTGCATATGTACTGGCCAGGCGCGGTGTTGGATATGTACCGCAAGGGCGTGACATTTTTCCTCTACTGACCGTACGGGAGAACATGGAGACGGCTTTTGCCTGTCTCGACACATCGAAACGGACAGTTCCGGAAGAGATGTTTGAACTCTTCCCTGTTCTTAAGGAAATGCAGCACCGGCGCGGTGGAGACCTCTCAGGTGGCCAGCAACAACAGCTGGCTATTGCCCGTGCCTTGATTACGAAACCCCGACTGCTTCTGCTGGATGAGCCGACTGAAGGCATTCAGCCCAACATTATCCAGCAGATCGGACGGGTCATCTCGTTCCTGAAGGACCAGGGAGATATGGCAATTCTTCTGGTGGAGCAATATTTCGAATTTGCCTATGAACTGGCCGATCATTTCTATTCCATGCGACGGGGAGAAATCATTCTTGATGGTGCCAAGGAAATGGTCGCAAAAAAAGACGTTCTGAACACACTTAGTGTTTAGCGCGCAGGCCCGGCGAAACATGTTGAACCCATCTCCAACAATCGAACTGCAAAGAGCACAAGGCAGAGCTCATCTTGGTTTTGCCTTGCGCAATGGCAAAACAGTTCTCACGGACCTGCACCAGTCCGGATGCGTCAAGGCACTTCTCCCCGCCAATCATGCAAGCCGACCCGATGCCGTTCTGATCAACACGGCAGGTGGTGTTACGGGAGGAGATGCCCTTACATATTCCGCTTCACTTGAGGAGCAAACTTCACTTTGCCTGACCACGCAGACTGCCGAACGCATTTATAAATCTTCGTCAGGGGTCGGGCGGATTTCTACTCGCCTTGAGCTCGGTCCTTCATCTTCGCTTGACTGGTTGCCGCAGGAAACAATCCTGTTCGATGGTTGTGCTCTGGACCGAAAGCTTGACGTCATCATGCACGGATCATCAAGGGCTCTTCTGCTGGAGCCAGTCATTCTGGGTCGTAAGGCCATGGGAGAAATACTGACCGCATGCTGTATGTCAGACCAGTGGCGTATCATACGAGATGGCACACTGATTTATGCTGATGCCCTGCGCATTACGGATCCACGAAATCTGAATAGTAAAGCCACGCTTGATGGCATGAATGCCTTCGCCACTCTTGTCTATATTGCACCCGAGGCTGAGGAACGGCTCGATTCCATGCGCCGGCTTCTGGATTTTGACAATGTTCATGCTGCCGCCAGTGCCTGGAATGGCTGTCTGGTTACTCGTTTCATTTCTTCTGATGCGCAGGCCCTGCGCGCTGCCCTGATCAAAACACTATCCCGGTTTCGCGCTCATCCCCTGCCGCGCGTCTGGCTTATGTAAGGAGCTGTCATGCAATTGACCCCCAGAGAAAAAGACAAATTGCTGGTGAGCCTTGCGGCTATGGTTGCTCGCAGTCGACTGGAGAGAGGCGTCAAGCTCAATCACCCGGAAGCCATTGCACTTATCACTGATTTTGTCGTCGAGGGAGCCAGAGATGGCAAGCCCGTCGCGCAGTTGATGGAAGAAGGAGGCAAGATCATAACAGCAGAGCAATGTATGGAAGGCATTGCAGAGATGATCCATGACGTTCAGGTCGAAGCAACCTTTCCTGACGGCACCAAGCTCGTCACCGTTCATCACCCAGTTCGCTAGGAGAGACCAATGATACCCGGAGAGCTCTTTCCCGCTGATGGTGATCTCATCCTTAATGAAGGGGCCGAGACCGTCAGTCTGACCGTGTCCAATACCGGTGACAGGCCGGTACAGGTCGGCAGCCATTACCATTTTGCCGAAACCAACGCGGCGCTCGATTTTGATCGCAACCTGGCACACGGAATGCGTCTGGATATTGCAGCAGGTACAGCGGTACGTTTTGAACCCGGTCAATCACGTGACGTAGCGCTCGTTCCCCTCACCGGCAATCGCAAGGTTTTCGGCTTCAACCAAAAAGTCATGGGAGCGTTGTAATGCCCGCAAGAATTTCTCGCGCCGCCTATGCAGATATGTATGGCCCGACCACCGGGGACAGGCTTCGTCTCGCAGATACTGACCTCATCATTGAAGTCGAACGTGATCTGACGACCTATGGGGATGAAGTTAAGTTCGGTGGTGGCAAGGTCATTCGCGATGGCATGGGCCAATCGCAGGTGACCCGTGCTGACGGAGCAGTTGATACTGTTATCACCAATGCCCTTATTGTTGATGTTACAGGAATCTACAAGGCTGATATCGGCCTCAAGGATGGTCTGATCCACAAAATCGGCAAGGCTGGCAACCCTGATACCCAGCCTAATGTGGATATTATCATCGGGCCTGGCACGGAAGCGATTGCTGGTGAGGGGAAATTTATCACAGCGGGCGGCTTTGACAGCCACATCCATTTCATCTGTCCACAACAGATCGAGGATGCGCTTCATTCGGGCATCACCACCATGCTCGGTGGCGGCACGGGGCCAGCCCATGGAACACTGGCAACAACCTGTACACCTGGACCATGGCATATCGGGCGGATGTTACAGGCCATGGACACAGTTCCAATGAACATTGGCCTTTCAGGCAAGGGCAATGCAAGCCAACCTGCTGCCCTTGTGGAAATGGTCAACAGCGGTGCCTGCGCCCTCAAACTGCATGAAGACTGGGGCACAACGCCGGCGGCCATTGACTGCTGTCTCTCTGTCGCTGACGACATGGATGTGCAGGTGATGATCCACACCGACACACTGAATGAAAGCGGCTTTGTGGAAAATACTATCGCTGCCATGAAAGGACGCACGATTCATGCGTTCCATACTGAAGGCGCTGGTGGTGGTCATGCCCCTGACATTATAAGGGTTTGCGGCGAAGAACATGTGATCCCGAGTTCGACTAATCCAACACGTCCCTACACCATCAATACGCTGGAAGAACACCTCGATATGTTGATGGTATGCCATCATCTGGACAAGTCTATCCCTGAGGACGTTGCCTTCGCAGAATCCCGCATACGCAAGGAGACCATTGCGGCAGAAGACATCCTCCACGACATGGGCGCCTTCAGCATTATCGCTTCTGACAGTCAGGCGATGGGTCGGGTTGGCGAAGTTGCCATTCGTACCTGGCAGACGGCCCACAAGATGAAGGTACAAAGGGGTCGTCTGACTGAAGAAAGCGGAGAGAACGACAATTTTCGGGTCAAACGCTATATCGCCAAATACACCATCAACCCGGCTGTCGCACATGGCATAAGCAAGCACATTGGCAGCGTTGAAGAAGGCAAGCGCGCTGATCTTGTGCTCTGGTCACCAGCTTTCTTCGGCGTGAAACCAGAAATGGTTCTGCTTGGCGGGACGATAGCTGTTGCTCAGATGGGAGACCCGAACGCATCCATTCCGACACCTCAACCTGTCTATACGCGTCCCATGTTTGGTAGCATGGGCCGGTCTGTCGAACGATCCGCTGTCTCGTTCGTATCCAAGGCTGCACAGGACGCAAATATTGCCAGTAAACTTGGCCTATCCAGAAAAACGTTACCGGTATCTGGCACGCGTACGATCGGCAAGTCCTCAATGATCCTCAATGATGCACGGCCTCAGATCGAGGTACACCCAGAGACTTATGAAGTCCGTGCTGATGGGGAATTGTTGACTTGTGAACCAGCCTCGGAACTGCCGATGGCGCAGCGCTACTTCATGTTCTGACAGGATGAAACTATGATTAGAGCAACACATGTCAGCCAACGACACGAGAGTCCGTCAGGTATCGTCACCCTCAGTTATGATGATCGGTTTCGTCGGCGGATCGCTCTTACCTGCGACAATGGATTGGCTTTTCTTCTGGATCTCCCACAGGCCACTGAACTGCGTGACGGTGATGATCTTCTATTGGAAGATGGTCGCCACATCAGGGTAAAAGCTGCCCCCGAACGCTTGATGAAAGCCACAGCCAGAGACAAACATCACCTGATCCGCACTGCCTGGCATATTGGCAATCGGCACCTGCCTTGTGAAATCCACCCGGATCATCTGATCCTGCGGCATGATCACGTCATCGCAGAGATGCTTGTCAAACTGGGAACGGATGTCGAGTTTCTGGATGCTCCCTTCAACCCGGAAGGTGGAGCTTATGGTCAGGGAAGAACACACAGCCATGAGCACTAGGAAACTTTGCGAGACATACCATGTCTGATCAGGCATTACATCAGCTGATGGCATGGCTGTCCCCGAGCTATCCCATCGGGGCCTTCTCTTACAGCCATGGTCTTGAGTATGCCATTGAGGCTGAAAATGTCCGTAATGGCGAAGAACTACGCCTCTGGCTCACTGATATTCTTGAGCGCGGAAGCGGCTGGAATGATGCGATACTGCTTTGCCACGCCTTTCGCGCGAGATCATCAAGAGAGTTGAAAGAACTGGCCAGACTGACCGAGGCTCTGTCCGCCAGCCGCGAGTTGCATCTGGAAACCATGGCGCAGGGGACTGCGTTTGCCAAAGTCACACATGAGGTTTGGGGTCTCGAGCTTGATCCCGCACCATTGCCCGTCTGCATAGGTCAGGCAGCAGCCCAGCAGAGTATTCCACTGGATACTCTTCTCCCACTCTATCTGCATGGCTTTATCGCCAATATTATTGCGGCTGGCGTGCGCCATGTCCCCATAGGGCAAACCGATGGCCAGAAAGTGCTGGCCTCGTTGTTTGACCGGATTGACCGGATTTCACATCAGGCTCTGACCGCCAGCCTTAACGATCTGGGCGGGATCTGTTTTCTGGCTGACCTGGCCTCCATGAAACACGAAACCATGACGACAAGGATTTATCGGACATGAAAACAAATGGCCCCTTGCGCGTTGGGATTGGCGGTCCGGTTGGCGCAGGCAAGACGACCCTTACCGAATATCTCTGCAAGGCTATGGCCTCAGATCATTCCATGGCCGTGATTACTAATGATATCTACACATCAGAAGATGCTGAGTATCTGATGCGGAAACAGGTTTTACCACTCGACCGGGTCCGAGGCGTTGAAACCGGGGGATGTCCTCACACGGCCATTCGCGAAGACGCGTCTATCAATCTCGCCGCAATTGATGACCTGAACGAGGCGTTCCCCGATCTGGAGCTAATTCTTATTGAAAGCGGCGGGGACAATCTTGCTGCAACCTTTAGTCCAGAACTGGCTGACATAACCATCTATGTGATTGATGTTGCAATGGGGGAAGAGATTCCACGTAAAGGAGGCCCAGGAATCACGAGATCCGATCTGCTCATCGTAAACAAAACCAGCCTCGCCCCTCACGTGGGCGTTTCCATAGACGTTATGCGTCGTGATGCGGACAAGCAGAGAAAGGGTAAGCCGGTTATTTTTACAGATATAAGATCCGGGCTTGGAGGCAGTGAAATAATTACTGAGCTAAAGACAATCGGCGGACTTTGATCAAAAGCTGTTATGCTTCGGGGTAACCGTGTCAATGAGCAGAAAAATGGTGCGGGTGGAGGGACTTGAACCCCCACGCCTTGCGGCGCTGGAACCTAAATCCAGTGCGTCTGCCAATTCCGCCACACCCGCACATGTCTTCCGGTAAAACCGGCAGAGCGTGGCTTCTATAGCACTGACATTCGGGAACGCAAGGGAAAACTCATTTGGCTGCCTGCGTTTGTTCTCCTTGTGGATGAAGCGTCTCAGATGCGCCTGAGTATCCAGATCAGAAGAACCGTCGCCCAGCCAAACAGAAGGCCAGGAACCGGAACATCCGCGGGAAGGATTGTCGGATCCACATAATAGACCCCGGCTAAACCGATGGTCAGAATGATAAACAGTTGGAACATTCGCACACCTGCCTTGCTTCTCTACGTCATCAGTTCAGGTTGCGCGAGCAAGGTTGCGTTCAATGGAATTCGTGCAACATGCTCACCGCTTTTGCTGAAGCGAGTTGTTTTCACCAAACCGGTTCCTACCTTGGTGCAGCACGCTTCAGTATAGCAAAATCATCGGGAAAATGCCGCTGAACATCGTTTCCGCGTAACCAATGACTTATCCATTTCATTCGAATTTTAGGGTCATTTTACTACCCGGCTTTGTTGGAGGTCCTTGAAAACCGGAAGGTTTCCTGCGGACCTTCGCCGTGCCGGACGAAAAAATGACTATCGCAGAATGGACGTCAGCAATGAGTTTTGACCCTAAGGAATCAGCCGTCGTCTGAAAGCCTGCGCATAATTGTGCTCACAGCCCTTGCCAGATCTTCTGCTGTCAGACCACAGCTGGCCTCATTGCCCGCTTCACCATGAAGCCAGACACCTGCACAGGCGGCTTCAAACACTGACAGTCCCTGAGCCGCAACGCCTGCGATTATCCCAGCCAGGACATCTCCAGACCCAGCGGTAGCCAACCAGCGCGGCGCATTGGTGTTGATGGCGGTGCGACCATCAGGAGCAGCAATAACGGTATCCGGTCCTTTCAGAACGATCACGGCTGAGGCGCGTTCCGCCGCTTCCCGCACGCAGTCAACCCGCCCTTTTGAGCCAAGGCGTAAAGCAAGGTCAGGAAAAAGACGGCGAAACTCTCCTTCGTGAGGCGTCATCACAACTGAGGCTTCGGATATATCCGAGAGCGTTAGCGCGGTTTCACAAGCCTCAAAAAGACAATCCGGCTCACGTTCAAAGCTGGTCAGTGCATCAGCATCCAGAATAACCGGTAGCCCGCTCATAAGACCCACGGCGACCCTGGCCCGGGTCTCTTCCCCAACCCCATTGGCAGGTCCGACAACGAGAGCCGTACACTTTCCGTCCGCAAGGGTTCTGCGAAGCTCGTCAGCTTCATCAACTTGCCTGATCATAACAGCAGTCAGATGTGCGGCATGGACCATGAGGGCATCCAGCGGACTTGCCACAGTGACCAGTCCGGCCCCGCTCCGCAATGCAGCTTCTGCGGCAAGGCGAGCGGCTCCTGTTCTGATCATCGGGCCGCTGGTGACCATCACATGGCCGCGTTTGTATTTGTGCGTATCATGCGTTGTCAGATTGGCAGGATTTGGGAAAACACCAGGTCTGTTCTCAGCAATGGAGGGGGCGACTGCACTTAGAACATCATCGCTGATGCCGATATCGGCGACGTCTATTTTCCCGCAATGCCCTCGCCCTGGAAACAGGCAATGACCGGGCTTCTTGCGATAGAACGTGACTGTAATATCGGCCTCAACCGCAATGCCCCGACAGAGCCCCGTGCCCCCGTCAATGCCACTGGGCAGGTCAACGGCAATGACTTTTGCGCCATGGTTTTGACGGGCGTTATTAATTGCCCCTATCAGATCCGCCAGAGGTCCTGTGACATCCCGGTCCAGCCCGGCCCCAAGCAAGGCATCAATCACAACACCATAAGCCTCAGGCGCTATCTGATCCGGTGTCAGCACATCGCCTGTCCAGGCTTTTGCGGCAAGTGCCGCATCCCCCTTAAGCTTTGCGGGCTCAACGCTTGTGCAAAGGGTAACAGACCAGCCTGTTTCCTTCAGCAGCCGGGCCACCACATAACCATCACCACCATTGTTGCCGCCGCCACAGCAAACCAGAACAGACCCGCCAGTCTGAGGACCGAGAGATTCAACGGTATCGGCAATGGCCTGTCCTGCCCGCTCCATCAGATCAATACCGGGGGTTCCAGCATCGATCGTCAGAGCGTCTGCCCTGTTCATCTCACCGGGTGTCAGCAGGATTGTCTCTGTTGAAAGAAAGGAAGAACGCATAAAGAAAGAACCTGCTACGCTGTACAAAGGCTTCCTCTCTATACCAAGTTCACATAGCAGTTGCACCTGCCTTGTGATGCACCTAACGGCGTGCTTTGCAGACCTACCGGCAATTCAGGTTAAAGGTCCGGTACTTTAAGGGTAAAAATGCCCCACTGTCTGTTTTTGCGGCACATGCCTATTTTTTAGGCATTTCGCATCTGACGACTTGATTTTACCGCGCTTATTGTGGCGATGCTTTCCGCGTTTTCTGCTGAACCGAACAGCCAGGTACACTTGGCACGCTTCGTGCTTTAAAGGTTGTCGAGATTCCCGAACCACCACGGTAGTCAATGCCAGATGGAGATTCTGACGCTATGAAAAAGATCGAAGCCATCATCAAGCCGTTCAAGCTTGACGAGGTCAAGGAAGCTCTTCAGGACATCGGGCTTCAGGGCATCACGGTGACTGAAGCAAAGGGCTTCGGCCGCCAGAAAGGCCACACCGAGCTGTATCGGGGGGCTGAATATGTGGTGGACTTCCTGCCTAAGGTGAAGGTGGAGATCGTTTTGCCTGCAGATCTGGTCGACCGCGCCGTGGAAGCAATCCGCAATGCGGCACAAACCGGCCGTATTGGCGATGGCAAGATCTTTATCTCATCCGTCGAAAACGCAATTCGTATCCGGACCGGCGAAAGCGGTCTGGACGCCGTCTAACCTCCCAAATCGGCAAGCCCTGCCGATCTGTTTGTTTCAACGTAACAAGTCTTAAAAGGACATCAGAGATGACCACAGCAAATGACGTGCTGAAGCAGCTCAAGGACAACGACATCAAATATCTTGACCTGCGCTTTACCGACCCGCGCGGCAAGATGCAGCATGTGACCATGCACACCAACTCCGTCAATGAAGATATGTTTGCTGATGGCGTTCTGTTTGACGGCTCTTCCATTGCTGGCTGGAAAGCCATCAACGAGTCCGACATGCTGCTGATGCTGGATCCGGAAACAGCCCACATGGATCCGTTCTTCGCACAGTCCACCATGGCTATCTTCTGCGACATTCTTGAGCCAAGCACTGGTGAAGGCTACAGCCGTGACCCGCGCATGACCGCAAAGAAAGCTGAAGCCTATCTGAAGTCAACCGGCATTGGTGACACAGCCTATTTCGGCCCGGAGCCGGAATTCTTCCTGTTTGATGATGTTCGCTTCTCCACCGAGCCGTATGACACGGGCTTTATGGTCAACCAGGATGAGCTGCCAATCAACACGAGTGCTGCTTATGAATCCGGCAACCTCGGCCACCGTCCTCGCATGAAGGGTGGTTACTTCCCGGTCCCGCCAGTTGACTCCGCTCAGGACATCCGTGGCGAAATGCTCAGCGTCATGGGCGACATGGGTGTTGGCATCGACAAGCATCACCACGAAGTTGCTGCAGCTCAGCACGAGCTGGCCATCATCTTCAACACCCTCACCCGCATGGCTGACCAGACACAGATCTACAAGTACGTCATTCATCAGGTCGCCAATGCTTACGGCAAAACGGCAACCTTCATGCCGAAGCCGGTCTTCGGTGACAACGGCTCTGGCATGCACGTTCACCAGTCTGTCTGGAAAGACGGCAACCCGGCCTTTGCTGGCAACCAGTATGCCGACCTGTCAGAAGACTGCCTCTACTACATCGGCGGCATTCTGAAGCACGCCAAAGCACTGAACGCATTCACCAACCCGTCTACCAACTCTTACAAGCGTCTGGTCCCAGGTTATGAAGCTCCGGTTCTGCTGGCTTACTCTGCAAGCAACCGCTCCGCATCCTGCCGTATCCCGTTCACCAGCTCGCCGAAAGCAAAGCGCATCGAAATCCGCTTCCCGGATCCGACCGCAAACCCGTATCTCTGTTTCTCTGCCATGCTGATGGCTGGCCTCGACGGCATCAAGAACAAGATTCACCCTGGCGATGCCATGGACAAGAACCTCTACGACCTGCCAGCAGAAGAACTGAAGGAAATCCCGACAGTTTGTGGCTCGCTGCGTGAGGCTCTGGAAGCTGTCAGCGAAGATCGTGACTTCCTGAAAGCCGGTGGTGTGTTCGATGATGATCAGATCGATGCCTATGTCGAGCTGAAGATGGAAGAAAACATCCGATACGAAATGACCCCGCATCCGGTCGAATACGACATGTACTACTCCGTCTAAAATTCTAGACACAGTACTATTGGAAGAAGGCGCCTTTAACCGGCGCCTTTTTTCTACCTTGACGAGAGTGCGCGTTATTTAGACACAGTCCATCGCAACATATTTGACGCATTCATTAGGCCAATCTTAACAAATTACCTTGTGTGCAGATTATTAACGTTTTCCGGCTAATCTCATTTAACCTGAATGGAATTAAGGGCTCAGGGATATGAGCGAACAGGCGGAACCAGATTTCAGCAAGCCGGGCCAGCATCATTGTGCGATGATCGGCAGGCGGATTGCGGAAGTTATCTTCGACGCTCTTGAGCGCGAAGCCAGGGCACGTACGGGCTCCCTCAGCCATTCAGAAATTCATGATTTTGCCAAGGCCTTCCTGAAAGCGGATGGTATTTTTTCGCCCATTTATGAGAACAGTTTCCGGACCTGCTCGGCGGCTACTCTGGCTCAGGCCGGTGATATGCCACTTCCGGATGGTCGTGTGGCTATCCCGGACTGTCCAAGTGACGCGGAAGGAATCTTCCTGAAACTGGTCCACTATTTCGTGTCCGATATTTACTCCGCAGTCTGCCCGGGCCAGTGGCCGCATGCAGATCAGGACTGGGTAAATGCCCTGTCTACGGTTCTTGCAGATTACATCAGAACCCGTATTGGTGCCGGGATCGTCAACAAGATTTCTGCCGCCTATGAGGACGTTCATATCGACAATGACACGGTCGACTATTGGGCCGCACGGGATATCAAGAACCTGATGACCGATGTATCCGGCCTTATGAAGCGGAACAACAAAAACAGCGAAGCAGCCCAGGCCCTGACCTTGCTTGTCAATGGAGAGGTTAAAAAACGCCCCGCCAATGACGAAAGACGTCTGCTGTTTGTCAAAGTCAAAGAGATGGATGATCTTTTTGACGCGTTCTACAAGGTCATGCGGGCACCACGCTGATCCCTTCCCCTCTCTCGGCTTCATCAAATTTGTAATCGCGCTTGGCTCAAGACCGGTTGTGCAGAGACCTGCCATGCAAGGATCGTATATTTTTTGAACACTTCCAGGTTGTCACAGAGCTGATACAATCCGTTTCTAAGACTAGGAATGGAATTGGGAGAACTTTTCGTACAACTTAAAATAAACAGAGGCCTGGTTATGACACATCGTGATACCCATGAATTGTCTTTTGACGATTTTGATGATCAACGCTTCCCACGCGCGGAAGAAACAGATTTTGATGCCGTTGTGGACGCCCGCATGTCTCGTCGCGGTTTTCTGTCCGGCGCCATTGCTTTTGGCGCGACGGCCTTTGTCATGGGCAGCACGGCCCTGACACCCACAAGCGCACGCGCTGCCAGCAGGCTGGGCTTTGACGCTGTAGCCGCCAACACACTGGATACCGTTACAGTACCGAACGGTTATCGATGGCAGATTGTTGCCAAATGGGGTGACGGCCTCTGGTCAGACAGTGTTCCATTTGATGAAGAAACACGTGGCACAGGCGCCAGCCAGGAACGCGCTTTTGGTGACAATAATGACGGCATGGCCGTTTTTGCTGATGGTGATCGCACGATCCTTGCTGTGAACAACGAATACACCAATCGCCCGATCATTTATGGCAATCGTGAAACCGGTTTGCCCGAAACAGATGATGACGTCCGCAAGGGCAAGGCTGCACATGGTGTTACAGTGTGCGAGATCGCCGAACAGGATGGCCAGTGGTCAATCGTCAGAGATTCCCGCTACAATCGCCGTATCACACCGGACACTCCCATGATCCTCACAGGACCGGCGGCCGGACATGATCTGATGAAAACCACAGCAGACAACTCCGGCACGAGTTCACTCGGTACCTGGAACAACTGCGGCAACGGCCGGACGCCATGGGGCACCTATCTGGCCTGTGAGGAGAACTTCAACGGTTACTTCTCTTCCAGTGATCCGGAACACAAGCCATCTGCAGAAATGACCCGTTACGGCATCAGCAACGAAGACTGGGGCTATGCCTGGGCGAAGACAGACGAGCGTTTCGATATCTCAAAACACCCGAACGAGTGTCATCGCGCCGGTTATGTGGTTGAGATCGATCCTCTTGATCCGACAAGCACGCCAAAGAAACGGACCGGCCTCGGTCGTTTCAAGCATGAAAATGCCGAAGTTGTTGTGGATGGAAGCGGTCACATTGTTGTCTATATGGGCGATGATGAGCGCGGCGAATTCCTCTACAAATTCGTTTCTTCAGGCAAATATGCAGAAGGTGGCGACAATTCAGACCTTCTCGAAGATGGCACCCTGCACGTTGCCAGGTTCAATGAGGATGGAACTGGTGAATGGCTGGAGCTGAACCCGGAGACAACCGATTTCGCCACTCAGGCTGAAGTATGCATCTATGCCCGTGTGGCCGGTTCCAAAGTTGGCGCAACCACCATGGATCGCCCGGAGTGGGTCTCGGCTAATCCTCTGCGCAATGAAGTCTATTGCTGCCTGACAAACAACAAGAACCGCGGCAAGAAACCAAATGCAGGCGGTGACGAGACCCCTGCTGGTGGCCCGAACCCGCGCGAAGGCAACAATTACGGCCAAATAGTCCGCTGGAAACCGAAAGATGGCGATCATACGGGCAAAGACTTTACCTGGGATCTGTTCGTTCTTGCAGGGAATCCAAGCGTTCATCAGGATGACTATGCCGGGTCAGAGAACATCAATGTGGACAATATGTTCAACTCGCCGGATGGTCTCGCCATCGACAATAACGGCCTGATCTGGATCCAGACTGACGGCAAATATTCCAATGAGGGCGATTTCGCTGGCATGGGCAACAACCAGATGCTGGTTGGAGATCCCGCAAGCGGTGAGATCCGACGTTTCCTGGTTGGCCCGAAAGAATGTGAAGTGACAGGCATCACCTGGAGCCCGGACCGGAAGACCCTGTTTGTCGGCATTCAGCATCCAGGCGAAAAAGGCGACAGCCACTTCCCGGATGGTGGCAGCCGTGCGCCGAAATCCTGTGTCATTGCAATCAACCGCGATGACGGTGGCATTATCGGTTAAACCCGACACCATGAAGTAAGAAAACGGCGGAGCAGCAATGCCCCGCCGTTTTTGTTTGTGTTTCGTGCAGCGTCGGTTGATCATTCCTCTTAGGGTCCAACCAAAGAGGATAAGGAATATGCCAAAGAAAGCCTACTGGATCGCACATGTGACAGTAACCGATCCAGAGCCTTACAAGCTCTATGCTGATGGAGCATCAAAAGCGTTCGAGAAGTACAATGCCAGGGTTCTGGCGCGCGGCGGTCGTGTGGAACATCTTGAAGGATCAGGTGGCAGGCCACGGAACGTCGTCATTGAGTTTGAGGACATGGAGACCGCCCTCGCCTGTTATCACTCAGACGAATATCAGGCTGCGAAAGCCCATCGGGAGAATGCCGGGATTGCCGAGATTCTCATTCTCGAAGCATCTTGATTGTTCTTACAGCGTGTTTCAGAAAAGTTGATCGACTTTTCAGATAAAAACTCGCGCAAAAACGAACTCTTAGAGCATTTTGCGATGAACAGGATTCATGCGCATGCTCTATGCCTTTGATAACACGGGTTGTTTATCGCCAAACCGGTCCCCACTTTGGCGTAACACGCTCTAAAGTACCGCTACAAACTCAGGCTAGAGGTTTGGTGCTTAATGAATTCCCATAGAAAAAGCCCCGCTCGCAAGAGCGGGGCTTCTTTATTTCGTCGTGTTACCAAGCGGTTGCTTATTCAGCAGCGCTTTCCTGGCCCACTGGCGTGTCGCCTGCTTTTGCACGCAGGTTGTCACGGAACAGTGCCTTACCAAGAGCGATACACATCAGACCCATCACCATGGTGAATGGCAGTGCACCGATAATCATGGCGCTCTTCAGAGCTTCCAGCGGATCTGCACCACCGCCTGTTTTACCGGCGATGATAAGCGTGCCGATAACAGCAGTCAGGATCAGACCCCAGATGATGCGGTGCTTGATGCCTGTTTCCTGCTCACCACCGGACATGATGGTGTTCATCACCAGGATGCCGGAGTCAGCTGAGGTTACCAGGAAGGTCATGATCAGAACCACACACATGACAGTCAGAGCGGACAGAAGACCGCCAGACAGCATCTGCTGCAGGGTTACGAACAGTTTCGCCGTGTTGGATGCACCAGAGATGACACCAGCAGCACCACCGTTCAGTTCCAGATCAATTGCAGTACCGCCGAGGATGGTCATCCAGGCAAAGCAGACCAGAGCCGGAGCAATCACACAGCCGATGATGAATTCACGGACCGTACGACCACGCGAGATGCGTGCGAGGAAGAGACCAACGAACGGGGAGAACGCGATCCACCAAGCCCAGTAGAAGGTGGTCCAGCCAGCCTGCCAGCCGAACTGACGGCCTTCGTTACCAGCAGCATATGCAGCCTGAAGGGTTTCTTCAGACAGGGCTGCTGCTTCACCGGTCAGACCGGACTTGAATGCATCATAAGAACCCCATGCATTGGTTGCACCCTCTTTCAGAGCAGATGCAAACGGCTTGGCTTCCGCAGGAAGGCCAGCAATGAATGCAGCTTCTGACTGAGGATTGTATGCACCAAAGCTCAGCGAGATGAAGTGGATGATGTAGTCAATCATCGCTGTTGCATAGGTTGTCATGGCAAACAGGAAGGAGCCGAAAACAACGAAGGTCAGCAGCAGGATCAGCGACAGAACCAGGTTCAGGTTGGAGAGGTATTTAACACCACGGCCAACACCGGAAACAGCTGAGATGATCGACAGGCCCATGATGACAACAAGGCCAGCAATCAGGCCAACAGTGCCTGGCTTAGGCGCATCACCACTTGTATCCATCATCCATTCCATGCCGGTGATGGCATAGACACCGTCGATGAACTGGGCGACACCGAAACCGATGGTCACGGACACACCAAGGATCGTTGCAACAACACCGAGAACGTCAACCAGATGGCCGAGCGGGCCATTGACGTGCTTACCGAAGAGCGGTGTCAGAGCAGAACGAATGGTAAGCGGCATTCCGCGTGTGTAAGCGTAGTATGCCAGAGACAGGCCGGTCACCACATAGATTGCCCAGGCATGGAAGCCATAGTGCAGGTATGTGTAGCGATATGCGGACTCAACAGCAGCTTCTGTTTTGCCAGCAACAGCACCGGAAACAACCTCAGGGTTGGAACCCCAGAGGCTAAGCGGTTCAGCGGTCGCGAAAACCATGAGACCAACGCCAAGGCCGGCGCCGAACATCATTGAGAACCAGGAAAAGTCAGAGAATTCTTTTCCTTCACCCGGGCGACCCATCACCTTCTTGCCGGTCTGAGGCAGAATGGCGACAACGGCCAGGAAGAAGAAGAAGCCAACAATCACGATATAAAACGCGTTGAAGTCTCCCAGAATACGCCAGTTCAGGCTGCCAAGTACGCTGTTTGCGTTTGCAGGCCAGACCAGCGCCCAAATGACCAGAAGGGCCATGCTGATTTTACTGATCAGGGCGATCGGCAGGCTGTAGCCTTCGTAGAAGCCGCCAGGCGCCTTCTTGATCTCCAGATCGGTAAAGGGTGGTTTAATGCTCATAGTTTCCTCCGCGAGCGTTCCCAGATTTAACTTGTCCCCAAATCACTCCGGGGGTTCTGCGCTCATGGGCATACGCAGAATGCACACAGCTATAATTATGAAAATATTATGTCAATATACAGTCATGTTTGTGACTGTCGCTGTGCCCATTGACTGATACCTCGCTGCTTCCACCGAGGTAACTTATTCTTAACCGATCAATACCTCAAAAAACATCCTGAATGGCACATCAAATGTACCATTTACGACTCTTAACGACGTTTTTAAGGGGCTGCCCAGACAGAATATCCGACGGAAAACAGCCTGATTTATGACCGTCCTGCATTGCCTCGATCCGACAGAATATTTTTATTCACACCCTGTGATTTGTGAGCAACCGCAGCCTCGTTGAGAGGGAAATTCTCTCGGGTAATAAAAAAGCCCGACCACCAAGGCCGGGCTTTTTCAAAGATGTGAAAGAACTGGAACGGCTGGTTAGCCGAGTTCTTTTTCCATTTCAGGCAGCGCGTCAAACAGGTCTGCAACGAGACCGTAATCAGCAACCTGGAAGATCGGAGCTTCGTCGTCCTTGTTGATGGCAACGATGATCTTGGAATCTTTCATACCGGCCAGGTGCTGGATAGCGCCTGAGATACCGCAAGCGATATAGAGGTCAGGTGCAACCACCTTACCGGTCTGACCAACCTGCCAATCGTTTGGTGCGTAACCGGCATCAACAGCAGCACGGGACGCACCAACAGCGGCACCAAGCTTGTCAGCAACCGGCAGAATGACTTCCTGGAACTTCTCTTCAGAGCCCAGCGCGCGACCACCGGAGATGATGATCTTTGCAGAGGTCAGTTCCGGACGCTCGCTTTCAGAAAGTTTGTTCTCAACAAAAGAGGACAGACCCGGGTTATCAGCAGCAGCAATGGATTCAACCGGTGCAGAACCGCCAGCTTCAGCAGCTGCGAAAGACGCGGTCCGGACCGTGATGACTTTTTTCGCATCACCGGACTGAACTGTCTGGATGGCGTTACCTGCATAGATCGGACGCTCAAACGTATCAGCGGATTTCACAGCGGTGATTTCCGAGATCTGCATGACATCCAGAATAGCAGCAACGCGCGGCAGAACGTTTTTGCCGTCTGTGGTCGCAGGAGCAACGATGGCATCATAAGAGCCAGCGAGGCCAACGATCAGAGCAGCAGTCGGCTCGGCCAGACGTGCTTCCAGTTCAGCAGCATCAGCAACCAGAACCTTGGCAACACCGGACAGCTTGGAAGCTTCTTCTGCAGCAGCACCACAGTCTTTACCGGCAACCAGAACATGGACGTCAGAGCCCAGTTCAACAGCAGCGGTCAGAGCTTTGGCAGTGCCATCGGAAAGAGCGGAATTATCATGATCCGCAAACAAAAGCGTTGTCATTATCGTTCACTCCTTCCCGATCAGATGACGCCAGCTTCATCACGAAGCTTGGAGACCAGTTCAGAAACAGATCCGACCTTCACACCAGCAGCACGTGCCGGTGGTTCTTCGGTGTTGAGAACCGTCAGACGCGGGGCAACATCAACGCCGAGATCAGCAATCGCTTTGGTATCAAGCGGCTTTTTCTTGGCTTTCATGATGTTTGGCAGAGACGCGTAGCGTGGCTCGTTCAGACGAAGATCAGCAGTCAGGATTGACGGTGTCTTCAGTTCAACGGTCTGCAGGCCGGCATCAACTTCACGGGTGACTGTCAGCTTGTCGCCGTCCAGCTCGATCTCGGAAGCGAATGTGCCGATGGACCATCCGAGCAGTGCAGAAAGCATCTGGCCTGTCTGGTTGGCATCATCGTCAATTGCCTGCTTGCCGAGGATTACGAGGCCTGGCTGTTCTTCATCAACAACGGCTTTCAGAGCCTTGGCCACACCAAGAGGCTCAACAGCGTCGTCGGACTGAATAAGAATAGCGCGGTCGGCACCCATAGCCAGTCCGGTCCGCAGCGTTTCCTGAGACTGAGCCGGGCCGATTGACACGACGACAACCTCAGAAGCCTTGCCGGCTTCTTTCAGACGAAGAGCAGCTTCAACCGCAATTTCGTCAAACGGATTCATGGCCATCTTGACATTGGCAAGATCCACACCTGAACCGTCACTTTTCACGCGAATTTTGACGTTGTAGTCAACAACCCGCTTACAAGGTACCAAAACCTTCATTCGTCTAAGCTCCCAAACTTCGGTCGCACGTTATAAATCGAAACCCGCAGCAGATATACGCGGGCCGTAAACCCAAAGCTGTTATCGTTTCGACATGGAATAAGCAAGTTTGGTCGTATTGCGACCAGTCCGTAATCCGTAGCATAAAATGAGCGTGAATAAAGACCAAATATGCCAAACTTAAAACAGTTCAAAAAACTCAGGGTTTCCCTTGCCTGAATCATATATCGGCAAGATGGCGACCGACCATACAGCCGGACGGATGGCCACGCCTCTTTTCTGACCATTCCGAGGTCTGCTCAGACATGTCCAGACCGGACGGAACATAGACGGAACGACAATCTTCCCGGTTCGTGTATTCTTGTGTCAGATGCGTGATTGATTCGGCCCTGTCGTCGCTATAGATGCGACACCATATATGCGGGCGGATTTGGCGGAAAGACAGAATGAGTAACGATAACGACCTCTTTGCGGAACTTGAGGCCAGCGTTTCAGCGCTGAAGGCATCGCAGGCAAAAACCGGACGCAAGACCAAACCGCAGGCCTTGAACGCCAAGGAAGACGGCCAGCCCGTGAAGACTGCAGAAGCCCCGCCCCCAGCACCCGCTCAGTCAAAGAAACCGTCCCCGCGCAAGTCAGACGCAATCCCGGCGGCCGTTGCAGGTGAAGATTATGACGCATCCGCAATCGAGGTGCTGGAAGGGCTGGAGCCGGTTCGCCGCAGACCGGGCATGTATATTGGCGGCACCGATGAAAAGGCGCTGCATCATCTGTTTGCCGAAGTTATCGACAATTCCATGGACGAGGCCGTTGCAGGTCATGCGTCCTGGATTGAAGTTGCTCTGGATGCAGACGGCTATCTGACCGTTACGGATAATGGTCGCGGCATTCCGGTCGACCCGCATCCCAAATTCAAGGACAGGTCGGCTCTTGAAGTGATCATGACCACCCTGCACGCTGGCGGCAAGTTCGATTCAAAGGTCTACGAGACTTCTGGCGGGCTCCACGGTGTCGGTGTATCGGTGGTCAACGCCCTCTCCGATGATCTCGTCGTTGAAGTGGCCCGTGGTCGCAAGCTCTACCGGCAGAGCTTTTCTCGGGGCATTGCGCAAGGCGGACTCGAATCCCTTGGCGATGTCCATAATCGGCGCGGCACCAGAGTTCGCTTCCATCCGGATCCTGAAATTTTTGGCAAATCCGCCCGCTTCCGTCCTGACCGCCTGTTCAAGATGGCCCGTTCAAAAGCCTATCTCTTTGGCGGCGTCGAAATTCGCTGGTCCTGTGACCCGGCCCTTCTCGATGAAAAATCGGAAGCTCAGGAAAAGGCCGTGTTCCACTTCCCTGGCGGCCTGAAGGACTATCTGAGCTCATCACTCGGCAAGCAGAACTTTGTCACCGACACGGTCTTTTCCGGCAAGACGGAACGCCAGGGTGGTCATGGTTCTGTTGAATGGGCCGTCTCCTGGTTTGGCGGTGATGGCTTTGTGCATTCCTATTGTAATACGGTCCCGACCCCTGAAGGCGGCACCCATGAATCCGGCCTTCGGATGGCGCTCCTGCGCGGGCTGAAAACCTATGCGGATATTACCGGCAACAAGAAAGCCTCGGTGATTACAGGCGATGACGTGATGACGTCCGCAGGCGCCATGCTGTCTGTGTTCATCCGCGAGCCGGAGTTCGTCGGGCAGACAAAGGACAAGCTGGCCACAACGGAAGCGACCCGCATTGTTGAGAACGCCCTGCGGGACGCATTTGATCACTGGCTGGCCGCCTCCCCTCAACAGGCCAACAAGCTTCTGGACTGGGTGATTGAACGGGCGGAAGAACGCCTGCGTCGCCGCAAGGAAAAAGAAGTCAACCGCAAGACGGCTGTGCGCAAGCTGCGCCTGCCGGGCAAGCTCGCCGATTGCTCACAGACAGCCGCCCAAGGCTCTGAAATCTTCATCGTTGAGGGTGATTCCGCTGGCGGTTCTGCCAAACAGGCCCGCAACCGGGCCAATCAGGCCATCCTTCCCCTCCGCGGCAAGATCCTCAATGTCGCCAATGCCGGGCGGGAAAAGCTTGCAGCCAACCAGCAGCTTGCCGACCTGATCCAGGCGCTTGGTTGCGGAACGCGCAGTCAGTATCGAGATGACGACCTCCGCTATGAAAAGGTCATCATCATGACGGATGCTGACGTTGACGGTGCCCATATTGCTTCGCTGCTGATTACCTTCTTCTACCGGGAGATGCCGGAGCTTGTTGACAACGGCCACCTGTTCCTCGCTGTTCCGCCACTTTACCGGATCAGCCAGGGCGGAAAAACGCTCTATGCACGGGATGACCTGCACAAGGACGAGCTGCTTGAGGCGGAGTTCAAGGGTCGTGGCAAAATCGACATCGGCCGCTTCAAGGGCCTTGGCGAAATGCTGCCTGCCCAGCTCAAGGAAACAACGATGGACCCGAAAAACAGAACCCTTCTGCGGGTGGATGTCGGGGATGAGGAAGAGCAGCAGACCAAGCTGACTGTCGAACGTTTGATGGGCAACAAGCCGGAAGCCCGGTTTGAGTTCATTCAGGAAAACGCGGAATTTGCCGAAGATCTGGACATCTGACGCGCAGACCGGGACCGGGATAGAGTTCTGATGAAAATTGCAAGACTGCTCGGCGTCGGCCTGCTCACATCTGCGTCTCTCTGGATGACCGGAGAGGCTTCCGCGCAGAGCCTCGACCAGGCAGCACCATATGATCAGAAGCTCAGTAATCTGGCGGTTGTTCTGGGAAGGCTGCACTTCCTCTCGACCCTCTGCAAACCGGATGACAATCAGCTCTGGCGACAGCGTATGTCCTCACTGCTTCAGGCAGAACAACCCAATGAGCTGCGCAAGAAACGGCTGACCGCCTCATTCAACCAGGGCTATCGCGGTTATTCGGAGGCTTATCAGAGCTGCACAAATAATGCCGAGCAATCCTATCAACGCGAGCTCCTGACCGGTCAGGAACTGGCAAAGGATATCAACAACCGATATGGAAGATAAGTATTTTAAATCAAAGACTTACCGCATTTCATTCAAATCTGCACAGCGATATTAACCATTTCTTCACAAAATAGACGCGGCGTGTCTTTTCGGCGTGCTAAGGTGACTGTGTCAGGGTGTCATCATGCCCCTGTACAGAACAGAAAGCGCGCAGGATGTCAGAGCATATTGAAGAGTACAGCGAGATTGAAGAACTCGCGCAGCAGAAACAGCTTGCCTGCGAGCTGATTGGAGATGCCTGGTCGGAAGGCCTGAGCGAAGGCATCGAGTTTGATGTTCTCTGTCAGGCGTCCCTGTTTCTTGCCCTCGCCCGGCTCATCAATGTCTATGGTGAGGAAGCCGTCGCGAAGATGACTCAGTCCCTGCCGGAGAAAATCCGCAACGGTGAATATACCGTCGACCGGACTTTGCAATAATCCACTGATTTTCAGGCTGAAGCCTGTCCACTTTATGTTACAGCATGGCCAGTGCTTTGGCGCTGGCTGCAATTGCGCGGCCGAGCAGAACGGCGGCAAAACTCAAAATCAGAGCACTGCCCAGGCGACTGATCCGACGCAACCAGGTCTCGTCCAGTCGCGTACGTACCCGGTTCGTCACCGAGATCAGAATAAACCACCAGCCAAAAGCGCCGGTCACAACACCTGCCAGCAGCAGCACAATTCCGTTCCAGTCTCCCTGTTCTGGAATCATATCTCCAAGACTGCCGAAAATTGCCAGGAAGCCAAAGATGGTGCCGGGATTGGTCACCGTCAGCATGAAGGACGTCATCAGGCAGGTAATCGGTTTGGCTGTCCCCTCATCACGTTCCCTAGAAAAGTGCGGGACCTTTCGCCAGGTATGGATGCCATAGACAAGCAGTAGCAGGCCCCCACCCCATTCCAGGAAAGTGGCATAGTGCTCAATGGAATGAATGATGGCCGTTACACCGAGAACCGCCATCAGTGCATAGACCAGATCGGCAATCACGGCACCGGTTGCGACAATCACACCTGTGACAAAACCATGTCGTAAAACTTTTTGAAGGCACATGATATTGACCGGCCCAACAGGAGCGGTCATGACAATGCCTATGGGAATTCCGATGATGAACGGGCTGAGGGCAATCATTTTGTCCTTATCGACCCACAGGTTCGTTTTCTGGCCCTGGCTTAGCGGCTATAAGAGGCAAAGCCTCGGGAGGAATCACTGTGCAACCAAACCATTTCAGGAAATATAGTGTCGCACGGTTAATGTTCTGTGTCGCCACGGCCTGTGTGATTGCAGGGCTTCAGCCGACTGGTGCAGTGGCCAAGAAGGTTACCACTGAGACAATCCGGGTTGTCCCTGCAGATGGTGAAAGCCAGGATGCCAATCCGACGCCGCTCAAGCCAACAGGCACAGTTGATCAGGTCGTCCCCAAGAATACGGCTCCGGACACCGGTACAGGTCCATCTGAAAATGTCATTTCAACACCCCAGGTTCAGACAGATCTTAGCCGCCTGCCGGAACCTGTCAGGTCCACACGAGACGCTATTCTGGAAGCAGCACGCAGTGGTGACATAGAAAAGCTCCGCCCGGTTCTCGAAGCCAATGAGGTGCCACCTACCCTGTCTTTTGGCGGCTATACCGATCCGATAGATTTTCTCAAGGAAAGCTCCGGCGATCCGGAGGGCCATGAACTGCTGGCAATCCTGATCGAAATTCTTGAGATCGGATATGTTCATCTCGACCCCGGCCAGCCGCAGGAAATGTATGTGTGGCCTTATTTCTTCTCAGTGCCACTTGATGACCTTACACCGCCGCAGCGGGTGGACCTGTTCAAGGTTGTGACCTACGGCGATTATGAGGATATGAAGCAGTTTGGCGCCTATATCTTCTACCGCGTGGGCATTGGCCCTGACGGAACCTGGCATTTCTTTGTCGCCGGTGATTGAGCCTGTCCGCTCCAGGACAGTCTTTGCCTTCCCCTCCACAAAGGTGTGGATTAAGGGAATATTAACGTAAATTAACCATTTTTTAACCATGATTAGCGCAGCATTTCCCCGTGCATATTTTGTGGAGCGTATAATGGTTCGCGAGAGTTTTCTTGTTCAGGGTAACAAGGGTTGTGAGTCCTGTATTCTTGATGTTGAGGCATCAAACTGGCAGGATGCGGTTTCAAGGTTTTCCGGCAATACAGAGGTCTTTCCTGACGGCACTTTTGTGACGTCCAGGATGCCTGTCGTCAGGTCAATTTATGATCTGCTGTATTTCTGCTTTAGGGATTTACCGCGCGCTCTGTTCTCACGTTGAGAGGCATTCCTGAAACCGGATAGCCTCGCCCTGAGCTTCTGTGACCAGTTCATCATCCCACATGATTCGACGACCACGGATCATGGTACCAATCGGCCAGCCCGTAACCGTTACCCCATCATAGGGCGTCCAGCCTGCGCGTGAGGCAATCCAGTCATTGGTGATTGTCTGCTGACGCTTCAGATCCACAATCGTGAAATCCGCATCATAGCCAACCGCAATCCGCCCTTTTCCGGAAAGCTGGAACAGGCGTGCTGGTCCTGCGCTGGTCATGTCGACGAAGCGCTCAAGGCTCAGGCGGCCGTTGTTCACGTGGTTCAGCATGGTCGGCACCAGCGTCTGCACACCTGTCATGCCGGATGGAGACTGAGGGTAAGGCTTGTCCTTTTCCTCTCGCGTGTGCGGAGCGTGATCGGACCCCAGAATATCGGCGATCCCCTGCTCCACACCCCACCAGATAATATCCTGATGCTCTTTGGAACGCACAGGAGGGTTCATCTGGATATAGGTTCCGAGTGTTTTATAGGCTTCATCCGTGAGGGTCAGATGATGGGGCGTCACTTCTACAGACGCTACATCCTTGTGATCCTTCAGATAGAGGATTTCATCGCCGGTTGAGATGTGCAGAACATGGATCCGCTTGCCGGTTTCCCGCGCAAGAGACACAAGGCGCCTGGTGCATTTCAGAGCGGCTTCCGGATCCCGCCATACGGGGTGGCTGGAAGGGTCGCCCTCGACCCGTTCTCCTTTGCGGGATTCAAGACGCGCCTCGTCTTCTGAATGGAATGCCGCCCGACGGTTGATCACTTTCAGGATGCCGCGCACACCATCATCATCGTCCACAAGCAGATTGCCGGTAGATGACCCCATGAACACTTTGACACCCGCGCAGCCTGGAATACGCTCCAGCTCCGGCAAGTCTGCAGTATTCTCACGGGTTCCCCCCATAAAAAATGCAAAATCGCAATGCATGCGATGTGTCGCACGGCTGATCTTGTCCTGAAAGGTTTCAGCCGACGTTGTCAGCGGCGATGTATTCGGCATTTCGAACACACCCGTGACACCGCCCATAACAGCGGCGCGTGATCCGCTTTCCAGATCTTCCTTGTGTTCATTGCCTGGCTCACGGAAATGAACCTGGGTGTCGATAACGCCCGGCAGGATGTGCAGCCCGGTGCAGTCAATCACCTCTCCGGCCTGGTCATCAGAGAAAGAGCCAATTCCGGCGATCCGCCCACCTACAAGCCCGATGTCCCGTTGCCCGATACCATCCTGGTTGACGACAGTGCCTGCTTTCAGAAGTGTATCAAAGGTCTGGGACATCGCTTTTCTCCATTAAATACCAGACCTTGGGGATGCGACTTTTCACCCTTATGGTCAAGTGCGGATTTCCATTTGCAGCGCGTTGTCGCGCGATCCTTTACCTTAACTTCTGAAAACCCCGCTTTTCCGCGGTTGAAACAAAAGGAAAGATTGACAAGAGCGCCATCATCTTTATGGTCCGCTACAAATTCTGGAATTTCGGTTTGAAATTTACGAAATTCAGCTCGCGATAAAGAGATCTGATAGAAAACCTCATGAGCTTTACTTCACTTGGTCTGAGCGACAAGGTCCTGAACGCCGTCGAAAAAGCCGGTTACGAAACCCCCACGCCCATTCAGGCAGAAGCCATTCCGCATGTGCTTTCGCGTCGGGATGTTCTGGGGGTAGCCCAGACAGGAACCGGGAAAACGGCTTCCTTCACCTTGCCGATGCTTACCCTGCTGGAGAAAGGCCGCGCCCGGGCCCGCATGCCGCGGACGCTCATTCTTGAGCCAACCCGCGAACTTGCTGCCCAGGTTGAACAGAATTTCGATCAGTACGGCATCAACCACAAGCTCACCGTAGCCCTGTTGATCGGCGGCGTCTCTTTTGATGAGCAGGAGCGCAAACTGATGCGCGGTGCCGATGTGCTGATTGCAACACCGGGACGGCTTCTGGATCATTTCGAGCGTGGCAAACTGCTACTGACCGGTGTTGAGCTTCTGGTCATTGATGAAGCAGACCGCATGCTGGATATGGGTTTCATCCCGGACATCGAGCGGATCTGCAAACTGGTTCCGTTTACCCGTCAGACACTGTTTTTCTCAGCAACCATGCCAGGTGAAATCCAGCGCCTGACCGAACAGTTCCTGCAGAACCCGGTGAAGGTGGAAGTGGCCCCGCCTGCCTCCACATCCAAGAATGTGACACAGAAGTTCGTGAGCTGCTCTGCAACAGCCCATGAAAAGCGCGAACAGCTTCGCTCCCTTCTGCACTCTGCTGAAGAGTTGAAGAACGCAATTGTCTTCTGTAACCGCAAACGCGATGTGGGTATTGTCTTCCGTTCACTTGAGAAGCACGGCTTTCCGGTCGCCACCCTGCATGGCGACATGGATCAGCATCAGCGCATGGCCATGCTGGACAAGTTCAAGTCCGGCGAATTGTCCATTCTGGTTGCCAGTGACGTTGCGGCCCGCGGGCTCGATATCCCGGCCGTCAGCCATGTGTTCAACTTTGATGTGCCAACTCATGCAGACGATTATGTCCACCGTATTGGCAGAACAGGTCGTGCGGGTCGCTCAGGCGCTGCCTTCACGCTCGTAACGCCTGCCGAGAAGAAATATGTCGACGCTATCCAGAAGCTGACTGGCGATGACATCGACTGGGCAGAGGGTCAGCCCGCCCAAGCAGAGGCTGATGACAAACCCAAACGCGGTAAAGGATCCCGCAAGGGTGGCAAGCGCAAGGCACCTGAACAGGCAGCCAGTGCCGAGCAGGCTCCTGTTGCAGAGACCAGCGCCCAGCCAGTCCGTGATGAGCAGCCCCAGAAGACCGGTCGCAAGAATCGTAATGCCTCCCGTCGGAGGGAGCGCGATGAGCCAACACCAGTCGGTCTTGGCGATCATGTTCCCGCTTTCCTTCTGCGTCCTATCAGACCGCAAGGAAAGACTGCATCCAAATCCACCGACACGAAGTAGTTGAAATTGGCAAAAATCGCCAATTTAACGTCACTTTAAGCTTCATTGCCTAATCTGATACCGAAGCTACGGTCGAGCCAGGAGGGCTGACTGGGTTGGTATCAAGGGCTGAAAATAATGGGCGGAAAAGGTGAAAACTTCGAGCGGACCTACTCCTACGGTACGTCTGCTCTGGGGCACATCAAAAAAAGCGAAGTACCTGCATACCCTAGGAATTATGAGCTTTTTTATACGTATGCGGTTGGTTTCAACCATACGCTAAACAAGGCAATCAATGAAATTCTGCGTGCGCGCGGTCGACTGTCCATGGAAGAAGTGGAGTCGATCTATGATGAGTTTCTCTCTCCGAATCGTCTCGGCGATCGAATCGAAGAAGTCGGCGGCAAGCTGACTGATGAGATCGGTGATGTTCTGGAAATGCTGGTCAAGAGCCAGGGTTCCACATCGGAATATGGTGAGTCACTCGCAGTTGCCGCAACCGAACTTGCCACATCAAAATCGAGTTCTGAAGCCACCAAGGTCATCAAAAACCTGATTACGGCGACCAAAGGCATTATCGACAACAACAACAAGCTGCACGTCCAGTTGACGGAAGCTCAAGGGCAGATCTCCGATCTTCAGGAGAACCTTGAGACGATCATGTTCGAATCGCTAACCGATGAGCTGACGACGCTTGCCAACCGCAAGCATTTTGACCAGTCCATGGAACGGGCGCTGACAGATGCCGAGCAAAGCGGCAAGCCTCTGACCCTTCTGGTCACGGATATCGATCACTTCAAGAAATTCAACGATACTTATGGCCACCAGACCGGTGACCAGGTGTTGCGCCTTGTTGCTCTGTCGGTAAAACAGAACGTCAAGGGCCAGGATATCCCGTGCCGTTATGGTGGTGAGGAATTCACTGTCATTCTTCCGGACACCTCTATGGAGCAGGCTGAAGTTGTCGCTGAAAACATTCGCGCGGCTGTTCAGGGCAAGGAGCTGGTAAAGCGATCAACCGGCGAGAACCTTGGTCGTGTGACCATCTCTATCGGTATCTCCCAGTTCCGCACAGGCGACAATCCAAGCACGATGATCGAGCGGGCAGACGCCTGCCTCTACGCGGCTAAAGAGAATGGTCGTAATGTGGTCATCACTGAGACGGATGACCGGGTCAATTTCGACAAGTATGTCGCCTGATCATCAGCAGACTGTTGAAACGCAAAAAGGTCGGCTTTTATAGCCGACCTTTTTTATTATCCAAATTCCCAGATGCTTATGCGGTTTGGCTATTGTTGAGCAGCCTGTTCCTTGGCAAGAGCTTCAAGGTCAGCGGCCTGAAGTGAAACCGACTCACCACAGCCGCATGCTCCGGTCTGGTTCGGATTATTGAAGACAAAGCCGCTTCTCAGCTTGGTCACCTCATAATCCATCTGCGTTCCAAGCATGAACAGCACAGCCTTGGGATCCACATAGACCGTGACGCCTTTTTCGCTGACCACATCGTCCTTCGGGTCCGGATCCCGTACATAATCGACGGTATATTCCATGCCCGCACAGCCAGCATTCTTCAAGCCGACGCGCAGACCCTGAACATCAGGATCCGCAGACGCAAGCAAGGCTTGAATGCGTTCTACGGCGGCGTCTGTCAGAGACATCACCTGAAATGGCATTTTCAATCCAGTCATTCACCACTCCTGTTGCGAGGGTCAATACCAGTTAAGGGCAACCTTGGCCTCTTCAGACATCCGTTCCGGTGTCCAGGGCGGATCAAAGACCATGTTCACCTTGACCGCGCCAACACCCATGACTGATGACACCGCATTGTCCACCCAGATCGGCATTTCACCGGCCACAGGGCAACCGGGTGCCGTCAGGGTCATATCGACTTCGATATTGCGATCATCATCAATCTCAACCCGGTAAATCAGGCCGAGTTCATAGATATCGACAGGGATTTCAGGGTCATAAACGGTTTTGATGGCCGATACGATATCGTCGGTCAAACGCTCAAGCTCTTCAGCCGGGATATCACTTCCCGGTTCAATTGCAGCCTGATGCTGTTCTGTTTCACTCACATCCTGTGTCACAGATCTTGTTCCATTTTTCTGGCTCACCCAAAGAAGGTCTGAGCCTTTTCCAACGCTTCGGCCAGTATATCCACTTCTGCAAGTGTATTGTACATACCGAATGATGCACGGCAGGTTGATGTTACACCAAAACGGTTCAGCAAGGGCTGAGCACAATGGGTACCCGCCCGGACAGCAACACCTGATCGGTCAATCAGCATGGAAATGTCGTGCGCATGCACGCCTTCCAGCTCGAAAGAGACAATCGCCCCCTTGTTACGGGCCTGACCAAAAATGCGCAAGGCATTGATCCGTGACAGGCGCTCATGGGCATAGGCAT
This sequence comes from Coralliovum pocilloporae, assembly GCF_030845175.1. NCBI lineage: Bacteria > Pseudomonadati > Pseudomonadota > Alphaproteobacteria > Hyphomicrobiales > Coralliovaceae > Coralliovum > Coralliovum pocilloporae. The sequence goes on along the minus strand of NZ_CP132542.1, from coordinate 3,251,787 downwards.
TGAGCTCGGCTTCGTGAGCTGCAATCCGGTCTCTGCCGATGGAATCCATATAGTCAAGCGCAGCACCAAGGCCAATGGCCTGGACAATCGGCGGTGTTCCAGCCTCAAACCGATGTGGTGGCTCGGCATAGGTCACCCAGTCTTCGGTTACATCGCCGATCATTTCACCGCCGCCCATGAAAGGCGGCAGATCGGCAAGGGCCTCCCGGGTCCCATAGAGCACACCGATACCTGACGGGCCGTAGACCTTGTGGCCGGTGAAGACATAGAAATCCGCACCCAGATCCTGCACGTCAATCGGCATATGCACAGCACTCTGGCTGCCATCAACCAGAACCTTGATACCCCGACTGTGTGCCAGCTTCACGATGTCCTTGATCGGCACGATTGTACCAAGAGCATTGGACATATGCGTGATGGCGATGATCTTCGTCCGATCGGTCAGCAGCTTTTCCAGCTCGTCCAGATGGAACTCGCCATGGTCATCAACGGGCGCCCATTTCAGGACAGCACCCTTGTGTTCACGGTGATAGTGCCATGGCACGATGTTGGAGTGATGCTCCATGATCGAGAGAACGATCTCATCGCCCTCTCCGATATGTTTCGCACCAAAGGCATGGGCGACCAGATTGATAGCCTCTGTGGATGAGCGTGTGAAAATCACCTCATCCACATGAGCGGCATTGAGAAAACGCCTGACTGTCTCACGCGCATTCTCATAATTTTCGGTCGCTGTATTGGACAGATAATGCAGCCCGCGATGCACATTGGCATATTCCTCGGAATAAGCCTTTGTAATGGCGTCTATGACAGCCTGAGGCTTTTGTGCTGAAGCGCCATTGTCCAGATAAACCAATGGCTTGCCATAGACTTCTCTCGACAGAATGGGGAAATCCGCACGGATTGCCTCAACATCATAGGCCCCTGCCGTGCTTGCGAGCTGTTCGCCCTGCATCAGCCTATCCTCCGATCTGCATGGATTCGCGTGCACTCAGCCACTGCTCTACCAGAGTTCCAAGCGCATCTGCAACGGCACGATTGTCGAACTCTTCCACAGCTTCAGCCAGGAATGCCTGAACCAGCATCAGTTCCGCTTCTGCTTTCGGGATACCGCGAGACAGGAGATAGAACAACAGGTCCTCATCAAGCTCACCACAGGTGGCGCCATGGGCACACACCACGTCATCAGCGTAGATCTCAAGTTCCGGCTTGTTTGAGAAACCCGCGTCTTCAGACAGAAGAAGCGCCTGGCTCATCATTTCGGCATCGGTCTTCTGGGCATGCTGACGCACAACAATCTTGCCCTGGAAGATACCGGTTGCTTCACCGGATACCACCGTCTTGTAAAGCTCACGGCTGTCGCAGTTCGGCACGGCATGGTCAACAACCAGCGTCTTGTCGATATGCTGCTTCTTGCCAGACAGATTGATGCCCCGCAGGCCAGCATGAGCATGCTCTCCGCTGAACCGCACAAAGGTCTGATCGCGGGCAATCTCGGAACCCACCAGAACTGACAGGTGATTAAACCTGGCATTCTCGGCCAGTTCAGCCTGTGTCGAGCCGACGTGGAGAGCCGCTTCGCTTTCTGTCTGCATCCGCACCACAGCGATTTCAGCCTCTTCAGCAAGGTCATAGCTGGCGGAGACATTGCTCTGGTAGGCAGCATCCATGCCTGCATAGCGCTCAATGATGAGGGCTGACGCACCCTTTCCGGCCCGTACACCCACGTGAGATGCACTGGAGACCGGGGCATCAGCCGTAACGACGGTGACGATTTCAATCGGGCGCTCGACAGAGACACCATCAGCAATCGTCAGAACCACACCACCGGTGCGGAAGGCCAGGTTCAGATCAAGACCGACATCTCCTTCAGCAACAGCCAGGCTTAGCCCCTGTGCATCAGATGCTTCTGTCAGGTCAGCGACGCTCACCCCTTCGCCAAGATCAGACAGGTCTGAAAGGTCAGCGGCAAAGCGACCATTGGCAATGACCAGACGAACCGGGTTAAGCGCGTCCAGAGCATCCTCACTCAGAAGGGCTCTGGCAGAGGCGCTGTCCGCGTCTCCTGCTGGAGCGAAGGCTGTGGTCACTCGTTTGCGAAGATCGGTATACTTCCAGCTTTCGATACGACGATGCGGCAGACCGGTTGCCTCAAATCGGGCAATAGCCGCCGGACGATCCGTGCCAACAGCCGGCAGAGCGGCTTCGGCACTCTTGTAGTGGTCCAGGATCTGCGCTTCCGCGTCCGTCCGGACAACACTGAGATCAGCACTCATGAGAGAACTCCTCTCTGTTGGCAGCTCAGGCTGCGTTGTCCACGTAGTCGGCATAGCCCTTGGCTTCGAGCTGAAGCGCAAGTTCCTTATCGCCGGTCTCAACGATACGGCCCTTGGAGAGCACGTGAACAACATCCGGAACAATATGATCCAGCAGACGCTGATAGTGGGTAATGACCACCATGGCCCGCTCTGGGGACCGCAGGGTATTCACACCTTCCGATACAATCCGCAGCGCATCGATATCGAGGCCGGAATCGGTTTCATCAAGCACACAGAGACTTGGCTCAAGCAGAGCCATCTGCAGGATTTCGTTGCGTTTCTTCTCACCGCCGGAGAAGCCCACATTGAGCGGACGCTTCAGCATTTCTGAGGTCACATTGAGCTCTGCAGACTTTTCCTTCACCAGCTTCATGAATTCCGGTGTGGTCAGTTCATCCTGGCCGCGCGCCTTGCGCTGGGAGTTGATGGCCGTCTTGAGGAAGGTCATCGTTGCCACACCCGGAATTTCAATCGGGTACTGGAAAGCGAGGAATACGCCTGCAGCGGCACGCTCATCTGCGCCCATTTCCAACAGGTTCTCGCCATGGAACAGGATCTCACCCTCGGTGATCTCATAATCTTCCTTACCGGCAAGAACATAAGACAGGGTGGACTTGCCAGAGCCGTTCGGGCCCATAATGGCGTGGACTTCGCCAGCATTGATCTTGAGGTCAATACCGCGCAGGATTTTGTTGCCGTCGACTTCGACGTGAAGATTTTTAATCTCGAGCATTATCTTTAATTCCAATTTCGGTCGCGCTGATCTGAGACAGTCGCGCGTTTATCCAACGGAGCCTTCAAGGCTGATACTGATCAGTTTCTGGGATTCGACCGCAAACTCCATCGGGAGCTGCTGGATCACATCCTTGACGAAACCATTGACGATAAGCGCCACCGCTTCCTCATCAGAGAGGCCGCGCTGCTGGCAGTAGAACATCTGGTCGTCAGAAATCTTGGATGTGGTCGCCTCGTGCTCAAAGACGGCAGACGCGCTTTTTGAATCCACATACGGAACTGTATGGGCACCGCACTGATCGCCAATCAGCAGGGAATCACACTGGGTGAAGTTCCGGGCATTCTTGGCTTTCTTGTGCGCTGAGACCACACCGCGGTAGGTGTTCTGCGACACACCGGCGGAAATACCCTTGGAGATAATCCGGCTTCTGGTGTTCTTGCCCAGATGGATCATCTTGGTCCCGGAATCGACCTGCTGGTGACCGTTGGAAACAGCGATCGAGTAGAACTCACCAACGGAATTATCGCCACGCAGGATGCAGCTTGGATATTTCCAGGTAATGGCGGAACCGGTCTCAACCTGGGTCCATGAGATTTTGGAGTTGGTGCCGCGGCAATCACCACGCTTGGTGACAAAGTTATAGATACCGCCCTTGCCGTCCTTGTCGCCCGGGAACCAGTTCTGAACGGTGGAATATTTGATTTCAGCGTCATCCAGGGCCACCAGTTCAACAACAGCCGCATGAAGCTGGTTTTCATCACGCTGCGGTGCTGTACAGCCTTCCAGATAGGAGACGTAAGAGCCCTTGTCGGCAATGATCAGGGTCCGCTCAAACTGACCGGTATTCTGCTCATTGATCCGGAAATAGGTGCTCAGTTCCATCGGGCAGCGGACGCCTTCGGGAATGTAGACAAAGGAGCCTTCAGAGAACACAGCCGAATTCAGCGTAGCATAGAAATTGTCTGTCACCGGCACGACCGAGCCAAGATATTTCTTCACCAGCTCAGGATGCTCTTTCACAGCCTCAGACAGCGGGCAGAAGATCACACCGGCTTTTGCCAGCTCTTCCTTGAAGGTCGTGACGACAGAGACGGAATCGAACACTGCATCAACAGCCACCCGGTTTTCAGGCGCGACACCCGCCAGGATTTCCTGCTCACGCAGAGGGATACCCAGCTTCTCATAGGTTTCCAGGAGCTCCGGATCCACTTCATCCAGGCTTTTCGGTCCGTCCATCTGCTTCGGGGCCGAATAGTAGTAGATGTCCTGGAAATCGATGGGCGGATACTCGACCTTGGCCCATTTCGGCTCTGTCATGGTCTGCCAGCGCTTGAAAGCATCAAGGCGCCATTCCAGAAGCCACTCCGGCTCATCTTTTTTCTGAGAAATGAATCGGACGATATCTTCGTTCAGGCCTTTAGGGGCTTTTTCCGACTCAATATCCGTAACAAATCCGTACTTGTATTGATCAACGTCGATCTGACGGACCTGATCGATCGTTTCCTGGACCGCAGGCATATGTTCACTCCATCCGCATCGGTTTCAAGGACCGTGGGTTATGCTGCCTTTTCCGACTTCTTCAGAAGTCGTGTCGATACCGAACGCCAGGCCGCAAGAAAGCGTTCGATATCCTCTTCACTTGTCTGCCATCCGAGACTGATGCGAAGCGCGCCCTGCGCCAGTTCAGCCTCGACTCCCATAGCAGCAAGCACATGGGATTGTCCGACCTTGCCTGATGAACAGGCAGAACCGGATGAAATACAAATTCCTTCCAGATCCAGCGCAATCATCGCTGTCTCTGCTTTTACGCCCGGCAACGCACAACAGATCGTATTGGGAAGACGATCTGCAAGACCGGAAAAAATCACAAGATCCGGGGTGGTCGACTTCATGCCCTCTTCACACGAATCCCGCAATCGCGCCAGTTCACTCCGCTCCGACGGATTGTCGCAGAGGCTTTCACAAGCTGCGCCAAATCCTGCAATCGCGGCTGTATTTTCAGTACCCGCCCGACGCCCAAGCTCCTGACCACCACCTTTCACAAGAGGCGCGAACAGGATGTCGGATCGCAGACGGACAATTGCGCCAACACCAACCGGCCCTCCAGCCTTATGGGCCGAGACACTGATCACATCCGCCGACAAGGTCAGATCGTCGAGGTCGCATTTCCCTAGCGCCTGAACCGCATCAACATGAAAGATCACGTCCTTGCCCGACTGACGGATAATCCGCCTGACCGCAGACAGATCCTGAACAGCACCCGTTTCATTATTGGCTGCCATTATCGACAAGATGGTGGGGCCTGACACCTTTTCAAGAGCATCGGCCAAGGCATCCTCACGGATACAGCCATTGCTGTCGACAGGGATAATCCCGATCCTGTCTTGTGCAAATCGACCACCGGACAGCACAGACGGATGCTCTGTCGCCCCAAGCAGAAGGTGCTCGACCAGCACGTCATCCCGGCCAATCTGCCAATGAGGCGTCAGAACTGTTGCATTGGCCTCAGAACCGCCGCTTGTAAACGTGACATCCTTGGCTTCACAGCCCACAAGCCGGGCAAGAGACTGCCGGGCTCGCTCAATCAGGCCGCGCGCACGACGTCCGGTCTGATGAACGGATGAGGCATTTGCCGGAGCTGAAAACGCCGCAAGCATGGCGTCTCGTGCCTCCGGCCGCAGCGGGGCCGTTGCATTATAATCGAGATAAACAGCAGCGCGTGTCACTCAATCATGCTCCCAGACAGTCCATAAACGCCAAAAACCGCAAGTCCGATAACCATTTGCAACAAGTTCTCTTGCAATCTGCGCCGTCCTCCACAATAAAAGGACCCGCAATCGGCATCTTGATATCCGTCAAGATACCAGTTTCGAACTATTCTAAACTGTTGTAGGTGTCCCCCCAGAGCGAGTCAAGGCGTCCACCCCTATTCCTGAACTTTTTTTTCAGGTTTTTATTCATGGACGCTTTTCCAAGCCCCTTCAACAGTCAAACAGGTATGTGGAGACTTCATGCCAGAGGTTATTTTCAACGGTCCGTCCGGGCGTCTTGAGGGCCGTTATCACCCCGCCAAGCAGCGCTCTGCACCCATTGCGATTGTTCTTCATCCTCACCCGCAATTCGGCGGCACGATGAACAACCAGATCGTCTATAACCTGCATTACATGTTCGCAGATCGCGGCTTCTCCGTTCTGCGTTTCAACTTCCGTGGAATCGGTCGCAGTCAGGGATCGTTCGACCATGGTGTTGGCGAACTGTCAGACGCGGCAGCGGCACTCGACTGGCTGCAATTGATGAACCCTGATTCCCGGGGATGCTGGATCGCCGGCTTCTCCTTTGGTGCCTGGATTGGCATGCAGCTTCTGATGCGCCGTCCGGAAGTGGAAGGCTTCATTTCTATCGCGCCGCCAGCTAACCTGCATGATTTCTCATTCCTGGCCCCCTGCCCGTCCTCCGGCCTGATCATTCATGGCGATGCGGACCGTGTGGTTCCGTCAAAGGATGTCCAGAGTCTGGTGGACAAGCTGAAGACCCAGAAAGGCATCGTGATCGAGCAGCAGATTCTGGAAGGCGGCAACCACTTCTTTGAAGAGCATCAGGAAGTGCTCATCGATTCCTGCGCCGATTATCTGGATCGCCGTATGCGTGGCGAGGCCAATACGCCGGAATAAGCGCATTCTTCATAGAATGAGTTCAAAGGGGCCAGATGGCCCCTTTTTTTCTTATCTATCCGGAGGATTACGACCGGCCGCCCGGCTGCCGGATCATACCGCCGATCAGGTCAAAAGGCGCACCAGTCGTGCCGGGAAAACTGATTGGCAGCATCAGCAGGCGTCTGACGGCCATATAAGCAAAGGCCTCGGCCTCCATCAGATCGTCGTTAAATCCGAAATCCGACGCACGCCTGACTGAAATGCCACTCTGACCTTCCAGCCAGCGGGTCATGGTGTGATTATGAGCACCACCACCGGAAACGATAACGGAAAGAGGTTCTGGATTACACCGCTCCAGGGCCTGGGCAATGCTTCCGACCGTGAAAGCAGTCAGTGTTGCCACGCCATCGACAGTCTGAAGATTATCCAGTCCGGGCGTTGCAAAGGCATTCCGGTCAAGAGACTTGGGGCCGGTTTCCGTGAAATAGGGATCAGTCAGCCAGTCTTCGACCAGATTATCAAACCGCCGCCCCTGAGCGGCTAGCGCTCCATCTTCATCATAGTCCTTTCCGAGGCGACGGAAGATGAAGTCATCGATCAGGGCATTGCCCGGCCCCGTATCAAAAGCACTGACCCTGCCGTTCTCTTCAACCAGGGTCAGGTTGGACACACCGCCTATATTGAGAAACCCGACAGGAAACGGGACAGACGACGCCCGGGCCAATGCCCGATGATAAACCGGCGCAAGTGGGGCTCCCTGCCCCCCATGCGCCATGTCATTGCTGCGGAAATCATCAACCACGGTCATGGCAAGCTGGTCAGCCATTGTCTGCCCCAGGCCCAGCTGTACCGTCAGCGCTCGTGCCGGGTCATGCCAGACGGTCTGGCCATGATAACCGACCACATCGACAGCCGAGCGGTCGAGATGCTCCTGGGTCAACAACATTTCAATCGCCCGAACATGCAAATCTGTACTCAGCATTTCTGCTTCTGCCAGACTGCCGGGGCGTTCATCGGCACGGGACAGATGCGCACCGTCCACAAGAGCCTGCTTCAGGACCTGACGCTCACTGTCTGTGTAAGCCATGGTGGTGCCACAGAGCGGTTTCACATGCCGCAATCCGTCTGTTTCAATGAGGGCGACATCGATACCATCCATGCTCGTGCCACTCATCAGACCAATTGCCAAAAAAGATTTTGCCATTTTTGCACAGCCCCCGTGAATTTCTGCGCAATCTCTGCTACATCACCGCCCTGCCTTTCATGATAGGGCGTATATGTTGACTGATTATGGAGCAATTCGGACAATGACCGAACCAAAATCCGATTTTCTGCGTGTTCTTCAGGAACGCGGATACATTCACCAGTGTTCTGACTTCGAACAACTGGACAAGCTGCTCTATTCGGAAACTGTGCCCGCCTATATCGGCTTCGACTGCACGGCAACGAGCCTGCATGTCGGTTCCCTTATTCAGATCATGATTCTGCACTGGCTGCAAAAGACCGGTCACAAACCCATTGTTCTGATGGGTGGCGGCACCACGCGCGTGGGTGATCCGACCGGCAAAGATGAAAGCCGCAAAATTCTGACTGCAGAAGACATTGAGGAAAACAAGGCCGGCATCCGCAAGGTCTTTGACCAGTTTCTCACCTTCGGTGATGGCCCGACGGATGCGGTTATGGTGGATAATGCCGACTGGCTGATGTCACTCAAATATATCGACTTCCTGCGCGATGTCGGACGGCATTTCTCTGTCAACCAGATGATGCAGCGGGATTCAGTCCGCCTGCGCCTGGAACGGGAACAGCACCTGTCCTTCCTCGAGTTCAATTACATGATCCTTCAGTCCTATGATTTCGTCGAGCTGAACCGGCGCTTTGGTGCGCGGCTGCAGATGGGCGGGTCTGACCAGTGGGGCAATATTGTCTCTGGTGTCGATCTGGGGCGTCGCATTCTGGAAGAAGAGCTTTTCGCGGTCACCTCGCCACTTCTGACCACATCGTCAGGTGCAAAAATGGGCAAGACTGCCTCCGGAGCCATCTGGCTGAACCCGGACATGCTGTCCCCATACAATTACTGGCAGTTCTGGCGTAACACAGAAGATGCTGATGTCGGGCGGTTCCTGCGTCTCTTCACGCTGCTTCCTCTTGATGAGATCGCCAAGCTGGAGGCTCTGCAAGGCTCGGATATCAATGAGGCCAAGAAAGTCCTGGCTTCAGAAGTCACCCGTCTTCTCCATGGCGATGCGGCTGCACAGGAAGCGGAAGAGACAGCACGCAAGACCTTTGAGGAAGGCGCATTGTCTGACAACCTTCCAACTGTGGAGATTGCTGCAGGTGATCTGTCTACCGGCATGGGTCTTCTGGCGGCTCTGGTCTCGGCTGGTCTGGCGTCATCCAACGGAGAGGCCCGTCGTCACATCAAGGGCGGCGCTATCCGTATCAACGATCAGTCTGTTTCTGATGAACGGACAATGGTTGATAATGGCAGTCTGACGGAAGAAGGCGTGGTCAAGCTGTCTTTCGGCAAGAAGAAACATGTTCTTCTGAAGCCGGTCTGAATGCACTGTGCAGCGATCGTCCATTGCGACGCGCTGTAGAAATATACCGATAAAGCAATGCCCTCGCCTGACCATTCAGACGAGGGCTATTCTTTGCTAAGCCTTGTAAGAAACGGACCTATCGGTTACGGACAGTCGAGTTTGGCTTGACAGTCCGGGGGCTCGTGATCTCAGAGTTGTTGCTGAACTCAAAGATGGATCGGAAGATGCCAGGCGCTACGGCCGAGACCGGATTAATCGCCAGCTGCGGTTCATCGAACGGTCCCGCCAGGCGATACGTGACACCAACCAAGCCTTCGCCCTTTCTGTTTCCCAGAAGGCGCCCGACGATCGGGACCTGCTGAAAGAGATTGTTCAGCCCGAAGATCGGCACATAGGTGCCGGTCAGATTGAGGTTTCGTTCAGCCAGATTGATCTGCCCGGAAAGTGTCGCACCCACGACCGGTCCCGAAACCCGTCCTTTACGGACCGCGACCCTGTCACCATCCTTGGTAAAGGTGGCTGTCATCCGCTTGAATTCAATTGCACCGCTATTTTCAAGCTCGCGAGCAGCCTGTACGACGCGACGCTGATCCGCATTCTGTAATGACTTTGTCGTTTCAGCCAGTTTGGAAGCCGCAACGCTGTCTCTGAGAAGAAAGTCTCTGATCTCAAAGCCACCCTGTTCTTGTGCTGATTGAGAGTTTCGCACGGAATTAAAGCTCAGAACACCACCGGACAGATCGTCATAGATACCCATATAACGCAGCAAAGCGCCTGCATCCCGCGTTGTGATGTCAAGCTGACGCTCGGGACCGTTCTTGGAAGTGCTGATATTCAACGGGGTACTATCGCCAATGAGAGCTGACATCTCGATGGATGACAGACCAAATGGACGGAGACGGGATTTGCCCTTTACATCGCGTGCCACCCGGCCTTTCTGACCAATGACCCGGTTCAGATCAATGGCAAGATCTATGAATTCGAACTCATCCGTCTTGCTGCTTTGCCGGTCAGCATCTTCGGATTGGGAACTCTTTCTCAAAAGCCCCCGTATATCGAGCTGATCACCTCGGATCGAAACTTTGTATTGCCCACCTGCTGTTGCGGTCAGATCGATATCGAATTTATCTCCCTTTCTAAGCCGCACGTTCTTCAAAGTGAGTTTTCTCAAGCGGTTTTGTTTGTCCAGTTCCGCATGGCCAGCAATGCGAAATCCATCCCCCTGTAGAACCAGTTTGTTTATCTCAGATATTTTTGACCGCTTCACCAGTTCGAAGCTGGCTCTGGCTGGTACACCTGCCCCTTTTGACCAACCAAGCTCGGGAATGCTCAGAACAGATGAAGAGAGATCAACATCTATCTGCTGGACATCGCCAGACCTTGAAGAGTCGTTCACTACCTTCATCGTGATCGGACCCTGAACACGATCACCGAAATAAAGACCAGCCTTACGGCGTTCTGCATCTGTGAGTCGCACTTCGAGCTGCGACTTGGCAACGTTCGAGGCCAGTTCTCCAAATTCCTGAACCACATCAACATTCGCCGCCAGGCCATCAACACTCGCCTGCCCTTGCACGGACAGTTCTGAATTGTCGACCTCCACATTGAGAGCACCATTCCTGACCGCATGACCGTTGATTTTCGATTCACTTGAGAACTGATCAAGCTTCAAACGCAGCGAATAACGGACATCTTCAAGAGCAGCGTCCTTGGCAAGAGGCAATTCGGCCTCAAAAAACCCGGTTACAGCACCATCAATCCCTTCGGGGTCAATATCGTGTCGACGCAGGATTTTGAGGGCCTCTGAGTCAAGGATCTGAGCAAGAGCCTGCGCGCTTCCTGTGGCCTCAAGACCGAGACTGCCCATGATCGGCTGGGCATCCAGATCAGGAATTGTGAAGGTCGCGCCATTGACATTCAGGGTATGCCGTCCTTCGCCACTTATCCCACTACGGACCACGATGCTTGCTGTCTTGCCGGTCACATCAATCGTGCCATCAACCTCCCGGATAACAGGCATGCCGGTCAATGGTGTAAGGCTCGCGTTGATAATATCAAAGCGCCCATCCAGCGCTTCATCTGGAATGATAACCTTGCCCTTCTTGGCATTCTTGAGGTTTTCCAGCGGGATCACAGCCTGCAAACGGGCTTCGGTTACCTTTCCGCGCTCCATACGCTGTATAATCCAGCGCCGCGTGTTCGGAGCAATAAAGGCTGGCCACATCTGTTTGACGGCACTGATATCTGCATCTCGAATAGTCGTTGCAAGCGAAATAGCTGGTAAATCTCCTGAAAAGGTGACCGATCCTGCTGCATCAATCTGCGCATTGACTGTCTTGACCCGAACTGAATTGAAATCAACCTGACCGTTCACCGGATCAACCTGCCCCTCAATAGCAACATCCGGAATCCACAATGGCGGCAGCTTTACATCCTGCGGCCCCACAGAAGCCTGCCGCGCGCCCAATGCAAACCTGACAGGTTCGTGCATCTCTTCAGGCCAGACAATTGATCCACGAAATCGGGCCAGATTGCGCCCGGCTCGAATATCAGCATGTTGGATAATCAGGGCTCTGCGTTTTTCGTCCCATTCAAACTGACCCGCCAACCCGTCACGGAAGGTAATTTCATTGTCTTTGACGATGACATGACTGGTTGCAGCGCTGGTGCGGACCGCAAAGTGCCTGACCGGTTCATCTCTCTTACGCCTGGTATTCAGACGCAGATAGACCGGAGCCGCCATTTCCGGCGAAACAGAAACCGCAAATTTCTCATGGTTCCCCAGAATATCAATAGCTGTCAGATCACTCACTGACGCGCGCAGGTTCCGAAAACCTGCTCCCTCGCCTCCACCATCAGACATCTGGGCCGCGATACGCCAGCGCCCTACAAAGCCATTTGCCATGACAGAGAAACGCGTCTCTGCTTCTGACAGGAGCAGGCTGGAATCCACTTCGGAAAACCGGTTTTTCCAACCGCTTTTGCTGTTCGACAGATCAAAGGTCCAACGCTCAAGTTCCAGCGCCTCTATCCCCAATTCACGGCCGTCTCTTTCCGCACCTTCCAGAGCATCAAAGAGCATCGTAACGAGATGATCCGGACGAACAGGGAGCGGTTTGCTGATCGTTTCTGTGTTCGGCTGGTTGTCTTTGTCAAACTGCGCCAGATCCAGGGACAAATGTCCGGCTTCAACAACAGCACTGTCGATCCGGATCTTGCGTGTCAGAATGTCCGGCATACTGAGCGATGTCGCAAAACTCGGAACTTTCAGCCAGTCACCTGTCTCACTTCGAATGATCAGTCCTCGTATAGACAAATCACCTGTCAGCCTTCCGTTCCAGAGGAAGTCAGCTTTATCTATTTCTATAGAATAACCATCCGGCAGATAGCCCTTTGCCAATCCGGCCAGATTGTCCTGAATATCATCAATCTCAATCGGAGAAACTCTGGCACTGATAACAATGCCACCGCCGATTAACGACAGGACCAGCAGGCAAAGACCCGTAATCTTGAGGGCTTTCAACCAGGCTTTCCTTGGTGCTTGACCTGATTGTTCCACTGTCGCTCCAATGGTTCCGGACTGTGACCGGGCATGCGGGTTTCGATTCGCCCAAATACTCTTCTGCAGTATGCCTCAGCACAGCATTTGATGCAGTAGAATAGGATGGGACTCATCCGTTTTGAACACAGCCTCGTAGCAAACAGCAAGGTCTGTTCAAGACGATTGCACACCTGTGCTGCATATGGTTCAACTCTCAAAATAAGGCGAAAAAAGGCTGAATTGATCAATGTCTGATATTTTGACTGAAGGTAGTGAAGCCCCATTGTTCGAATTACCTGCAGATCGCGGAGAAATCCTATCTCTGAACGACCATTTCGGCAAACCGATTGTGGTGTATTTTTACCCGAAAGATGACACGCCGGGCTGCACAAAGGAAGCAATTGCCTTCACCGAGCATAAGGCTGCTTTCGACAAGCTGGGCGTCAAGATCGTCGGCATTTCTCCCGATACCGTCAAGAAACATGACAAGTTCAGAGACAAGTATGACTTAGGGATCAGTCTTGCCTCTGATGAAGACAAAGCCGTAGCGATGGCATATGGCGTCTGGGTGGAGAAAAAGATGTACGGTCGCACCTATATGGGCATAGAGCGGTCTACCTTTCTCATCGACAGTACGGGCAAACTGGCTCGAATCTGGCGAAAAGTAAAAGTCCCCGGTCATGTAGAGGCTGTTTTAAGCGCCGCAGAAGAGCTGTCCTGAATTGTGACCCGTCGCATGCAGTCTGAAAATACGTCCTCCGCAACGAACCCTGCCTTTTCCAACCTCTATGAGGCATCTGCCGCAATTGTCAGGGAAGCTGATACCGGTCGCAAATGCGCCCTGGCAATCCGCACGGCGGAGGCCTGGTTCAATGGAAAACTGTCTCTCGGGGGCCGTTCTATCTCCATGGGCATGCCTTCCCGCCCCGGACGACCGGATCAACCGGTCCTCCTTCCGCCTCGCGATATGCCGAAACGATCGACGGGTGCATCGGGGAAACTGGCGCTTATCCACTCGCTTGCCCATATTGAACTCAACGCTGTTGATCTCACCTGGGACATGATCGGGCGTTTTAACGGCACACCGATGCCCCGGTCCTTTTATGATGACTTTGTACAGGTGGGTTGGGAGGAAGCCCGGCATTTCCTGATGATTGAGAACCGCCTGAATGAGCTGGGCTCTCACTATGGGGCCATGCCTGCTCATGATGGTCTCTGGGAAGCAGCGCAGAGTACCGAAGGATCACTCATAGCCCGCCTGGCCATTATCCCGCTTGTTCTTGAAGCCCGGGGCCTGGATATCACCCCACCCCTTCTTGAGAAGATGCAGCAGGCCGGTGACCATGAGACCGCCAATTGCCTTTCTGTCATCTATGAGGATGAGAAGAAGCACGTCGCTTTTGGAGCGAAATGGTTCCGTTTCATGTGTGATCGCGCCCGCCTACGCCCTGAACCTCTGTTTCATGACCTTGTCAAAAAGCATTTTCGAGGTGGCCTGAAACCACCTTTCAATGATCGGGCCCGCTCAGAGGCAGGTTTGACGCCCGGATTCTATAAACCCTTGGTTATCCTGACAAACCGTGCCTGATCAAAAGAGCGATTTTTAAGAATTATTAACCCTAATCACCGCCTAATAATGATGCAGATTCTCTGGATTTGCACCGTGTTCAGTAGATTAAGTGTTAGGCGTGATGGTTAATCAGCACAAGCAACAGCGTCGTGAATTCGGGCGGCGGAAAGAGCCTCATCGAATTATCATTGCGAAAGGTGATCATGTGCGCAGTTACACGGTCAGACCGTGGCTGGCCTCGACACTTGTCAGCGCAGTTTTGCTGTTTTCCTTTGGCTACATTTCCGCAACAGGCTACCTGGTTTACCGGGATCAGATCCTGTCTGGTTCTGTTCTTGAAAAGAACCAGCTGCGCCAGGCTTATGAAGACCGCATTGCTGATCTGAGACGTGAGATCGACCAGATCACCAGCCGTCAAATGGTCCAGAGAAGGACACTGGAAACGCGCATCGAGGGTCTCCAAGACCGCCAGAACAAGCTGATGAGCCGCCAGTCTGAAGTTGATGCATTGGTCAACAAGGCCAGCCAGCAGGATGTGACACTTGTTTTCCCACCGCTTCCGGAAACGCGTCCGGAGCTTCCATCCTCTGATGAGACCATTGGCCTGCGCCGGTCCTCCTCTCTGTTTCTGGATGACCAGCCGTCTCCCCTCGCCGGGGTTGACCTGAGACGGAACAGAGAGCTGGCATCAATCGGCACTCTTTACCAATCGCTCGAGACAATGGAAAGCCGCCAGAACTCAACAATTGATGCTCTAATGCGCGGCGCGACCAGTGAGATGAAAACCCTGCAGCGGACGGTTGCCGCCGCCGGGGTTTCATCCCTGATGTCTTCGTTACCCAAGATTTCGACCGGTACCGGTAATGTGGGTGGGCCCTATGAGCCTCTTCGTATGAATGACCTGCCGTTCCAGGATCGGCTGGCCATCCTGCAGGACACATTGAACAAGCTGGATATATCCCGCCGGGAAGTTGCGCGGATGCCGTTTCGTGCGCCACTCAAGAATGGACAGGTTACCAGCCGTTTTGGCCCCCGTATTGATCCTTTCCTGAAGCGTCCAGCCATGCATTCAGGCATCGACTACAGATCGTCCTATGGGACCCCTATCCGCACAACAGGTAGCGGCGTGGTTACAAAAGCGGAGCGAATGGGTGGTTATGGCCTGGTGGTTGAGGTCAGCCACGGTCACGGACTGTCTACCCGTTATGCTCATATGAGTCTGATCAAGGTGAAATTGGGACAATCAGTTGAAGCCGGGGATGTCATTGGCAAGGTCGGCTCAAGCGGGCGGTCAACCGGGCCTCATCTTCACTATGAAACCAGATTGCAGGGCAAGGCCCGAAACCCTTCAACCTTCATTGAAGTTGGTCGCAAGCTGAAGCTTTAAAGAAACCCTGATTCAGATGAAAAAGGCCGGGAAATCCCGGCCTTTTCCTATTCCATATCGTCTGTCACTTCATCGCCACCGAAGACCCGGTGGGCCAGAGCCGCTTCCATATACGGATCTAGTGCGCCATCCAGAACGTCACCCGGGCTGGTGCTCTCAACCCCGGTTCGAAGGTCTTTCACGAGCTGATAAGGCTGCAGAACATATGAGCGGATCTGATGCCCCCAACCGATATCGGTTTTGGCAGCCGCTTCTGCATTGGCCTGATCTTCCCGCTTCTGCAGCTCGAGTTCATAAAGACGGGCTTTCAGCATCGACCACGCAGAGGCGCGGTTCTTATGCTGTGAGCGCTCGTTCTGACACTGCACTACAATACCGGTAGGCTGATGGGTAATACGGACAGCAGAATCTGTCGTATTGACGTGCTGACCACCGGCACCAGATGCCCGGTAGGTATCAATCCGGCAATCTGATTCATTGATTTCAATATCGATTGAATCATCAATCACCGGGTAAACCCAGACAGAGGAAAACGATGTATGGCGGCGCGCCTGGCTGTCAAACGGCGAGATCCGGACCAGCCGGTGCACACCGGATTCGGTCTTGCTCCAGCCATAGGCATTCTCACCCTTGATCAGCAAGGTTGCCGACTTGATACCCGCTTCTTCGCCATCACTGACTTCCATGACTTCAACCTTGAAGCCACGTTTTTCCGCCCAGCGCGTGTACATGCGCAGCATCATGGATGCCCAGTCCTGGCTCTCTGTTCCACCAGCACCGGCATGAATCTCAAGATAGGTATCGTTCTCATCCGCTTCGCCAGAGAGAAGCGTATCAATCTGCCTGCGGGCCAGATCTTCCTTGAGTTGGGTCAGAGCCTTCTCGGCGTCCTCGATGACTTCCTTGTCATCTTCCATTTCGCCAAGCTCAATGAGATCGATATTGTCAGCCAGATCCTGTTCGATTGATTTGATCGTGCTGATCTGACTTTCGAGCCGCTGGCGTTCGCGCATCATCTTCTGAGCCTCTGTGGGATTGTTCCACAGGTCCGGGTCTTCTGCACGGGCATTCAGTTCATCAAGGCGCTTCAGTGACTGATCCCAGTCAAAGATGCCTCCTCAGCAGGGATAGGGCCTGCTTGATTTCGTCGATATAGGACTGTGTTTCAGCACGCATTGCGCCTGCATCCTCGTTCTGTTTCTTGATATTGGAACCTGATGAATATCAGATTCTCCCAAGGTAGGTTGGGCAACCTATCCCCCTGCTTCATCTCTGTAAAGGAGTGTTTCGCCAGCTGTGAGTATGGAGTCTTGACCCTGGAGCAAGTTGCGTTGAGCGGACTTCACACAACACGCTCCATATTTTGCTGAAGCGAGTTGTTTTCGCCAAACCGGTTCCCACTTTGGCGCAACACGCTTTAGTACAAACCGCCAGTTCCGGACCCGAGCGCTCTGTCTGATTCCGGATCGACCACAAGCGGACGGCCCATCTCGTCAGTGAACCCTATGACGGAATAGGAGTCCGGCGGGGTTGTTCCAGGCTTGAACGCTTCCATAATCACACCGCCTTCGCCCGGAGACGCTTTAAGCCCCGTACGGCGGTTGATCGGGATCAGTGACAGGCCTTCCGGCACAGCAAATGGTACAGCAGGCTGTTCCTTGAGCGCATCCTGCATGAACTTGGTGAAAATAGGAGCCGCAAGCTGCCCACCCGTTGAACCACGTCCCATTGCGCGCGGCTGGTCATAGCCAATAAAGACACCAACAGCCATGTCGGGAGAGAAGCCGACGAACCAGGCGTCTTTCTCATCGTTGGTCGTTCCTGTCTTGCCTGCAATCGGCTTTCCAACTTCCTTGACGACCGGAGCGGTTCCACGCAGCACCACACCTTCCATCATGGAAGTGATCTGATAGGCGGTCATCGGATCAAGGATCTGCTCACGCTCGTCGACAATCTCCGGCTCAGCCTGGTCAGCCCAGCCTTCTGTGCTGCAGGCATCACATGTGCGTTCATCATGCCGATAGATGGTACGACCGTAACGATCCTGAATACGGTCAATCAGGGTCGCCTTCACCTTACGACCACCATTGGCCAGGATGGAGTAAGCGGTCGTCATCCGCAGAACAGTGGTCTCGCCAGCACCCAGCGACATGGACAGAACCGGCTGCATATTGTCGTAGATACCGAAGCGCCTTGCATATTCCGCCACAAGCGGCATGCCCATATCCTTGGCCAATCGCACAGTCATCACGTTACGGGACCGTTCGATACCGAGGCGCAGCGTTGATGGTCCATAGAACTTGCCACCATAGTTCTGCGGTCGCCAGACATCGTTACGACCACCCTGTTCGATCTCGATTGGGGCATCCATCACAACACTTGACGGCGAATAACCATTGTCGAGTGCCGCCGCATAGACAAACGGTTTGAAGGACGATCCTGGCTGTCTGTAAGCCTGCGTTGCGCGATTGAACTGGCTCTGATCGAAAGAGAAGCCGCCCACCATCGCCTTGACGCGACCGGTATAAGGATCCATGGCAACCAGAGCGCCGGAGATTTTCGGGATCTGCTGCAGCTCGAACGCAGATGCACCTGCTTCGCCACCTTTCACCGAAACGTAGATGATATCACCCACAGAGAGAACATCTCCCGGGCGGCGGATAGCGCGGCCCTTGCGGTCTCCCGTGGCCCATTTGGCCCATTTCAGATCAGCAAGACCGATAACACCAAGCGGCCTCTGATCAGACAGCTCACCAGATGCAAGTGTCTCCGGCCTGATACCGACGGTTGCCTGGGCATCATCCACTTTCAGGACAATGGCCGTTTTCCATTCCGGAACATCAGAGTGCCGTTTGATATCCTTGAGCGCCTGTGCCCAGTCAGTCTCCACAGCAACGGTTTTAACCGGTCCGCGCCAGCCGCGGCGACGGTCAAAAGCAATCAGGCCGTCAATCAGGGCACGGCGCGCCATCACCTGAAGATTGGGATCAAGTGTTGTCCTGACCGACAGACCGCCCTTGTAGAGGCGATCCTCGCTATACATGTCGATCAGAGTCCGGCGCACTTCCTCGGCGAAATATTCAGAAGCAAACAGCCGCGCACCGCGCGCACGCAATGTTACACCCAGCTGAGTTGCCTTGGCTGCATCTGCCTCTTCAACGGAGATATGACCGTTTTCAAGCATCCGGTCGATAACCCAGTTCCGCCGCTCTATGGCTCGTTCTGTCTGACGGAACGGATGATAGTTTGACGGAGCTTTGGGCAGAGCACCCAGATAGGCCGCTTCAGCCACGGTCAGTTCATGCACGGACTTGTCGAAATAATTGAGTGCGGCACCCGCAACCCCGTAGGATCCGGCCCCAAGGAAAATCTCGTTCAGATAGAGTTCGAGAATCTGTTCCTTGTTAAACGCCTGCTCAATGCGCATGGACAGGATGGCTTCCTTGATCTTGCGCTCGTAGCTGCGTTCATTGGTCAGAAGAAAGTTCTTCGCCACCTGCTGGGTAATTGTGGACGCACCGACCAGTCTGCGGCCTGTTCCCAAATTCTGGAAGTTGGTCACGACCGCACGCATGATACCAAAGACATCAATGCCCGGGTGCTCATAGAAATTCTTGTCTTCTGCTGACAGGAAAGCCTGTTTGACGCGCTCGGGAATAGCCTGGGCCGGAAGATAAAGCCGACGCTCGTGGGCATATTCAGCGATCAGCTGCCCGTCATCAGCGTGCACGCGGGTGGTGACTGGCGGCTCATAATTGCGCAGCACTTCGTAGTCGGGCAGATCCTTGGTGTACTGGTAGAGGAAAATTCCCACGGCACCGGCACCAACAATGGCCAGAACCGTACCCAGTGTGAAAAAGAAACCCAGAAGTCTAAGAACACCCATTATTCAATCAGGCTCCGATCTCGCCCGGCGGTCATCCGTCAGTCTGTTTAGTCAACCTGCTGCAATCTTAGCAGGATCAGCTTGTCGCGCTCTATGTCACGCAGAGGGGCAGCTTGCAAGCCACTCATTGGTCACGTTCACCGACAAGGCGGCAATTGTAAGGCGATTCTGCCATTTTTGCTGTCACGTTGTTGTATACTTTGCAGCATATGGACTATCTGCTCAGTTTGCATTCAGCAAACGTGGTCCAAAGAAGGACGTAATCGCATTCTGAACAGCGTCCGCGGTGCGATCCTTCCACCCTTTACTGACCAGCAGTTTGGCGTCTTTGTTGTTCGACATATAGCCGAGTTCCAGCAGAACGGACGGAATGTCATGAGCGCGCAGGACACGGAATCCGGCTGAGCGAATCGGATTCTTGTTTAGCCGCGCTGTTGTCTTCAGCTCTCCAACCAGTGTCTGGGCGAAGGCGATAGAGAAATTCCGTGTTTCTCGGCGGGCAAGGTCAATCAGAATGTCCGCAACTTCATCTGTGCTTTCATCAAGCTCAATCCCCGCAAGAATCTCGGACAGAGCCTCCTGATCGGCGAGTTCCTGGGCCGTGGCGTCTGATGCCCGTTCCGACAGTCTGTAGACGGATGCGCCCCTCACGTAACTCTGCGAAACACTGTCTGCGTGGATCGAGAGAAAGAGATCGGCCTTATGATCCCGGGCGAATTTGACCCGCTGGCTGAGAGAGACAAAGACATCGGATTCGCGGGTCATCATCACGTCAAAATATTTCGATTCTGACAGCTTTTCCTTCAGGAGCTTGGCGAAGCTGAGCACCACGGTCTTCTCAACGGCTCCTGTTGAAGAGGCCGCACCTGTATCAATGCCGCCATGCCCCGGATCAAGAACGATCAGGTATTTGCCCGTACGCGGCTTGATATCCGCTGTGTCCAGACGATCAGCTTTTGTCAGAGGTGCCGGTTCACCATCGACAGAGACAGTCCGTAGGTCATTGACAGATTTCAGGAACGTCTCCCGGTCCGTTTTCACCAGATCGAGTACAAGCCGTGCCGGCTGGTTCTCGGTTGGTGGCAGGACAAAGGACTTCTCAACAAGAACCGGCGCTTTTACGTCCAGCACGATACGGGAACTGCCGAGGACAAAAGCGCCGAACCGGAACGACCCGATCAACCCGCGCCCCTCCCGGCTCTCTTCCACTGGAATGGCGAACCGTAGCTGTGGCAGATCAACCACCACTCTATACGGGTTGGCCAGGGTTTTTATCTGAGCTGGAACTTCTGATGTGAGGTCGACCACAAACCGCGTCCGTTTGTCATCTCCGGCAATACGCGCGCCGGTCGCAGCAGTCTGCGCCTCCGCCACACTTACAGACATGACCATCAAAAAGACGCAGACCAATCCCTTCAATGACTGGAAGACAGAAGATCTCAATTGCACATCAGGCCTCGTGTGCGGGTTGCCGCTTGAACCATTCCTGTCCTTTATGGCCAGTCCGTTTCGGTCAAATCAAGGCATAAACGCCATTTTGTTCCGGTCTTGTGTCCTGAGCCGGTTTATCTGCTTGTTTTTCAGCAATTGGACACATATTAGTAGAGAGCTTGTAAAAGAGCATTTGTGACGATTCGACCGGTCCGGCGTAAATGCGGCAATGCCTTCAAGAAAGGCGTCCCGGAAACCTTCGAGTAACGCGCAAGGCTTAAGACAGGTTTGAACATGGTCAGCTGAGGTCTTGGTTTCAAAAGAGACTGGCGGTCATGGTCAAGGATGATTTCCGTGATTGGCGGATCAGGACAGCTTCAAAGCACCGATCCGATCACGCGCGAAAGCGAATAGAGAGGTTTCGTCGAGTGGATTTCAAGCAGGATAGTCTGACACGACATCCGAAACGGCCCGCAGCAAGTCTGCCCGGGCCGATGCTGCCGCTCGCGACGAGTTTTTTATCAAATCATGACGTAAGTCAGACAAACACGGACGGTTTATCAGCCGCGCGCCGGGCTCCTGAGGGACGCCCCGCAACAGAGGGCTGCGACCGTCCCGGAGACTTTTTTCTATGGCGAATAAGATGCTTATCGACGCCGCCCACCCGGAAGAGACCCGGGTCGTCGTCGTACGGGGCAACAGAGTTGAAGAATTCGACTTTGAGGCGGAAAACAAGAAGCAACTGAGGGGCAACATCTACCTGGCGAAAGTGACCCGGGTAGAACCATCGCTACAAGCTGCTTTCGTCGATTACGGTGGAAACCGTCATGGTTTCCTGGCCTTCAGCGAGATTCATCCGGACTATTACCAGATCCCCATGGCGGACCGTCAGGCGCTGATGGATGATGACGAGTCCGGCGATGACGAGTCCGGCGATGACGAGAACGACGATACGGACGACACCGCCGAACAGGATGCAACGCCTGCAAAAGCGTCATCTGACGATGATGACGATGCAGATGGCGATGACGTCGAGATGGTCGGTGCCGAGGACGCACTTGAAGAAGTGCCGGAGCGTCGGTCCCGCAAGCCGAAGCAGTACAAGATTCAGGAAGTCATCCGCCGCCGCCAGATCCTTCTGGTGCAGGTGGTCAAGGAAGAGCGCGGCAACAAGGGTGCGGCGCTGACAACCTATCTGTCTCTTGCCGGCCGCTATTCCGTTCTGATGCCAAACACAGCCCGAGGCGGCGGCATTTCCCGCAAGATCACCAACCCGACAGATCGCAAGCGCCTGAAGAAGATCGCCTCCGAGCTGGATGTGGTCGAAGGCATGGGCGTTATTCTGCGGACGGCCGGTGCCGCGCGTACCAAAGCCGAAATCAAACGCGATTTCGAGTATCTGATGCGGCTCTGGGAGACCGTGCGCGACCTGACGCTCAAGTCAACGGCGCCTCTTCTTGTCTATGAGGAAGGCAGCCTCATCAAGCGCTCCATCCGGGATCTCTATAACAAGGATATCTCGGAAGTTCTGGTGGCCGGGGATGAAGGCTACAAGGAAGCCAAGTCCTTCATGCGCATGCTGATGCCGAGCCATGCCAAGAATGTCCAGCCATACCGGGATGAGCAGCCGATTTTCACCCGATACCGGGTTGAGCCGCAGCTTGATGCGATGTTCTCGCCACAGGTCACCCTGCCCTCCGGTGGTTATCTGGTCATCAACCAGACGGAAGCTCTGGTTGCCATCGACGTGAACTCCGGCAAGGCCACAAAAGAACATTCTATCGAAGACACGGCGCTGAAGACCAATCTTGAAGCGGCTGAGGAAGTTGCGCGTCAGCTCCGCCTCCGCGATCTTGCCGGTCTTGTGGTGATCGATTTCATCGATATGGAAGAGAAGCGCAATAACCGTGCGGTTGAGCGCAAACTCAAAGAATGCCTGAAATCAGACCGGGCCCGCATTCAGGTTGGCCGGATCTCTCATTTCGGCCTTCTGGAAATGTCCCGCCAGCGTATTCGCACCGGCGTTCTGGAAAGCAGCACGGAAGTCTGCCCGCATTGTGAGGGCAACGGCCATATCCGTGCATCTTCTTCCGTGGCTCTGCATGTTCTGCGGACAATCGAAGATACTCTTCTCCGTGGTGTCACCGCCAACATGGTGGTGAGAACTCCAACCGCTGTTGCGCTTTACATTCTCAATCAGAAGCGTCGTCATCTGATGGAGATTGAGGATCGCTTTGGCCTCACTGTTGATATCGTTGCTGATGACAGTGTCGGGAACAATCATTGCGCCCTTGAAAAAGGCACACCGCTTGAAGAACCCGTGCCACCAGCTGCAACTGTTGTTCAGCCTGATACCTTCATTGATGACATTGCTCAGGATGACAGCCAGGACGACGAACAGAAACAGGCGTCCGAAGGTGGTGGCAAGAAGCGCCGCAGACGTCGTCGGCGCAGGAAGTCTTCGTCCGGTGATCAATCCGAGCAGTCCCTGAATGCTGAAACTGATGGCGAGGAATCCGCTGAATCCAGCGATGCCTCTGCTTCGACTGAGGATCAGTCCGCCAAATCCGATGATGAGGATGAAGACGGCAATCGCGGCAAGAAACCCCGGCGGCGTGGTCGACGCGGTGGACGGCGCAATCGCAAGAAGGATTCCGAGGATTCAGTTGCAGCCTCTGATGCAGATGGCGAGACTGAGAACGGATCTGACTCCGGTACCAATACGGATGCCGGTGCAGACACAAGCACCGACACAGTTGCTTCTGAAGAAACAGCCCCAGCCGAGACCACCTCAGCGGATGCTGATGGAGCAGCGGAGGGCGCAGACAGTTCCGATGCCACATTTCGCTCCTCAGAGCCGGACACAGCAGCCAGTTCAGACGAACCGGAAAGCACCGTTGGGAACCCGGATGAGCATGCTGCAGAGGGCGAAAAATCTTCTGAAGAAGCTCCGGTAGACGCTGCGGCAGAGCAGACTGAGGCGGAAGCGGAAGCTGTTTCCGATGCTGCGCCAGTTGCTGCTGATCCTGTATCTGAAGCCGAGCAGGACGCTGACGCCCCAGTCAATGGAGCGCCAAAGGCAGAGGCTGAGGCTGAGCCAAAGGCAGCAACACCGGAACCGGAAGCCCCCCCCCAGGAGCCTGAGGCTCCAGCTGGCCCCAAACGTTCTGGCTGGTGGCAGCGACGGTCGTTTTTCTAAGGAGAATTGCGCGGGTTGACGACAAACAGCGCATCTCAGCAAAAACAGAATGCATCTCTGGTGCATCAACCAACAGCGAAGGGCAGAGCAAACACTCTGCCCTTCTTCTGTTTGCCTCCATCCCACCCACAGTCTGTCATCCCGGACAAGCAAAGCGCAGATCCGGGAACCAGAGGCGACAGGTTCAGAGTAAGCTATCTCTTTCCGGCTGGATCCCGGCTCGGGGGCCGGGATGACAATGAGGGTGTGGCAACTCTCTACCCCCCACAACACCCTCTCCCTGTCGTCCCGATCAAGCTCAGCATGGCATAGTGATGGAACAAGACATGTAAGGAACCGATGATGGTCGTGCTTGATGTTTCAAGCTCTGCGCGTCAGAACGCGCCAAAGTGCCCGGCCTGCAACGGCCAGGGTCATCAGGACCCATAAGGTTCCCAGAAGGCCTGCCAGACCAACAGAACTCAGAGAAATAAACTGGGCTGTCTCATCGTCAAGCAGACCGCAGCTACGATAGCCGAAAATCAGCGAGCCACTGCACCGATCATCCATGCTCAGGATCAGAATAACCGTCGCAATCCAGAAAGCAGCAATCCCCACGGTCGTCTGGCGATACCAGAGCGGCCCTGCCCGACGTGTTGCCAGCACAGCGATGACCGGAGCAGCCAGCAAAACCAGCAGAAAGATATCGTCTTCAGACATGGTCTTTGATTATCCTGTATTGCAAAACTGCCGCAGATGGGTGTGGCCTTATTTTTACAGATTGAAAACCTGGGCAACAGTAAGCGGAATCCGCACCTCTCTCCAGGCTTCTGTCGCACGATCCTGATAAGAAAACCTGCGACCGGGTGCCGGGTTCAGCAGGGAAAGCAGATTCTCAGTTGAGATCTCGCCGTTGCGTTCCCGTCTATAGATCGACAGGAAAAACACGCCTCCATGAAAGGCAGCTGACAGACCACCCGGTTCCATATTGAACTGCGCGTGCAGTTCCATGAATTTCCTTGCAAACTCTTTGGTTACCCATGCAGTAGCCCCCTGTCGGTCGCGAGTAGCAGCTTCGTAGAGACTATCAAAACCCGGATTACCGCTTGGAATGGTCTCAAACCCATCGGGCAAAGACGGCCGCAACGCCTGATCAATTCTGTCACCCTGTCTTCGGATGATAATTTCAGGCGCGGTTCGGGGTAAATCCACCTCAACCAGCAGGCCTTCGAAATAAACCTCGTGGTGGTCCGGCCCGGACATCCTGTCATCCGGGCTATGCTTTCCACGACTGGAAAACTTTGCACTGGCCAGACGAACGGCGCTCCCCTCAAACGCGCAGCGCATGCCGTAGTGCAGCAGGCCGGCCCCTGGCAATGGGACGCACCCCAGATCCGAAGCGCTTCGATAGTCGATAAAAGTCTGAGCAGGATCCTGAATGAACACACCGCCACAGGCTCGCTTGATCATCTGCCCGGCAATCTGAGCGGCAAACTCACGCTCATAGTCCGTACTGGCGCTCTTGCGTGTTGCGCCAAAGATAATCAGTGCGCCAAATCCGGCAAAAACCCCGAGCCCGATCAGCACGCCCAGCGGCTGCGTCTCTCTCAGCGCCAGTATCCCGGCACTGGCGGTAGCCGTCCAAAGTGCAGCTAAAACCAGGGCCAGAAGACCACGTGATTTTCTCAAGCGGAGAACCTTATCCTCAGCGCTTTTGACCAGTGGAGCGAGCGCCTTCTGATAATAGTGATCAAAATCCTCTGCCATAGAATCCGGATCCAGCTATGCATGAAGGAGCTATTATAAATTACGCGCCACCAATATGAATAAAAACACACTCTGAACAGTAAAAAGAACCCACTGCGGGTTCCGTATGCCTTACTGGTTTATAAATCAGGGGATGACATCTAAAGCAGACTTAGTCCAGTATTCTGCCATCCCCTTGCAGATTGCAGGAGCGGTTAATCTTGAAGATCACGCCGCTCTGATATTCTTTAGAAACTGATCAATGCTCTGTCCCAGAACGCTGGCCTGTTCCGACAGTTCATTTGCGGAATTCAAGACCTGTTCCGAGGACTGATTTGTACCGGTTGCTGTTCTGTTGACCGTTGCCATCGTCTCTGACATCTCAGACGAACTACCTGCAGCGCGTTGGGCGCTCTCGGCAATCTCCTGGGTGGCATTGCCCTGTTGCTCGACGGCACTGGCAATTGCTGCTGCCGTACTGTGGACTTCGTTGATCGATGACAGGATTTCATTGATCGCATTGACGGCTTCACCAGTTCCGGTCTGGACAGCCTCAATTTGCTGACCGATCTGCTCCGTTGCCTTGCCCGTCTGCGACGCCAGTTCTTTTACCTCAGATGCAACAACCGCAAACCCTTTCCCGGCCTCACCAGCGCGAGCGGCTTCAATCGTGGCGTTCAGAGCAAGAAGATTAGTTTGCTCCGCAATATCTTCAATCAGGTTGACCACATCACCAATCTTTTGGGCAGCCTCGGAAAGTCTCCGGATTTTATCGCTGCTACTCTCAGCTTCATTCGCAGACGCTTCGGAAAGGTCGGCGGCATTCTTCGCCTGAGTCTGGATTTCCTGGATAGAGGCAGACAGCTCCTCAGTCGCTGTCGCGACATTCTGGACGTTGGCTGATGTATTGGAAGCTGCATTGACGCCCGTTTCTGCTTCGCGCAACCCGGTTTGCGCATCATTCGTCAGGGAATCTGCTGAATGACGCATCTCTTCTGCAGCACCGTAGACCTGTTTGATTGCAAGGCTTGCTGAGTTTTCAAATTCCTGAATGGCCGCCTCGATAGTCCGCTGGCGTGCTTCTTTGTGTTCCTGTTCAGAAGCCTGCCTCTCTTCAAGTTGCTGGCGTTCCACGGCATTTTTCAGGAAGACACCAAGCGCCGTTGCCATTGCTCCTACTTCATCGCGCCGGTCTGTACCCTCTATGACGATTTCAGTATTTCCGTCGGCCAGCTCTTCCATGGAATGGGTCAGCTTTTTGAGAGGCCGGATAACACCGCCCATCGAGACAAAGATCGCTCCCGCGATCACCCCGATTGCAACCAGCATTACCGCGCCTTCTATTGCAAGAGCAGTCCACTCTGCCTGAAGTGATGCATCAATGGATCGCGCATTGGCCTCCAGCCCGATATTGAAAAGGGAAATCGCCTTCTGGAGCGCAAATTCAGACCGCTCAAACAGCTGGGCAAAGGATATCGAGTAATCACCTGTTTGCGAAGCGAGGAACAACTCTTCCCTCAACTTGTTGTAAACATCAAAATATTCCCTTTCGAGGACAGTTATTCCCTTCCGGACATCTGCTGCAATTAGGGGACTGTCCTTGATGAAAGTGATCCCTTCAAAAGCCTGCTCCGCACGGCCATGATTGACGTTCATGTACATGAGATTGTCACGTGTCAGCGCATCTCGACGTGCAGTTGCGATTGCAAATAATGTACGCTCACGCCCACCATACTCTCGAATGGCCCAGGCTCGCTGCACCACACTATCTGTTGCGACGATATCTGGCGATGCTTCACTCATCAGTGCGCGGACATCAAAAGCAAGAGCATTAAATTTGGAGACAATTTTCTTGATCTCCACTGGCATTGCGACAATACGATCCGCACGTCGTTGACTAATTGGCCCGGCTAAAGCCTTGTCAACTTCTTGCCTCAACGTATCAATCTGCCCGAGATATTTGTCCAGCCGCTGGGCCAGATCCTGCCGATTGGTGATTAATGATGATTGGAGTAATGTCTGTCGCGCTTCAGCAAAGAGACTCTTCGATAGTGTCCGCTGCGTCTGCAACATGCCACTGATCTGATCAGACACAGGGCCATCCAGGTTAAGCGCCACCTGTGAAAGCGATCGCTCCAGAGACAGCTCAATGGTCGCTTTCGACAGCGCGCCGACAGTCTGCACAGCCTGCGAGGCCTTCTGCAGCTCCGACACCTTACCCCATTCCTTGAACATGATCTGCCCTGCAAGCAACAACACAATGCAGGCGATCGCGACATTTATTCCGAGGAGCTTAGTACGAATTAGCATAACCATAATCCAAACTTATATTTATTGTATTGTGGTGTAATAGTAAGACGTATATGGTAAATGAAATGTGTATACCGCAATCTGAGATCAGCTATCGAAGATAGTCGTTTCTCATAGCATGCCGTTCTTCACCTGGTTGGAAGGCGTCTCCTAGTAAATACCTGCCCCGACAGAGACTGTTTTTGGTCTGCGACGGGATAATCAAGTAAATAATATTGATTACCCGGCATTGCCTGCCACAGGTTCCACACTCCTGAAACAACGTTGATTGCAGCGGGATTTATTCCATGCCTTATTCCTCCTCCATAGCTCAGAACTTTGTCGCACTGCTTGGCACCAAGGGTGGACCGGCTATTCGACCCGGATCATCCAGTCCGACCGCAAACCTGCTGATGGCAGAGGGACGCCCCGTGGTGGTGGATTGTGGACTTGGCGTGACCCGCGGACTTATTGATCAAGGGGTGGAGCTTGAGGATCTGGGGCTGATTTTCATCACCCATCTTCATTCCGATCATTATCTTGATCTTGGACCGCTGCTGCATACGGCATGGACGGCGGGGTTAAAAACACCCGTTGATATCTATGGCCCTGAAGGACTTGAAGACTACTGGCTCGGGTTTCTCCAATCCATGAAGGCGGACATTGACTTGCGGATCGAGGATGAAGGCCGTCCGGACCTCGCTACTCTTGTCAACATTCATGTTCTGGATGATGGACAGGTGCTTCAAGAGCATGGGCTGACAGTTTCAGCCCTGCGCAACGAACATCCGCCGTTGATTGATACATTTGCTCTTTCCTTCAAATGGGCTGCTCGTCATGTGGTTTTCTCCGGTGATACCGCTTATTTCCCGCCACTGGCTCCATTCGCGCGCGGTTGCGATCTCCTCATCCACGAGGCCATGCTGTCCCCGGCACTGGATGCGCTGGTCAAGCGGGTTGGCAACACGGACGGTCGCCTGATGCGTCACCTGCTCCGCTCTCACACGCCTGTGGAAGATGCAGGACGCATCGCAACAGAAGCCGGAGTAAGAGCCCTGGCACTGCATCATCTGATACCCGCAGATGATGCTGACTATGGAGAAGCGGACTGGTTAGACGCCATTAAGCCACACTGGGATGGTCCACTGTTTGTCGGCAGAGACGGTTTACGCATTCCGCTTGGCTGACAGCCATCCGCCCAGACGCTCTATGGCTTCCTCGACAGCTGCTTCTGTTCCTGCAAATGAAAAGCGAAGATAGCGGGCACCGCGCTCCTGGTCAAAATCGGCACCAGGCGTCACCGCAAGGCCGATGTCTTCGAGCAAGGCGGCTGACAATCGGGCGGAATCGTCTGTCAGATGTCCCACATTCGCATAGAGATAGAAAGCCCCATCAACGGGAAGAAAATCCGGAATACCGATCTTCGGGAAGGCATCGAGAAGCCTTGCCCTGTTGCGCCGATATCCGTCTTTGATCTGTTCCAGCTCATCCGTGGCATCGAAGGCGGCGATTGCCGCCCTCTGAGAGAGTTCCGGCGCGGAGATATAAAGGCTCTGGGCAATCCGTTCCACCGGGCGCACCAGCACCTCTGGCAGAACCATCCAGCCAATGCGCCAGCCGGTCATACAGTAATATTTCGAGAAGCTGTTGATGATCAGGGCATCATCAGAATGACCAAGAGCGGTTTCCTCAGCCCCTTCAAATACCAGTCCATGATATATTTCATCTGAAATGAAAAGAATATTATTCTCTGAACAGGCATCGATCAGGAACTGAAAATCAGCGGATTGCATTACGGTTCCACTCGGATTGGCCGGGCTCGCTATCAGGACAGCATGCACCGGTTCCTCGTCGTGCAGAGCCAGAAGCTGATCGGGCGTCAGCGCCCAGCGGGTGTCTTCTGTAACCGGCACTTCCACCGGCACCAGACCAAGCGCATTCAGTACATTTCGGTAGGCCGGATAGGCCGGTGTCGGCATCACAACCCTGTCTCCCGGATTAAGGGCGGCCAGAAAAGCCAGATTGAACCCGCCTGACGAGCCTGTGGTAATGGCAATGCGATCCGGAGATACAGATACCCCGAACCGGTCCTGATAATACCGACTGATGCGCTCCCTCAACGGACGAATGCCCAGCGCTTCCGTATAGCCGATACGGCCATCTCTTAACGCAGCTGCGGCAGCGTCCCGCACAGGCTGCGGCACAGGCGCTCCCGGCTGGCCCACTTCCATATGCAGGATGGACCGCCCTGCCCGTTCCAGCTGTCCTGCACGCTGCAGCACATCCATGGCCAGAAACGGTTCAACGGCACTGCGCAGGGAAGGCTTGATCGGCATAAGTTAGGATCCTTTCGGCTATTACCTCAGCAGCGCAGGACCGCCGCCACATTGTTACCATTTTCGCGCGAAGATATCGGCATCTGACATTGACCGGCCCCAATCCCGCACCTACCTTGTCAGCATTCAATGAAAGGATGGCTGTCGTGCACGCATCAGGCTCCATGAAGTCCCGCAGATTGACCGCTTTTAAAGAGCGGTCAAGAGCATTTCTGTCGCAGCGACTGATGAAGGCAGCCCGCTCCGGCTTTGCCATGGGGCTTTCGGCTGTCATTCTGGCCACCTCCATGCCCCAGGCAGCAGATGCCCAGGGCAGACGGATACGCGTGGTGCGCGACGCGGAAACCGAGCAGCTCGTCCGGGATTACGTCGCCCCTATTCTGAATGCTGCCGGGATCGGTGCGCGGAATATCGAGATTGTTCTGGTTGGTGATAACAGCTTCAATGCCTTTGTCGCAGATGGTCGGCGTATCTTTGTGAATACCGGTGCTCTTCTGCAGTCCAAGACACCGAACGAAATTATTGGCGTTCTTGCTCATGAAACCGGGCATCTGGCTGGCGGACATCTGGCCCGCCGCAGGGAAGCCCTGGCACAGGCCCAGACACTGGCCGTTATCGGCGCCTTGCTCGGTGCAGGTGCACTCGCAGCGGGGGCCGCATCAAATCGAAATAGTGGCACTCAGGCCGGCGCTGCTGTTCTGAGTGGCAGTCAGTCAATCGCCCAGCGAAGCTTCCTTGAATATGCACGCGGAGAAGAACTGGCCGCCGACCGGGCCGGATTCACTTATATGGAGAGAACCCGTCAGTCCAGCCGCGGCATGCTGACTGTCTTCCGCCGCTTTGCAGATCAGGCCATTTTCCGCACGCGGTTCACGGACCCCTATCTGCTGAGCCATCCACTGCCCAATGATCGCATCCGCCAACTGGAGCGCCTTGTGGTACGGTCCCGTTATGTGGACAAGAAAGATTCCAACGACTTTCTCCACCGTCACGAATTGATGCGCGCCAAGCTTCTTGCCTTCACACAGCATCCGAAGCGGGTTGACCGGAGTTATCCACGGTCAGACAAATCACTGGCTGCGCGATATGCACGCGCGATTATTGCCCACAGGTTCGGCAAACCCAAGCGCGCTATTTCTCTGATTGACGGACTGATCAAGACAGAGCCGCGTAATCCTTTCTTCTGGGAACTGAAAGGTCAGGCTTATCTTGAGAGTGGCAATCCACGGCAGGCTGTCAAACCGTTGCGCAAGGCCGTGTCTCTGGCACCCCAAAGCGGTCTTCTGCAGCTCTATCTCGGTCAGGCCATGGTGGCATCGGATCGCAACAACCTTCTTCCCGAGGCTATCCGCAACCTGAATGCGGGTCTGACCCGGGAGCCAAATTCCGCGCTCGGCTACCGCTTTCTGGCCCAGGCTTATGCCCGGCAAGGCAAGATCGCCCAGGCAGAACTCGCGACCGCACAATCCCGTTTTGTGTCAGGTGCTCTGCGTCAGGCCAAGGTCCATGCCAAACGTGCTCAACGAAATTTGAAGCGTGGCAGCCCGGCATGGCTTCGCGCAGACGATATCATCTCCTATACTCCGCCAAAATTCTGATCGGGATTCTCTCTTATGGCTTTCTTCTCTCGCCTGTTTTTTGCGGCTGGCCTTGTGCTTTCCACTCTCGTCCTGCCTGCGTCCGCAGCTTCACTGTCTGATACGGACAAATCGGAAGTGGAAAAAATCGTTCGGGACTACATTCTTGAAAACCCGGGCATCATCCGCGACGCTCTCATTGCTCTAGAGCGGGAGCGTGAACTGCAGGAGGCCAATCAGCGCCGTGATGCCCTGGCCGCCAACAAGGACGCCATCTTCAATTCTCAGTATCAGGTTGTTCTGGGCAATCCGCAGGGTGATGTAACGCTGGTGGAGTTCTTCGACTATAATTGCCACTACTGTCGCCGGGCTCTCGGTGACCTGCATCGGCTGATGGATGAGGACAAGAACCTCCGTGTGGTTCTGAAAGAATTCCCGGTTCTGGGTGAAGGTTCGCTAGAAGCGGCCCGGGTCGCCATTGCCGTGAACAGCATGGCACCTGAGAAATATCTCGAATTCCACAACAAGATGCTCGAGAGCGAGGTTCAGGCCAACCTTTCCAGTGCTGTTGCTGTTGCAGCCGAAATGGGCCTGGATATCCCGACACTTCAGTCAAGTCTGGATAATGATGATGTTCGGGCTACCCTTCAGGAAGTCTACAACATTGCCAACACGCTCGGCATCAACGGCACCCCGTCTTATGTTGTTGGTGATGAAGTGGTCGTCGGTGCCCGTGGCTATGATTATCTGAAAGAGCGTATCGCATCCTATCGGGAGTGCGGTTCGACTCAGTGCCAGTAGGCTTCCGGTATCCATCAACCGAGACCCGTAAAGCCAGGCACGTCCGCCTGTTAACGCTTCACATCGTTTTCCGACAGTTCTGACGTCGGAAAACGATGTTTTCTTTGCCCTTATCATCCTAAATGCCTATAAGGAACCCTAAGCGGGTGCGGCTTGCGCTGGTGGATTGTGATTCCCTGTCAGCGCCTGATGCGACGGTTGGCTTATTTCGGCCTTGTGCCGGATGGGTTGATTGTACCGCTTCCCTAACAGATGGTAGGACATGACACGACACGTCTATGTACTGAATGGCCCCAACCTCAACCTTCTTGGTGAACGGGAGCCCGGCGTTTACGGCGCTGAGACTTTGTCTTCCATTCAGGAAAAATGTAACGCCAAGGCAGAAACGCTGGGCCTGACTATCGATTTTCGCCAGACAAATCATGAAGGCGAACTGGTCGACTGGATTCAGGAAGCGCGCCTCAATGCTTCAGGCGTCGTGATCAATCCTGCTGCCTACACACACACATCCGTTGCACTTCATGATGCAGTGCGGGCTCTGGCCTGCCCTGTGATTGAAGTTCATCTTTCAAACATTCACGCCCGAGAATCCTTCAGGCACCAGTCCTATATCTCTCCTGTCGCGGCAGGGGTGATCTGTGGTTTTGGAGCTCACGGGTATGAGTTGGGTCTGGACGCGCTGGCCTCCATTCTGGCCAAAACGGACAACTGATTTGAGATGACAGAAAACAACATGTCAAAGAAAACAAATATCGACCATGAACTGGTTCGGGCGCTTGCAAACATCCTGAACGACACGGATCTGAGCGAGATCGAAGTTGAGCAGGATGATCTGAAAATTCGTGTTGCACGCTCAGCACCTCAGGTAATCAGCCATGTGGCCGCAACCCCGCAGCCTGTCGCAGCACCCGTTGCAGCTGCTCCTCAGGCAGCACCTGTAGCCGCCGCAGCTCCTGCAGCTTCCGGATCAGGCCCTGACCTCACCAATGCGGTCCGCTCTCCTATGGTTGGCACGGCTTACCGTTCACCGGAGCCGGGCGCGAAGTCATTCATCGAGGTTGGTGATACCGTGGCACAGGGTCAGACGCTGCTGATCGTCGAAGCCATGAAGACCATGAACCAGATCCCTTCACCACGTGCCGGTAAAGTGGTCGAAATCCTGGTTGAGAACGGTCATCCGGTAGAGTTCGACGAGCCTTTGGTCATCATCGAATAGAAAGAGGGCAGCATGTTTTCCAAGGTTCTGATTGCGAACCGGGGTGAGATTGCCCTGCGCATTCTTCGCGCCTGTAAGGAACTCGGTATCGAGACCGTTGCTGTGCATTCAACAGCAGATGCGCATGCCATGCATGTGCGCCTGGCAGATGAGAGTGTCTGTATCGGCCCGCCCCCGGCTGGCGAAAGCTATCTGAATATTCCGCAGATCCTTGCTGCCTGCGAGATCACCAATGCGGATGCGGTTCACCCGGGCTACGGTTTTCTGTCCGAGAATGCGCGCTTTGCCGAAATTCTTGAAGCTCACAATATCGGATTTATCGGGCCCAAATCCGAGCATATCCGTGTAATGGGTGACAAGATCCAGGCCAAGCAGACAGCTGAATCCCTCGGCATTCCGGTTGTTCCCGGCTCAGATGGCGCCGTACGTTCTCTTGAAGAGGCCCGCAAAGTGGCCGAAGAGATCGGCTATCCTGTCCTGATCAAGGCCGCTGCCGGCGGCGGCGGTCGCGGTATGAAAGTGGCCGAAAATGCCGATGTACTGGCAACAGCACTGTCAACTGCCAAGTCTGAAGCCAAGGCGGCTTTCGGCGACGATGCCATGTATATGGAAAAGTATCTTGGCAAGCCGCGTCATATCGAGGTTCAGGTTTTCGGTGATGGCAAGGGCAATGCGATCCATCTTGGAGAGCGTGACTGTTCCCTTCAGCGTCGCCATCAGAAGGTCTGGGAGGAGGCTCCCTCACCTGCTCTGAATGTGGAAGCACGCGAGAAGATCGGCAAAGTCTGTGCCGATGCCATGGCCAAGCTGGGCTACTCGGGCGCTGGAACCATCGAATTCCTGTACGAGAATGGCGAGTTCTATTTCATCGAAATGAACACCCGTCTTCAGGTGGAGCACCCGGTTACAGAGGCTATCACCGGGATTGACCT
Organism: Coralliovum pocilloporae; assembly: GCF_030845175.1. Classification (NCBI taxonomy): domain Bacteria; kingdom Pseudomonadati; phylum Pseudomonadota; class Alphaproteobacteria; order Hyphomicrobiales; family Coralliovaceae; genus Coralliovum; species Coralliovum pocilloporae. The sequence goes on along the minus strand of NZ_CP132542.1, from coordinate 3,216,647 downwards.
GGTGCATGAGCAGCTTCGGATTGCTGCCGGTGGAGAGCTGTCCGTCAAGCAGGAAGACATCCAGTTTGAAGGCCATGCGATCGAATGCCGGATCAATGCGGAAGATCCCAGAACCTTCATGCCATCACCGGGCACGATCACCCACTATCATACACCGGGCGGTCTTGGCGTTCGCGTCGATTCAGGTGTTTATCAGGGCTACAAGATCCCACCCTATTATGACAGCCTCATCGGCAAGCTGATCGTTCATGGCAGAAGCCGTGTGGACTGTATGATGCGCCTGCGTCGCTGTCTGGATGAATTCGTGGTGGATGGTGTCAACTCGACCCTGCCATTGTTCCGTGACCTGATTGACCATCAGGATATCGCCAATGGTGCCTATGACATTCACTGGCTCGAAAAATATCTTGAGCTGGACTGATGAACCTTACCGGTCGGGGTTTCTTTTAACTCCGACCGGTCAACCGTCTCGAAGCCCGGATCCGGCAAGAGGGTATCTTGAGCGCACGTGACGATGATGTGGTCTTTGAAGTCACACCGCATGTCTTGCTGAAAGCCTATGCATGCGGTGTCTTTCCAATGGCCGAAAGTGTCGATGATCCCGGCCTGTTCTGGGTTGAACCGGACAATCGCGGTCTGATCCCTCTGGACAGCTTTCACATTCCCAAAAGCCTGAAGAAGACCATCCGCCAGGGCCGGTTTGAGGTGCGCATCAATACGGCTTTCCGTGCAGTCATGGAGGCTTGCGCGGAGCCTGCACCCGGGCGTCAGGAAACCTGGATCAATCAGCGCATTCTGTCACTCTATGGTGACCTGTTCGACATGGGGCATTGTCACTCAGTCGAGTGCTGGCAGGATGACCGGCTGGTGGGAGGTCTCTATGGCGTCAGCCTGGGTGCGGCATTCTTCGGAGAAAGCATGTTCTCACGCGTCCCGGATGCCTCAAAAGTGGCGCTTGTCCATCTGGTTGCACGGCTGAACAAAGGTGGATACCAGCTGCTCGACACCCAGTTTACCACCGACCATCTTGAGAAATTCGGCGCAATATCCATCCCGAAGGACCAATATCAGGTTCTGCTGGAAACGGCTCTTCTCAAACCTGCCGATTTTCACTCGCTGGGCGGTGCGACGTCTGACTGCATCTTGCAATTGGCCAGCCAGACATCATAAACCGGATGCTCTACAGCGTTGAGACCTGGGCTTGATGCGAACATCCAGCCGGAAAAGATCCGGCGGATCTTATTGTTGAGCGTCAGCTCGTCCACCTCAATGAAAGATGAAATCTTTGACGGTTCTGTCGGTGGACGCGAGTAGCAGACACGCGGCGTGATCTGCAAGGCACCGAACTGTACGGTTTCATCAATATAGACATCAAAGGTAATCAGCCGTCCGGTGATTTTGTCGAGGCCCTTGAAGACGGCTACCGGATTTTCAATCGGCTCCGCATGGGCCGGACTGATCCCCCGTACCGGGTTCAGAAACCCCATACCCACGGCTATCACAATCATCATGATCATGACATTCAGGATGCGCAATCGGCTGTTAATGCGGTTCTTCAACACTGTCATGTCCAAATTCTTGCGTGAGCCCGGCTGATTCTGACCCTTTATGAGGATTGATTCACGGCAATACTATGATCCGCCACCTGAAACGATTCCCATATGAACCCTGCTGTCGCTCATAACGCTATTTCTTGTGCGCCTCAACCCGAAGCCGGACATAATCTGCCGTCCAGCGTCCATCGTCATCTTTGAGGTTCGGTTCCAGCAGGGACAGCACGTCAGCCAAAGCATCCTCCCGCCCTTCGCCGAACTGATCAAAGAACGGTTGACGAAAGACGCTCAGCCAGGCCGCCATACCCGTGGGCAACGGCGTTGGTCTTGGAATGAGCGTAATGCGTCTGACGGCAAACCCTGCCCTTTCAAGAACACGCGCGTAAGCGTCAGGGCTCGGGAAATACCAGGGACAGGCCAGCGCCTCATCGCCCTGCCTGTAACGGCATACAGCCCGCATGGCAGTGACGATTGCCGCCACATTGCCATGACCGCCAAATTCGGCGACGAAACGTCCACCGGGCTTAAGGGCCTTTGCAATCCCATCTGCCACAGCTTGCGGATCAAGCATCCAGTGCAAGGCTGCGTTGGAGAAAACGGCATCAAACTCGGCTGAAAATGGCAGCTTGTGTGCATCCCCTTCGTGAACCGTCAGCCCGCGAGCTCGCGCTGATGCTGCAAAATCCGGTGCCTGTTCGAAGCCTACAAGGGTCGCACCGCTTTTCGACAGTTCCTCGGTCAGAGCGCCATCACCACAGCCGATATCCAGAATGCGCTCACCGGCTACGGGCGCAAGCCATTCCGCAACACCATCGCCAAGCTCGGATACAAACCGGGCATTCCGGTCATAGCTTTCCGATGACCAAACCTGCTGTGTCATGAGAGTGTGTTCCTCTGGAACCGATCAGTTTTCCGGAGACCAGGCATCATAGTCAGGCGTGGACGCTGCACCGCCGGAGGTCAGAATAGAGCCTTTCGGACGATAGGCATTGGCTGTTCCCGTCGGATTGGGCTGATGCCCGGTTTCCCAGTCACGCGCTGTATAGGTTTCATCCGCCGGAGAGATATCCGTGCGGTGATGCATCCAGCCATGCCACCCTGCCGGAATGGCACTGGCATCTGCTTCACCATTATATATGACCCAACGGCGATTGCCGCTACGCTCACGGTAATAGGTATTACCAAACTCGTCCTTGCCGACAAACTCGCCCTTGCGCCAGGTGAAGAAGCGCGTTCCCATGGTCTGGCCATTCCACCATGTGAAAATCTGAAGTAGCAGCTGTTTCATGGACGTTGTTCGCTCATACAGGAATAAGGTCAGATCACCGACCGCCAATCTGCCGCGACTATGCAGCCCCATGGCCGGAAAGTCCATAGCGCCCTATGGATTAGGAGACGTCCTGTCGGTGAATTGAACGATAGGCTGCACGTCCGAAGCGGAGCATCTGAAGCCCGGATTTAAGACCCTGAACGTCTCTGACGGCTGACCGCCGCAAAGCGCGGCTTATAGATGGTCGCGGCATTCACAACAGGACGCTCTTCCTCTTCTTTCCTATGGAGGATCTCATCAACGGTATTCTGTACAGCGCTGCCTGACTGGGTCAGTGTCTGATAATATTTCCGAGCATTCACGAGACCTTCCTGCCGCAGTCTCTGCTGAGCCAGGAGGTCCTGCACACCACCGATCACATAGGATGACCCCTCGAGCATGAACTCGCGATCATCATTGGCCAGCCAGGTCAGGCACCTGTGCAGGGTGGATGACGAGAGCGGCTTTACCAGACAGTGATGTGCGCCGGCCCGAAGCGCCTTTTCGATCATCGGTCGTGTGACCCTGTCGGAGATTACAATGGCGGGTACGAAACACAGTGGCTCCATCTGCTTCAGGCGAATCGCTTTCAACAACTGATAGCCGGATGTGGGCTTCATATACCAATCCGAGAGAATCACTGTGGGCGGCTCGCTCAGCATCGCTTCCAGCGCGACATCGGCGTTGTCAAAGACCCGAATTCGGCGGACTCCTGCGGATGACAGCATCGATCGCATCAGCGTCTGCATCTGTTTTGATGAATCGATCATCACAACATCAAGTTCTGATGGTGCATGTCCGTATGCTGCATGCTTAATCATTGTCCACAAACCCGATCTTTTTTTTATCTTTGACGCCTTACGCCGCTAAGCCCGTCCTGAACCTTGCATTTTCCTTGTATCAGCCCCGTTTTAAGATCGATTGAAAAGCAAGCATGCAAATTTTCTAAAATTTGACATAAACAGGCGCCTATCCGGCAAGCCCTTGGTTTTTCTACGGTCTTTTGCTTCTCCCCGAAATCCACAGACCACATACTAGATTTAGCCATCTCATCGATTAAACCTACTAGCCCTTGACCGGAGAAAACGATTCAGACTAATTTTGGGGTGTTCTGAGTTCGGCATTGCGGGTGACCCCCGCGCCCTTTCAAACCAAGTATTATGAGTGACAGAAACCGCAAAAAGACACCGCTTGCGGGGTTGGTTTTCTGCGCTCTTTTTACGGCGTTTTGTGGTGGCAATCGATAGACAGAACACTATATGTAGTGCTATGATTTGCGACGTATACTAAATGTTTGGATTTAGCATTCAGCATCACAAGCGGCGGCAAACACAGCAGATCATAGTGGCCCCAAAGGGCTAACTGGTCGTTCAGCATGTCTGGATGACCGGACAGGGGTAGAATTGAGGCAATTTCCGGCCACTGCTCATACAGGGGGGCATGTCGGATGGTGAGAAGAGGATTCCGAGGCCATGCGCATAGAGCGGCGCTTCACGCAAGACGGACAGTCACCTTACGCGGAACTTGAATTCCGCACAGCGACCAGCGAGATCCGGAATCCGGATGGATCCGTTGTTTTCCGGCTTGCAGATATTCAGGTTCCAAAAGCCTGGTCACAGGTCGCAAGTGACATTCTTGCCCAGAAATATTTCCGCAAAGCCGGTGTTCCGGCGCGCCTGAAGAAGGTTGAGGAGAACAGTGTTCCGTCCTGGCTGTGGCGTTCTGTTGCCGACGAAGAGGCTTTGGCGGACCTGCCTGAAGACGAGCGTTACAGCTCTGAAATGGATGCCCGCCAGGTTTTTGACCGTCTGGCCGGAACCTGGACCTACTGGGGCTGGAAAGGCGGCTATTTCGACAGCGAAGCTGACGCCCGCGCTTTCTTTGATGAGCATTGCTATATGCTTGCGACACAGCGGGTTGCTCCGAACTCACCGCAGTGGTTCAACACCGGCCTGCACTGGGCTTATGGCATTGATGGACCGGGCCAGGGTCACTATTACGTCGATCCGTTCTCCGGTGAGCTGACCCGCTCTACAAGCTCCTATGAGCACCCGCAGCCGCATGCCTGCTTCATCCAGACCGTTGATGACGATCTGGTCAATGACGGCGGCATCATGGACCTCTGGGTGCGTGAAGCGCGTCTGTTCAAATATGGCTCGGGCACCGGTGCCAACTTCTCCCGCCTGCGCTCTGAAGGTGAAAGCCTGTCCGGCGGCGGACGTTCATCCGGTCTGATGTCCTTCCTCAAGATCGGCGACCGTGCAGCGGGCGCGATCAAGTCCGGCGGCACCACCCGTCGCGCTGCCAAGATGGTGGTCGTCGATGTGGACCATCCGGATATCGAGGACTACATCAACTGGAAGGTCAAGGAAGAGCAGAAGGTTGCCGCCCTGGTCACCGGTTCCAAGGTCTGTCAGAAGCACCTGCAGGCCATCATGAAAGCCTGTGTCAACTGCACAGGGTCTGGCGACGATTGCTTTGACCCGCAGAAAAACCCTGCCCTGAAGCGGGAAATCAAGGCTGCACGGCGCCTGCATGTTCCGGAAAACTATATCAGCCGGGTCATCCAGTTCGCACGTCAGGGCTATAAGGATATCCAGTTCGACGCCTATAATACGGACTGGGATTCTGAAGCTTATCTGACGGTTTCCGGCCAGAACTCAAACAACTCCATCCGCGTTACCGATGACTTCCTCCGGGCTGTCGAGAATGGCGGCAACTGGGATCTGGTTCAGCGGACCACCGGCAAGGTGGCCAAGACGCTGAACGCGAAGGAATTGTGGGACTCCGTTGGCCATGCGGCCTGGGCCTGTGCCGATCCGGGCATCCAGTATCACACCACCATCAATGACTGGCATACCTGCCAGACAGCAGGTGAGATCCGGGCGTCCAACCCATGCTCGGAATACATGTTCCTGGACGATACGGCCTGTAACCTTGCCTCTCTGAACCTGCTTCAGTTCCGCAAGAAAGACGGCAGCTTCGACATTGAGGCTTACGAACATTCCGTTCGCCTCTGGACCATCGTTCTCGAAATCTCTGTGATGATGGCCCAGTTCCCGTCTCGCGCCATTGCCGAGCGCTCCTATCAGTACCGCACACTTGGCCTCGGTTACGCCAATATTGGCGGTCTCCTGATGACGTCAGGCATCAGCTATGATTCAGATGCTGGTCGTGCGTTGTGTGGTGCTTTGACGGCTGTTATGACGGGTGTGTCCTATGCGACATCAGCTGAGATGGCGGGTGAGCTTGGTCCGTTCCCGGATTACGAGCGCAATGCGGACAGCATGCTGCGAGTGATCCGCAACCACCGCCGGGCCGCTCACGGGGAGACCGGGGGCTATGAGGCTCTGAATACCAATCCGGTGGTTCTGGATGCGGCCAACTGCCCGGATCAGGCGCTGGTGGAGCATGCCCGGGCTGCCTGGGACAAGGCGCTGGAGCTTGGCGAGGAGCACGGCTATCGCAACGCCCAGGCCACGGTTATTGCCCCCACCGGCACAATCGGTCTGGTGATGGACTGTGATACCACGGGGATCGAGCCGGACTTTGCGCTGGTGAAGTTTAAGAAGCTGGCCGGTGGCGGCTACTTCAAGATTATCAACCGGGCGGTGCCGGAAGCCCTCAGAACCCTTGGCTACACGGCTGAGGAGATCGAGGACATCGTCTCTTATGCGGTGGGCCGCGGCACGCTGAAGAGCTGCAATGCCCTCAGCCATGAGGCGCTGAAGGCCAAAGGCTTCACCGATGAGGCTCTGAAGGCGGTGGAAGACGGGCTGACCAGCGCGTTCGACATCAAGTTCGCCTTCAACCGCTTCTCTCTTGGTGACGCCTTCTGCACCGATGTGCTGGGCTTTGACAGCGAGCAGCTGAATGATCCCGACTTCGACATGCTGAAGGCGCTCGGCTTCTCGAAAGACGAGATCGAAGTGGCCAACATCCATGTGTGTGGCGCAATGACCCTTGAGGGTGCGCCGCATCTGAAGGATGAGCATCTGCCGGTGTTTGACTGCGCCAATCCGTGCGGTCGTCTGGGCAAGCGGTTCCTGTCTGTCGCGAGCCACATCCAGATGATGGCTGCGGCCCAGCCGTTCATCTCCGGTGCGATCTCGAAGACGATCAACATGCCGAATGATGCGACGATTGAGGATTGCAAGGCGTCCTACATGCTGTCGTGGAAGCTTGGTCTGAAGGCCAATGCCCTGTACCGGGATGGCTCGAAACTGTCCCAGCCTCTGAATGCCCAGCTTTTGTCTGATGATGAGGATGAGCAGGACGAGGTTCTGGATCAGCTTCAGGCTGACAAGCCGGCACAGGCACGTGCTGCCGTTGCGGCTGAGCGGATTGTTGAGAAGATTGTCGAGAAGGTCGTTGAGCGTCCGCTCGGGGATCGTGAGAAGATGCCGCACCGGCGCAAGGGCTATACGCAGAAGGCTGTTGTTGGCGGTCACAAGGTGTATCTCCGGACGGGTGAATATCACGATGGCCGTCTTGGTGAGATCTTCATCGACATGCACAAGGAAGGGGCTGCGTTCCGGTCTCTGATGAACAACTTCGCGATTGCGATCTCGCTTGGTCTTCAGTACGGGGTTCCGCTTGAGGAATATGTGGATGCATTCACGTTCACACGCTTTGAGCCAGCGGGTCTTGTGACGGGCAATGAGGCCATCAAGAACGCCACCTCCATCCTGGATTATGTGTTCCGCGAGCTGGCCGTCTCCTATCTCAGCCGCCACGACCTCGCCCATGTGGACCCCGAAAATATAGGGTCAACCGCTGTCGGTGCCGGAAAGGATGAGGGCAAACAGCCAACTCATATCGTTTCCACGGGCCTCGTACGCGGCCGGACCGAGCGGTTCCGGGTTGTAGACGCGCAGGAACCGGTCGGAACCACAACCACCGAGCAGACCACAGCAACAGTGGGCAATACGGTAACCGCCTTCAAGCGGGAGGTGGAAACCGAGCAGCAGACCCAGACTGTTACAGTGACTGTGACCGAGGTTGAGGAAAAAACCGAGGCCGTAGCCCAGCAGAACAGGGCCGAGCAGATCACCCTTGCCCGCATGAAGGGATATGAAGGTGAGAACTGCGCCGAGTGCGGCAACTTCACCATGGTGCGAAACGGCACCTGCCTGAAGTGCGACACCTGTGGTTCAACAAGCGGCTGCTCATAAAGCACGAACCGATAGACCATCAGAAAGGCGCGCCAGACGGCGCGCCTTTTTTGTATGTGAAGAGGCTTCAGAAAACCGTCAACCGAACTGTGTTATAATCCATTATTCCGTTTCAACACGACAACAGGACCAGCTCTTGAACACACAATCCATATCGACCCCTTCTCCGATTGCCTTTGCTCAATTTACTGACCCGGTCAAAGCCGTAGACCACCTCATTCATATCTTCGACCACAATGCCGGTTTCCTTCAGGCGCGATTTAAGGACCTGCTTGCAGGGACTGTTCCCCAAGAGCGGATCAGGGCGCATTATCCCGAACTGCGTCTGACAACCACCAGTCATGCTGCGATCGACAGCCGCTTGTCCTATGGCCATGTCTCCGGCCCCGGAGACTATTCCACAACAGTCACCCGCCCGGATCTGTTCCGTTCCTATCTGATTGAACAGATTGGCCTTCTCATCCGAAACTACAACACGCCCGTAGGCATCGGCACATCCGACCAGCCCTTGCCACTACACTTTGCCTTCCCCAATGGCATGAATGTGGATGGTGCCCTGTCGGATTTTCTCGACAGACCTTTGCGCGATGTCTTCGACGCCCCCGATATCGGCAACATGGATGACGCGATCGTCAATGGCGAGTATGAGGCCACGGACGGCGCCCCTCTGCCTCTTGCTCCGTTTACTGCGCCACGCGTGGACTATTCTCTGCATCGGCTGCAGCATTACACGGCAACACAGGCGGAGCATTTTCAGAAGTTCGTGCTGTTCACCAATTATCAGTTCTATGTGGACGCATTCTGCGAGCGGGCGCGTAAACTGATGGCCGATGGTGGCCAGGGCTACAAGGCTTTTGTGGAGCCCGGAAACCGCATCACCCATGCCGGTGACAAGGAACCAAGTGAAGGCACGCCTCTTGATCGCCTCCCACAAATGCCCGCCTATCACCTGAAGGTGGACAAGCATATGGGGATCACCCTGATCAATATCGGGGTTGGCCCGTCAAACGCCAAGACGATTACGGATCACGTGGCCGTGCTGCGCCCTCATGCCTGGCTGATGCTGGGCCATTGCGCGGGCCTCAGAAAGACCCAGCAGCTTGGAGATTACGTTCTGGCCCATGGCTATGTGCGGGAAGATCACGTGCTCGACGCTGACTTGCCGAACTGGGTTCCCATTCCGCCTCTTGCCGAAGTTCAGGTCGCGCTGGAACAGGCCGTTGCCGAAGTAACCGGGTATTCCGGGTATGAGCTCAAGAGCATCATGCGGACCGGCACGGTGGCCACAATCGACAACCGGAACTGGGAACTGCGCGACGAGCGGGAACCGGTACGCCGCTTTTCCCAATCACGCGCGGTTGCTCTGGATATGGAATCAGCAACCATTGCCGCAAACGGGTTCCGCTTCCGTGTGCCTTATGGCACCCTGCTCTGCGTCTCAGACAAGCCTCTTCATGGAGAGCTGAAACTGCCGGGGATGGCCAGCGACTTCTACCGCCAGCAGGTCAACCAGCATCTGGATATCGGCCTGCTCGCACTCAGGAAAATGAGTGAAATGCCAGGCGAACGCCTTCACTCAAGGAAACTCCGCAGTTTCTCAGAGACGGCCTTTCAGTAAGGGGGCATCAAGCCCCCTGCCAATATCCAACCTCTATCCCTCTGCGAGGCTGCGTTCATGCACCTGCGCCTCGACACTGGCCAGAGCCGTCATATTGACCACGCCTCGGGAGGTGACCGACGGCGTCAGAATATGCGCGGGGCTGGCAGACCCCAGAAGGATCGGTCCCACATGCAGGGCATCCGTCATCACCTTCAACAGGTTCAGGGCAATGTTGGCCGCATCCAGATTGGGGAAAATCAGCAGATTGGCTTCGCCCTTCAGTCTGCATGTGGGCATGACCCGGTTACGCAGGGCCTCTGACAAGGCGGAATCACCGTGCATTTCACCGTCGATTTCCAGATCAGGTGCGAGCTCCCAGATCAAGTTCAACGCCTCTTTCATCTTCCGGGCAGACTTTGAATCTCTGGTACCAAAATTCGAATGCGACAACAGGGCCGCACGCGTATCAAGGCCAAACCGACGAATATGGTCCACAGCCATCAGAGTTGTTTCAGCAAGCTCCTGTGCTGATGGATTGTCCGTTACATAGGAATCGGTGAGGAAATAAGCCCCGCTCTTGTTGATCAACAGGCTGAGTGTTGAGAGATCATGTACCCCTTCTGCCATGCCAATGATCGATTTGACGTGCTCAAGATGCTTGAGGAAGCGGCCTTCCAGACCGCAGATCAGGGCATCCGCCTCCCCTCGCTTGACAGCCAGGGCACCAATAACCGTTGAGTTGGTTCGGACCACGGTCCGTGCGGCATCAGGCGAGACGCCATTCCGGCCAACACAATCGAAATAGAGGTCCACATAGTCCCGATAACGGGAATCTTCCTCAGGATTGATGAACTCAAAATCCTCTCCCGGCCGGATCTTGAGACCATATTTCTGAACGCGGCGCTCAATGACAGATGGACGCCCGATCAGAATGGGCTGAGCAATCCTGTCCTCAATGGCAACCTGAGCTGCCCGCAGAACCCGTTCATCCTCACCATCCGCATAAATAACCCGCTTGGGATCGGATTTCGCCTGCGCCACAATGGGCTTCATGATCAGGCCGGACTTGAAAACAAACCGGTTCAGCCGGTCCAGATAGGCATTGAAGTCCTCGATCGGACGCGCCGCGACACCGGTTTCCATAGCCACTTTGGCAACAGCAGGCGCAATACGCAGGATGAGCCTCTGATCAAATGGCGACGGAATCAGATAGTTGGCCCCAAACGTGTCACTGGCACCACCATAGGCCTTGGCCGCCACATCTGACGGCTCTTCCCGCGCCAGTTCGGCAATAGCCATCACGGCGGCACGCTTCATCTCTTCATTGATGGTCGTTGCGCCCACATCCAGTGCACCTCTGAAGATGTAGGGGAAGCACAGGACATTGTTGACCTGATTGGGGAAATCTGAGCGGCCTGTACAGATCATGGCATCAGGCCGAACTGCTTTGGCGTCTTCCGGCATGATTTCCGGATTAGGGTTGGCTAACGCCATGATGATGGGCTTGTCTGCCATCTTCTCGACCATATGCGGCTTCAGCACACCGCCTGCCGACAGGCCCAGGAAGATATCAGCGCCCTCGATAACCTCTTCCAGGGTGCGTTTGTCCGTATCCTTGGCAAACACGCCCTTCCACTGATCCATGTTTTCTGTGCGGCCTGTATGCACCACACCATCAATATCAGTGACCCAGATATTTTCCCGCTTCGCGCCGAGAGAGACCAGCAGGTTGAGACAGGCAATTGACGCCGCGCCAGCACCGGACGCCGCAATTTTCACATCTCCGATTGCCTTGCCCGCAAGTTCAAGGCCGTTCATCACAGCAGCCCCGACGATGATGGCCGTACCGTGCTGGTCATCATGGAAAACCGGGATATTCATCCTCTCACGCAGCTTGCGCTCAATCTCAAAGCATTCAGGTGCCTTGATATCTTCAAGATTGATCCCGCCAAATGTCGGCTCGAGCGCTGCGACAACATCAACGAACCGGTCGATCTCTGTCTCATCGACTTCGATGTCGAACACGTCGACACCCGCGAACTTCTTGAACAGAACCGCCTTACCTTCCATCACCGGCTTGGATGCGAGCGGGCCGATGGAACCAAGTCCCAGAACTGCCGTTCCGTTTGAAATCACTGCAACAAGATTGCCGCGAGCCGTATAATCAAGAGCCTGCAGGTTATCTTCGGCAATGGCCAGACAGGGAGCTGCGACGCCAGGGGAATAAGCCAAAGCCAGATCGCGCTGGTTACCAAGGGGCTTTGTGGCTGAAATCTCCAGTTTACCGGCTTTGGGATACTGGTGATAGAAACAGGCAGCCTGATCAAGCTCACTGGTTTTCGGCGATTTGTCGGACATATATTCCCCCGTCAGGTCTTGGCTCTAAAATTCAGTCGAACAGGATTCATTTCAATAATGCACATCACATGCCCCGTTTTACCGGAAGGATCGGACCCGGTGGAACACAGGGTCCAGTGATTCCTGTCGGTAAACAGGTCCCGCCATTGTGCGATACTGAACCGGGTAAAGCCAGTCCAGTTTGCAAGACAGACTTTCAAGCTGATGAATGGTTTGTGAAGATGGTTCCGCCGGGTAACATTGACATGGCTATCTTGAGCCCTAAGCCATACATTCCGGGCAGAGAAAGGTTCACACCGTCAGGCCGTATGTTTTATGCGGCGTCAGCTGTTTCCTCGGCTTCCGCGTCATCCAGGGTCTCCTCAGCCCCTTCGCCCTTTGCAGCTGCCGAGTGATTTGCAAGTTCCTTGAAGTCATCAGCAGCGACAATACCCGAGAACAGATATCCCTGAGCGGTGGAAACACCGAGTGATCTCAGAGCCACCAGTTGCTCCTGTGTCTCAAGACCTTCTGCAATGATTCCAATCCCGAGAGATCCCGCCATATCAATCAAGGATTTGATGACAGTCACCGATACGGATTTTGAGCCCAGCACATCGACCAGAACCTTGTCCAGCTTGACGATATCAACACTGACCTGATTAAGGACAGCCAGCCCACCATGCCCGGACCCCACATCATCAAGGGCGACCTGGATGCCGAGCTGCCTGATGCTGTCAATGACGATACGGGCGGTCTGAATATCATCAATCGCCCGGCGTTCATTCACTTCCACAATCAACTGGTTCAGGGCAATTGCTGTGGAACCGAAATGTTCTTCCAGGTCACTGGTCAGCTCCACGCTGCTGAACCGTCCGCCATAGATATTCAAGGCCAGTTTAAGGTCGGAGCGTTCCTTGTAGAACGCCCCCATATCGTCAACCACACGATCCCAGATCGCGAGTTCCAGATCATCAATGTGTCCCTGGGAGGCTGCAAGCGGGATAAATTCGGACGGGGGCAGCACGACTTCCCCCCTGCGCATCCAGCGGGTCAGGACTTCCGCTCCAACAATTTCACCTGAGGAGAGATCGACAATCGGCTGGTAGAACGGCACAAACTCCCCGTTCAAAATCGCCGTCTTGATACTCATCTGGCTGGCCTGATCAAACCGCCACAGAATACCAAGCGTCACAGCGAAAACCAGCAGGCCGAGAAACGCTCCCCCAACCTTGACCCAGGTTCTCAAGGTCGTATCGACTTTGGCAACGATATACTCGTGAACAGCAATCCTGGCCTGGATCGGAAATTTCTCAGACCGCTCTGTCACAACGATATAGGTATCAAGACGACCATCAGGCAGTTTCAGCAGTTCGTATTCCCCGTGTCCGTACCAGACGGAGGAATCTGAAAGAACAAGGGCAGAGGCACGATCTGCGCGAATCTCATTGGCAACAGGGTCAATCTGGATCGCTTCCTGACGAATACGAGCGATGGCCCTCACCCCTTTGCCGATATGGACAGCAACAACGAGAGACCGTGTCCCGCGGATCGGTTCCTCCAGAAGAGCCAACTGAATCTTGCGGGCATTCCGGTCGTGAGCTGGCAGGAAGCCGTTGATCACATGCTTCGGGCGATTGTGCATACATCTGAGGGTGCCACCTCTGTCGACGATGCCGATCTGATCGAGCCACGGCTCCGCAGCCACAAGGCGGGACATATGATAGCGGTCACTGACGCTGCAGCTTGAGATGTTCCGCTTCTGCATTGTATCAACAGCACTGACCGAAGAGGCAATAGCCGCTTCGGCCCGCGAAAGCATCAGCTGAGCAGCAGCACGGATGTCCGCCGTAAGGCGGTCTTCACTGTGCATATTCAGCATAATCAGAGAACCGAAAACAGGTATCGCGGCGGTCAGCAAAGCGCCCAGAAAAACCAGTCCAATTCTGAGGTTTGAGAACATCGGCTCCGAAAGCCCCGCGCGAATAAACAGATGATTATCTTGCACTGTGACAGGTAAATTCTCTATGAAGATTCAGAGAATTAGGGTTCGGCTCCTAAGGCGCTAGGATCAAGCGACGTGCTGATCAACCGGAAGCACCATATCGCCAGATCGCCTTACAGGCACCATAGCCTCCACCAGAGACACGAAGGACGAGCCTGGCAGCGGAGGCGCGAAGAGGAAGCCCTGCACTTCTGAAATACCAAGTTCCTGGAGAACCTGAACCTGATCGTAGGTCTCAACCCCCTCCACCACGATGGTCATGCCCGTGGTGTTGGCCAGATCCTTCAGCGATGCCACAATCGGGCCGGAGAACTTGTTGGTACAGATAGCATCGATAAACAGCTTGTCGATCTTCAGGATATCAATACCCAGTTCCTGGATATAGGCCAGGCCACTGTGCCCTGTCCCAACATCATCAAGTGCAATGCGAACGCCCATGGCCTGGAGTTGCCGGATGATAACCTTGGCCTTTTCCACATTGGCAAGAGGCTGGCGCTCCGTAATCTCCATAACTAGCTGATTATAGCCGATACCGGACGGGCCGAAGATGTCGCCCAGGTCCTTGATGATATCGATATTGTCGAAATGGTCGCCGAACAGGTTGAAGGCAATCTTCATTTCCTGGCGTTCACGGTAGACAGCACCCAGTTCATTCCGAACGGTTTCCATCAGCTTGCGCGTCATCGGCAACCCGAGACCTGATGTTTCAGCCAACCCGATGAAGTTGGCCGGAGAAATCATGGTGCCATCCGGCTTCCGCCAGCGGATCAACACTTCACAACCGGCGAGCTTACCGGTTTCAAGGCTGATAACCGGCTGATAATACGGAATCAGTTCGCCGTTCTCGATACCACGCTCGAGCTCGTCTGCCGCGCGCGACTGCCGACGTCCGATATAGACAACAATCAAAAGGATAGAGAGACCGACAAAGGCAAAACCAAGATTGGTATAGGTGCGCATATCGCCGAACCCGCCCCAGATCGAGGAGAACCGTTCGACCGTCAACACGCGAACTGGAAATGTATCTGATGTACTGCGTGAGAGAACAACATCGTCCTCGACCAGACTTTGCTCACCAGCAACCAAAATGGTCGAGCCGATAATGGATCCGTCATCCAGCGTGACCTGAACCTGCCCGCGAGTCCCGGCTGACCGAAGAACATCGTCCGGCACGAAAATACGGCTCGGCAAAAGAGCATTGATCGTTTTTGACCCGGCCTCATCGACCGGCATTGAGATCATGAGACTGGTCAATCCGGAGCCACGCGGGTCTACCATCTGCAAGATGGCCGGGCTGTCCTTGACCGTAAACGGTTCTGACAACCCGATCACGTCAATGGTCTCACC
This sequence comes from Coralliovum pocilloporae, assembly GCF_030845175.1. NCBI lineage: Bacteria > Pseudomonadati > Pseudomonadota > Alphaproteobacteria > Hyphomicrobiales > Coralliovaceae > Coralliovum > Coralliovum pocilloporae. The sequence goes on along the minus strand of NZ_CP132542.1, from coordinate 3,201,322 downwards.
GGAATAGCTGCACGTGTTGGAACCGGATTCGTCTGAGAGAAAAATCGCCTTGATTGAATAATGGCGATAGAAAGATTCGCGCATGGCCGCCCGGTTCGGCAGGCTGCATGTGGCTATGCCGGCATCTGCCAGATTCCGCAACTCGTTGGCCGCACCCCTGATTTCAGTTTCCGCATGTATAAGCATACGGTTAGCCAGCACATCCAGCTTCTTCTGACCATCAATCCGGGCGTAATGCAGGAGAAAAAAATTGACCAGAATAATCGGCATCGACGCACCAAGCAGGCCGATAATTGCAAGCCCTATAGTTTTCAAGCGGTAACGCACGATTGAGATTCTCCAGAGATACCTCCAAGATATGCGCCGCACCCGTTAAGAAGCTCCTAACTTTTCACATAAAAGCCACAATGCGATTGACAGAACTACCGATGTTCACAGCAAAGAAAAAACCGGACCCAAAGGACCCGGTTTTCCGTAAATATCGAAGCTGAACGCAATCTATCTCTGCGCCGAAGCAATACCTGCATCCACAGCGTCCAGAATGTATTTTGGCAAGGCGAATGCAGCCACATGAACATCCGGGGTGTAATAGCGCGTCTCGATGTCGGCCACGTCAAAACGTTCGGCGATTGTCGCCACATCCGTTTTCCTCAGCGCCGCATTGTCCGTGGCCCAGCCGAGCGACATATGACCACCGATATAGGTCGGCACGCAGATCACATAAGCTGAAGAATCGTTATAGAGCTCAGCGAAGAAACGACAGCTCTGCTCAAGCTCGTCTTTCTGCAGGAACGGAACACCATTCTGGGTAACCAGCACACCGCCCGGTGTCAGACAGTTGCGAACAGCCGCATAGAATTCCTTGGTGAAAAGAATGCCGCCCGGTCCGATCGGATCGGTTGAATCAACAATCACCACATCAAACCGGCGGTCTGTTTCGGCCACAAATTTCATACCGTCGTCAATCACCAGCTCAAACCGGGAATCGTCGAAGACAGTTTCATTGAAATCCGCGAAATGTTCCTTGGAGAAATCCACAACAGCCGGGTCAATTTCAACCTGGACCAGCTTGTCGACAGACTTGTGCTTCAGAACTTCCTCAGCCAGGCCACAGTCACCGCCGCCGACGATCAGAACATTCTTCGCAGCACCGTGTGCCAGAATGGGCACATGGCTCATCATCTCATGGTAGATGAACTCGTCTGCGGATGTGACCTGTGTCACACCATCCAGCATCAGGACCTTGCCGAAAATCTGGTTTTCGATCAAAGCAAGATGCTGGTGCTCGGTTTTCTGCTCGTAAAGCACAGTATCCGCTTCAAAGGAGAAGCGGATACCATCATGAAGCGTTTCGCTGAACCAGGCCTTGTCGGTCATGCGCCGCGGCCCCGCAGGTGTTCTCCAACAACCACACGGCCAGCACTGAAGGCATTGCGCAGGATGTCCACACAAAGCTCCGGCTTGGCATCGCCACACATGAACACGTCAAATGCCGCATAGCGGTTTTCCGGCCAGGAGTGGATTGAGATGTGGCTTTCCGCCAGCACCGCTACACCTGTGACACCGCCTTCCGGCTGGAAATGGTGCAGATGAATATGCAGAAGCGTCGCGCCCGCTTTTTCCACACATTCGAGCATGGTCTGCTCGATATGCTCCAGATCATCAAGACGATCAGCATCATGCAGATCGATGATCAGATGAGTTCCAGCGCATCTCACGCCATTTTTGACGATGAAATGATCTGCCTGCTCGCTCTGTGGTACAGCGGCGACGTTCAAAGAGAGTTCTTCCGTTTGGGCGGTGCTTGGAGCGTCCAAGTCCATCCCCAATTGGAAGAGGGCGTTGCTTGTCGACATGACGACCTCCCCAACCAGTAGATAGATTAGATTTCCCGGATTTGGGCGGGATTATATCAAAAAGAAAACCGCTTGAAGCCCGTATCGTGAGCGCCGGTTTGTACACGTTTTTCTCGCGACTGCAAGTAAAAATGATAAAATCAACGAACAAAGTTCTTTTGATTTTCAGGTTTGGTAAATCTGCATCGAAAGCCCGATTTCCAACGGCTTTCGTAGCAATCTAACTATTATCCGGCTAAACGCCATTGGCGCCCATGTCCTCCGGCAACGCATGCCCTTTTCCAAGCTATAGAAGCGATGCAATTTGCGATCTGGACAACCCTTGCCCCGACTTTATACCGGTTGAGGCAGCACAAGTTGCATTTTCGGCCTTCGGTTTGCCACAAGCTCGCTTATATTGCTTCCAGGGTCTTAACGCACTGCGATGGGGTTCGGAGCTTAATTCAGGCTCCCCTTATCAGCAGCCATTGGAGGAATTGAATTGTTTAATCGTTCATTTGTGCCATCAGTTTTTCTTGGCACGCTGCTCTTGTCAGGCAGCCTGGTTCAACCGGCCAATGCGGGACCCGAAGAGGCAGCAACCTATCTTCTCGACAGCTTCAAGACACTGGGTGCCACAAACGTAGAGTATAAGAAACTCAGCACATCCGGGAATTCGGCCACCATCAATGATGTTGTCATAGAGGCGCCCGACAGCCATGGCCATAACGCCACGCTGACACTCCCTGTCCTGACCATTGAAGGGATCGAGGAACAGGATGATGGAGGCTTCAAATCATCCTCCATCGCGATTTCCAACCTGGTTTTCAACGACCCGCATGGCCTGACGGTCACCACGGGCCCGGCCTCTATCGGCGGTTATACTGTTCCTGGACCAGACGCGTTGAAAGCTCTCCTTGCCAAGGGTCTGGAAAATGCGCTTTCCGAAAAGTACGAATCCTTCTCTCTAAAGAACTTCTCGTTTACGCGCTCAGATCTTCCCAGCGCCATTCGGATCGGTGAAATTCATCTGGAGCAGAGCGATTTTGTCGGCAAATATGCCAAACAGTCGTCTGGCCATCTCAACAATCTGGTTATTCCGATAGCATTCTCGCGCAACCCTCAGGTCAAGGCGCAGTTTCAGGCTCTGGGTTACAACGCCCTCACCCTTTCCGTTGCCTATGACGGATCATGGGACGATCAGACAACACTGGCCTCTATCAAGACCCTGTCAATCAATGCAAAGGACATGGGTACTGTCACTCTGAATGGTACGCTCGGGGGCTTCTCGGCCGACCTTCTGAACAAGCTTCAGTCCGTCACAGAACCTGCTGATGTTATGGCGCATATTCAGGGACTGACCGTCGATGATCTGACGCTGAGTTTTGAAAATCAGTCTGTTGTTGATCGCGTTCTGGATCTGCAGGCCAAAAATGCCGGGATAGAACGGGATCAGTTCGTCCAGCAGATTTCCGGCGTCATGCCGCTCTTGTTGTCTGCTATCGGGAACCCTGAGTTTTCTGATAAGCTTGCCAAGGCAGCGGCTAAGTTTCTGGCAAACCCGACCACTCTGACGGCAACAGCGAAACCGGCCAACCCGGTTCCTGTTTCGCAGTTGATCGGAGCGGGCATCGCCGCACCGCAGACACTGCCAGATGTTCTCAATGTCTCTGTCGAGGCTGCGGAGTAGACAAACACGGATCAATCGTCGAAGCTTTATAAAGAGCTTCGACGACCCATTCAGCGGTCAGACTTGGGGGGACAAGCATATGACCCATCGCCTTTCCATCGCATGCGTAGCATTTGTGGCACTTTCCTTACCTGCATCAGCGCAGGAGACGACAGGAAAAGCCGCGCTCAAGCAGTGGTTCCAGTCGCATGCGGATGTTGGGATAGACGTCTCCTATCAAGCGGTAGTCGAAGATGGTGACCAACTGACAATCGAGAACCTGACACATTCCTTCGAGACATCGTTTGATATCAAGGTTCCCCGTGAGAAGGCCTCGACAGACGGTTCTGAAGGCACTCCTCAATCAGCAGATGGTACACAGACGGTCACACTCTCCATCCGGTCCAGCATCCCCACGCTCACTCTTGATAACTTTGAAGCCGATGAGAACGGCTTTTTTGCCTCTGGCGTCACCATGTCAGATGCCACAGAGTTTTCATTCACCACGACAGCGGATGATACGCCCTTTCAGATTTCCGGCGGCATTGAAGGATATACAGCAAAAGGTATTTTCTGGCCCCGCTACCCCGCCATTGAGGACGACCCGGCCCGACCTGTCAGCCGCTGGCTTCCCCTGATTGAGGCTTATCTAAAAACCGAGAGTGATAGCCAGACCATTGGTCGGCTTTTCATGGAATCAGCACCTTATGAGGATGCTGATCACAATGGCACAATCTCGATTACCTATGACATCAAAGACATCCGCATCGGTGAAATCAGGGATGGCGTCATCAAACGCTATGCGACCGGTCCTCTCGTCGAGAAAATCGTCGGCAAGGACAAGTCAGGCACACCGATTGATATCCTGTTCTCCATCGCAGAGACATCAATTGACCACTACGACGTCAAGGCGATTTTGGCGCTTCTGTACCCGAGCCTGCTTGAAACATCCGACTATGTGGAAGCGCTTGGATCGGCGGTGGCACGCGACTACAAGCTGAATGCCAATCCTGTAAAGACAACGATTGATCGGATATCCATGGATGGGTTTTCCGTGAGGCGTCCCGATATCAACCTTGCCGAGATTCTCGACGAGGCTTTTACATCCGATACGATATCAGAGGAAAGTGCTCTGTCCTGGATTCTGGAGCTCTATCGCGCGCTGGCCGTTGACCGCTTTTCAATAGAAGGCATTGCCGCCTCTTTCCCGAGCACCAAGGTGACCGGTGAGACAGATCAGGTCAGCATGGAGCAATATCTCATCCGCGATCTCAGTGCGGACGGGCTTGAAGAACTATCCGTAAACGGGATCAAGGCAGATATCGCTCCGGGCGGATCGGTTCTTCTAGGCAAGTTTGCCATCGGAGATATCAATTTCCCGCCGGTCGGCCCGATAAGAGACCTTATCGCCCAGCAGAGCAATAACAGTGAACCGGACCCTCTTGTGGTTGCCAGGGCTTTGACACCCCGCTCATTTGCCTTTGAGCTGGGAGAGATTGATGTGGTCATCCCGGATGGCGTTGAAATGAAATTGTCATCCTATTTCCTCGGTATGGCATCCCTTATTCCACCCATCCCCACAGAAATTGAAATGAAGACGGACGGGCTTGAAATCCCGGTCAAATATCTGGACGACGAAGAGGCTATCAAAGCGTTTGAAGCCTTTGGTCTGACCACATTGCGCTGGACAGACGGCCTACGCATCCGCTGGGATGAACAGACAGAAGACGTCTTTATTGATGATCTCACCCTGGAACTCGGTGATGTGGGGCGCGTTCACGCAAAGGCTCATCTTGGCGGCCTGCCCCGCTCCATTCTTGAGAACCCCGAGCAGATTCAGGCAGCCATTGCCACATTGTCCGTCAAGTCTCTGGAACTGGAACTCATCAATGACGGTGGTGTCGAAAAAGCACTCGACCAACAGGCAAAGGAAGCGGGCATAGAGCGGGCACAGATGGCCCAAGGCCTCCTGCTCGTCCTCGATGGACTGCTCGGCTCAATCGGCAATGATGCCTTTGCAGCCAAGGTCAAGGCCGCAGCAGAGACGTTCTTCGCTGATCCGCGCAATCTGCGCCTTCGCCTGTCCCCGGACAATCCCGTACCGGTGACCCAGATTATTGGCGGCGTGGCGACTGCGCCACAAATTCTGCCGGATATTCTGGGCGCGGAGATCGAAGCTAATCAATAATAAAAAAGGGGCCAAACGGCCCCTTTTTCGATTTCAGGAACGGACAGCTTCGCTGCCGCGCGCTTTATTCCGGCAGGTTCAGCCGGATGTGCAGATCGCGGAGCTGCTGATTGCTCACATCTGATGGTGCACCCATCAGCAGATCCATGGCCTGCTGGTTCATCGGGAACAGCGTGATCTCACGCAGGTTCTGCGCGCCACAGAGCAGCATCACAATCCGGTCGATACCAGCCGCACAGCCACCATGCGGAGGCGCGCCATATTCTAGCGCCCGCAGCATGCCACCGAACTTTTCCTCCAGAACCTCTTCTGGGTATCCGGCAATGGCAAAGGCCTTTTTCATGATCTCCGGCTCGTGGTTCCGGATAGCACCGGACAGGATTTCAAAGCCGTTGCAGACCGCATCATACTGCCAGGCATTGAGCTCAAGAGGGTCGGTATTCTCAAGCGCGTCAAGACCGCCCTGCGGCATGGAGAACGGGTTATGGGAGAAGTCCACCCGGTCTTCGTCTTCATTCCACTCATACATCGGGAAATCAACGATCCAGCAGAGTGCGAACTGGTCCTGGTCGACCAGATCAAGATCGAAACCTGCCTTCTGGCGCGCCTTACCGGCGAAATCGACGAATTTCTTCGGCTGGCCTGCTACGAAGAAGACAGCGTCACCATCATTCAGCCCAAGCTGGGTGCGGATGGCTTCTGTACGCTCAGGGCCGATATTCTTGGCAACCGGTCCGGCCCCTTCCCCGTCACGGAAGAAGATATAGCCGAGGCCTGGCTGGCCTTCACCCTGCGCCCAAGAATTCATCCGGTCACAGAAAGCGCGGCTGCCGCCGGTCGGGGCAGGAATAGCCCAGACTTCGTTCTTGGAATCAGACGCCAGCATATTGGCGAAGATCTTGAACCCGGATCCTGCAAAATGCTCGGATACGTTCTGCATTTCGATCGGGTTCCGCAGGTCCGGCTTGTCAGAGCCGTATTTGCGCATGGATTCCGAATACGGAATGCGCGGGAAGACATCTGTCACACGCTTGCCATCGGCAAACTCGACGAAGATGCCTTTCAGCACGTCTTCCGCTACACGGAACACATCTTCCTGTTCGACAAAACTCATCTCGACATCGAGCTGATAGAACTCGCCCGGCAGACGGTCGGCGCGCGGGTCTTCGTCACGGAAGCACGGTGCAATCTGGAAATAACGGTCGAAGCCAGCCATCATCAGAAGCTGCTTGAACTGCTGAGGAGCCTGCGGCAGAGCATAGAACTTGCCCGGATGAATACGGCTCGGAACCAGGAAGTCGCGGGCACCTTCCGGGGAAGACGCTGTCAGGATCGGGGTCTGGTATTCGTTGAAGCCGTGGGACCGCATCCGCTCACGCATAGAGGCGATGATCGCAGAGCGCTTCATGATGTTCTGGTGCAGGGTTTCCCGACGCAGATCAATAAAGCGGTACTTCAGGCGGGTTTCTTCCGGATAATCCAGCTCGCCAAAGACCGGTAGCGGCAGTTCTTTCGACGCGCCGAGCACTTCAAGCTCACGGATGAAGATCTCAACCTGACCGGTGGACAGATTGTCATTGGACGTTTCCGCGCTGCGGCTTTTCACCTCACCGTCAATCCGCAGAACCCATTCGGCCCGAACGGTTTCTGCCAGAGCAAAGGCTGGAGAATCCGGATCCACCACACACTGGGTGATTCCGTAATGGTCTCTGAGATCGATAAACAGGAGACCGCCATGGTCTCGCACACGGTGAACCCAACCGGAGAGCCTGACGGTCTCTCCAACGTGAGAATCGCGCAGTTCTCCGCACGTATGGCTGCGATAGCGATGCATGAATGAACCCATCGAGAAAGTCGTGTTACAGATGGCCTCTGCTGAGGGGCCTATCCTTGGAAATTCAGCCCGGAAAAGCGCATGTCAGCCCCGGTTTGTCAAGGCTTGGTCGTATACATCAGGGCTTTTTGACGGATCAGGGATGCCGGGTTCCAAATGATGCAGGACAAAGCCTCAAGACTGCGCTATAGCTGGACATCATGAAGATCATAGAAACTACAGACGCCCTTGCCGCTGCCTGCACCCTTCTTGCCCAGAGTGATTATGTCACTGTCGACACAGAGTTTATGCGGGAGTCCACCTACTGGCCCAAGCTCTGCCTCATCCAGATGGCAGGCCCTGAAGGCGCCTTTATTGTCGACCCGTTGACCGAGAAAGACCTCGATCTTCAGCCGTTTTTCGACCTGATGGCGGATGAAAGCACAGTCAAAGTCTTTCATGCCGGGCGTCAGGATATCGAAATCGTCTATAATCTGGGCGGCCTGATCCCGCATCCTGTCTTTGACAGTCAGGTGGCAGCGATGGTCTGCGGATTTGGCGATTCGATCAGCTATGATCAACTTGTCTGGCGCATTGCCGATCAGCGCATCGACAAGTCCTCCCGTTTCACGGACTGGAGCAGACGCCCGCTCAGCGACAAGCAACTGACTTACGCCCTTGCCGACGTTACCCATTTGCGCGAGGTCTATATCGCTCTCAAGGCCAATCTGGAAGAGCAGGACCGGTCTCACTGGGTGAGTGAGGAAATGGAAATCCTCACCTCCGAGAAAACCTATCGGGTCGATCCGTCCGAAGCCTGGCAACGGATGAAACTGCGGATCAAGAAGCCCATAGAGCTGGCTATCATGCAGTCCATGGCCAAATGGCGCGAGCAGGAAGCCCAGCGCCGTGATGTGCCGCGCGGACGGGTACTGAAAGACGACGCAATCTATGAACTTGCCATGCAGGCACCACGGACTCCGGAAGCCCTGAGCCGCCTGCGCACCATGCCCAAGGGGTTTGAACGGTCGCGAGCAGCAGAAGACATTCTTGGAGCTGTAGAAAAAGCCTGCAGCCTGCCCAAGAAGGACCTTCCCCGCCTGCCAAGAGGCCGGGTGATGCCGGAAGGCTCCCAGGCCGTTGTCGAAATGCTGAAGGTTCTCTTGAAGATCATTGTTGCCAAACATGGCGTCGCCGCAAAGGTTATCGCCAATGTGGATGATCTTGAGCAGATTGCCGCTGATGACAATGCGGATGTGGCCGCTCTCAAGGGCTGGCGACGTGATCTGTTCGGCAAAGACGCTCTACGCCTGAAACATGGCAAGCTGGCTCTGGCAATTGTCGACAGGAAGACGGCGGTTATCGATATCGAGCAGTTGCAGTCAAGCGATGAGCCTGCCCTGAGAACATCCGCGCTCGGCTAGAGCCTGTCCCCGAAAAGTGTGTACGGTTTTCGGATAGGGATACGCTTGAAAACAAAGAGATAGAGCATTTGGCGTGATTCTGTTTTCACTCAAAATGCTCTATTGATAAGCGCTCTAATCAACACGGACGATAGATTGCAGCCCCCTCACCTTTGCCATCTGGCGCAGGCGTTTCTGCAGCACTGAACCATTCAATTCTTCAAGCTCCGGCGGCAGAACAAGGCACAGGGTTTCCCCGTCCCGGACGATCCGTGTGGACAGCAGAATGCCGGGCATACTGGCTGTCATCACATATGCAACGCGGAAAGCCGCACCCAGTACACGCGCACGGGTTTCCAGCCGCTCTGACGCCAGTTCCCTGATGCGGGGGCTCAGCTGCGCGTCCACAAGCCCTTCATGCCGGAAATAATTGGCCAGGGCCAGATAAGCACGCCCGGGATGGTCAATTCCGGCGAATGCCGCATTGGCGATAATGTTGAGGCTCTGCTCGCCGCGATAGTCCTGATGCGCTCTCCAGCCGATATCAGCAACAAGACAGGCAGCCCGACGCAGGCGTTGCTCTTCCGGCGTTTCATCAAGCCTCAGCTCGGGCAGAAGCTGATCTGTCCAGTCGATCAGCTCAAATGCGTGCTGCGGTGCCCGTGACCGTAGAACGGCCAGATCGTTACAGGCAACCAGAAGCGGGTCTTTTTCCCGCTCCCTCTGATCCATCATGGAATAGAGATGCCCCTCGCGCACCCCATAGATGGAGACGATCAGCTCTGATGGTTCTCCCCGGCGGATCAGCTCTGCCAGTGCCATTGCACCATATGGCAGAAGCGCGCGACGGGGCTTTGACACCGCATAGATGGAATCAACCCGGGAGAGTTCCTCCTGGATGATCTCCTTGCAGAAAGCCAGTGCATCCTTCGGGTCCATCCGATAGTGATGGGTGACCCGCAACGGATAATCATTCTGTTCCATATGGAGCTTGGCCAAAGAGCGCCAGGTTCCGCCAACCAGATAAAACGGACGACCCTTCATGCGCTCCAGCACAGGCTGTCCGTCAAGATGGCGTGTACAGATGCGCTTGGCCTTTTCCAGGTCTTCACCGGACTGCTCCTGAAGACGGATACCACCGAGCGGCAACGTAATGCCGCTTCGGGCTTTACCAGCGCTCAGATCAACCAGTTCCAGACTGCCTCCGCCAAGGTCGCCGATCACTCCGTCGGGATCGATCATCCCGGCCATAACACCCATGGCCGCCGTCTGTGCTTCTTCCTTGCCGGACAACACGGTGACCTGGGTTCCCAGGATGGATTCAGCCTCTGCCAGAAATGCCGGGCCGTTCTCCGCCTCACGAGAGGCCGCCGTTGCCACTGCAAAGCACTGGACCACGCCCATATGGTTCATCAGGGCGCGAAAACGCCTCAGGGATTCCAAGGCTTTCTCGACGGAATCCTCAGCCATACGGCCATTGGCAGCAATGCCGCGCCCAAGCTCACAGAGAACCTTTTCATTGAAAACCGGAGCCGGCGCGCGCCCCAACTGTTCATAGACAACCAGACGAACGGAGTTGGATCCGATGTCGATAACGGCAACAAAGCCACTGCCCATAATGCGGCCGTGCGCGATTTCCATAGTCTCTTACCTCGAACGCAATCGCCTGATGCGATCCGTAAATGCTCTTGGAAGGTCTTCTTTAAGTGAATCGCCGCGCCCGGACAAACTCGGATTTGTCATAAAATAGTTGTGTGCGTTGAACGGCTGATCATCCGGGCCAGGCTTCACACGTGTTGCCCGACCATCGGGGAGTACCGTCCAGCTTTGCTGATTGTCCATCAGATTGGCCACCATGATCTGATCCAGAATCTGGGCATGCACCGTCGGATGGGTGATCTTGGCCATGGATTCAGCCCGCCAGTCCATGTTACGGGTCATCAGATCGGCTGAACTGATAAAGACTGTGGCCTTGGGTGACGGCAGACCGTAGCCATTGCCGAAACAATAGATACGGGAATGCTCCAGGTAACGTCCGACAATGGATTTGACTCGGATACGGTCTGACAAGCCGGGAACACCCGGTCTCAGACAACAGATCCCACGCGCCACAATGTCGATATCCACACCAGCCGTGCTGGCGTCATACAGAGCGTCAATCAGTTGTGCATCCACCAGTGAATTCATCTTCAACCAGATCTGCGCAGGCTTTCCGGCACGGGCAAACTCGGCTTCCTGTTTAATGCTGTCGAGTAGTGTCTTGCGCAGGGTAACCGGCGAGAATGACATATTCTCAAGGTCCTGCGGCTCCGCATACCCGGTAATGAAGTTGAAAATCCGGGCCGCATCCTGGGCCGTTGTCGGGTCGGCCGTAAAATAGGACAGATCCGTATAGATCTTGGCCGTAATCGGATGGTAGTTCCCCGTTCCAATATGAACGTAGGAGACCAGATGGTTCTGTTCCCTGCGCACCACCATAGACAGTTTCGCGTGGGTTTTCAGATCGATAAAGCCGTAGACCACCTGAACGCCTGCGCGCTCCAGGTCTCGCGCCCACTGGATATTCGCCTCTTCGTCAAAACGCGCTTTCAGCTCGACCACCGCGGTTACGGATTTACCAGCTTCAGCCGCCTGTGCCAGAGCATTGATGATGGGGGAGTTCTTCGAGGTCCGGTAGAGTGTCTGCTTGATGGCGACCACATCCGGATCACGGGCCGCCTGACGGAGAAACTGCACAACCACGTCAAAGGATTCATAAGGGTGATGGACAACAATATCCTTCTCCCGAATGGCTGCCAGACAATCCCCGCCATGCTCTCGAATACGCTCTGGGAACCGGGGCCGGAACGGCTCGAATTTCAGATCCGGACGATCCACATCAACCAGCTCGGATAAGCCATCAAGAGCCAGAAGACCGTCAACGACAACCATGTCCTCCTGGCCGATATCCAAGGACTCAGTTGCCACCTGTCGCAGCAGATCCGGTGTCGATGAGGAGATTTCCAGCCGGATGACCGAGCCGCGACGACGGCGTTTCAGAGCACTTTCAAAGTGACGAACCAGATCTTCCGCTTCATCATCGATCTCGATATCGCTGTCGCGGATAACCCGGAACACACCTGACCCCTGAACCTCGTAGCCAGGGAACAAGCGGTCAATAAAACGAGAGATCACGTCTTCCAGCAGCAGGAAGCGATGCTCGCGAGATGCTGCGTCACCCGTATTCAGCTCCACAAAACGCTTCATCACATGCGGGATACGGATAAGGGCAGTCATCCGCATGTTATCAGAGACCCGCTTGAGGTCCATCATCAGCGAAAAGCCGAGATTGGGGATGAACGGAAACGGATGCGCAGGGTCAATCGCCTGGGGTGTCAGGATGGGAAAGATGTAGGTGAGATAATGGGTTTCAAGCCAGGCAAGCTCGTCAGCAGACAGGGAACCGCAGTCAACAATATCAATATGTTCTGCGGCCAGTTCAGCCTTGAGAGCCCGCCAGCGCGCCTGCTGGTCATTTGTCAGGCTGCAGACGTCCTCATTAATGCGGCAGAGCTGTTCAAGCGCACTGAGGCCATCGGGACTCTTGGTTTCAATCCGCGCACCGACCTGCCCTTTCAACCCGGCAACGCGTACCATGAAGAATTCATCAAGGTTGTTGGCCGAGATCGACAGAAACCTCAAACGTTCAAGCAGTGGATGATTGCTGTTCTCAGATTCCTCAAGCACACGCCTGTTGAACTGCAGCCAGGACAGCTCCCGGTTGATGAACCTCTCAGGTGATACCCGCAACACCTCGTCAACAGCGGTCGCGTCTTCCGGCTCGACGACATCCAGTGCTTCAACCGCGGTTTCTGATTGCATAGACATATAAGGTCTCTTCCGTTTGCCCGTGTTACCCGGCTACACTTTAGTTCAGCATTTGTGTCATTCAGATGTAATCGGATCAAGTCCGTCCAAAACTTCCCCGGCTATGTGACGGGTGATGCGCGTTTTCCGCTGCAGTGCCAGCCTGTCGAGCGCTGTTGCCACCCGTGCTGCCATACCCAGCGAACGCTCCATCCGGGTCAGAAGATAATCGATCACATGGGGTTCCACATGCAATTGCCTGTCTGAGAAATGCTTGACCAGAATAGCCCGCAGCATCCCGTCATCCGGCTCATCAATCGCTACAGGCGTCGCCAACCTTAACCGGGAGAGAAGATCCGGAATTTCCAGGCCCCATTCCATAGGAGATCGGCGTGCGGTCATCAGGACGCTGGCATTAGCCTCCTTTGCCGCATTCAGGACGTGAAACAGGGCCCGTTCATCGATGCCGTCTTCACCAAGGTCCTCAATACCGAGTGCACCCTTCGCCACCAGAGCCCCGGGATCATATCCCGGCAAATCCTGTGCCCGGACCAGTGAGGCATCCGACAATTCCCGCCAGGCCCAGAGGAGGTGAGTTTTACCACATCCTTCGGGGCCTGTGAGCATCACCCATTGGGATGGCCAGTTCGGCCAGGAGTGGACCAGCTCGAAGGCCGCGCTGTTTGACGGCGCGACAATGAAATCCTCGCTACCGATTGCCGGGTCGTGAGGCAGTTCAAGAGTGAGCTGGGTCGGCTTGATCATGTTTCATCCGTCTCAGCGGTCCCGGTTTCAACAACTCTCGGGGAATGACCATGATAGAGCGGACTTTCCAGATATTGTCTGAGAGCAAACCGTACAAAAACGCCGATGGCAGCCGCTGCGGGAACCGCAATCAGCATCCCGACAAAGCCGAACAGAGATCCAAAGGCAAACAGGGCAAACATCAGCCAGACCGGATGCAGACCGACGCTTTTTCCGACCAGTTTCGGCTGGAGAATATTCCCTTCAAGGAACTGCCCGGCAGCGAACACGGCCAGCGTCAGCCCGATGAGGGTAAAGTCCGGCCAGAACTGAACAATCGCCACTCCGCCTGACACCACCAGTCCAAGTATGGCTCCGATATAGGGAATAAAACTGATGAGACCTGCACCCAGTCCAATCAGCAGACCAAACTTGAGGCCAATGAGGATGAGACCCAGTGCGTAGAAAATACCAAGCAGGATGCAGACGCTCACCTGCCCGCGCACAAAGCTCGATACAGAGGCATCAATCTCGCTTGCCAGCTGGCGAACTGTCGCCACGTTATCCCGGGGCAGCCAGCTGTCCACCTTCTCGACCATCCGGTCCCAGTCATGCAGCAGATAGAAGGCAACAACGGGCGTAACCGCGAACAGGGCCGCGATATTCAACAAGGCCTGTCCACCGTTGAGGATAGACTGCGCAAGCGTGGCTAGCCACCCTGCCCCTTCCTTGATGATGTCAGCAAGATTATTCTTCAGCTCTGTAATCGGAATACCGAGCTTGGAAAGCAACATGCCCTCCGACTGGCTGGCCAGGAGCACCTGAAGATCTGAAATCCAGGTCGGCAGATTGGCCAGGAACCCGGCCAACTGATGCCCGAGCAACGGGATAATCAGCATCAGGGCCAGACCGAAGACAATCAGGAACAGCACAAGGATTGTAACCGTCGCCCAGGTTCTGTTCATCCCGGCCCGTTCCAGACGGTCTGCGACGGGATCAAGGAAATAGGCGAGCGCCATGCCCGCCACGAAAGGCAGCAGGATAGCCCTGAATACATAAAGGAACAGGATAAAGGCAACAAAACCTGCCAGCCAGAACCCGATTTTCGATTTCAATGTCATGGCGCGTGCGCCCCGTCCTCATCCAGATCACTCATGTGTCGCATCCATTCTACCGCATAGGCCAGAGTGGAAAACACCGTTGTTGCCGCAACAAGATAGAACAGAATCGGCCCGGCGGCAGCAAAATCCACCCCAAATGCGGCACTGCCAAGACTGGACGCCGCCAGAATGATCTGCATTGTGGTGTTGATCTTGCTGATCATCAGAGGGCGCATGACCATGGGGCGATGGATCAGGCGGGCCAGCAGAACTCCGCCGACAATCAAGACATCCCGGCTGACGATCAGAATAACCAGCCAGAGCGGGATAATTCCGGGGATACCCAGTGCAATATAAACGGAGACCAGCAGGGTCTTGTCCGCGATTGGGTCAAGATAGGTACCCAACGCACTGCGCGAATTCATCAGACGTGCCAGATAGCCGTCGATGGCATCAGAAATACCGGCAACAACAAACAGCACAAAGGCCGCCATTAGATACTGGTCCAGTATGAGCCAGATTATCAGCGGAACAATCAGCAGACGTGCAATGCTGATCAGATTGGGAAGTGTCACGAAACCGACTCCGACACCAGGTTCACTCCTTGCAGAGATACGCTTTTTCCCGCAAAGGTCCAGTCCAAGCCTGTTTTTATCGTCTGATACTTGTTGAAAGCAGTGGAAGGGCTTGCGTTTCAGCTCATTTTCTGTTCGATGCTCCCAACAACTCCTTATCAGAGATCAGGGACTGGCGAACCATGGCGGACACTCCGGGACAAGACGGCAAAAACTCCTACTCCTATGCCCAGGCCGGCGTGGATATTGATGCAGGCAATGCTCTTGTTGAGGCAATCAAACCCCATGTAAAAAGCACAATGCGGCCGGGCGCAGATGGCGAAATCGGTGGTTTTGGCGGCCTGTTTGACCTGAAAGGTGCCGGTTTCAAGGATCCTGTGCTGGTTGCTGCCAATGATGGTGTGGGAACCAAGCTGAAACTGGCTATCGACACCAACATCCACAATACTGTGGGCATTGATCTGGTGGCCATGTGCGTCAATGACCTTGTGGTCCAGGGTGCAGAGCCGCTGTTCTTTCTCGACTATTTCGCGACCGGTAAGCTGGCGACAGATGTGGCCACAGATGTGGTTGCAGGCATTGCCGAAGGCTGCCGCCAGGCCGGGGCTGCCCTGATTGGCGGAGAAACCGCCGAAATGCCCGGCATGTATCAGGACGGCGACTATGATCTGGCCGGCTTCTCTGTTGGCGCGGCAGAACGCGGCACCCTGTTGCCCTCAGAAGCGCTTCAGGAGGGTGATGTGCTGCTGGGTCTCGCATCGAGCGGCGTTCACTCGAACGGCTTCTCCCTTGTGCGCCGTCTGGTGGCCGACTTTGGTCTGGCCTGGGATCAACCCGCCCCGTTTGCCAGCGACAAGTCACTGGCCGAAGCTCTTCTTGAGCCGACCAAGATCTATGTGAAACCCATTCTTTCCGCTATTCGCGAAACTGGTTCCGTAAAGGCACTGGCTCACATTACCGGTGGTGGATTTACCGAGAATATTCCGCGTGTTCTTCCGGACACGCTCGCTGCAGAAATCGATCTTCCGTCCGTTCCCGTTCTGCCGGTCTTCTCATGGCTGGCTGGCCTTGGCGGCATCGCTGAAGATGAAATGCTCCGCACCTTCAATTGCGGCATTGGCATGATTGTCGCCGTGGATGCCGAAAGCGCCAGCGCTGTTACTGAGTGTCTGACCAATGCCGGAGAAACCGTTGTTCGCGTCGGCACCATTGGTCCTCGTGATGGGGAACCGGTGGTTTATCACGGCTCCCTGGCACTGTAGGGCAAACGCGCATGACAAAAACACGGGTCGCAGTTCTTATTTCAGGCCGAGGCAGCAATATGATGTCTCTGGTCGAGGCAGCGGCCTGTGCAGATTATCCGGCAGAGATTGGTCTTGTCCTGTCCAACAGACCGGATGCTGCCGGACTTCAGTTTGCGTCAGACCATGGCATTGCCACCGACTGCGTTGATCACAAGACTTTTCCGGACAGGGAAGCTTTTGAGATTGCCCTCGATAGCGCCATCCGGAAGCACGATATCGATCTGGTCTGCCTTGCCGGTTTCATGCGCCTTCTGACACCATGGTTTGTGGATCGCTGGCACGACCGGCTGATCAACATTCATCCTGCCCTGTTGCCATCCTACAAGGGCCTGGATACCCACGCCCGCGCTCTGACCGACGGTGTTACACTGCACGGCTGCACCGTTCATTACGTGCGGGCTGAAATGGATGCTGGGCCCATTATCGGACAGGCTGCTGTGCCGGTCCTCACCGATGATACGGAATCCTCGCTTGCAAAACGGGTCCTGGCCCAGGAGCATAAGCTCTATCCGGAAGCCCTCGCCCGGGTCGCCTCAGGACAGCTCGACCAGCAGACCGATCTGGACCAGTCCTGCCTGCGGGTTCTGCGCTAGAGCATTTTGCGATGAACGGGATTCATGCGCATGCTCCATGTTTTTGATGACGCGAGTTGTCTGTCGCCAAAACGGTTCCCACTTTGGCGCAACACGCTTTTACTGGAGCGAGTTGTTTGTCGCCAAAACGGTTCCCACTTTGGCGCAACACGCTTTAAAGCTTTTTCAACCAGACATGATTGTCATGGAAGGCTGCCCCGCCATAGGGTGCAACGGCATCCGCTCCAACCAGCGTATTGATACCGCGGCCATCGTCATGGGCATGGTTCGGCCAGATCCCTTCCACTATCAGCACGCCTTTTGAAACGGTTTCCGTCACCTTTGCGTGGACAATTACTGTGCCTCGCTCATTGCCGAGCGTTACCCGGTCTTCGTCCGCAAGGTCATGCTGGCCTGCGTCTTCAGGATGGATAAGGACCGTTGGCTGCTTTTCCCGTTTCAGGGAGCCCGGTGTCTCTGTAAAGGTGGAGTTGAGAAATGTCCGTGCGGGCGACGTGGCCAACCGATAGGGATAAATCTCATCCGCGTCTTCAAGGACGGACCAGTGATCCGGCATTGGCGGGATATCTTTCCAGTCACCAAACGGCTCGCCGACCGGCTTGTTGGGTGCGGGAAACCGCCCCCAATCAGGCTTGAAGTGAAACTTCCCGTCCGGTGTGGCAAAGCCATTGCTGAAATGGGCGGTTTCGAAATCCGGCTGGCAATCAATCCAGTTCTTCGTCTTCAGCTGCTCAAGAGACCCGAGACCACCGCCTGAGACCATTGCGTCGATATGCTGCTGCTCGGTCATCCGGAAGCCCGGATGGTCAAGCCCCAGCCTTTCAGCAAGTCCGCAGATAACCGCGTGGTTAGACAAGCATTCTCCGGGAGGGTCGACGAGCTTGGGACCATAGGCAAGATGCATCTGTCCCCCACCGCGATACACATCATCATGCTCGGTAAACATGGTTGCCGGCAGAATGATATCGGCCAGCTCTGCGGTTTCCGTCATGAACTGTTCATGGACACAGGTAAACAGGTCCTCCCGCAGGAACCCCTGTTTGACCAGCTCCTGCTCTGGTGCAACAGAGACCGGATTGGTGTTCTGTATAAACAGCGCATTGACCGGCGGCCCGTGCCGCAATGCTTCCGCGTCGCCTGTCAGGATCCGGCCAATCTGGGACTGGTCAAGATAGCGGATATCGTCCCGGCGATAGCTGTTCGCCTCGTTCAATTCTGTATCCAGCGTATAAATAGCGCCGTTATTCTGAAACGCACCGCCTCCACGATGCTGCCAGGCGCCAAGTACCGTGGCGATGCACGATGCTGCATGGACGTTGACCGCCCCGTTGCGCTGACGGCCGAAGCCATAACCCAGTCGGAGGTAGGCGCGAGGACGGTCGCCGAGAAGCTTTGCAAACTGCTCAATCTTCTCAACCGAAAGGCCCGTAATTCCGGCGGCCCATTGTGGAGTTCTGGTTTTCAGGTGTTCCGCGAAGGCATCAGGACAATCACTGTAAGCCCGAAGGTAGTCCCAATCAGCTTTTCCATCCCGGAACAGACAATGCATGACCGCACAGGCCAGCGCGCCATCCGTACCCGGGCGCAGGCGCAAGGCCAGATCGGCCTTCTGCATTGTGGCATTGTCGTAGATATCCACAACAACCAGCGGAGCCTTACGCTCTTTTTTGGCGCGGGCGGCCAACGTCATCACATTGACCTGGGTCGCGACCGCATTGGTTCCCCAGATAACCAGGAGATCGGTCTCCGCCATCTCTCTGGGGTCCGGCCCCATCAGCTTGCCGGTTCCAGCCACATAGCCCGTCCAGGCCATGTTTGTACAAATGGAACTGAACTGGTTGGAATACCCCTTCACATGCCGCAGCCGTTGAATGCCATCCCGCTGGACCAGGCCCATGGTTCCGGCAAAATAATAGGGCCAGACCGTTTCAGCGCCATGGAGACGCTCAGCCCTGAGGAGGGCTTCTGCCACTTCATCAAGGGCTGATTCCACCGACAATGACTGCCAGTTCCCGTCCCCCTTTGCACCGGTACGCCTGAGCGCTTGCGTCAAACGGTCAGGATGATGGGCACGCTCGGCATAGCGCGCGACCTTCTCGCAGATGACCCCTGCCGTGTAGCTATGGTCCTTCGCACCACGAACCCGGCCAATGGTGTTGCTGTCCAACACCTCCACAGACAGGCCACAGGTTGATGGGCAATCATGAGGGCAGACTGAGAATCTGAACTCCGGCTGATCTGACGCTTCCATTCCAGCTCCCAAAAGGTTCCGGGCTCGCATCTGGAACAGTTACGACCCGTTTTGGCTGTCATATCAGACAACAGATGAAGACAACAACTCCCGCATAGTCGGGTGTTTTTGATTAGTTGCTCTTCACTGCTCACACTGTTCAACAAAACTTTTATATTCAAATCAGTCAGAACCCCCATATTGAGGGTCACTGGCATCGTCTCATGGATCAGGAGTCTCCCTCAATGACATCCAAACTGCTTGCTTCGGCATT
The DNA here is from genome assembly GCF_030845175.1 of Coralliovum pocilloporae. Taxonomy (NCBI): domain Bacteria; kingdom Pseudomonadati; phylum Pseudomonadota; class Alphaproteobacteria; order Hyphomicrobiales; family Coralliovaceae; genus Coralliovum; species Coralliovum pocilloporae. The sequence goes on along the minus strand of NZ_CP132542.1, from coordinate 3,181,748 downwards.
TCTCGCAACTTCTCTTCTGGCCACTCCCTTTGCGCTTTCTTCTCAGGCCAATGCTGCAGAAAGCTTTGCGTTCGACAAGGGGCACAGCGAGATCATCATGGGCTGGAACCATGCAGGCGTATCAGACCAGACAGCAGAATTTACGGACTTTTCCGGTACCGTTGTTCTGGACGAGGAAAATCCCGACAAGAGCAATGTGACAGTCACGATCAAGGTGGACAGCCTGCATACGGGCTTTGGCCCGCTGGATACGGAGCTGAAGGGACCCGGTTTCCTCAATGAGAAGAAACATCCGGAAATTACATTCAAGAGCACCGCAGTAAATCGGACCGGTAAAAATACCGCCGATGTAGCAGGAAACCTCACCATAAACGGGGTCACCAAGCCAGCGACCCTTGCCGTGCAGCTTATTCATCTGGGCGACCACCCTCTGGCACCGTTCATCGACTACTACGCAGGCAAATGGGCCGGGTTCAAGGCCACCACCAGCCTCAACCGGTCAGATTTCGATGTTGGTGCCTTTGCTCCCCTGACGTCAGACCGCATTGATGTATCAATCAATGTGGAATTGAAGAAAAAATAGTCTCCGGCCAATGAATTCAGAGGGGCGGCAGTATATGGGTCTCAAGAACACGGAGCGGTCCTATGGCAGCATTGCGAAGCTTTTTCATTGGGCTTCCGCACTGCTGATCATCGGTCTTCTTGGCCTTGGCCTGTATATGGAAGACCTGCCGCCGTCTTTTGAGAAGGTCGAGCTCTATGCACTCCACAAGAGCCTGGGCATGATTGCTTTTGCCCTGGCTGTTGCGCGGCTTCTCTGGTCATCGCTCAGTTCACGCCCCTTAATGCTCGACGAGAAGATGACAAGGCTGGAAATTCGCCTGGCCAAGGGCGTGCACCATCTTCTCTACCTGCTGATTATCCTGATTCCTCTGACCGGCTGGCTGCAGCATGCGGCCTCTGAGCAGCGGTTCGAGGAGTTTCTGCTGTTCCCCTTCCCGACCTTGATTGAGCCCAATGAGACGCTGAAATCAGTGGCGGCGATTGTTCATGAAATTGCCGGAAAGCTGCTTTTGGTCACGCTTCTGCTTCATATTGCCGGAGCTTTGAAACATCATTTTATCAACCGGGATGCCACGCTTAAGCGGATGCTGCCAGGCAAACCAGAATGACGCGCGGTGTTCCAACTTATTGGATAGTCTCAAAAATGTTTTTTCGCACTCTCTTTACCGCAATCATCACATCTGGCCTTCTGCTGCCTGCTGCAACAGCATCCGCCAGCCCATGGACCGTCAAGCCAGAGACAAGCTCCCTGACATTTTCGGCCGGAAAAGGCGGCAACGCCATCCGCGGGTCTCTGGGTTCATTCAGCGCCGAAGTCATTCTTGATCCTGCCAATCTGGCAAACGCGTCCATTCGCGTAACAATACCATTGAATGACGCAACGACCGGCCGCGCTGACAATGACAAGGCCCTGCATGGCGCGGAGTGGTTCAACACCGGCCAGTTTCCGGAAGCCGTCTATGAAAGCGCGTCTGTAGCAAGGCTTGAAGATGGAACCTACTCAGCCGAAGGGAGCCTGACCATCAAGGATATAGCGCTTCCTGCAACACTTTCTTTCACACTCAATGTAAACGATTCTGATGCTCACGCCGAAGGGCAGGCGCAGATCAATCGCAAGGCCTATGGCATTGGATTCAAGGACGGCTCTCTTGTGCCGTTCGATGTGACTGTCTCTTTCAGCCTCGACGCGTCTAAAGCTGATTAGAGCGTGCTTCCGAAAAGTTGACAGACTTTTCGGATAAAAGCTCGCGTGAAAACAATATGTTAAAGCACCTCCGCTGGGCCCACGAAAAAGGGGTGCCTGATCAGGCACCCCTCAATCACTTACCGACAGAGCGTTGGATTAGCCAACCAGCTCAATGCCAGCAAACCAGTAAGCGATTTCTTCTGCTGCGGTTTCAGGAGCATCTGAACCGTGGACAGAGTTTTCGCCGATGGACTGAGCAAACTCTTTACGGATGGTGCCTTCAGCAGCTTCAGCCGGATTGGTTGCGCCCATGACTTCACGGTTTTTGGCAATAGCGTTTTCGCCTTCCAGAACCTGAACAACAGTCGGGCCAGAGCACATGAAGTCACACAGTTCACCAAAGAACGGACGCTCTTTGTGCACTGCATAGAAGCCTTCAGCCTGCTTGCGGGACATCCAAACGCGCTTCTGAGCAACAACGCGCAGACCAGCGTCTTCGAGTTTGGCAACGATTTTGCCGGTGAGATTGCGAGCCGTTGCGTCCGGCTTGATCATGGAAAAGGTACGTTCGATGGCCATCTGTTCTGCCTCTGACAAAAACCATTAAGGGGAGGATTTGCGAGGCTTATACAGGCGGCCACCCAGTCCTTCAAGGGCTTTCGTGTTCTCACCAGGCTGTTTGTGCCTGAACATCATAGCGTCTGGTCATGCGGTCGAACCAGAGTGCGATGGGATCATCGGTTTCAAGCAATTGAAATGATGAGCAGCAGCGCGCCCATTGCAGGGTGCCATAGACCGAGATATCCGCATAAGCGGGATCATCACCGGAAATATACATCTGCTGTTCCAGGGTCCGTCTCAATGCGACCAGGCTGGATCTGAACTGTGTTACCCGCTCATCCCTGCCTGCCTGAATATCCTCGAGACTGCGACCAAACCGCTTCTCCCGGCTCTCGCGGAAGTAGGTCTGATCCGCAGGGTCCAGCATATCGTGGATATCAAGGATGATAAGCTGGGCAACGCCCGGAACCAGAAGCGTATTGTTGTAGTTATCGACGAAACGCGCCAGCGAAGCCGCAGCGCCCTCACCGATCAGGCTCGATCGGTCGGCATAGGTTTCATCCAGATAGGTCGCGATTGCCCAGCTATCGGAGCGGGACATATCTGCCTCGAACAGAATGGGTACTGTGGGGCTGTCTGATCCCGCGATGTCGGGGATTTCCGTAAACAGTACTGGCACAGTTTCAAAAGGCAGGTCCTTGTGTGCCAGTGAAAGACGTGTGCGCCAGCAATAGGGGCTGAAGCGGACAGTCTTGTCTGCACCGCACAATTCATACAATTGTCTCGTCATCAATTTCTCCCCCGGGATTTAAATTTAAAAGACAAAAGCACTACCGCCTGCCCCTCATGTAGCCACATGACCCGCTGAACGAACGGTCCAAAACCATATTGCTCAAGCCCTATGAATGGAACCCGGTTTTTGAACGACTGCTCAAAAAAATTAAGCATTTTTACCACATAACCATATTTTCAGACCTGACCGTCTTCACGTTCACTCACGACCCCGCACAGCAGGTGTGATCTGTGGAGAAACGGACCATGCAGAGGTCGGGATAAATCCCGGACGTGACAGGGGCTTGCCCTGTCAGGTGTTTCAGGTCAAAAGAACCCCATGCTGACGATCAAAGACCTGACATATCGCATTGCCGGACGAACTCTGCTGGATACAGCTTCCGCTGTGGTGCCGGACGGAGACAAGATTGGGTTGGTGGGCCGCAATGGCACCGGCAAGACAACCCTGTTCAAGCTGATTACGGGGGATATATCCCAGGAATCCGGTACTCTCAGCCTGCGGAAAGAGGCTCGGATTGGCCAGGTCGCCCAGGAAGCTCCAGCGACTGATGAAAGCCTGATTTCCTTCGTGCTCCGCGCTGATACCGAACGAACCGCTCTTCTGGCGGAAGCAGAGACGGCTGAAGACCCGAACCGGATTGCTGAAATTCAGGTACGACTGGCAGATATCGAATCCCATTCGGCAGAAGCGAGAGCTGCAGCCATTCTTCATGGTCTGGGTTTTGATCACGAGGCGCAACAGCGCCCCTGCCATGCGTTTTCCGGCGGTTGGCGCATGCGTGTTGCCCTTGCCGGTGTTCTCTTTGCCCGACCAGACCTGCTGCTGCTTGACGAACCGACCAACTATCTCGATCTGGAAGGCACAGTCTGGCTCGAGACCTATCTCAGCCGTTATCCCTATACGGTTATCATCATCAGCCATGACAGGGACCTGCTGAACAATGTGGTGGGGCGGATCCTTCATCTGGATCAGGGCCAGCTCACCTCCTACCGGGGCGGTTATGACCAGTTCGAACGTCAGCGCCGGGAGAAGCAGGCTCTTCAACAGAAGCTGAAAGACAAGCAGGATGCCGCCCGTAAGCATATGGAAGCCTTTGTGGAGCGGTTTCGTGCCAAGGCAACCAAGGCCCGCCAGGCCCAGAGCCGCCTGAAGGCGCTTGAAAAGATGGAGCCGGTTGCAGCGCTCATAGACAGCGAAATCCAGCCCATCCGGATTCCTGATCCCGAAAAACCCGCCTCCCCGCCTATTCTGCGGATGGAGAAGCTGATTGTCGGTTATGATCAGGCCAAGCCCGTTCTCAGGCGTCTTGACCTGCGGATTGACCCGGATGACCGGATTGCGCTTCTGGGGGCAAACGGCAACGGCAAGTCCACCTTCGCCAAACTTATCTCCGGGCGTCTTGAGCCATTTTCAGGCACCCTCACCCGCGCCGACAAGCTGGACATTGCCTATTTCGCCCAGCATCAGCTTGATGAGCTGGTTCCATCCCAGTCCGCTGTTGACCATGTCCGAGCGTTGATGCCGGATGCGCCTGAAGCCAAGGTTCGGGCCCGAGTCGCCCAGATGGGACTGGCCACCTCGAAGATGGAAACAGCCGCTCAGGACCTGTCCGGTGGAGAGAAGGCGCGGCTGCTTCTGGGACTGGCGACGTTCAGTGGTGCTCATCTGGTGATCCTTGACGAGCCCACCAACCATCTGGATGTGGACAGCCGCCAGACACTCATTCAGGCCATCAACGACTATCAGGGGGCTGTTCTCCTGATTTCGCATGATCGGCATCTGGTAGAGGCCGTGGCTGATCGTCTGTGGATTGTGCGTGACGGAACCGTTCAGGCCTATGATGGGGATCTGACCGATTATCGACGGTTGATCCTGTCAGCAGACAGCAAGCAGGACCGGTCTGCAGATCAGGTCAAAACAACACCATCTGCTCAGGATCGCCGCAAACAGGCTGCAGACAGGCGCAAGGAAACGGCGCCACTCCGTAAGACGGTAAAGGCACTTGAGGACCAGCTCGAGACGCTTCAGACCAAACTTGACAAGCTGGACAAGCGCCTCGCAACGCCGGACCTTTTCACAGATCATCCGGAAAAAGGCGTTCAACTGTCGAAAGAGCGTGCGGATACGGAACGGCTTCTCCTGCAGACGGAAGAAGACTGGCTTGAACGCTCAGCCGAACTTGAAGAGGCTATGGCCGATTAGAGTGCGATTCTAGGAATCCAGCGGATAACTGGCCGTTTTTGCGAGACGGTGATAGGCAAAAGCCAGCACCACCAGAGCTACGCTTCCAATCAAGACCGGGAACAGCAGAAAATCGAATCCCGGCTGGCTCAGGAAAATCACAATCGGATTGGCCCCTGCTGGCGGGTGTGTGATACGCAGGAGTGCCATAAGAGCAATAGCAACGCCGACGGCAAAACCTATCGCCCACCAGGCTTCTGGCAGAAGCTGCATCAGGATCAGAGCCGAAGCTGCGCTGATCAGATGGCCGCCAACCACATTGGCAGGTTGTGACAACGGGCTGGCTGGCACTGAAAACAGCAGCACAGCAGTCGCGCCAAACGGTGCCATCAACCATGGTATTCCTGAGAGGTGCGACAGCAGACCGACAAGCCCGATGGCCAGCATGCCGCCGAGACCAGCCAAAAGGGATTTCTGAACGGGTTGAGCCGGTTGATGGCGCTTGAAAAACTGCTGCATGATTTGCCCCTATCTGTTGTCGACAGACTTAGGGTTCAGAGCGGTCAAACTGCAAGGAGGATCAGGTCACGTCTCCGTGAGACGCATCAATCCCCCTGTTTGCGCAACAGCTCCAGGCGGGTATGGGGGATGGACCGGCCTTTCTTGACGATTTCGTAGTCGTGGCGCTCAACCAGACTGAAACCGAGAGAGTCAAACCGGTTCAACTCACCCGGTGAGAGTGGCCACGGTGGCCCGTCGGGTTGGCTTTCCGTATCGCGCGTTCTCGTGATCAGCAGCAAGCGGCCGCCGGGTTTGACCAGAGCCGCGACTGCAGAAAAAGCAGCCTCACGCATAGGACCCTGCAGCGCCTGAAGGGTGTAGCATTCATGAACCAGATCAAAGGCTTCAATCCAATGGGCAGGCGGATCCATCAGATCTGCCACCTGATAGGCAACCTCTGAATGCTCAAAGCGTTGCCCGGCCCAGCTTATGGCGCCGCTGGCAAAATCAAAGGCTGTTGTTTGCCATCCATGAGATGCGAGTGCCTCTGCATTGTCTCCAAGACCACACGCGATATCGATAGCCTGCTGCCTTTCACCAGGATTGTTCGCTAGCCAGTCAACCAGCGCTTTCTTTGGCTCCAGATCAGCCCAGGGCACACCGGCGGCATCACCATCAGCCAGATCATAGACCTGATCGAACCAGTCATTCCGGTCCTTATGATCACCACCAACTGCACCCGTCAGTGTGTCCAGACGGGAACGGGCTTCGTTGCGGCGGGCTTCAAAACTCTCGTCCCCGGGACGATCCTTCGGGTCAGTCATGCCTTCTGCTCCCAACGCCCCCGCTCGGTCTGCTGCCAGTAGGTGGTGTTATGTTCAGCAGCCTTCAAGGTCTTCCACTGGCTGCGCGCCTGCTGCAGCTGGGATTCATCACTGCCATCGAAAATATAGACTGCGCGCTCATAAGCGGATACATCGCCGACCGAGGCCCCATCCACATAGAACCGGACATTCGAACCGTTGGGGTTATCATCATCCAGAACAAGCGCGACAGGCTGCTTGTCCAGGTCGCCGGTCTCTTTCGTCCCGTGCGGCAGGAAGCTCTCGTCACGATAGGTCCAGAGATGACTGTCGAGCGCAGCCAGCCGTTCAGCCGATCCGGCCTGAACAACGGCTTTCCAGCCACGCTCGAGTGTCTTTTCAAGAAGTGTCGGCAGAACCTGCTCCAGCGGCGCATGCTGCAGATGATAGAAAAGAATATCCGTCATGGTGCCACCGACAGGTCTCCCGCCTTTTCCGGTCAGGCCTCGTAGTAATCCCGGACCAGACGATCCAGAAGCCGAACGCCGTAGCCGGAACTCCAGGATTTGTTGATCTCGGTCTGCGGAGAACCCATGGCAGTACCGGCCACATCGATGTGAACCCATGGCGTATCTTCAACGAAACGCTGCAGGAACTGGGCTGCAGTGATCGATCCCGCATAGCGACCGCCCGTGTTTTTCATATCGGCATTCTTGGTATCGATCATCTTGTCATAATCAGGTGACAGAGGCAGACGCCAGACTTTCTCGCCCGTGGCCAGACCGGACTGGGTCAGGCGCTCCGACAGCTCATCATCATTGGAGAAGATACCGGCATGATGATTACCAAGAGCAACCAGAACAGCACCGGTCAGCGTCGCCAGATTGATCATAAAGGCCGGTTTGAATTCCTGACGGGTATAGGTCAGAGCATCTGCGAGAACCAGGCGTCCCTCGGCATCCGTGTTGATAATCTCGATGGTCTGCCCGGACATGGATTCAACGATGTCGCCCGGACGCTGTGCCCGACCATCCGGCATGTTCTCGACCAGACCAATCACACCAATCACATTGGCTTTCGCCTTACGGGCAGCAAGCGCATGCATCAGGCCGGTCACAGCGGCAGCACCGCCCATATCGCCCTTCATGTCTTCCATACCGCCGGCTGGCTTGATGGAAATACCGCCGGTATCGAACACAACACCTTTGCCGACAAAGGCAATCGGCTTGTCCTTCTTGCGACCGCCATTCCATTTCATGATGGCAAGACGGGATGGCCTGTCTGAGCCCTGCCCCACGCCAAGAAGCGCACGCATACCAAGCTTGGCCATCTCTTTTTCGGTGAGAACCTCAACTTCAACACCCAGTTCAGTCAGGGCTACTGCACGCTTGGCAAATTCTTCAGGCCCCAGAACATTGGCCGGCTCGTTTACCAGGTCGCGAGCGAGCAGAACGCCATCGGCAACACCATTGGCAGCGGCGGCAGCCTTGCGAACCTTGGCAGCATCTTCAACAGCGAAGGAAACCTTGACCGGCTTGGCGGCCTCGTCATCCTTCGTCTTTGTCTTGTAGGTATCAAAACGATAGGCCGCCAGACGCAGGCCCATGACGCAATCAGCAAGCCGCTCAGGTGTTGCATCCGCCCCGGGGAACTCGCCGATAATCGTTGCCTGTTTGGCTTTGGAGGCGGAAATCTGGCTCATCACTGTACCGCCAAGGCGCAGCCAGTCATATTCCGTCATTTCAGCGGGTGCTCCGAGGCCAATCACGATCAGACTGTCCAGCGTCGTGCCTGCCGGTGTCAGGACAGACATTTTCGACAGAGCCTTGCCCTTGAAGTCTGCAGCGGATGACGCCCGGTCGATGGACCCGTTGCCAGTTGCATTGATCTCTTCCGTCACAGTTCCCTTGGCAAGGTCATCGTTGACGAAGACAACAGCCGTCCCCTTGGTCGGCATGGTCAGTTTTGAAAATGTAACAGTAGGAAGAGCAGCCATATAAACAAGTGTCCCTGAGCAGTCTGGTCGGTCTGGCCCATACCGGGAGCATGTCCCGAGGCCTTAATTAAGTGTCGCTAAGTTGGTACGCAGCGCGACCGGGGTCAAGATTAAGTTTTATTAACCATCTTTCTTTGCCTATTTTTAGCCAAGACCGTGTCTGATAAACTGGTCTGAATCGGGGCACGGGGTGCTCCCACCGGATCATGTCAGGACGCAGGCGGCGATGAGCCTTATAGAACGCTACATTTTCAAGCGTGCCTTCGGCGCGTTTTTGTTGTGCCTGACGGCTCTGACAGGCCTTGTCTGGGTGACGCAGGCCCTGCGCGAGTTTGACCTGATCACGTCCAAGGGTCAGACAATCCTCATCTTTATCCAGATTACGTCTCTGCTGATCCCCGTTCTGCTGATCGTCACCATGCCCTTTGCGCTGGTGATAGCAGCCATTTATACATTGAACACGCTCAGCACAGACAGCGAACTGATTGTGATCAATGCCAATGGCGGGTCCCCTAAGACTGTTGCCAAACCTTTGATTACACTTGGGATTATATGCACGATCTTCGGGCTTGTTCTCAGCCTGTGGCTCGCCCCTCTGTCCCTACGCAATCTCCGGGACAGCGTCACGCAGGTACAGGCTGATCTGATTGCCTCCATCGTCAAGCCCGGCAACTTCCGGACGCTGGATGACGGGCTGACCTTCCATATTCGTGACCGTGAGGCCAACGGCACCATGCGCGGCATCTTTGTCAGCGACAAGCGCGACAAGGAATTCGGCTTTGTCTATCTGGCGGACAAGGGACAGGTCATCGAGGCACCGCAGGGCACCTATCTTGTGATGCAGGACGGCAACATCCAGAGGATCAATCAGCAGAACGGCGAGATTTCAATTGTGAAGTTCGAATCTTATGCATTCGATCTGTCGCAATTCACCAATGTGGAAACCAGCTCCACCTATAAACCACGTGAGCAGCCGGTCACCTATCTTCTGTCCCCTGACCCGGATGATGCCTACTTCCAGCGCTATCCGGAACGCTATGTCATTGAACTGCATGACCGGCTTTCCGGTCCCTGGTACAATCTGGCCTTTGTCATGGTGGCTCTGGCGTTTCTGGGCTCTCCTCAGAGCATTCGCCAGGGGCGCATGACAGCCATTGTCATGGTCATTGCAGGTGTTGTGGCTGTGCGTCTTGGCGGTTTCCTTGGCGCAGGTCTTGCCAAGACAACCACCTACGGCTTTCTCGGCATGTATCTCTCCCCTGCGCTTGGGGTTTTCCTGCCCGTCTTCCTGATTACAGGAGGGCGTAAGCCAAAAATTCTCAGCTGGAGCGAACAGAAGCTGTATCTCTCTCTCGATACGATCAAGGCCCATGCAGCCCGCCTGACCAAGGCGCACGATCCGGTTGAGGGGCGGCAATAGCAATGGCTCTTCGGGTTCTCGGGTTTTACTTTGCAAGCCAGTTCGTCCGCAATTTTCTTGTTGTGCTGGCGCTCTGTTTCACGCTGATCTTCCTTGTTGATTTCGTCGAGGTGATCAGGCGCGCCGGAGACAAGCCCAATTACAGCACCTGGGATGCTTTTCTGATTGCTGCATTCCGCGCTCCGACCTTTCTCGAGCAGGCCTTTCCGTTCGCAGCCCTGTTCAGTGCCATTGCCACGCTGGTCAGCCTCAACCGGCGGTCAGAATTGACGGTGACACGGGCGGCAGGCATTTCCGTCTGGCAGTTTCTCCTGCCCATCGCTCTTTCTGCCGGTGCCATCGGCCTTGTCCTTGTGGCGCTCCTTAACCCGGTCACCACTTACCTGAAAGCCGAAGCCGATACCCGCCTGGTGCGCCTTCTCACAGTTGGCGATAATGTAACGGGTGCGCTGGATAGCGAGGCCTGGTTGCGACAGGGAGGGTCGGCGGGAGATTCGATCCTCAATGCCAAAGCCAGCCTGAATGATGGCAAGCTGCTCTACGGCGTTACAATTGTTGAGTTTGATCAGAACGGGCTCTTCAGCCGCAGGCTTGATGCACAGTCAGCAGAACTGAAAAACGGCCAGTGGCTGCTGAAAGACGGCAAGATTATTGCCGCTGATTCGGCACCGGTCCCGTTCGAGACCGAACTGATCGCGACGAATCTGAGCGAGACCTATCTCAGAGAGCGGCTGTCCAAACCTGACACGGTATCCGTCTGGCGTCTGCCGACCCTCATTGAATTTGCGGAGGCTGCAGGCCTTCCGGCGGATCGATATCGCCAAAAACTGCACTCGCTGATAGCCCTTCCCGTTCTTCTGATTTCAATGGTTCTCGTTGCAGCAACCGTTTCGCTGAAAATTTCGAGGATGGGCGGGCTGACAAAGCTGATTCTGGGTGGTGTTTCCGCTGGCTTCGTGCTTTATGTAATTTCAAAGATTGCTGGGGACTTGGGAGCGACCGGACTAGTGCCGCCTGGCATAGCTGCCTGGACGCCCTCTATTGTCGCAATGCTAATGAGTATGACGATCCTGCTGTATACGGAGGACGGATGAGTTTGTTGTGTACCGTCCGCAGAGAGAATACCACCAGACAAGCCAAGCGGCTGCGCCGTTTGCTACTGGCTTCTGTTTGTCTTTTTGCCTTCCCTCTTGCCGAGCTGGCCCAGGCCCAGACCATTGCCGATAAAGTCTCAAGCATCGATGTGAAGCAGGATGCGCCTCTGTTGGTTGAAGCAGATGAGCTGACTTACGATTTCGACAAGGGAGAGGTTATCGCCGAGGGCAATGTTCAGGTCTACTACGAGGACAATTCCCTCCGGTCGCAGAAGCTTGTCTATAATCAGAAAACAGGCCGTCTGATTGCATCGGGTGACGTTACGCTTATTCAGCCTGACGGAAACATTATCCGCGCAAGCCAGATCGATGTGACCCAGGATTTCAGCGAAGGTTTTGTTGCTGCACTTCAGCTGGAAACACCGGATCGTATTCATTTCGCCTCAGAGCGGGCTGAACGGCAGCCAGATGGCAGCGTGGTGTTTCATAATGGTGTATATGACGCCTGCGCATCCTGTGTGAAAGACTCGAACAAACGATCTGTCTGGCAGATCAAGGCACGCAAGATCATCTATAATCAGGAAAGCCAGCTGATCGAATATGATGATGCGAAATTTGAGTTCCTCGGCGTGCCGGTGGCCTATCTGCCGTATTTCGCACATCCCGATCCGAGCTCCGAACGCCGTTCCGGTTTTCTGACCCCGACACTCAGACAGCGTGACAATCTCGGCTTCGGCATCAGTGTTCCCTATTACTTCGCTCTGGCACCGGATTATGATCTGACTGTAACGCCCACCTATTACAGTGATCAGGGACTTCTTGCTCAGGCTGAATGGCGACACAAGATTCTTGATGGCGCCTATTCCATCCGCGCATCAGGCATTTTCCAGCGTGACCCGGAAGCATTTCTTGGCCAGTCCGGTGATCGTGATTTCCGTGGCAGCATTGAGACCGATGGTCGTTTCAACATCAACGACAACTGGGTCTGGGGCTGGCAGGGCTATGTGGATACAGACCGGGACTTTGGCGAGGATTACGGCCTTGTGCCAAGTCTGTCTCAGGATATCGCGTCAGAATTGTATCTGTCCGGACTAGGCGAGCGGAATTTCTTTGACCTCCGCGCCTATCACTTCCGCACCTTCAACTCCACAGACAATCAGGATACTCTTCCCGTCGTTCATCCGGTTCTTGATTACAACGTAATCTTTGATCAGCCGGTCTTTGGCGGCGAACTGAGCTATGACGTCAACTTCACCAGTCTGACACGTCAGGATCCTGAAACATTTGTTGCCGGTGGAACAACTTTCTCACCCGGCATTGAAGGCACAACATCACGCGGCACGGTTCAGGGGAACTGGCAAAAGCAGTTGATCGCGCCGGGTGGCCTGCTCATCAAGCCATTTGTCAATGCGCGTGGTGATCTGGCTTACGTCAACAGCGAGACCTCTGCACCGGCTCTGATTGAAGATGATCAGGCTGTCACCCGGGGCATGATTGCTGGCGGCTTTGAAGCCAGCTGGCCCATTCTGGTTGCCTCTCAATCTGTTACTCAGGTTTTCGAACCTGTAGCGCAGATCATTGTCCGTCCGGATTCCAACAACTTCTCCAGCATCCCCAATGAGGATGCCCAGAGTCTTGTTTTTGATGACACTAACCTGTTCTCTCTCAACAAGTTCTCCGGTTACGACCGGATTGAGGGCGGCACCCGAGCCAATGTAGGGCTGAAATATACAGCGCAGTTCCAGAGTGGTTACGCACTGCGCGCCGTTATCGGCCAGTCCTATCATCTCGCAGGTGACAATCCGTTTGATAATCAGGATATCGTCCAGAATACCATCGGCTCAGGCCTTGAGGATGATGTATCAGATATCGTTGCTGGTGCCAGCATCACGTCCAAGCATGGTATCGGCGCTGCTGCTCATATCCGGTATGATCAGGATGCCAGGGAAGTCCGGCGCGGTGAAGTGAACATCAATGGCGCCTATGGCCCAATCGCAGCGGCTGTGGGTTACACCTATTTCGATGAGCGTAACTCCGTCAATGTGACAGGTGTCAGGTCAGAAATCAGCGGTTCCCTCGCTGTGCAGATGACCGACTACTGGCGTGCCTTTGGTGGCATTCGTTTCGATGCGGACCTTGGTGAAGTGGTCTCGGGTAACGTGGGGCTGGCCTATGATGATGAGAGTTTCTCCATGTCAGTGACTTATGGAGAAAACCGTCAGCTCTTTACGGACCAGAATGTGGAACAGACGATCCTGTTGCGCATGCAGTTCCGTACTCTTGGTGAGTTGTCGACAAATCAGTCTCTGGACAATTGATGTTCAGACTTCCAAACTGTCGTGACATCGCCACAATTCAACGTCATTGACTGCCGCTGATACGGCAAGAACGATGGTTATGAGGACTTGATCGAATGAACATGGCTCGACTGATCCTTTGTGCAGCAGCGCTGCTTGTTCTCTCTGTGCCTAACGCAGCGATGGCCCAGAGCAAGATTGTCGCCGTCGTGAATGATGAGCCGATCACCTCTCTGGATGTGAACCAGCGCGCCCGTGTTTTGACCCTTATTGGCCAGGCACGTGGTAACGCACGCAATCAGGCTCTCGAAATGCTGATTGATGACCTGCTCGTCATCCAGGCAGCTCGCAGGCGGAACCTTTCTGTCGACGACAGTCAGGTCGATTCCTTTTTTGCGAGCCGAGCCAAAGCTGCACGCCTGTCACCTGCCCAGATGCAGCAGGCATTGCGTCAGCGCGGCGTCAATCCGCGGGCATTTAAGGATTTCCTCCGTGGACGTATGACTTATCAGCGTTACACAGGCGCCGTTGCACGGTCTCGCTTGCGTGTCACAGAACAACGTCTGTCCGCCGCCCTCAAGAAAAAGGGTGATGGAGCACAAACCAGCACCCAATATGAGCTGAAGCAGATCATCTTTGTTCTTCCAGAGAAAGCTTCTGCAGCCCTTGTTCGCCGTCGCGAGACGGAAGCAAATGCTCTCAGACGACGATTTGATGGCTGTGAGGAAGGTGAAAAGCTGGCTCGATCTCTCAAAGAAGTGGTGGTTCGATCTGCAGGGCGACGTAGCATTGGTGAAATCCAGGGCCGGATGCGGAAGATCGTCAAGGACACACCGATCGGCAAAGCTTCAAAACCGATCAGATCACCTCTGGGCCTTGAAATGATTGCGGTCTGCAGCAAGCGCGAGATTGCCAGTGATGCAGATGCAAGGATCGAAATTGGCCAGGATCTGCGTACGGAACAGGCAGACGCCATGCAGAAGCGCGTCATCCGTGACCTCCGGCAGGATGCCATTATCGTTCGCCGTTAAACGACTGCACCGCACCTACTCGACTGCAATGGGGGCAACACCATATGCTAGCAGTTACTCAGGGTGAACCTGCCGGTATCGGGCCGGATATCATTCTTTCATCCTGGCTTGGGCGCAGGGAACAATCCCTGCCTGAGTTTCTCGTGGTTGGCGACGCTGATTGCCTGGAGCAACGAGCCCATCTTCTGGGTCTTTCCGTCCCGGTTGCAGTTGTCCGTTCAGCATCTGAGGCCATGGCTTGCTTTGATGAAGCCTTGCCGGTCTTTGAAACGGAAAATCGTGTAACATCCGGTATACCCGGCCAGCCGGATGAGGCTGATGCTGCCTGTGTAATCGAAGCGATTGAGATTGCTGTTGCTCTTGAGGAGCGCGGCGAAGTCACTGCCGTTGTTACCGCGCCCATTCAGAAAAGCTCCCTCTATAGTGCCGGGTTCCATCATCCGGGCCATACAGAATTTCTGGGAGCACTTGGCACCAAACGGACAGGTCAGCCTTGTGAACCTGTCATGATGCTGGCTGGCCCGGACCTGAGGACTGTCCCCGTTACCGTCCATAACGCCCTGTCTGAAGTCCCGAGCCTTCTGACCCAGGAGCGGCTCGAGACTGTTGCCCGGATCGTCGCTCAGGATCTGAGTGAGCGGTTTGGTCTCGCCAGGCCTCGTCTGGCCTGTGCCGGGCTTAATCCACACGCGGGTGAAGCCCGCAGCATGGGTCACGAAGATGAAGATATCATCACGCCAGTCGTTGAGCGTCTGCAGAAGGACGGACTGGACATTCGAGGCCCCCTGCCCGCTGACACCATGTTTCATGCAGCAGCACGCAAGACCTATGACGCAGCGCTGGCCATGTATCACGATCAGGCCCTGATTCCGGTAAAAACGCTGGCATTTGACAGCACGGTGAATGTAACGCTTGGCCTGCCATTCGTACGCACGTCTCCGGACCATGGCACAGCTCTGGATATTGCCGGCTCAGGCCATGCTAATCCTGAGAGCTTTCAGGAAGCTCTGAAACTGGCCCACCAGCTGTCATCTGCGGGTTCTGAATAGTCATGGCTCAGATAGACAATCTTCCCCCACTCAGGGACGTCATTCGGCAACATGGCCTGAATGCCAAGAAGACTCTGGGTCAGAACTTCCTGCTTGATCTCAACCTGACGCTCAAGATTGCAAAGACTGCGGGCTCTCTTGAAGGCCGGACCGTTGTGGAAGTCGGTCCGGGCCCGGGTGGTCTCACCCGCGCTATTCTGGCTGCTGGAGCAGACAAGGTTATTGCAATCGAAAAAGACCAACGGTGTCTGCCAGCATTGCAGGAAATAGCTGACGCCTATCCCGGCAAACTTGATGTGATTGATGCAGATGCTCTGACCGTCGACATGACGACGCTGGTCTCCGGTCCTGCCCGGATCATCGCCAATCTGCCTTACAATGTGGCAACCCCGCTTCTGATCAACTGGCTGAAAACTGATCCATGGCCGCCCTGGTATGAATCGATGACGCTGATGTTTCAAAAGGAAGTTGCCCAGAGGATTGTTGCCGAAGCTGGTGAAAAGGCTTATGGCCGTCTCGGTGTGCTGTCCCAATGGCGCACAGACGCTTTTATTGCGTTCGATGTGCCGCCCTCGGCTTTTACGCCACCACCCAAAGTGACATCATCCATCGTCCATCTGGTTCCGAAAGATGCCATTGTCACAGCTGATGCGGAGGCCGTGGAAAATCTGACGGCCGCAGCCTTTGGCCAACGCCGCAAGATGCTGCGCCAAAGCCTGAAGAGCCTTGAGCCTGAGATTCTGGCTTATCTCGAGGACGTGGGTATTGAGCCAACAGAACGGGCCGAACAGGTTCCTGTTCCTGCCTTTCTGGCGTTGGCTCAAATGCTCAGCCGAAACGGGTGATCAGGACAGATCAGACCGCAGTCCATCGACAAAATCGGCCATATGA
Organism: Coralliovum pocilloporae; assembly: GCF_030845175.1. Classification (NCBI taxonomy): domain Bacteria; kingdom Pseudomonadati; phylum Pseudomonadota; class Alphaproteobacteria; order Hyphomicrobiales; family Coralliovaceae; genus Coralliovum; species Coralliovum pocilloporae. Next base: position 3,165,381 of record NZ_CP132542.1, on the reverse strand, counting down.
ACCTGCCTGCTGCGACGGGATCGTTCTCCCTTGAGAATAGACTGCACAGTTTCAAAAGACGTCTGCAGATCATCATTGACGATCACGTAGTCATATTCCTGCCAGTGGCTCATTTCCTCGCTGGCATTTTTCAGACGTCGTTCAATCACCTCCGTACTGTCTTCAGCCCTGCGCTCAAGACGAGACCGTAGCTCGACAGCTGACGGAGGCAGAACAAAGACCGAGACGATATCAGCGCGCATCTTTTCATAAAGCTGCAGAGTGCCCTGCCAATCGATATCAAAGAGAACATCACGCCCGGCCTGAAGAGCTTTCTCCACCATCTCGCGCGGTGTGCCGTAGAAATTATCATGCACCTGGGCCCATTCCAGCAGGTCATCACGCTCTCGCATGTCCTGGAATTTCTCGACAGACAGGAAGTGATAATGCTTGCCGTCAATCTCGCTGCCGCGCCGGGCACGGGTCGTCACAGAAACTGAAATCTCCAGATCTTCTGAATCCAGCAAATGGCGGGCAATAGTGGACTTCCCGGCTCCTGATGGAGAGGAAAGGATGAGCATCAGGCCACGTCTGTTGGCTTGGTCCATAGGTCTTACTCTAGTCTTACTCTATATTCTGAATTTGTTCCCGAAGCTGGTCTATCGTGGCTTTCAGGTCGAGCCCGATTGCCGTCAGACCGCTATCGTTGGATTTTGAACAGAGGGTATTGGCTTCCCTGTTGAATTCCTGCGCGAGAAAATCAAGCCGCCGTCCAACCGCTTCGCCACTTGCAAGCAAGTCACGGGCTGCCTGGATATGGGCCGTCAATCGATCAAGCTCTTCACGAATATCAGCTTTGGTCGCCAGAATAACGGCTTCCTGATGCAGGCGCTCGCTATCCAGTGCAGACGCGCTTTCCAGAAGTTTTTCGACCTGCTCTGACAGCTTTTTGCGGATGGCATCCGGCGTTCGCGCTGGCGAAGCCTCGGCACGGGCAACAAGATCCTCAATTTCCGAGAGGCGATCCAGCAGAACAGAGGCCGTCTCCGCGCCTTCACGCTGTCGCATCTCCTTCAACTCAGCCAATGCGCCGGACAGACCGGAGAGGATATCTCTTTGCAGACTATCCATGTCATCGGGAGACTGGTCGCGCTTTTCTCGCACATCGATGGTGCCGCGAATAGCCAGCAGTCCTTCAATGGTCGGGGCTGCCAGTCCGCATTTTTCCGCGAGTGCTTTCGCCTGATGCGCCAAATCGATCAGCACAGCCTCATTGATCGTCGGCTGATCACTCTCGTCCACTCTGTGCACGCTGAGCGTCGCGTAACCCGTTCCGCGGCGCAGGACCGAGGCGATATCTTTCTTGGCGGCAGCTTCAAGCGCCTCAAACCCTGACGGCAGGCGCAAGCGGATATCCAACCCTTTGCCGTTGACTGTTTTGAGTTCCCAGGCCCATTGGGCTGAACCGCTTTCCCCCTCTGCCGTGGCGAAACCCGTCATACTAGCCAGAGTCATGTGTCCTCGCTCTGTGTTGTTGCCCCGCCTCGTTGGTCGTCAATCAGTTTGTGGACTGGCTGTTGGCTTCCGCCTCTTCCTTGCGCTTTTTCTCAATTTTACGCCAGCGCGCCACGTTCTTGTTGTGCTCTGCCAATGTCTCGGCAAAGGCATGGCCACCTGTACCATCAGCCACGAAGAACAGATCCTTGGTCCGGGACGGATTAGCAACGGCCTCAAGGGCTGCGCGTCCCGGATTGGCAATTGGTCCCGGTGGCAGGCCTTCGATCACATAGGTATTGTATGGGGTCGGCTTGGAAATCTCACTTCTCAGGATAGACCGTCCAAGAGTGGCCTTGCCGCCAACCAGTCCATAGATGATGGTCGGGTCGGACTGTAGTTTGATACCCTGGTTCAAGCGGTTGATGAACACACCAGCCACGCGCGGGCGCTCGTCGGCACGTCCTGTTTCTTTCTCAACGATAGATGCAAGAACCACCAGTTCCTGAGGGGTCTTGACGGGGAGCCCATCAACCCGGCGATTCCAGATGGATTCGAGTATCTTTTTCTGTTCCCTGCGCATCCGCTCGATGATTTCCTGTCGGGTGGTGCCACGGGTGAACGTGTAGGTTTCCGGCAGCAGGGAACCCTCTGCAGGGATATCGGTGATATCACCGACAAGTTTCTCAGCCTGACGCAGGCGGTCAACAATCTGCAGACTGGTCAGACCTTCCGGCAAGGTAACCGTATGCAGAATGGCCTTACCCTTCACCAGAGTATCCATAATCGTGCGCATGCTGGCATGCGCCGGGATGAGATATTCACCGGCTTTCAGTGATCCGGCAACACGGGATGCCTTAACGCCAAACTCAAAGACGGTTGCATCGGACAGAAGCCCTTCACGACGATCAATGACGCCAGAACGGCGCATGATATCCGAGATAGACGCGAGTGATGCACCATTCGGGATCAGGATCGTCCGGTCACTGGATAGCGGTCCCTCAGCATCAAAACGGGTCTTGCCATAATAGAGCAGCCCACCGGCACCAAGGACCAGGAGCATCAGCACCGACATGCAGAAATTCATGAAGATGATAATCGGATGCTTGGCAACGCGTGAACGCGCTGGAGGCTTCGGGCCAGGTTCCGGCTGGATAGCCTCGCGCGGGCTTCTGGGATTCGGTCTGGAGGATGAGATCAGATCGGCAGACGCAGACGCATCTCCGCCATCAGCAAATGACGTCACGTCCAGATCGTCGGCCTTGACGTCGCCATTCTCTGTTTCGTGTGCGGAAGGATCTGTGTCCGAGTTATTCGACATCATGTCACTCATCCGTTGCGCCAAAGAATAGCATTGTAATCGGAAATCAGTCGGTAGTCCGGCCCCGTTTACAATCTGGCATTTAAACCATCAGACTGTCAGGCCATGGCAGAGATCCGGTCTCCGCCATGGCTGATAGATTTAGTCGTTCACTTTACGCAGAACGAGTGATGCGTTTGTTCCACCAAACCCGAAGGAGTTGGACAGAACCGTATTGATTTCCATCTTCTTGGCCTCATGCGGCACCAGATCGATCGCCGTGTCAACGGACGGATTGTCCAGGTTGAGTGTCGGCGGTGCAATCTGGTCGCGAATGGCCAGAATGGAGAAAATCGCTTCAACGGCACCGGCGGCACCAAGCAGGTGACCAACAGCGGATTTGGTTGAAGACATGGTCAGGGAAGACGCTGCATCACCGGCAAGACGCTCAACAGCACCCAGCTCAATCTCATCTCCAAGCGGAGTGGATGTGCCATGGGCGTTGATGTAGTCCACATCAGCCATGGTGATACCAGCGCGATTGAGCGCGGCTTCCATGCAGCGATAACCGCCATCGCCATCAGATGATGGAGCTGTGATGTGATAGGCATCACCGGACAAACCATAGCCGACCACTTCAGCATAGATCTTGGCGCCACGTGCCTTGGCGTGCTCATATTCCTCAAGCACGACAACACCTGCACCCTCACCCATGACGAAGCCATCCCGGTCCTTGTCATATGGACGGGAACCGCGGGTCGGTTCTTCATTAAAGCCGCTGGACAGTGCCTTACATGCCGAGAAACCAGCAAGCGAGATGCGACAAACCGGAGATTCCGTTCCACCGGCAACCATCACATCCGCATCACCAAGAGCGATCAGACGCGAGGCATCACCGATAGCATGAGCACCGGTTGAACAGGCCGTAACCACAGCGTGGTTCGGGCCCTTGAGGCCGTGCTGAATGGAGACATATCCACCGGCCAGGTTGATCAGGCGGCCCGGGATAAAGAACGGGCTGACGCGCCGTGCACCCTTGTCCCGCAACGTGTAGCCCGCTTCCACGATACCGGAAATTCCACCAATGCCTGAACCGATCAGAACGCCGGAGCGAATCTGGTCTTCATAGGCTTCAGGAGCCCAGTCGGCATCTTTCAGCGCCATCGTCGCAGCAGCAACGGAGTAGACGATGAATTCATCGACCTTGCGCTGCTCTTTCGGCGACATCCAGTCATCCGGATTGTAAGTTCCGTCTGTTCCATCACCGCGCGGGATGGTGCAGGCAATCTTACAAGGGATATCTGACACATCGAATTGCTCGACAGCACGAGCACCGCTCTTGCCAGCGAGAATATTCTTCCAGGTCTCTTCGACGCCACAGCCCAGTGGCGAAACCATACCCAGTCCGGTAACTACTACACGTCTCATTCAGAACACCTCAAGCCGGGCCCCGTCATCCGGAGCCCGGCCATTGTCATTTCCAACAGAGGATCACAGATCCTTAGCCGGCGTTGGCTTCGAGGAACTTGACGGCATCGCCGACCGTCAGGATCGTTTCAGCAGCGTCGTCCGGGATTTCACAACCGAACTCTTCTTCAAACGCCATAACGAGCTCAACGGTATCAAGGCTGTCAGCGCCAAGATCATCGATAAAGCTTGCGCCAATGACGACCTTCTCAGCATCTACGCCGAGATGCTCAACAACAATCTTTTTCACGCGATCAGCGACGTCGCTCATGTTTATCTTCCTCGTTTCTATAACAATTACGGTTTGCAGGCTGCTTGCACCGAGTCAGTCAGACCGCAATTCGGTTGGTCCCTACCACGTGCAGGAAGAGAGCTCAAACGGTCATTGCCAGAATCCCGTAAAAACCGTTGAGAATCGTCCAAGAACACAGGGACAGGTGAACATTCAGGCGGGTGTTATCACATTTCCCTTATACATGCCAGCATCCAAATGCAGTGTAGGAAAAGCGACATCTGCCCACCTGAATCGACATCAGATCATTGCCATACCACCATTTACATGCAGGGTCTGACCCGTCATGTAAGCGGCCTCATCAGAGGCAAGATAGACAACGGCAGAGGCAATCTCGTCTCCGGAACCCATGCGGCCTGCCGGGATGGATCCAAGGATCGCTTCACGCTGCTTGTCATTCAGTTTGTCCGTCATGGCTGTTTCAATAAAGCCCGGCGCAATGGCATTCACGGTGATACCGCGTGACGCCACTTCCTGAGCCAGCGCCTTGGACATGCCGATCATGCCTGCCTTGGAGGCTGCATAATTGCCCTGCCCGGCATTGCCCGTAGTACCAACTACAGAAGAAATGCCGATGATGCGGCCATGACGCCTTTTCATCATACCTTTGATGGCAGCACGGGAGAGGCGGAATGTTGCTGTCAGGTTGACGGCAATCACATCATCCCAGTCTGCATCTTTCATACGCATGAAAAGACCATCGCGGGTGATACCTGCATTGTTGACCAGAATGTCGAGACCACCCATTGCCTCTTCGGCACGGGGGGCGAGCTGATCCACCTCACTCATATCACTCAGATTGGCCTGCAGGATGTGGGCCCGGTCACCGAGCTCCGCCTGCACGGCTTCAAGCGCTTCCATGCGGGTGCCTGACAGGGCCACGTCCGCACCACGCTCATGCAGTGCCTTTGCAATCGCCTTGCCGATACCGCCGCTGGCGCCGGTAACAAGAGCTTTCTTGCCAGTGAGATCAAACATCAGATTATCCTTCAAAAATTCAGGGGCCGAACCTTAGAGCATTTTGCGATGAACAGGATTCATGCGCATGCTCTCTGTCCTTGATGACGCGAGTTGTCTGTCGCCAAACCGGCCGCCACTTTGGCGCAACACGCTCTAAGCAGTCAGATTGGCCAGTGCAGCGTCAATATCATCCGGGCCGTTGACGGCAACACCCTGGACGGATTTGTCGATCCGGCGCACAAGACCAGTCAGCACTTTACCTGAACCGATCTCATAAAGCGTGGTGACATCATTGCCAGCAAACCATTGTACTGTCTCGCGCCAGCGCACCATGCCGGTGACCTGTTCAACCAGACTGCGGCGAATGGCATCCGGGTCAGAAATCGGGCTGACAAGAACATTGGCCACAACAGGAACAACCGGTGCATTGACCGTTACTTCCGACAGTGCCTGCTCCATTGCGTCAGCGGCTGGTGCCATCAGCGCACAATGGAATGGCGCACTCACAGGCAGCAGCATGGCCCGTTTGGCACCTTTGGTCTTGGCAATGTCAACGGCACGCTCAACAGCGGCCTTATGACCGGAAATAACCACCTGGCCATCGGCATTATCATTGGCTGCAGTGCAGACTTCACCCTGGGCTGCGGCATCGGCCACGTCTGCGGCAGTCGGGAAATCAAGTCCCAGAAGCGCAGCCATGGCACCCTCACCCACCGGCACGGCACTCTGCATGGCGTTGCCGCGAATGCGCAAAAGACGGGCTGCATCACTGATGGACAGCGCTCCAGCAGCAGCAAGGGCTGAATATTCACCGAGAGAATGACCGGCCACGTAGGAAATCTTATCGGCCATGGAGAATCCACGAGCCTCCAGCACCCGCATGACAGCAAGGCTGACAGACATCAGCGCAGGCTGGGCGTTTGCGGTCAGCGTCAGCGTTTCTTCAGGACCGTTCCACATAATATCGGAGAGTTTCTCGCCCAGCGCTTCATCAACTTCATCAAAAACGGCTTTTGCTTCTGGATATGCGTCAGCTAGAGCCTTACCCATACCGACGGCCTGACTGCCCTGCCCGGGAAACGTGAACGCAATGCTCATCCGGCTTCTTCCTCTTGTGCCCCACTTGGGTTATTCTCTGGTTGACCCTCTCCGGGGTCGGCCTTCTCTTAGGCCCAGAATCTTGCCGGATGTCAAGGTCCGGAGCAATACGAGATGCCGTTACGTCGCTTTCCCATACAAGGCTACTTTCCCCTTGCATTCCCGGTAAAAGCCTCTATAACCCGCGCATCCGGTCTTGATCAGCTGGTGGCTGAACGGAAGGCTGGGGGTTATTCCATAAAGAATGATCGCCCTGCAGGATCTCACGAGGGTCCGGCTTCCCGTGTCTCCGCTCTCGAAGACGTCTTAGAGGCCTTTCCAGAGGTTTCGATGAGGCTTTGCGCTGATCCGGACGCGTTGATTGAATAAGAGGAAGGCCCTATGGCACTTTACGAAACCGTATTCCTGGCTCGCCAGGACGTTTCTGCTCAGCAGGTTGATGCCCTGACCGAGCAGTTCAAAGCTATCATCGAAGAAACCGGCGGTTCCTTCGGCAAAACCGAATACTGGGGCCTGAAAACCCTGGCTTACCGGATCAACAAGAACCGTAAAGCGCATTACGTTCTGATGGACATCGACGCCGGTCACGACGCGATCTCCGAAATGGAACGCCAGATGCGTCTGAACGAAGATGTTCTGCGCTACATGACCGTTCGTGTTGAAGGTCATGACGAAGGTCCGTCTGCAATGATGCAGAAGCGTGACCGTGACGACCGCCGCGGCAAGCGCGGCCCGCGCGATTAATCGAACCGGGAGATAGAGAACCATGGATATTTCACAGATCCCAACCCGTCGCCCGTTCTTCCGTCGTCGCAAGACCTGCCCGTTCTCCGGTGAGAACGCGCCGAAGATCGATTACAAGGACATCCGTCTGCTGCAGCGTTACGTTTCCGAGCGCGGCAAGATCGTACCGTCCCGTATTACGGCCGTTTCCATGAAGAAACAGCGCGAACTGGCCCGTGCCATCAAACGCGCTCGCTTCCTCGGCCTGCTGCCTTACGTCATCAAGTAAGCAGTTCTGGAAATTCCGGAGGGCGGCTCTGTCGCCCTCCGTTTTGATGTTGATTTAAACCCATGTTGGGGACTGGCCGGATTTTCCGCGACCACCCTCTAACCGCAAAGGCGGGACAGCTCGGATGCTTCCTTACTGGCTCATCGGTATTCTTTCTGGCCTTGGCGCCGCAGTGCTCAATTTTGCAGCTCTGTCCGGCACTGGACTTGGCCTGATTCTGGTGATGCTCTCCCCGCTTCCGATTTTTATTGCGAGCCTCGGCTGGGGTAATCTGACCGGCCTGATTGCCGCAGCCATATCCGGTTTGTCTGTCGCGATAGCGTCAGCCCCCCTTGATGGTTTCCTGTTCTGCCTGGCAACGGGTCTTCCAGCCTTCTGGCTCTCAAACCTGGCCGGGCTGTCACGCACCTATACAGATGATCGCGGTCAGGAACAGACCGAGTGGTATCCGGTTGGCAATATCGTCGCCTGGGCAAGCGGCATTGCTTCTGCCCTCGTGATTCTGGTCTTCCTCGTCGCCTTCTCCTTCAGTGAAGTACGGATGGCTGAAGTCATCGGCAATCTGTCCAAGGAGCTTTTTGCGTCCGGGCTGATCAACACCGCTGAAGGCGTGAACGAAGCCAGCATCACCAATATGATGATGGTCCTGCTACCGCTGTCTTTTGCGCTGTTCAGCTTTGTGACGCTTCTTGGCAATCTCTACCTCTCAGCACGTATCGTTCGGATGTCAGGCCGCCTCGCCCGACCATGGCCTGATCTGTCCACATTCGAGCTGCCGCAGTGGTTCCCAATCCTGTTTGCGCTGGTCTTTGCCGTCGCTCTGTTTCTGGACGGCATGATCGGCAGAAGCTTTCAGGTGATTGCCATCTCGATTGCCGGCAGCTTCCTGTTTCTGGGGCTGGCGGTTCTGCACGTCATTACCCGAGGTCGTTCAGCTCGCCCGCTGTTGCTGGGAGGCCTCTATCTCTTTCTGTTTTTCTTCGGCTGGATCGGCATTCCCATCATGATTCTGGGCGCCATTGAGACCAGCAAGAACTTCCGTGGCCGCTTTATCGGCCAGAACACAAACCAGCCGGACTCTGAGTAGTCCGGAAAGAAACCGGCCGGACCTCTCCGGCCCCATAAAAGGAACTGAACCATGCAGGTTATTCTTCTTGAGCGTGTAGCCAAGCTCGGCCAGATGGGCGAAATCGTCAACGTTCGTGACGGCTATGCCCGTAACTACCTTCTGCCGCAGGGCAAAGCCATGCGCGCCAACAACGAAAACAAAGCCCAGTTCGAAGCACAGCGCGCCCAGCTTGAAGCACGCAACCTCGAGCGTCGTCAGGAAGCTGAGCAGGTTGGCGAGAAACTCAATGGCGAGAGCGTTGTTGTTATCCGTCAGGCTGGTGAAACAGGTCACCTCTATGGTTCCGTTTCCACCCGTGACATCGCAGACTCCCTGACCGATTCCGGCTTCACCGTTGCCCGTAACCAGGTCAGCCTTGAGCGTCCGATCAAAACCATCGGTCTGCACAGCGTTGCCATCGTCCTCCACCCGGAAGTGGAAGTCGAAGTTTCTGTTAACGTTGCCCGTTCTGAAGACGAAGCTGCCCGTCAGGCCAGCGGTGAAGACCTCACCGTCACCGATTACGACGAGTTCGAATTCGAAGCTGACGATGAAGACGAAGACGGCGAAGAAGCCGGTTCTGACGACGAAGCAGAAGCAGCAGAAGGCGAAGAAGCCTCTGCTGAATAATATAGTCAGAGATCCACTTTCTCTGATATTGCAGAAGCCCGGCCAATGGCCGGGCTTTTTTTTCGTACCATCACAAAGAAAACACAAAGCTGTGGTTCTTATGGTTTCCGCATTTTGAAGACCTAAATATTTCAGTAATCAGAACAATACTGCCACTTTATTCTGTTGATATGCTTATACGTTCAGATATGTCTTTATTATTGGAAAACCCGAACTGTCATTGATTTTTACTTTTTAGACTATCCGCGGCATATCTGGATATGGGTTGCGACATTTTCATCACGTGGCAGTGCGGGAGATGAGCATGAACCGCCTGTTATTCAGTTTTCTCAATCGCATCATTGTTAAGGGGAGTCTGACAGTTATTGACTGCGCCGGACAATCCTTTCACTTCGGAGAAGTCCAAAGCAAGCAGACCGTCACCATTCGCCTGACAAACAGGACAACAGAATGGAAACTGATCGCCGACCCGGAACGAGAGGCTGGCGAGGCCTATATGGATGGCCGCCTTCTGGTGGAACAGGGTAGCCTTTACGACTTTCTTGCCCTGGCTATTGCCAATATGGAGGCTGCGAAACGCCCCTGGTGGATGGCTACGCTTTCCCGCCTGCGTGTCTGGACGCGTCGTTTCCGGCAAAACAACACCAGGAAGAGAGCCCAGCAGAACGTGGCTCATCACTACGACCTGAGTGGCGCTCTGTATGACCTGTTTCTTGACACAGACAAACAATATTCCTGTGGCTATTTCGAAGACAGTACCTCAACCCTGGAAGACGCCCAGCTGGCAAAAAAACGCCACCTTGCGGCCAAGCTTCATATTCAGCCAAACCAGACTGTTCTGGATATCGGGTCCGGCTGGGGCGGCCTGAGCCTTTATCTGGCGCAGAACTATCCCGTTTCCGTAACCGGTGTGACGCTGTCTGAAGAGCAGTTTGATATTTCCCGCTGTCGTGCAAAAACACAAAACCTGAGAGACCGGGTGGATTTCCGTTTCAGGGATTACCGCAAACTGGAACAGAAGTTCGACCGGATTGTCTCGGTGGGCATGTTTGAGCATGTCGGCATTGGTCATTTCCCGGAATTTTTCAATATGTGCCACAATCTGCTTGCAGATGATGGTGTGATGGTTCTGCACTCCATCGGTCGACTTGACGGGCCGGGCGAAACCAATCCCTGGATTCGCAAATATATCTTCCCGGGCGGTTACATGCCCGCTCTCTCCGAGGTCCTGCCCGTTCTCGAGCGCTCAGGTCTGAAGGTCACAGATGTTGAAATTCTGCGCCTTCACTATGCTGATACGCTCCGTGCCTGGCGAAACCGCTTTATGGCTCGGTGGGATGAGGCGGCCATGCTTTACGATGAACGTTTCTGTCGGATGTGGGAATTCTATCTTGCCGCCTGTGAAACCGCATTCCGCTATCAGGATCTGATGGTCTTCCAGATCCAGATGGTGAAGGATCAGACTGTCCTGCCCATGACACGGGCTTACATGCAGGATGAGGAAGACCGTCTTCGTCAGCAGGATGGCGACAAACCCCGCTTTGGCGTGGCCTGCGAGTAGAGATGAAATGCCGGATCGAATCGGGTCCGTGCCAAAATCCAGAGCGATTCACAAGCTTTCACAGGGGAGATTTTCACCCCTGTGGGAATCCGTGGAAAACGCTGTTTTTCTTCTGAATCCGTACAACGCTACCACGCACCTCCTTCCATCCCATCCAAGCTTCTGCATAATGCGAACCGACAGAGGGTAATCATTGCGTTTGCCCTTGAGGGGCACCGGAGGTCTAGGGCATGGCAGAGCCTGCAAGACAGCAATCTTCTGCGGATCAGATGCTGACGCGTCAGGCACCGCGCAATCTTGAAGTTGAACAGCAGCTTCTCGGCGCGATTCTGGTCAATAACGAGACCTTTTTCCGTGTGTCCGATTTCCTTGAGGCCGGCCATTTCTATGACCAGACCCACAAGGATATCTACGAGAAGTCGGCTCAGCTGATCCAGGCGGGTAAAACAGCATCCCCTCTGACCCTGAAAACCTTCTTTGCCGATGACCTGCAGGTTGCCGACATGCCGGTGCTGCAATATCTGATGCGGCTGGCTGGCCAGGCAACAACTGTCATCAACGCCGAAGACTATGGTCGACTGATCAAGGATCTGGCGACCCGGCGCAACCTGATCCGCATTGGCGAGGACATGGTCAATATCGCGTTTGACGCGCCGATTGACATGCCACCCTCTTCACAGATCGAGGATGCGGAACGGCGTCTGTTTGACCTGGCTGAGACGGGCCGATCCGACGGCGGGTTTATTACCTTTTCCGATGCACTGCGCGACGCCATCGACATGGCCAGTGCCGCCTATCAGAGAGATGGCCAGCTTTCAGGGATTTCGACCGGCCTGAAAGACCTTGATGAAAAGATGGGTGGTCTCCAGCATTCGGATCTGATTGTCCTTGCCGGTCGTCCCGCCATGGGCAAGACCTCGCTTGCGACCAATATCGCTTTCAACATTGCCCGCGCCTATCAGTCAGAGGAACAGCCGGACGGTACGGTGAAGACCGTGAATGGCGGCGTTGTCGGCTTCTTCTCTCTGGAGATGTCCGGCGAACAGCTCGCCACCCGTATTATCTCCGAGCAGGCCGAAGTTCCATCCGGTGACATCCGGCGCGGCAAGATTGACGAGAACCAGTTTTCCCGGATCGTCAACGTCTCGCAGGAGATGCAGCGGGTTCCGCTCTATATTGACCAGACCGGTGGTATTTCCATTGCAGCTCTGACGGCCCGGGCCCGGCGATTGAAGCGCCAGCGCGGTCTCGACTGTCTGGTCATCGACTATCTGCAGCTCATTACCGGTTCCGGCAAGAAATCCAGTGAGAACCGTGTTCAGGAGATCACGGCCATCACCACCGGTCTCAAGGCACTGGCGAAAGAACTGAATGTTCCGGTTATCGCGCTTTCCCAGCTTTCCCGTACGGTGGAAAGTCGTGATGACAAGCGCCCGCAATTGTCTGACTTGCGTGAATCCGGCTCTATCGAGCAAGACGCCGATGTCGTGATGTTTGTTTATCGCGAAGAGTACTATCTCGAAAAACAGATGCCGAAAGAGAACAATCTGGAAGGCATGGCCCAGTGGCAGGCCGAAATGGACCGGGTCATGAACAAGGCCGAAGTGATCATCTCCAAACAGCGTCACGGCCCCACAGGCAGTGTGCCCTTGCAGTTCACCAAGGAATTCACCCGCTTTGATGACCTGATCGATGATGATTACCTTCCCGAACGAATGGAGTAGGCTTTCCTGCCGATCTGCTCTTGCCATCACTCATGGGTAACCCTAGGGTCGCCGCATAAGTGAAGTTCAGTCCATCGGGGTACCTTTCATGTCCAAATCGGGAAACAGGCCAATCAACCCGTTGTCCGGTGCGCGTGTCACTGTCAACCTGTCCGCCCTGGCAGACAACTGGTCCTATCTGAACGCGGAATCCGGTGCTGCGGAATGTGCGGCAGTCGTCAAGGCAGACAGCTACGGAACAGGCGTCGAACCAACCGTCGTGGCTCTGCAGCAGGCCGGATGTAACACCTTCTTCGTCGCCCTGCCTGAAGAAGGCGTCGCTGTCCGCCGTGTTTCCCCCAACGCGGTCATTTATGTTCTCAACGGCCTTTTCCCCGGCGTTGAATCTCTTCTGGCCAGCGCCCAGCTTCGTCCGGTTCTCTCAAGTCTGGATGAGGTGCGGGACTGGGCATCCTATTGCAGCGATACAGGTGATCGTCTCCCCGCGGCTCTGCATGCGGAGACAGGAATAAACCGCCTTGGCATGCGACGGGAAGACCTTGAATATCTCGCAGCACAGGACGACCTGCTCGGCGCGTTCGCACCCACCTTGCTGATGGGGCATCTGGCTTGTGCGGATGAACCCGATCACCCGATGAATGCACAGCAGCTGGCTGAGTTTGAAGCAATCCGCAGGGCCTATCCCGGCCTGCCATGCTCACTTGCCAATTCCTCCGGGATTTTCCTGGGCGAGGCCTATCGGTTCGACCTGGTCAGACCAGGCATCGCGCTCTTTGGCGGCAACCCGACACCAGGCAACCCAAACCCGATGAAGACGGTTGCCTATCTGGATGCACGTGTCATGCAGGTGCGTACGGTCCCTGCCGGTGAAACCGTTGGATATGGTGCGAACCGGACACTCAAGCGCGAGACGCGGCTTGCTGTCATCGCTGCCGGATATGCAGACGGCTACAAGCGCATGGCCAGCAATACGGACAGCCAGACAGGCGGGGTCGCCTATCACAAGGGACAGGCTGTGCCACTCCTCGGCCGGGTTTCGATGGATCAGATCACACTGGATGCAACAGACAGTCCTGACCTCCAACGCGGCTCTTTGATAGAGCTACTCGGCGATCATGCTATTGTGGACGATGTTGCAAAGGCATGCGGTACGATCAGTTACGAGATCCTGACCAATCTCGGACATCGTTACGAACGGGTCTACATAGACCGCCATTCCGTGGTCGACTAGAGTCAGGGATACGGGCGATTTGGCAAAGCAGAAGACAAATTATATCTGCCAGAACTGCGGCACTGTCAGCAGCCGCTGGGCGGGGCGTTGTGATTCCTGTGGTGAATGGAACAGCATTGTCGAGGAAGCTCTTGAAGCACCGATTGCCTCAGGCGGAGCACGCCTTGGTGCCAAAGGTCGGGTGATTGAACTTGTCGGCCTTGATGGAGACCGCAAGGAAGCCCCCCGGATCGCATCCGACATCAAGGAGCTTGACCGCGTCACCGGCGGCGGCATTGTCCACGGCTCAGCTCTGCTGGTGGGCGGAGACCCCGGCATTGGCAAATCCACAATCCTTATCCAGGCCGCAGCCTCCCTGGCACGCGCCGGGCACGGGGTTGTCTATATCTCCGGTGAGGAAGCCATCGACCAGGTCCGGCTCCGGGCTGAACGCCTCGGGTTGAGTGATGCGCCGGTCAAGCTGGCATCAGAGACCAGCGTTGAAGACATTCTCGCAACGCTGAACGCGGACAAGCCCCCTGCCCTTGTCATCATTGATTCCATCCAGACGCTATGGACGAGCGCCGTTGAATCAGCCCCCGGTACGGTCACTCAGGTGCGCGCCTCGGCGCAAAGCCTTATCCGTTACGCTAAGAAAAGCCGGTCTGCGGTTATTCTGGTTGGTCATGTGACCAAGGACGGTCAGATTGCCGGACCTCGCGTGGTTGAGCATATGGTCGATGCTGTGCTCTATTTTGAAGGTGAACGAGGCCATCAGTTCCGCATCCTGCGGGCGGTGAAAAACCGTTTTGGTCCGACTGACGAAATCGGCGTCTTCGAGATGGGGGATTCAGGGCTTCGCGAAGTCCATAACCCATCCGAGCTGTTTCTCGGTGATCGGGACAATCCGTCTCCCGGCACTGTGGTCTTCGGCGGTATGGAGGGCACCCGTCCTATTCTCGTGGAAATCCAGGCTCTCGTCACACCATCAAGCCTTGGCACGCCACGCCGTGCTGTTGTCGGCTGGGATACAAGCCGGCTGTCCATGGTGATTGCCGTGCTTGAGGCTCACTGCGGGGTCAAGCTCGGGATGCATGATGTCTATCTGAATGTGGCAGGCGGCTTGCGTATTCAGGAACCTGCAGCAGATCTGGCTGTAGCCGCTGCACTGATTTCCTCGCTGGCGGGGGTTGCTCTTCCCTCTGATTGCGTCTATTTCGGCGAAGTCAGTTTGTCGGGGGCAGCACGACCGGTCAGTCATACGCCGCAAAGGCTGAAAGAAGCTGAAAAACTCGGCTTTGGAAAAGCAGCCGCGCCTATGCCAGGCAAGATTGACACAAAGTCCTACGGGCTGACGCTAGAAGCCATTACCTCACTTTCCGGTTTTGTTGCCCGGATTGCGGCCCAGGCTCCAGCACAAAGAAAAGATTAAAGACTGTAGCGTACTGATCTGCTAAGTAACGACCCGTAATCCATGGGTCTCTGGATATGTTTGAAAAGGACGGTGTCCAATGCCGATTACCTGGCTTGATGGCATTCTTTTGGGTCTGATGTTCATTTCCGCAATTCTGGCGATGGTTCGCGGGTTCATGCGGGAAGTCCTGTCGATCACATCCTGGGTGGCTGCGGTTGTAGCCGTATTTGTGCTGTTCAAATCTGTCTATCCCTTCGCGCTTGAACAGATTTCCGACAAGACAATCGCTGCAGCGGCCACTGTTGGTGGTGTGTTTCTCGTGACCCTTCTGCTGGTCTCCCTTATCACCATCAAGATTTCCGACCTTGTTCTCGACAGCAAGATCGGCCCGCTCGACAGAACACTGGGCTTTGTCTTCGGCTCTGCACGTGGATTCCTGCTGATGACCATTGCGATGATCTTTGTGAACTGGCTGGTTCCCTCTGACGGACGTCCGGGCTGGATTGAGGATGCCAAGTCCAAGCCGGCACTCGATACCGCTGCTGAAGAGATCATCACACTTCTGCCCGATGATCCGGAGCTGTTCAACACATGGATTGATGCGCTCAAAAACGTCTTTGCTGAAGAAAGCGGAGATCAGGCGTCACGTACGATCACAGATGAACCGGCGCGTTATTCCGACGCCAGCCGCGGTCAGCTTGATCAACTTGTGGCGAGCGATGCACAATAATTATAAGCCGGGGTTCTTTTCCGGGCGACAAAACGCAAGAATATCGCTAAATGTGCCGCTCTGGCACGACACAAGACCATGAGGCTCAAGACTGTGGAAGATTTCACGTCCCACCCCTTTGAGGCCGCAGGCTCTGCCTGCACTTCGGATGATGATGCTTTTCATGAAGAATGCGCGATTTTTGGCATCTTCAATCATGAGGCCGCACCAGCGCTGACCACTCTTGGTCTGCACGCGCTGCAGCACCGCGGTCAGGAAGCTTCCGGCATTGTGAGCTATGATGGAACCCAGTTCCATTCCGAGCGCCATGTTGGGCTGATCGGCGACAACTTCACCCAACAGGCCGTTCTTGATCGCCTGCAGGGCACCCGTGCCATTGGGCATAATCGTTATTCCACGGCTGGCGGTGGCGGTATCCGCAACATTCAGCCGCTCTATGCGGAGTTTGCCGGTGGCGGCTTTGCAGTGGCCCATAACGGTAACATCACCAATGCCCGCACCCTGCAGCGTCAGCTTCAGGAACGGGGCTCTATTTTCCAGTCCACATCGGACACGGAAACAATCATTCACCTGATCGCCACATCCAATCGCGGTCCGCTGGTTGAGCGTATGATTGATGCCCTGCGTCAGTTGGAGGGTGCTTTCTCGATTGTTGCCCTTTCCGAGAAAAAGCTGATTGGGGCGCGTGATCCTCTCGGGGTCCGTCCACTGGTACTTGGCAAGCTGGATGACGCCTATGTACTGGCATCCGAGACCTGTGCATTTGACATTATCGGCGCGGACTTCATTCGCGAGATCGAACCAGGTGAGATGGTGGTGATTACGGACAAGGGCCTTGAGAGCCTCCATCCGTTCCGGACCCATGCCTCCCGCTTCTGCATCTTCGAATATGTCTATTTCGCCCGCCCGGATTCCAATTTTGCCGGAACCAGCGTCTACAATGTGCGCAAGCGTATTGGTGGCGAGCTGTCCCGTGAATCGGGTGTGGAAGCTGATGTGGTGGTGCCTGTGCCTGATTCAGGCGTGCCTGCAGCCATCGGCTTTTCCGAAGCATCCAATATTCCGTTCGACTACGGCATTATCCGTAACCACTATGTGGGTCGGACCTTCATTGAGCCCACAGACACGATCCGTCATATGGGCGTGAAGCTGAAGCACAATGCCAATCGCAGCATTCTGGAAGGTCGTCGTGTGGTTCTGGTGGATGATTCCATCGTGCGCGGCACCACATCCAAGAAAATCGTTCAGATGGTTCGCGATGCCGGTGCCAAGGAAGTCCACATGCGGATTGCCAGCCCGCCGACCACCAATGCCTGCTATTACGGCGTCGATACGCCGGAGAGCTCCAAGCTTCTGGCTTCTCAGATGTCTATCGAAGAGATGTCCCGCTATATCGGCGTTGACTCCCTCGCTTTCCTGACCATTGACGGGCTCTATCGTGCGGTTGGTGATGAAAACCGCAACAATGACGCTCCACAGTTCTGTGACGCCTGTTTCACCGGAGAATATCCGACGGTGCTCACCGACAAGGAAGGCACAGCGTCTGACCGCCCGATTACGCGGCTGGTTGAAAATCACTAGAATTCAGATGCCCGGCCAAAACCCGGGCATTACTCTTTCCCTGGAGATAAGTCCATGACAAACGCCCTTCAGGATCGCCTCGTAGTGGTCACAGGCGCGTCTCGCGGCATTGGCTATCATGCAGCTCTGGCGGCAGCAAAGGCTGGCGCGCATGTTGTAGCCATCGCGCGGACCGTGGGTGGCCTCGAAGATCTGGATGATGCGATCAAGGCCGAAGGTGGCCAGGCCACTCTGGTGCCTCTTGATCTGAAAGACATGGAAGCCATCGACCGCCTCGGTGCGGCCCTTTATGAGCGCTGGGGCAAACTCGACGGCCTGATCGGCAATGCGGGCATTCTCGGCACGATCTCTCCCGTTGGTCATATCGAACCCAAGGTCTGGGATGAGGCCATGCTGATCAATGTGACCGCCAACTGGCGTCTGCTGCGATCATTCGACCCGCTGCTGCGGCAGTCTGATGCGGGTCGTGCGGTCTTTGTCACCTCCGGTGCAGCCCAGAAATGCAAGCCGTTCTGGGGCGCGTATTCCACCACCAAGGCAGCCTTGAATGCCCTTGTGAAAACCTATGCAACAGAGAATGTGAATTTCAACATTCGCGCCAATGTGTTCAGCCCTGGACCTGTTCGCACAGCCATGCGCGCTCAAGCGGTACCGGGCGAGGATCCCAATACCCTGCCGACGCCACGGGATGTTGCACCGGATTTGATTTCAATGATTTTTCCGGACTTTAACAAAACGGCTCAATGCTTTGATTTCAAAGAAAAGAGTTGGTCAGATATCTGACTTGATATCATTGGATATCAATTGGATTAGAGTTAGGAAACAGGCCGGAACTAGTTCCGGCCTTTATCATATGGATTATCGCCTTTGCGCATAATAACGCGGAGCGGAATACCTGAAAGCTTGAATGTTTCCCGGATTCCATTCAGCAAGTAGCGCCTGTAGGATTCCGCCAGAGCATCAGGTCTTGAGCAGAACACCACAAAGGTGGGCGGGCGGGTCTTGGCCTGCGTCATATAGCGGATCTTCACCCGGCGGCCAGCAATCGCGGGGGGCGGATGGTGGTCCACCACATGCGCCAGCCATTTGTTCAGCCGGGCCGTTGATATACGGGCATTCCAGGTGTCATGAACCTCGGTCACGGCCTTGAACAGCTTATCAAGCCCCTGCCCGTTGATACCGGAAATCGGTACCATTGGCACACCACGCAGCTGGGGCAGAAGGCGTTCTGCTTCAAGACGCAGCTCTTTCAGTGTCGCCCCCCGATCCTCAATCAGATCCCATTTGTTCAGGGCGATGACAACGGCACGGCCTTCTTTCTCGACCAGGTCGACAATCTGCAGATCGCGCTTCTCGAACGGAATGGTCGCATCCAGCGTGACAATAACCACCTCGGCAAAGCGGACCGCCCGCAGAGCATCAGCAACAGACAGCTTTTCCAGCTTCTCCTGAACCCTGGCCTTCTTGCGCAAGCCTGCGGTGTCAAACAGCTTGAAGGGTCGACCTCTCCACTGCCAGTCGACTGCAATAGAATCGCGCGTCAGGCCCGCTTCAGGCCCGGTCAGCAGGCGGTCTTCACCCAGTAGCTGATTGATGAGGGTTGACTTGCCCGCATTCGGACGACCGACAACAGCCACCTGCATGGGACGGGACAGGTCAATATCCGCCTCACCATCTTCCGTAACCGTCACATTGTGAACAGCCACGACCTCTTCGTCATTAAAGCCGTGTTCGTCCTTGAAGTCCGAGATAACGTCATAGAGGTCACCCATGCCCTCCCCGTGCTCTGCCGAGATCGGGACAGGCTCCCCAAAGCCAAGGGAAAAGGCTTCGTAGTAACCGCTTTCACCAATGCGGCCTTCGGCCTTGTTGGCAATCAGAGAAACCGGCTTGCCTGATTTCCGCAGAAGGTCGGCAAAATGCTGGTCAAGTGGTGTGACACCGGTCCGGACATCCACCAGAAAGAGCGACAGATCCGCTTCCTCGATGGCTTCTTCCGTCTGGGCACGCATGCGGCCCTGAAGGGAGTCAGGATCACCCTGTTCCAGACCGGCAGTATCAATGATCGTGAACTTGAGGTCGCCAATGCGCGCCTCACCCTCACGGCGATCCCGGGTTACGCCTGGCCGGTCATCAACCAGCGCAAGACGTTTGCCAACCAGCCGGTTGAACAACGTGGATTTGCCTACATTCGGCCGACCGATGATCGCGACCTTCAGGGACATAAGCGTTTCTTTCTTTCGCACAAACGGGGCGACCTTTCAGCCCGCCCCGGAACATGCCGTTACAATTTGATCAGGGAGCCCGGACATGTCCGGGCTCTTCACAGTTCATCAATAGCCCTGCAGAACTCCGTCACCTGTCATGATGAAGACACGGCCAGATGCTGCAATTGCCTGAACATAGACCGGCTCGTTGATGTCACGGGTCGACGTGATTGCACCGGTCGATGCGTTGACCGTTGCCAGTTTCTCATCAGATGAACCGAACCAGAGCTGCCCGCCAGCCAGAGCCGGACCGGCCCAGGTGGACGATTTCTTTTTCTTCTTGGTGATTGGCAGTGATGTGATCCAGCGAATTTCACCAGACTTCCGGTCAAGAGCAACCACCCGGCTGTTCAGGTCCAGCACGTAGACCGCATTGGCCGTGACAATCGGCGAATAAGCGCTGCCGATATTCTTGGTCCACACACGGGTTCCGGATTTAAGCGAGATAGCGACGGTTCGTCCCGCGACACCGGATACATAAACAACACCGTTATCGGCAACAGGACGTCCTGCCACATCGGAGAGACCAGAAACAGCGAGGCGACGGCTGGCGCGGACAACACTGTCTGACCAGAGGATCTTGCCGGTTTTCACATCAAAGGCGACAACTTCACCGGATGAATAGGGAACAACTACGATATTGCCGGAGATAACCGGACCTGAACTTGGCAGGAGACCTGCCTGTTCCTGAATACCCGGAGAGCGCCAGAGCTCGGAACCATCTGAAGCATTCAGTGCCAGAACATCATTGTTGACCGTTACGACAAACACATGGCTTCCAGAAGCCGCCGGCACGTTACGCGCCGGAGAATCCAGATCGACGGACCAGATCTCAGCGCCGCTTGCCACGTTGAACGCTGCAACCTTGCGATAGGCTGATGCCACATAGGCCGTGCCGTTCACAGCAGCAACGCCACCGCCTACAGCCTCATCATCTTCATTCTCAGGCCGCAGCGTCTTCTGCCAACGACGGGCGCCACCCAGTGAGAAAGCAGAGATGTCACCATTCGGCTCATAGAACAGAACGTTGCCCTGATGGATCACAGGGGCTGCTGCTGAACGGAAATCATCATCCCCCACATCAGAGGAAATTCGCGTGGAGAACGTACGGGTTGCTCCGCCACTGTGGCTGGCATTGCCGGTATTGTTGCCTGGCAGCGGCCAGTTCTCATAGGTTACCGCAGCCGGCACAGCAATCGGCTGGCCGTCGCCCTGAACAGCAACCGGGTCGCCCACCGTCGGCAGATCACGGCGTTCGCCAGACAGGATCACCTCTTCCTTGGCGAAGGGGTTTACCTTTTCAAGCGAGTCTTCAAGATCAAAAGATGAACAACCAGCCAGCGCAGAGGCAGCCAGTATGCAGATCAGAACAGGACGCAATGTCTTCCTCATCACCTATTCGCCTCCCTTGCCGGAGAGACCGGCAATCAGCGACAGCATGCGCTCTGACCGGACCCGAATGCCCTGAGGCGTGGTCGCATCATTGACCAATCCTTCAAAAACAGTGGTAGCGGCGGCGAAGTCGTCATGCTTGTAGGCCAGAAGCCCCTGAATTTCGCGCGCGGAATGTACGTATGCCGCTCCGGGTTCAGACAGCGGCAACAGGCGCGCTTCAACAGCCTTGCGATCCTCGACAACATCAAGAGCCAGCATGGCGGCACGGAGCGATGCCATATCGCGCAGCAGAGCACTGTCAGAAGCAGCAGAAGCAACAGCATCAAAATCGGCTATGGCAGCTTCCTTTTCACCGGCCTCTGCCTTTGCGGAGGCGGCACGGAAGCGGGCGAGCAGCGGATAACCGCCGGATGAATCACTGGCCAGTGCCAGAAGAGCGGCTTCCGCGCCAAGATGATCACCATTCTCTGCCAGTTCAAGCGCAGCGAGGAATTTGTCCCCATTCGTGGCAGCTTCTGAAGCCTGCCAGTATTGCCATCCACGATATCCGGTGGTGCCAACCACAATCAGGACCGCCGTCAGCAAAATGAACGGGCCGAACCTGTCCCACAGGCTACGCAGTTGATCCTGACGAAGCTCTTCGTCAACCTCACGGATAAAATTGCTATCTGACATCTATTTCCTGCCCAACGGCTGAACCGTGTACTCTCTTGAACCCGCACCAAACAGCTTATGCCATCCTGCGATGTTTATAACCCGAAGGCTGTTAGCGGGATAGACCGCTCAAGGCCGACCGTCAATGACAATCCTGCAAAAGCGGCAACGTCCGGGCGGGATAGACCCGACTCGTGGCTATTTCTGGGCGGGATAGGTATTTTCGTCAGCCGGGAAAGATCTGTTACGCACTTCCTCCGAATAGGCTTTCACAGCCCTGTCCAGTTCAGATCCCATATCACCAAAATGTTTGACAAATCTCGGCTTGCGACCGGACATGGCGACCATATCCTCTGTCACAAGAACCTGACCGTCACAAGCAGCCGATGCCCCTATACCAATGGTTGGAATGCTGATTGCATCGGTGATTGCGCGGGCAATCGGCTCGACGATTCCCTCCAGCACCACACAGAATGCACCAGCTTCTGTCACCGCCTGAGCGTCAGCATGAAGCAACGTTTCATGATGCTCTTCACGACCCTGAACCTTGAACCCGCCAAGAGTATGGATCGACTGAGGCGTCAGTCCGATATGACCAACAACCGGAATACCGCGTTCTGTCAGGTAGCGGATGGTCTCTGCCATACGCACACCACCTTCCAGCTTGACTGCTGCTGCACCGGTTTCCGCCAATACCCGCGCGGCATTGCGGAAGGCCTGCTCCTTGCTCTCCTCGTAGGAAGCAAATGGCATATCGATCACGACCATGGAGCTCTGCGAGCCACGCATCACGGCGCCGCCATGGGCAATCATCATGTCGAGCGTTACCGGAAGTGTGGACTCAAACCCGTAAACGACCATGCCGATTGAATCGCCAACAAGCAGCACATCCACATGCGGGTCAGCGATTCGCGCAGTATTGGCATCATAGGCTGTCAGCATCACAACGGGTGTTTCACCCTTGCGCGCCCTTACATCGGTGACTGACAGTCGCTTGATGCGCCCTGAAGTACTCATGACGATTTGCCCTCATTCTCTGAGCGGACGTCTTAGCACAGAGTTTGCACTGCACAAAGAGCTCCAGACTTGGCAAAAGGGCTGATCCGGCATGCTCTTAAGAGAAGGGTGGCACGCCGATCAGGATCTCATGCAGCTTTGCTGAAAAGACACCATAGGCAACCAACCCGATAATGACGGCAATCAGATCGTTTCGAGCCGGGCCGCTTACAGCGATTGTTCCGGTGGCCGCATCACGACGCTTCAGGGAAATCCGATCAACGATGGCATAGACAAGGAAACTGCCGAACAGGATCGCATCCGCCACAGTGCCATTGGCCAGAAGATGGGCCAGCGCCCAGATCTTGACCGCCAGAATCATGGGGTGCTTGAGGCGTGCCTTGATTTTACCCGCCGGGACATAGGCTGCTGCCAGCATGATAAAGGCAACCAGCATCAACAGAGCTGCCAGATGACGCGTCCAGACGGGCGGGTCCCAGAGGAAATCGGTTTCAAGCCGAGCCTCACCATAGCCGATGACAATCAGCGCCAGGCCCGCCAGAGACAGGATGGAAAACAGGGCCTTGTAGCCATTTGCGCCAAGACGGGCCTGCAAGGCGGCGCGCCTGTCCGTCTGTATGGGTAGTGTATGAATAGCAATGAAAAGAACCAATCCGGCGATCAGCATCGTCATTTCGTCGCTCCCGGTGCCTGTTGGAGGTCTGAATCGAGTGTTTGCTATATCACAGGCTTGTCGCACAGGTCATGCTCATCTTATACCAGACAGGAAACATGTTTCGGCAAACGCACGATGACAGATCTTCAAACCAGACGAGACCAGCTCCTCACCTTGAAAGCAGAGCTGGAACAGCTTCAGGCGATGTCAGAGGACGCGCGCTCCACGGTCACCCTCGACCAGCAGAGTGTCGGGCGTCTGTCTCGTATGGATGCCATGCAGCAGCAGGCAATGGCCAAAGCGTCTGAAGAAAACCGACTGGTGATGCTGGAACGCATCAAAGCGGCTCTGGTGCGCATCAATCACGACGATTACGGCTATTGCCTCAGCTGTGGCGATGACATTGCCGACAAGCGGCTGGATATCGATCCGACGGCAACCCAGTGCGTAAGCTGCGCCTCTACCCAATAAATCCAGACCTTTACCGACCCGAATTTGCCAAAATTGCGGACACGCGCTACCGTTGCATCAGGAGGCCAAGGCAACATTCAAACCCATGAGGCAGAGAATGACCCGTTCAGTATTGCGTAGACTCCCCTCTTTATTCTTCGTTATAGCAATAAGTATAGCCCTTTGGCCTGCGCCCCATGCCATGGCTGCGTCAAAGGTTGTCGCTCATATCGACCTGTCGCAGCAGCGCATGTATGTGAGTGTCAATGGCAAGCGCAAATATGCTTGGAAGGTCTCCACCGCCCGGCGCGGCTATCGCACGCCAATCGGCACGTACAGTCCGAAACGGATGTATCGTCGTTATTTCTCCAAGAAGTATCACGGCTCGCCCATGCCAAACTCGATCTTCTTCCACGGCGGATATGCGGTTCACGGTACTACGGCCATCAAGAATCTTGGCCGCCCCGCCTCTCACGGCTGCGTCCGTCTGCATCCCAGCAATGCCAGGAAACTCTATTCGCTGGTTCGCAGCGTCGGCATGCGCAATGCGCGGATCAAGATCACCCGCTAGAATCAGCGGGCTTAGAGTGAAAACTCACGGCTCACGCCCAGGAGGCAGGTGAACGGAAGTTTGCCTGCCTTATCAGCTCTATACGCGTTTTTACGGCCATCTTTGTCGTTTTCTGCATTGTGCCTTATGAGCAAGTCTCGTACTCCTCCTCACGGTCTGACTAGGGTCAAGATTCATTGCTCACGCCCATTCTGTTTATCAGGGAAGTTCAGAATGGGCAGAAACAAGAGCGCCGGACGGGTGGACCCTAAGGTTTGAGGAGACAATTATGGCGCTGCTGCTGGGGATCGATACGGGTGGAACCTACACGGATGCTGTTCTGTTTGATGAAGATGCCGGTATTCAATCGACTGCCAAGTCTCTGACCACACGTCATGACCTGTCCATTGGCATCAGTGGTGCGATTGACGGAGCTCTGCAGCAAAGCGCGCTTGATCCCACGAATATCTCTCTCGTTTCCCTGTCAACAACACTGGCCACTAATGCACTTGTGGAAGGGCAAGGGGGAGCTGCCTGTCTGATCTTCATTGGTTTCAAGGAAGCTGATGCCCAGAAAGCCGGGCTCGGCGAAGCCCTCGGAGACGACCCTCTGCTGGTTCTGTCTGGCGGTCACGATGCTCTGGGCAATGCGGTCGAAGATCTTGACCTGCAGACATTACGGGACGCCCTGCCCGCCCTTGCACAGAAGGTGTCCGCCTTTGCCATTGCCGGGAAATTCGGCGTCAGAAATCCGGCCCACGAGCTTGCAGTGCGCGATCTGATCCATGCAGAAACAGGCCTGCCTGTCACCTGCAGCCATGAACTGTCAAGCAAGCTCAACGGCCCGAAACGGGCCCTGACCTCTCTGCTTAATGCGCGGTTGATCAGCATGATCCACCGGTTGATTTCAAGCGCAGAAAACCTGCTGAAAGAACGCGGCATTGATGCACCGCTTATGGTTGTTCAGGGGGATGGTGCTCTGATTTCAGCTGACGTAGCCGCTCTCAAGCCTATCGAGACTATTTTATCCGGCCCGGCAGCCAGTCTGGTAGGCGCCTCCTACCTGACCGGGGAGAAGGATGCACTGGTCTCTGATATTGGCGGGACGACCACCGATGTCGCTGTCCTGAGCGACGGCCTGCCCAGGCTTGACGAGAACGGTGCCCGCGTGGGTGGCTGGCAGACCATGGTGGAAGCGGTCGCCATGCATACTGTTGGTCTGGGTGGTGACAGCCAGGTGCATGTTGTGCGTGAAGGCCTGACACCTTCTATCGCACTCGGTCCGCGTCGGGTGGTGCCGCTTACCCTTCTGGCCAGCAACCATCCGGACCTTGTCCGGGACACACTGGAGCGGCAATTGCGTGCCGAACGCCCCGGAGATTATGACGGCCAGTTCGTATTTCGGGTGCACAAGGATGAGAACCAGACGACTGGTCGCGCTACAGATGATGCTCTTCTCGAAAAAATCGGCGATACACCGATCGCCCTCGATAAACTGATCGAAAACCGCCGGGATATGAGCGTGCTCAATCGCCTGGTGTCACGCGGTCTGGTGCTTATGTCCGGCCTTACCCCGACAGATGCAGCGCACATTCTGGGTCTGTATGAGGCCTGGGATGTTGAAATCGCCCGCCTGGGTGCCAGCCTGTTCGGGCGCAAGCGCAATGCCTATGGGGACGGTATCAGCAAAGACCCCGAGCATATGGCCAGCTGGATTGTTGATACGCTGATTTCAGAGACTGCCGACACACTGCTTGATGTGGCTTTCCGGGAGGATGGTTATGAAATCCCCGACCTGGCGCGCCATGACCTGGCACGCGCCGCACTGGCCCGCCGATCCGGCCTCGTTAATCTGACCCTCAGCATGACCCAGCCCGTTATCGGTCTCGGAGCATCTGCCGGGCTTTACTACAATCAGGTGGCCGAGCGCCTGAGCACCTCAGCAATCGTGCCGGAACATGCCGGCGTAGCCAATGCTCTTGGTGCTGTGGTTGGTCGGGTTCAGGTACGGCTCGACACCATGATTTCCGAACCGATGGAAGGCCGTTTCAGGCTCCACCATGGCGATACACCCAGAGATTTTGCCAATCTGGATCTGGCCATTGAAACGGCGGAAGCAACCCTGAAAGCGGAAGCTTACGACAAGGCTGTCGAAGCGGGCGCGCA
The DNA here is from genome assembly GCF_030845175.1 of Coralliovum pocilloporae. Classification (NCBI taxonomy): domain Bacteria; kingdom Pseudomonadati; phylum Pseudomonadota; class Alphaproteobacteria; order Hyphomicrobiales; family Coralliovaceae; genus Coralliovum; species Coralliovum pocilloporae. Next base: position 3,138,667 of record NZ_CP132542.1, on the reverse strand, counting down.
GGATGTCACCGTCAAGCTGGACAAGAATGTCAAGCGTGTGAACATTGACGGCAAGGAAATCCTGGTGGAATGCACTCTAATCGCCACCGCCTCCGGACGCCCGAGAATTACACGATAAAACCACCTTGGCCTCTTGCACAATTCATGCTCCTCTATGCCTTTCCAAAACGGGGAGCAAGTGATGCTGACAGGTCGGTGCGAATGTGGTCAGGTAAGTTTTGAGGTAGAAGAAGACAGCATTCGGGAAACCGTTACAGCCTGTCATTGCAGCCAATGCCGCCGACTGAGCGGGCATGTATGGGCTTCAACCCACGCACCAATGAACAAGGTTACCTTTACCTGTGAGGAAGGCCTGACCTGGTATCAGTCTTCCAGTTGGGCAAGGCGTGGTTTCTGCCGCTTCTGCGGGTCCAATCTGTTCTATCAGGAGAATGATGAGGACGGCATCGGCATCTCAGCAGGCTGTCTGGATCAGACGACGGACCTGAGACTGGCCAAACACATCTTTGTTGCAGACAAGGGCGACTACTACGCTCTTGACGACAACCTTCCGCACTATGAAGCAGGCACGGCTCCCAAGCCCGGATGAACAGTCAATCCAGACTTTGATGACAGGTTTTAGCTAGCGGGTATCCGGAATGACCTGCTCATCGATGGTCGTGAAGTCATCAAGAGAGACGGTGACAATCCTGTTCTTGCCGTCTGACGCAAAGACCAGAGAAACCTCCATGGGATTGAGCATCTGCAGACCGGAATAGTCGGATACAGATTCAAGCAGCGTCTTGTAACCTTTGCCGTCTGGCCTGGAGATACCGATTGTCAGCGCGTCTTCCGGGTCCAGTCTGCCATTGCCGTTGGTGTCGCGTCTGGCAAGAGCATAAACGATCACCCTGGTTGGCTGGGCTGAATTGGTACCGGACGGGACCCTGTTCACATCGACGATGAGATCATCTGATGTCTCGAAAAGCCAGTTCGAGGTCTTGGAGCGTCCGTCAAAGAAGAGATAGTTTACGGCATTGCCAAGAGCATGCTTGTCGCGGAAGCCCTGCGTATATGTCTGCTCGGAATAAAGCGGGATCATCAACACATTCTGACCTGAGACCGCTTCAGGGTATCCGAGTTTCAGGTTCTGCGATATTTCCGCGACTTCACTCGTATTCAAGACGTTCTGTGCGTAGACAGAGCGGGTGTAATGGCGGAACCGCTCAAACAGCATCACAACAGCAAGAAGCGCGACGAGGCAGATGACACATGCCCCTGCCACCTGGTTGAAAACTTTCACATAAGAAAATGTTTTACTTGATAAAATACGCATAAGAACCTCAAGAAATATCTACAAATGACCGACCAATCCGCCAGCCATGTATTCGCCGATATCTCCTGATTGAGGCCCTTTCATGGGGTGCTGCTGAAACAATACAAAAAGCCCGGATGACGGTTCACCCGGGCTTGCACCTTGTACAGAGACTGGTCTCTATTTCAGGAAGTCATCTTCAAACGGGAAGTTTGACAGGCGATCATAGCCTGTGTCCGTAATCAGAACCTGATCTTCCAGCTTGATGCCGTCAGTACCGCCAACAACGCCGATATAGGCCTCAACACACAAAACCATGCCCGGCACGGTTACGCCTTCATAACCGCAATGCTCATAGTCCTGCGGATAGCGGATGGATGGATATTCATCGCACAGGCCGACGCCGTGATATTTGACGCCATAACGGAGCGGGACGAACTCCTCCGCCAGATTATGACCGCCAAAGGTCAGTTCCTCAAAGCTCATGCCCGGCTTCAGGCGCTCTGTGTTGGTCATAATATGCTCATGGGCATACTGATAGAGCCGCTTCTGCTCATCTGTGGGTTTGCCATCGCCGCAAATCCAGGAGCGCGACAGATCAGAACAATACCCGTAAGGGCCGATCAGGTCCGTATCAAACGACAGCAGGTCACCTTCCGAGATGTGACGCGGGCCGCATTCCTGGAACCAGGGGTTTGTACGCGGACCTGATGACAGGATGCGCGTTTCAATCCACTCGCCTCCACGTTTGATGTTACCCGCATGGAGGTGCGACCACAGCTCATCTTCGGTAATGCCATGATAGAAGGCGTCTCGCATTTCCTGCATGGAGATTTCACAGGCAGCGATTGCGCAACGCATCGCGTTGACTTCATTGTCGTTCTTTACCAGGCGGGCGAACTCGGTGACTTCCTGACCATTCATCAGTTCCAGACCGATCTCCTGGAAAGCCCAGACGCCTGCAATTTCCATCTTGTCGACCGCGAGACGGCGATTGCCGCCGCCATATTTGCGCACCAGCTCGTCAATCTCGGCGGCAAAACTCTTGGCCATTTCCGGCGTACGCTGGGCCGATTCGAAATAGAAGAACGACGTTACCGTACGGATTTCATCGACCAGAGGCAGATGTTCCGACAGGTGGTTGCAGCTGTGGAAGTCAAACAGAACCACAGGGCCCTCTGTGGCGATGAAACAGGCGCGGGCCGAGTTATGCGTGATCCAGAGCTGCATATTGGTGGAATCAGTCGCATAACGAATGTTGAGCGGATCCCACATCAGGATTCCCGCATAATCCCGCTTCTTCAGCTCTGCCCGGATGCGGCTCAGGCGGTATTCCCGCAAACTCGGCATATCCGGAGCCGTCAATCCCAGATCGGTCCATTCCTGAAAAGCCAGAGACGTCGGGCCGATTTCTACCCGGTCATTGTTGTCAGGCGTCCCATCCGGCTTCAGATGCTGACGGCGGGTGGGATCAATCTTGCGGTTGGAGACAGAAAACGGATTGTCAAACGCGCTCATAATTGTGCAGTCCTCCAGGCCGGGCAGTTCTCTACCCTGTTAGCCTAGGCACTATTGTACAGAGCTTTTTGTATTGTCTTGCTTTGTCGCGACCGGAATGTCGCTTGTGGATCAGTCTCGAAGGTCTGTCAGCAATTTTTCCAGCTGGCACAGGAGATCTTTGCGGTCATCCGGTCAAAAATCCATCCGACAGCCCCTTCAGGTCTCGGCTTGCGCACGCGTTGACTGATTGGCAGAGGCCCGTCTTTGGTATCTTCGGGGGCCACTGCAAACCGAAAGGAGAAATGCGGGGCAAGCCCCATGCGCAAGTCGCTCATCACCACCTGCTTGTCCTCGACTTCCGCCTGATAAAAGCCATGGGAGAACCATTTCAGGCGGTCAACGGTCCAGCTGCCCTGCAGATCCTCCAAGAGGGCCTCATTGCGCGGCGTCGCAATCAGGTTTAGCGGTTTATCCTGCCTATCCAGCAACGATGAGAACCCGTAGTGGATCGTGTCCCCCTCCACAGCGACCACATACCAGAGCAGTGAGTTGAACAGGGTTGGGGTCACAAACAGACGATCAGGCCGGATGTCATTTTGAGCCAGCTGCTGTTCTGCATAAGTGGTCATGCGGGCCTGAAGCACCTGCGTCCATCCCAGATAGGCCGTACTCAAAGCGATCGCACCGAGAACAGCCGCCCGACTGCGCGGAGATCGCGGCCGGATCAAGGCCATGATAACCGCGCCGAGCATCGGCAGTGTATAGATCGGGTCAATAATGGAGATGGAGGCCAGGTAGAACGGATAATCTGTCAAGGGCCACAGGAGCTGGGTACCATAGGAGGTAAAGGCATCAAGCAGCGGGTGGGTCACAAGCGTCAGCAGAACCATCAGGGTGATGGTCAGACTGGCATCCTTTGACAGCTTGTGAAACCGTCTGATACCGGCTGCCAACACCGGAGTAATGGCCGCGAGCACAAGGACAGAATGGGTAAAACTGCGATGATAGGTGAAGTTGGCAACCGGGTCTTCAAACCGGATGAGCACATCCAGATCCGGAAGTGTGCCAAGCCCGATGCCCCACAGAGCTGCCTTGCGTCCCAGAACCGGACCGCCAATCGCATAGCCGACAGCGGCCCCCAATGTGGCCTGAGTAATGGAATCCACGCTCTGTCCTCGTCACCTTGGCCGTAGCGGATCAGGTCGCGGGCATCCGGTTCCAGGCATCCAGCGCGGCTATTTTGTACGCTTCCGCCAATGTGGGGTAGTTGAACGTGTTTTCAACAAAATAATCCACCGTGCCACGCAGATTGAGAACGGCCTGTCCAATATGAATCAGCTCGGTCGCCCCCTCGCCCACAATGTGCACGCCCAGCAGACGCCGGGTCTTCAGGGAGACAATCATCTTCAGCATACCGGAATTGATACCCATGATATGCCCGCGCGAGGTCTCACGGAACCGGGCTACGCCACACTCATAGGCAATCCCCCGTTCCTTGACCTCTTCTTCGGACATGCCACAGGTGGAAATTTCCGGGACAGCATAAATCCCGTAGGGGAAATATTCAGGCGGCTCCGGCGCTTCCATTTCGAACGCGTGACAGGCGGCAATACGGCCCTGCTCCATTGAGGTTGAGGCAAGGCTCGGAAACCCGATAACGTCACCCGCAGCATAGATGTTCGGCACAGAGGTCTGGAACGTTTCGGCGTCCACGGTCAGGCGGCCGCGATGATCGCTTTCAAGCCCGCAGGCATCAAGATTAAGGCTGTCGGTTGCTCCCATACGACCGGCTGCAAACAGAACCACATCCGTTTTCACGGACCGCCCGCCTGCGAGCGTAATCTGACACCCGCCAGAGTCCAGGCGCTCCACCTTCTCGGCAGCGCAACCAAGTCGCAGAACCACGCCACGGTCTCTCAGATCATGAAGGAATTCTGCAACCAGTTCCCGGTCGATGAAATCGAGAACCGTATCCCGCGGTTCAACAACGGTAACCGCCACATCCAGCGCGCTGAAGATCGTGGCATATTCAATGCCGATAACCCCCGCACCGATGACAGCAATGCTGCGGGGAAGCTCTTTCAACTCCAGCACTTCATCGCTGTCGATAATCCGGTCGTTGTCAAAGGGGATATAGTCAGGACGGAACGGCTTGGTACCAACCGTGATGATCACCTTTTCGCCGGAAATGACTTCCTGCTCACCTTCTTCAGAGGTGACTTCGATCCGGTTCTTGTCCAGGAACCGCGCCATTCCCCGCTTGGTCTGAACCCGGTTGCGGGCAAACTGATGCTCCAGCACCTCAACCTCATGATTGAGCGTGATGTGAAGCCGTTTCAACAGATCGGATGCCGTAATATCAGTCTTGACCCTGTACGACCGGCCATAAAAGCCGCGTTCACGCCAGCCTGACAGGTTCAGAACCGTTTCGCGCAGGGTTTTTGAGGGGATCGTGCCGGTGTGAACCGAGACGCCACCGACCCGCGTTCCCTTTTCAATAACAAGGACATCCCGCCCGAGCTTTGCTGCCTGGATGGCTGCACGGCGACCAGCCGGGCCGCTTCCGATGACGACAAGATCATAATGTTTCATGACAGTGACTCTCCCGGGCAGGTCTTGCTTTGGGCTTTTGCATACTCCGATTCCGTTAAAAGGATGATGCCACAAGCGGCACTCTGGCCTGTTTCATGACGATTTTCCGCCACGTTGCATGCATTTTCCTATCTCTGACTATTCGCAGGCCATGCGCGGGCCATGTGCGGGCATGCACAAACTGCATATCAGGAACGCGATTTCAGCATTTTTCCTCTGGCCTGATCAGGCGTATATCACTCTCAAGTCAAACGCACACACTTACAACGGAGAGTAATCATGACGCTTCTTGAGCAGTCCGCCAAAGTTCAGTTCGCCGCGATCATCATTCTCGGCCTTCTGTCTGCCTTCATCTAAGACCGACAGGTCTTCAGACAGCCTGACCTTCAGAGGTCATTTTGTGACGTTATAGAACCCGCTGCAGTCCTCCCCTGCGGCGGGTTTTGTTATTGAAGACAAGCATAAAGCCACATACATCTGTCTTAGGCATCTGTCCTCGGCATTCTGTCCCGGGCACTTCAGATAAAGGCGGCTTGAATGACGGAAACACTGGCTCTTGCTCTTGGCGGCGGCGGTGCACGAGGGCTGGCACATATTGTGGTGCTTGAAGCTTTGGATGAGCTGGGGATCAAACCGACAGCTCTGTCCGGCACGTCTATCGGCTCCATTATCGGAGCGGGCTATGCGTCCGGCCTTTCAGGTGCAGCCATTCGAGAGGAAGTGCTGTCTCTCTTCTCCAATCAGAAAGAACTGGCTGCCCGTTTCTGGAAACTGCGCCCCGGCTCCATCCGTGAGCTGTGGTCAAATGGCCTGACACTTGGCCATATTGACGCGGAAAAGATCGTCGAACACTTCCTGCCAAAAGCCATCAAACGGGACTTCAGCGACCTGGACATTCCGCTCGCCATTATCGCGACCGACTTCTATGGGGCAAGCGAAGTGGTGCTGACAGCCGGCAATTTGAGGCAGGCCATATCAGCATCCATTGCCATTCCCATGCTGTTCAAACCGGTTCTCGTCAACAATCGCTACTTAGTTGATGGCGGCCTCACCAATCCTCTGCCCACGGACCATCTGACAGGGTCCGCCGATATCATTGTTGGTGTTGATGTTGCCGGGGAGCCCGTAGGCGATCCTGCGGTGATGCCCACTCCGATGGAGTCCGCATTCGGGTCAACCCAGATTCTGATGCAGGCCATTTCCTCGGCAAAGGCTGTAACCGAGACAGCCAATCTGGTGTTCAAGCCCCCTATAGATGACTACCGGGTTCTGGACTTCCTCAAGGCGAAGACCATTCTGGACGGCTGTGCCCCGTTCAAGGACGATGTAAAACGCCATCTTACGGAACTGTTTGAAACCCGCATACGGGAAAACGGCTGAGAGAAACCTGCGGCACGGCCTGAGAAAGGGTCGCTTCCGACCCGCGCCATGCCACAGCTCTGTTTTACGCGCCCAGGTGAATTGGACGTCTTATTCCCATTCGATGGTTCCGGGAGGTTTCGAGGTCACATCATAGACCACACGATTGACGCCCTTGACCTCGTTGATGATGCGCGTTGCAGCGCGACCCAGAAATTCCATATCGTAGTGATAGAAATCCGCTGTCATGCCATCCACTGATGTAACGGCGCGGAGCGCGCAGACATATTCATAGGTTCGGCCATCGCCCATCACACCGACGGTCTGAACCGGCAGAAGAACAGCAAATGCCTGCCATATGGCATCGTAAAGACCGGCTTTGCGAATTTCATCCAGATAAATCGCATCCGCCTGACGCAGAATATTCAGCTTGTCGCGTGTTATGCCGCCCGGGCAGCGGATAGCAAGACCCGGTCCAGGGAACGGATGACGGCCGACAAAGCTGTCCGGCAGACCCAGTTCACGCCCCAGATCACGGACCTCATCCTTGAACAGTTCGCGCAGTGGCTCCACCAGCTTCATGTTCATCCGCTCAGGCAGGCCGCCCACATTGTGGTGAGACTTGATGGTCACCGACGGTCCGCCGGTAAAGGAAACGGATTCGATCACATCCGGGTAGAGCGTCCCTTGGGCGAGGAACTCGGCACCACCAATACGCTTGGCCTCGTCCTCAAACACATCAATGAACAGCTTGCCGATGGTTTTGCGTTTCGTCTCCGGATCTGTCTCTCCCTCCAGGGCGGAGATGAACATTTCACTCGCGTCCACATGGACCAGCGGAATGTTGTAGTGCTCACGGAACAGGGAAACCACCTGATCGGCCTCATTCATCCGCATCAGACCGTGGTCAACGAAGATACAGGTGAGCTGATCGCCAATCGCTTCATGGAGCAGAACTGCGGCAACGGACGAATCGACACCGCCGGACAGGCCGCAGATGACTTTGCCGTCGCCAACCTGATCACGGATGGCCTGAACCGCCTGCCCGCGGAAAGCAGCCATGGACCAGTCGCCGGGAATATCACAAACCTTGTGCACGAAATTCGCCAGCAGCTTGCCGCCATCCGGCGTATGCACCACTTCCGGGTGGAACATCAGGCCGTAATACTGCCGCTCTTCATTCGCAAACGCTGCGAATGGAGCATTCTCGGATGTTCCGATGACCTCGAAACCTTCCGGCAGATTGATGACACGGTCACCGTGGCTCATCCAGACCTGGTGAGCACTGTCCACATCATCCCAGACCCCGTCGAACAGCGGGCTCTTGCCTTTGACATTGACATAGGCCCGGCCGAATTCACGATGATCGGAGCTTTCAGCCTGCCCACCCATCTGAACACAGAGGGTCATCTGGCCATAACAGATGCCGAGGATCGGCACTCCGCAGGAAAACGCATTGTCCGGTGCACGCGGTGAATCGATATCACCCGTCGATGCAGGACCACCTGAGAAGATGATACCCTTCGGCTTCATCCGTTCGATAGCCGCTTCCGCAGACTGGAACGGTACGACCTCAGAATAGACGCCGGTTTCACGCACACGGCGCGCGATCAGCTGCGTCACCTGAGAGCCAAAATCAATGATAAGGATTGTATCGGTCATTGTGCCTCTTTCCACCAAAGACGACCGTTTAGCGGATAGGCAGCACTTTTTGAAGGGCCAAAGGCCCTCCAAGGGCAAAAAATCAGATCAAGCCGAGCGATTTGATCTTTTCTGTCCAGAAATTGACCTTGACCCGAACGCGAATGTGCTTGTGTCGCTTCTTGAAGACCAGCGTGTACTTGGCGTTTTTGATTCCCGACAGCTTGAAATCCGTAACGTGAAGAAACCTGACACGGCGACCGAAATGGAACTGTTCCCGGGCCTGGCGGATTGACTTGTGAACGACCTTTGCCGATACGCCGCCGTTGGTTGCCGCACTGATATCACCCTGATTGTACCCGACACCCGGGTCGACAGGACGATATCCTCCATTGCGGCGGCTGCAATGACCACCACCGAGTTCAACCAGTTCCGCTTCGCGACGGGTGAAGCGTCCGGGAATGCGATGGCCACGATAGTTCTCGCAGACAAAACGCGCTGCTTCTGCTTCTGTCGAGGCAGCAGTCAGGACAATGGTTGCCGCTGGAGGCACCATGAATGTTGCGGCCAGCCCGATAATCAGTGCTTTTCCTGTCTGACGCACAGGATCCTCCATCTAGATTTACTCAGCCCCTCGTGGGAACGAAACAACCAAGTTCGGTTAAAATAAGGCGACTGTAACAATCTACAGACATCGCAGAACTGCAAGCCTCAAAACACCGAAAGGTAACGCTGGTTCATACTTCGTTCACCACGTTTGGGTAGAGTTTTCAGAGATTTGAGTCGATAGAGTAACCTCGGTTTACGATGCCGCAAATACCCGCAATTGACGCTGAGCAGAAGCATGCTGATCAGGCATTGTCTGAATCAGAACATGAGCTTGCGGCATTGCGCGCGGAAATCGCCAAAGTTGGCCATGTGGCCGATCAGATTCAGACGATTGCAAAGCATACCAATCTGCTGGCGTTGAATGCGACAATCGAAGCTGAGCATGCAGGCGAACGAGGCCGCGGATTTGCGGTGGTTGCCCGGGAAGTCAAGGAACTGGCCCGCCAGACAGCCCAGGCCACCAAAGAAATATCTGAAACCCTGTCGAGCCTGACCGAGCATACAGATCGCCTGTCCAGGCTTGATCTGGGTCCGGCAGCGATTCCGGAAGGCGAACACGATACGCACGATCCTGAACCGCAGATATTGGAAGAACTTTACGCCCCCGAGACTTCTTCCAGTGGTCCGGAAGTTCTTTTTGAAGAGACCGAAAGCCAAGAAATCCAGCCAGAAGAGCCTCTACCGGAAGCCTCCTCGGAGCCCCTACCAGAGGATCCATCTGAGACTACGTCAGCACCCCTCACTGCCCCCGAACTCGCTGCACTGCCAGAACCTGTCCTCAAATCGGAGGACTATGCCCTCATTCTCTGGACTGCCGATCTGTTTCGGGAAGATATGGCACGTTATGACGCCCTGTTCAGGGAAACTCTGGAAAGTTCCCTTCCCTCTCTCTGCCTGACCGTTGGTGATGTCTCTGCGTCCTGCATGGATTTCTCCACACTTCTTGACCAGTTGGCAGACGGGTTTGCCAGTCTGGATCAGTTCAACAGCCTGACCGGCAACATGCTGGCCGGTGCCAGAGCCCATAGCATCGGGCAAATGGATCTGCTAAATGGAGCGAAGGTGCTTCACACCATGCTGCACGCCCTGCCCGAGACGGCCCAGTCTCCGGCTGTCAACACGGCCTGGTCAACTGCTTATGAGATGCTCATCGCAGTATTGCTGCAATCGATAAACGTATCTCGCTGAAAAGTCAGTCCAGTTCTTGCTCAATACCTGTCAGCAGATTGAGAAGCCGGATACGATCCTGCGAAGACAGCGACTTCAGATAGGCGCGCTCCCGTGCGGCTATGCTGCGGGTGACCATATCGAACATCTCCCGCCCCTTCTTGGTCGCCTTCAGAGAGATCAGACGACGATCGGCAGGATTATCATAACGCTTGAGAAGCTTGCGGTCTGTCAGCCTTCTCGCAGCCCGGCTGACCGCAACTGCGTCCAGCGTCGTGCGCGGAACAATCTCGCGAACCGACAAGGCGCTGTCGTGATTGATCACCGACAGAACCTGCCATTCAGCCAGACCGAGGTCGTAATCCTCAGCCAGGGTATCTGATACGGTTTTCGAAATTGCGCGTGCTGCGGAGATGATCCGAAAGGAGAGCACATTCTCCAGTCGTTCTACTTCCGCCTCTTTGCCAGACGATGACCCGAACAGATCGAGCACCTCGCCCGGCGCTTCTGACTTTATTCTCCTGGCCATTGCCCCAGTCCCAGTTGAATAACCATCTTCCTGTTAATTTACTAGATTCGCAGGCTTCTCACCAGCGAATTTTCATCATCACTAAACTAGATAGTCCAGCCCGGCAATTGACAATCATTTCATTGGAAAAGTTTTTATACCTCACAGGAAGCGCGACAAGGCTTTATCGAGCCGAAAGCGATCAGTTGTCCCGGCGCTCCAGTACAGAGAAGAAGAAACCATCTGTCCCTGTGGAAGCCGGTGTCATGGTAATGGTCATCATGTCGGAAGACCATGGCTGAGGCTTGTCGAACCCATAGAGGTCCTGCCAGACCTCACCAACAGACAAAAGCTCGAAATCCGGATTATTCTCGATAAAGCGATAGATCTGGTCTTCGTTTTCTTCCGGCAGAATTGAACAGGTAATATAGACCAGATAACCACCGGGCCTGACAAACTCACGGGCCTCAGCCAGCGCCTGTTGCTGCTCTTCAAGACGACCATCCAGTGCGCTCTGAGTCAGTTTCCACTTGGTATCCGGCCGTCTGCGCCAGGTTCCTGTTCCCGAGCATGGAGCATCAACGATCACTCTATCCATGCGCCCAAGCAGGGAATCGAGGCAACCAGCCTCAGGTTCTCGCACCTGGATATTCCGGGCACCAGATCGCTTCAGGCGCTCCCAGATAGCCGACAGCCGACCACGGTCTGCATCATAGGCATAAAGCTGCCCCTTGTTCTCCATCGCGGCTGCAATGGCCAGGCTCTTACCACCGGCACCGGCACAATAATCCAGCACCTGTTCGCCCGGGCGCGCATAGACCAGCTGAGCGGCAAGCTGGCTGGCTTCATCCTGCATTTCGAACCAGCCTTTCTGGAAGGCTCCATCAGCCTGCACATTGGGTGTGCGTCCATCGCGGGGGTTGGCACTCAGACGAATACCATCCGGCGAGATCGGTGTAGCCTTCGGTGAAAAACGACTAAGAGCTTTCAGCACTTTCTGACGATCAGCTTTCAGCGTATTGACACGCAGGTCCACAGGAGGTCGCGCGGCAAGAGCCTGCCCTTCAGCCACGAGGTCCTCGTCGAAGTTTCCACGCAGGCTTTCCTCAAGCCATTCCGGAATATCTGCCTTTACCCAGTCGGGTGCATCCTCCAGAGAGGCATTCGAGACCTGGCTGAGTTCTGCCTCGGACAAGAGTTCCGGCGCGAAACGGTCCCCATCCAGCAGAGCGTTCAGTGCTTCGCCGGTCTGGCCCCATTCCAGGGTCATCACACCGATAGCAAGCGCGCGCGGGGTTTCAGCCTTCATCTGCCAGGCAAGGGATGCTTTTTTGCGGAGCGCATCATAGACAAGGTTACCGATCGCAGCACGATCACCGGACCCTGCAAAACGATGGGACAGGCCCCAGTCCTTGAGGGCTTCACCGGCGGGGCGTTTCCGCTTTTCGATATCATCCAGAACTTCAATCGCTGCCGCGAGCCGTCCACCGGGTCTCATGATGGTTTTCCTTGCAGATTTTCATATGCGAAGGGCGAGCCATAAGGCCCGCCCCGCAAAAGGTCAATGAGGCAAAGATCAGTTTGATATGGAAATGGAGCATATCCGGGACTGAAATTGGACGGCGAGATCAGGTTGTCAGCCCAGTCATCCTAGGGGCTGGACCCTAAGCTCTGTGCTGCAGATTCCAGAGTTCCGCATAGCGGCCGCCCTTCTCAAGCAGCTCTTCATGGCTCCCGTCTTCGATAAGCCCGCCATGCTCCATTACAATAACGCGATCGCACTGGGTCATGCTGTTCAATCTGTGAGCGATTATGAGGGCCGTCCTGCCTTCCAGAACATCGGGCAATTGTCTGAGAACTTCCGCTTCACTTTCATAGTCCAGCGCGCTGGTCGCCTCATCAAAAATGAGAATGGCTGGATCAGATATCAATGCTCTGGCGATCGCCACACGCTGCCGCTGGCCACCAGACAAATTACCACCCCGCTCTCCAACCTGGGTATCATACCCATAGGGCAGTTCACTGATGAACTGATGCGCTCCGGCAAGAGCGGCAGCGCGCATCACATCGCCCTCCCCCGCAGATGGCTTCCCTATGAGGATATTGTCCTTGATCGAGCCGTTGAACAGAAAGTTCTCCTGCAGAATGACACCCATGGATTGCCGCAACATGGCCGGATCCGCCATGACCAAATCCACTCCGTCAACAAGGACCTGCCCGCTTTGCGGGACATAGAGCCGCTGCACCAGCTTGGTAATCGTGCTCTTGCCTGATCCACTCAGGCCTGTAATCCCGATTTTCTGACCAGCCGGAATATGCAAATCAAGATGCCGCAGGACCTCTCGCCCATCATCCTTGTACCGGAACGTCACCTTGCGCAGCTCAATCTCCCCGCGCACGCGCCCCAAAGACGACCGCCCGGCGCTTGTCTCCGCTTCAGGCTTCTCATCGAGAATATCGCCCAGACGCTTGATTGAGACGCCGGTATGCTGAAAGTCTTGCCAGATCTGAGCCAGACGCAGGATCGGCATTGTGACGTGATTTGACAGCATGTTGAAAGCCACCAACTGCCCCAAAGTCAGCTTACCATCGATTACGAGATGGACGCCAAACCATAGAATAAGACCATTGAAGATCTTTTGAACCAAGCCAATCGTGCCGCCAGCCCAGATACCGAATGTGCTTGTTCTAAACGACGCCTTCAGATGGGCGGAGAGCTTCTCTTCCCAATGCTCACGAAACTGCCTGCCAGCACCCAGCGACTTGACCGTTTCCATGCCTGTGACAGCCTCTGTCAGAAAGGCTGTGTTTTCCGCATTCCTTTCATATTCAGCCTCAACCCGTTTTCTCAGGAACGGAGCAACGGCTATCCAGATCATGAGAAAAACCAAAAGGGAAATAACGACAATCAGTGTCAGTCGCGGCGAATAAACATACATGACAGCCAGAAACACACCGACAAAGACCAGGTCGATTACCATCATCAGGGCAGAGCCGGTCAGAAAATTTCGGATGTTATCCATCTCACGCACGCGGGCAATAACTTCACCGGATAACCGTGACCCGAAATATCCAAGCGGCAGATAGACGAGATGTCGAAAAAGACGCGCTGACAATTCTGAGTTCACGCAGCTGGCAATATGGGCAAAGACCAGCGAACGAAAGAAGGTCATCAACGGCTCGAAAAAAACAATCGCGACCAGCGCAACAGCAAGAACATCAAGGCTTTGCAAACCCCGATTGACGAGCACCTTGTCGATGATCACCTCAAACAGTTTTGGCCATGCCAGAGCCATGCACTGCAGAACCAGAGAGGCAATGATTACGCGACGAAAGCCAATCACATGCTTCATGACTGTGGGAACGAACCAGGACAATCCAAATGGTTTGTCACTTCGCTTCTCAGGTCGGTTCTTCCCGATCAGAATGATGTCGCCGGTGAACACGGTCAGAAAATCCTCAAAGGCAACGTTCCTCGTCCGGCCTTCAATGGGATTGTGTACGGTCATGCCGTCTTCGCCAATCCTTGTTACAAGGCAGAACTGGCCCCTACCTCTCCGGGCAACAATTGCAGGTGCAGGGGTGCCGAGCAGATCTTTTGTCTCTACCTTCACAGACTTGGCCTGCAGGTTGAGCTGACCGGCACAGCGTAAAATATCCATCTCATCATAGAAGACATCTTTACGCCCGAAGACATGCCAGACCTGCTTGAGATCAGCAACCCGCTTGAGCTGTCGTGCAGCGGCAATCAGGCACAAGAGACCGCTGTCACCTTCCGGATCGACTGTCTGCACACCGTCGGCCGTCCAGGACGTTTCTCTCAACCCCTCAACTGTCGTGTTCGTCGATCCACCTCGCATATCACTCAACCTCAACGTTCACGCAGGGCTTCAGACTGATAAGCCTTCAGCGGGCTCAGCACATAGCTGATAATCCGTCTTTTGCCGATCTTGATTTCCGTAGTTGCATTCATGCCCGGAGCCAACGGGATATACCGGCCGTTCACGGCAACCTCTGTTTTTTCCATCGTGACCTTGGCTGAGTACACAAGACCAAGCTGCTCGTCTGGACTTGCGTCACGCGACAGTTGCGCAACCGCACCTTTAATCGTTCCGAACTCCGTATAGGGAAAACTGTCTATCTTGATTTCCACCGGCTGCCCGGGTCGAATAAATCCAACATCCTTGTTCAGAACTTTGACATCAACAATCAGATGCGCATCGTCCGGAACAATCGTCATGAGTTCCTGACCATGGCTCACCACCCCTCCGAGGGTATGCATTCTGCTGTCCTGAACGACCCCCGCGACCGGGGAAACGATTGTTCGCAAGCGTGACACTTCCTGCGCCTTCACCAGCTCCTGTTTCAGATCCACAGACCGTCGCCTGGACGTCTCAAGACGACGCAACAGATCACTGCGCCAATCAGCCCGTATCTGAATTTGCTCAATTCGCAGAATGTCGGCCGCAGCCTCAAGCACCTGAAGTCTTGCCTTCTGATCGCTCAACTCGCGTTTCTGCTCAAGGACTTCCTTTTCCATTTCATAGAGGCTCATCTTGGCAAAATGCCCCTGTTCATGAAGCTTTTGACGTGCTTCATAGCGAATGGATACATTGTCATAGAGCTTTTGCGTCCCCTCAATCATCGAAGAGGTAGCCTCCTGCCGGACCAGGTTTTCCTGCAGCCGGGACTCCAATGTCTGCAGCCGGGTTTGAGCCTGCCGATATTCCTGTTCGAGGTGAGCCTTCGCCTCTTTGCTTTTCTCTGGGGATACACCTGCGGGACTGACAAAATCGGCTATCGGATTTTCTGACAGCAAGGCCCGGAGACGGGCAATTTCGAGATCAACTGAGACTATCTGCTCTCGCAGACGTAACTTGTCTGCCTGGGCTGACACCGGATTAAGCGCTATCAGAACATCGCCTTCACTGACCCGTTGTCCGTCCCTTACAGCGATATGGGTAATCTCTCCCTGTTCTGATGCCTGAATCTTCTTGGAATGCTCACTGACGATGAGCTTACCCGGTGCCGATGCAATCACATCAATTCGACCCAGGAATGCCCAAAGAACAACAAAGGCGCACAGAGCCATAATGGCACAGGCAAATAACCGTCCGGCACGCGACGGAGGCCGTTCAATGATTTCCTGATAACCGGGGAGAAAATCCAGTTGCTCATCCTTGCGCTTCAGACTGCTTTTTTCCGCCTGGAGGTGCTTCATGGATGAAGAAGCCACTCGGAAGTGAGCGGTTATTCCACGTATCATTGGTACACCTTTCCTTTGTCAGAATGGATGATCTGGCCGTCAGCGGATATCTGTCCTCTGATGCTGCCAAACGTCTCAGACATGCCTGTTGAGTTCAGCGGCCTGCAATCGCCACAAGTGCGCGTAAGCCCCATGTTTGCGCATAAGTTCATCATGCGTTCCGGCTTCCGCGAGACCGCCTTTATCCAGTACGAAAATCTGATCGCAGTCCCGTACCGTGGACAGCCGGTGCGCGACGATAATCACGGTCCGGCCTTCCCGGATCTGGGTCATGTTCGCTTTGATGATTTCCTGAGAATGGTCGTCCAGCGCGCTGGTGGCTTCATCGAAAATCAAAATCGAGGGACTACTGACCAGAGACCGCGCTATCGCAATACGTTGCCTTTGTCCTCCCGAAAGAGACATGCCTCCTTCCGCAAGGATGGTGTCGTATCCGTCCTCAAGTTCCAGAATGAAATCATGCGCTCCGGCTTTTTCCGCAGCCTTGATCACATCAGAGAGTGGTGCGTCAGGCTGCATCAGGGCGATATTGTCCCGGACGGATCGATTGAACAGATAGTTCTCCTGGAGAACGATGCTCATCCGCTGCCGCAGCGCATCCGGGTTCAGGCTCCTTATATCCAGACCATCAATCGTGACCTGACCGCTTTCGACCACGTAGAGCTTCTGGATAAGCTTGGTCAGCGTGCTCTTTCCCGAGCCTGATGCCCCAATAAAGGCGACCATGGAACCGGCGGGAATATCCAGACTGAAGTCCTCGAATATCTTCTCCTGATCCGGGGCATATCTGAAATGGATATTCTCAAATCGGACATGCCCGCAAAGTTGCTCGGGAAGCTCTTGCTGGTTCGTGTTGATTTCGGTCGGTGTGTTGAGCACATCACCAAGGCGGTCAATGGACACCCGAGCCTGAACGTAATTGCGCCAAAGCTCCGCTAGACGCATAACCGGTTGGCTCACATGGTTTGCCATCATATTGAAGGCAATAAGCTGGCCAATGGACAGCTCCAGCCCGATGACCATCCGGGCACCAAACCAGAGAACGGCGACCATTGTTGCTTTCTGGATGAATGCCGTTAATTGGGCCGAGATCTGCATAAGGCGCTGAACATCAAAATTGGCCTCGACAAATTTCCGCGTCTGACGTTCCCAGCGCTGCACCATTTGAGGTTCAAGAGCCATCGCCTTGACCGTTTCCACCCCGGTCAAAACCTCCGTCAGAAACGCATTGTTGATTGCCGCATCCTGATAGAGCTGCTCAATCTTTGCCTGGAGAGGTCTGGTGATCAGAAACGAGGTCAAAAAATAACACGGCAATGACGCTGCAACGATGAGCGTCAGAAAAGGCGAATAGTAATACATAACCAGAAAGAAAATGCCGGTGAATGCGACGTCAATTATGAGCGTATTTGCAGCACCGGTAAGGAATTCACGGATTGACCCCAGTTCATTCACCCGCATGACGGTCACGCCTACACTGCGGGCTTTGAAATAGGAAATCGGAAGTTCAGTGAGGCGTTCGAATAACTTTCCACCCAGTCGGGCGTCTATCCTGGTGGCTGTTTGGGTCGTGATATACTGACGCAAACCGGTCAGGAAAAATTCAAGGACAGCAACAACGATCAGAACAGTTACCAGTACATCCAGGGTGTTCAGCGCGGTATTGACCAGTACCTTGTCCATTATGACCTGGAAAAAAAGCGGCACCACGAGGGCAAGACACTGGATAAAGGCGGAAGCCAGAAGGATTTCCAATGCAAATTTGCGGTAGCGCAGAAACTCAGGAATGAACCAGGTCACATCAAACGGTCGACTATCACCGATCTCTCTTTGCCGACCCTTGATTGTCACAACCTGACCAGACCAAAAGGAGTTCAACTCCTCAACGGGTATGACTTCAGCCTGATCGCTGTGCACGCGCTGCAACAAGGCCTCATTCGGGTTTACCCGCGCCAGCATAGCCCATTCACCACCCTTCATCCTGAAGGCCAAGGGGCAATCCGCATCCTGAATCGAACGCAGTTCTCGCGTCCCGAGCGTTCCTTTGACACCGAGCGCTTTGGTAAACTGCTTGAATGCTGATTTGACAGGTAAATCCAGAAAACGCTGCCCCAGTGTTTCAGCGGCGGCCGGATCATCAATCTCCTTGAAAATGATACATAGAATGATCACACATCCGAGGAGGCTTGAGGTCTCATCAACCTGATTATGTGCGACCGGTTCAGTTCCTACAGAGTCATGAGCGCCTCCAGATCCATCCTGTTTCGCATCAGCTCCAGGCACTCCACCGGAAACTGAGTACGACACATTTAAATTGAGGTCAGCCATATGATATCCCTGTCATAATCCGAACGGCTCGATATCCGGCTCACGAACGGCGGAAAAGAATCGGGCAAGCGTCTCAAAGACAAGACCATTACAAGCTGCCGCCCAAAGCCTGGCCTTCAAGAACTTCCCGGATGAATCTGCAAAGCCACCTTGAGTATTGTCGTGCCACTCAGAGATCTGCGTATCGCTTGTTTGAGCGTCATACACAAAAGCGCTGCCAAACGGCCTGTTCAGAAATAGCGCAATTCTGATAATTCCGGATGCCAGAACCCCAAGAGCTTGCTTGCTCCCAGGGCACCCAAATGCATGGCATCTGGCAGAATATTCAAAGCTCGATGTCCTGCCATAGAGGGCTAGCAGACTGATCACGCTTATAGCGCTACGCTTCAGTCAACCGCTGGCACAGCTCCAAGCCAACGATGAACATTGGGAAGGCTGGGCGCAGTTTGCCTTTCACGCTGATGGAGGCTCTGGTTGGCGCCGAAGCGAAACCTAAGACCGGCATATATGCCCTGATCTGTCACTCTATCTGAAGCTCCGGTGCTACCATTCTCATCGACATGGACACCCTGATAAGAAACGAACACCGAACCCGCGGTGTCCCCAATTGAGAGCATGTCCAGCTGATGCTCCAGCGTCACGTCCCACATCACCAGAGTTGTCGGATCCTTTGCCCCAGGACGATTATCAGCGTCCTGTGTTCCATCCGCATAGCCGATACCACCGCCGATCGAGGAGCGTCCGTCATTAAAAAAGCCTTTTGCGGAGAGTTTTACAAAGGCTGTGTCCGCCAGTGTTTCCTGATTTTGGGAGTTGGTATCAAGGTATCCAATCTGGGCAGCAAACGAAAATTTGTCCACCATATATCTGGCTTCACCGCCTGCCAGCCATTGGGTGGCATCCTGATTTGCACTCGCGGCGGTGAAGTAAGTCCGTCCGGCTCCACCAAAGACGCCAAACAGAAAGTTGCCATGGATATAGGCTACATGGCCGCCGCCAGTAAAACCGCCGTTGTAGGTATCATTAGCGGGTACACCCCTGATATCGCTGTTATTGAACGCATTTTCACCGGCGAGCTCAAATTGAACCAGCCAGTTCTCATGAACAGGTAATGACAGCAACACACCCGCGCCCATGAGCGGAAAATCCTCGATCTCTGTTCGTGGGGGACCAGACTCATTCAGACCGCTACCGCTGCGCGAAAGATAGCCTCCCCACACACTTCCCTCATATACCGGACCGATTTCGCTAACTGCCGGGGCATCAGCTGTCGCTTGGTGTTCAATGATATCTGCGCTGTTGGCCGCACTCGTCAAAAGCACAAACATAGTGCCCGCCAGAATCGAGAATGCGGCCTTAGAGTAAAAAAGAGACTTATCCGTAATATTAACGGCATGATAATTTTCAATATACATGACAAACCTTAATTATACTAAATAATATAGCAAACGGCGTATTATTTACGCGAACTCACATGCAGGGGCGCTGCCAGATCACCAGGTTCAGAAATGGCGCAATTCGGCTAATCTCGAATGTCGAGCGCCCGAGCGCCTGCTTGCCCTCAGACAACTCGAATGAACAGCATTTGACAGGGTGTTCAGCGCCACAAGCCCTGGCTGAAGCACTAAGCACTTTGTGAAAAATCGCGCTTTTCTCATCGAAAATATGGGGTTAGAAGCGCTAATCCCTGCATTAGGGTTCAAAAAAAGTTTGATCGACATAAATATCTCTCTCTAATTTTATTAGAAAAAAATCGTATTCAGCAGAATCTCCCGGTTTTGGATTGTGATTGATAAGCTCATGAAGAAGTCACGCTTGACCAAAGTCGATTGACTTCTTGCTGAACCGTTCTTTGAGACCCTGTAGCTGTGGCGGAATAATCAAAGCTGGAATGCCCTGCCATAGCCGAGACCAATTGATCAATATTGGCAGAGGCGAGCCTCTTGCCACCGGCCTCTATTGTCTCAATTTTATTTTTGTCCGACGCAAAATAACCTCGAACCAACTGACGATCTGACGGCGTGGAACCAATAGCGCTTTTGCTCGATTTCAACAGTATCTCGAGATCGTCGCCAGCTCGCCTAAACCAGAAATCGCTGGCTTTAAAGGAACCCGACTTACCATCCTTGTAGATGATTTTGTCATGATCACCCGAATTGTCGGTAATCTGGTCGCTCCCATCGCCACGGAAGAACGCATAAGTATCATTACCCGCCCCTCCATCTGCTCGATCGTCACCGGCGCCAAGTTCGATATAGTCATCACCGGCACCGGCCCTGACATGGTTCTTCGCTGCATTTCCGACAATATAGTCGTTCAGATCAGAACCTATTACATTCTCAATACCCTTCAGTTTTGCGA
Source organism: Coralliovum pocilloporae (assembly GCF_030845175.1). Classification (NCBI taxonomy): domain Bacteria; kingdom Pseudomonadati; phylum Pseudomonadota; class Alphaproteobacteria; order Hyphomicrobiales; family Coralliovaceae; genus Coralliovum; species Coralliovum pocilloporae. The sequence continues at coordinate 3,118,042 of NZ_CP132542.1, read as the reverse complement.
TCCGAAGCACTTGAGTGTCTGCATAATTGTAGAATACACCTGCCCGATACCTCTTGTAGAAACGGTTATAGGAATAGTCGATCGTTCCTGCCTTCAGATCAATGCGATAGGAATGCCCTGTGAGGTGCGTCTCAATGATCTCGCCCTTGCCGACGGCAGGTGCAGAATAATACGTTGTTGTCGGAGCAAACCGCGCACCTGGACGATAGGACAATCCTGAGCTGGATATCGACACAGTATCGGTGCCAGTTCCGCCTGACAGATCGTCTACATGACTGCGCAACAATCCATCTTTGTTGTTGTCACTGTAAACATTTGCGCCTGTCAGGATGAACTCATCATCGCCTGCACCGCCATCAACTGTGTCGGCACCGGCACCAGGATTAATACGATCATTGTGCTTACTTCCGCGGACCCGATCGTTTCCGCCAAGACCATTGAAGACGACTACTCCATCCTTGGTTTTCGGAGCACTATCTGGAATGGCCATGACATCATTGTCGCTGGTACCATTCACCGCATAATAAGTATCCTCCTGAACTTTCCCATAAACACTTGCGACTTTTGAAGTTTTATAAAGCTCTGTTGACGTGATACGATCCACTGACTTGAGTTTCCCCCAATACCGATCCGGGTAAGATGCATTCTTGTCCAGTGATTTCACGTCATATGATCGCAGTTCGACTCTACGGTACTTCTCCGAACGGAAATAATCCTTGATTGCAACATTCAGGAGTTTACCTTTCCTCCCTTCAACTGCCTGACCCTGGATAAGCAGATTATCGCCCTGGCGAACAAAGTTCGCTTTCTCCAAAGCAAATGGCAGCCATATAATATCGATCTCCTTGTCTTTACTTGAGACATCAACCAGTTTTAGTCCCTCTGCGTTCGCCGCGAAGCGTATTTCATCAGCTCCTTTCCCGCCGACAAAAATACCATCCCCGCGCGTATCGACCATAATGTCTTTACCTTCACCGCCGATATGCGTGTCGTCACCGTCTGTCGTGGCCATTTTGTCGTCACCACGTCCACCGTACAGGGAGTGACCCTCGACACCCAATCTGGACTGCCCTTCGATGCGATCATGCCCGTCACCTGCCAGGACTCTTGTCGAAGCAAAGGAGGTTTTTATCTTATCAGCTTTGCTGGAGCCAAGCAGGAGGCCGGCTTTGGACAGATATGCTGAGCCATCCTTGTCTACCCCGATTTTGAACGAAGCTCCGGAAGCATCAATCAGGGAGATATGACGATATTGCTCGCCAAGCAGGAAATTCTTCAATACGACCTTGGCGGCCCGATCTTCATTTGGCTTATAGAAGATAACGAGATCATTACCCTCTGTTCTATATCCGATCTTTGAGCGATCTACCGAATAGACAAGATAATCCTGGTCATATTCAGTTTTGCTTCCGCCTTTCTTGTCTGGCACGGATCGGCCTTTGGCAGAGTTATCAATAGTTTTGACACCGGTATCTGTTCTGGTGAATTTAGAAACAGCCAGCTTTTTGTTATTGACCTCTGCTTCATTGATATAGACGGCATAGGTATCGCTTCCTTCCCCGCCTACGAAACGATCATTTCCTCCAAACCCTCGAATTAAGTTGGCTGATTTGGTTCCGACAATCGTGTCGTTTTGAGAACTGCCCTCAAGCATCAAAGTTGCCAGCTTCGGTAACTTGATCATGCGCCTTTGCTTATCAGTGTCGACATTCACAACACCTGTACTACTGAAATCTACAAAGGCTGATTCATACAATTCGACAGCGGTAACAGTTCCGTCTTTCACTCTGTCAGCCTCTGGAATATAGCGCGCAAAAAACTTGTTATTGAACGGCTCCAGTAGACCATTTGCATTTCTGGACAGCTCCTGCTGCCAACGCGGGACAAGCGTAAACCCATCCTTGGTAACCAGGGAGAACAGGCGATCTGTTCTGCGCTTTCCGCCAGAGCCAGAATCCGTGTATATATCCATCAGAATGATTTTTGTCGTATGCGCACCATTCCTTAAGTAAATCTCGACATTATTTCCGTTCAGTTTGACATCCTTCAGATCTGCAATTTCATATTCAAACAAGATTGTATTGTGATCCTTCGTCGAAGCTGTCTCATGAATGGTGATCGTCGTATCTTTTTGCCCCTCCTTCTGAACCCGGAAGATATCACTGCCGGAACCGCCACGTACCGTATTGTCGGCCCGGACAATAATAATATCATTACCGCCTCTGCCATCTATATCATCGGCGCCACCTCGACCATCCAATATGTTCGTGGCATCGGAGCCGATAATACGCTCAGCAAATTTCGCATTGCCAAACACATTATCAATACCACCAAGATAGATAAGATCACCGTTACTAAGCTTGGCATTGGTATATGCAGGGAAATACCTGGAATTATAGAGAATGTTAATTTCCGTGAAATGAACGTTCCCCTCAACAACCATAGTGTTCACACCGCCACCACCAGCATACCTGCTGAATTTTGTCGGGTTATCTATAAAGATGAATGTGTCGTCTTTATCTCCTCCGAGGAAATTTTTCTTCCCAGAGCTGGAAATGAAAGTATTCTTTCTACTTTTATAACCAACAACAGTGTCGTTACCGCCACCCAAGTTAATTAATGCGGTTGAATCCTGAGAAAAAGTCCCCTTATCTCGAACAACAACACTGCTGAAAAGAGACGTATTTACAACTTGCTGAATAGCGCTCCTAATACCGTGAGCCAAGCTCTGCTTGTCTTTTACGACACCATTTGAAAACGGTACTTTTTGCTTATTCAGATCAACCTTGTCATCGATGTCCACGAGAAGAGGATCATATGCGGTCCCTGTTCTTTTTGTGGAGAAAACGCCCCGATGGCCTTGCCTCCTGTATTGGGCCATAAGCCCTGCCAGATCACGCCCCCGAACATTGCGTTTAAGTACCAGCAAACTGGAGTCAGCACTATCCCAGTCGGTATTATCTGCATTCGGGTTATCGGCCATGATCGTATACAGACCATATGCCCTGGAGAGGTCGATTTTTCCCCTGCTGTAAACATGTCGGGTAACGCCTTGCCCCACAGTTTCTTTCAGTATCTTGTCGGAGCTTTCCGCAAGTGCCTTATCGTATAATTCTCGCCCCTTCTTACGAGTACGAATCTGGGTAATCTTGTTCTTCTCTGCCTCCGTTAAACCAAATCCGAAGAACAGTCTGAATCCAAGAGACACTTTTTGTCCGCTCGAAAGATTTAGGTATTTGTCATACTGCTCCACTTGTCGAACAGCAGAATAGATCGCGCCACCAATGGCGAGAGCCGCGGCGGCAACCATCCCAACCACGCCAATTTTAAAGAGAACCGACTTCGCCGCCGCCATGGCAACAGCAGCCCCCGTTGCGACACCGGTTCCGATAGCAACCGTAGCCCCGGCCACTGCGAGAGTACCACCAAAAATCGCGTCCTGGCGCTTCTTACCAGTGGTAGACGCCACTTTAGAGAATGAACGATAGGCCTCGTAGATATCAATTCCCGCTGACAGAACCCCGATTACCGGGCCTGCATACCGGGCAGCAAACCTACCAAGGCGTGAAGCTGCACGACCAACTCCGCGACTTAACCGTGTTTTTTGCTTCGTAATGTGCTCACTGATTTCACCAACCGTGGTTCCTGCACCACTGACCGAATAGAAGCCTCGATTTTGTGATTTCTGCCCGACAGTGTGGAGCTTTTCACCAAGTTTGGTGAAGGCATAGTCACTAAGATCCAGAGCCACACCACCACCGGCCAGTCCGATGTCTTTGTCCAACTCTTTGATCTGTTGTTCCGTCAAATTCCGACGGTCATAATTGGCGATCGCTCGAAAGGTCTGTAGATAACCATAACCTTGCAGTGTTCGGCCCATTTTCTCACTGACCGAGTTTGCAATCTCGAGCCGCTTTGACGGCTCTCCACTAACATTCGCTGCATTTAACTTTGTCCATAAGGAACCCTTGATTGCCTTCCTTTTACCGGCCTTAATGACATCAACATTGTTTCTGATGGTTGTCAGAATTTTTTCAGCTAAATCTGCGGATTTCGATACGTACCTGTCAGCAAGAAGCTGTTTCGGATCGCTATATCCTTCCAGGCGTTCGCGGATAAGCTGGATCTGGTCAGCGGTTTCATCACTGATGGAACGACCGGAGAGCGCTTCAATGCCTTCCGAGGAGAATTTCAACTCCCTGATGACGCTGGCCTTGCTGAAATCCGTGTCCGCAGTGATCAGCTTGCCGTCAACACTGGCGCCAAGTTTATACAGGTCAACACGGGAAATCTCGACACCATCGATAATCAGCTTCCCGTTTCGCTTATCAAGCGCCTCAAGGCGATCGACCTCACTGGCAAATTCATCCTTCAAGACAAACTTGTTCAGATCTTTGAACGCTTGTAAGGATTTCGCTTTCGCAGGGTCGAAAGAATAGGCATTGAACTTGTATCCACCTGACGCACTGCGACGTGCATCATAAAACTCTCCAAGAGTACCATTCCAGGATTGTTTGGCGCTCGTTTGCTTCAGGTGACCGTCAATAGCCTTTTTCAGCGCATCAGCGGCTTTCTTGCTATTCTTATCTGTAAATTCAACTTCAGCAAAATTGGGATCATAGAAGTAATAATGATCCTGCCCGTTGATGGTGCGCTTACCGAGTACCATGGCATGATTGCCTGTATTAACCTGGTAATACGCATCCCCATTGGCCTGGGCCAATTTATCGACAATTTGCTTCAGCGACAGGTCGCCTTCGGATGTCAAAACCCCGGCCGAGCTATTCTCATAGTCATATTGACCAAGAGCGGCCAATCTCTTTCTGAATTTCTCCGCCTCTTCAAATTCCCGAGAAGAAACATTTCTGTTGCCATCCCCAATCCGGGACAGAATATCGGAATGAACAAACAGACCTTCCAGGAACCGGGTTCGCCCGTCCCCGTCCGAGCCATGAGATAGAGTGCTCAGATAAGCGAGCCCAAGATGATTGCATTCACCTTTCAAATTCCGGGATGATCTGTCATCAACGGCACCAATGAAAATGGACTGAGGAGCGTAAGTCACCTTCGGACGCGATGACAGGCCCTTTATACGATCGATAATACGGCCAAACCCGAGTGTTGCTTCCTGTCCCACATCCTGCCATGCAGCCAGACGCTGGATTCTCTCTTGTGCAGAGGGTATTTTACTGTCAGGCAATGCCTCGCCTGTTTTCATCAGGGCGCTGTGAGCCTGTTCGATACTGCCGTACTCATGGCTCAGCAGGATTTTTTGATAGGAGGACAGCGTGTCCCAGTTCCGAGTCCCGGCCTTCAGTTCCTTGACAACCTCCTTTAAATAAACCCTCCGGTTCGAGCCCAGGAGACGCGGTCCATCGCCGCCGCTCGTACCGGGTTTCGGAGAGCCCTTCTGCTGGCCGCCGAATTCTTCCGTGGCCAGACGCTTAAGCACTTTGACTGAAGGAAGTTGCTTGGAGTCGATGGGGAAGGATACGCTGATTTTGGCCTTCATCGTATCTGCCAGCGCGTCGTACACTCCCGGCCGAACCCGCTCCGCCAAAAACTCCATGAAATCGTCCGTCAAAGCGATACCGTCCAAGAAGGGCTTGCCATTCTTGAGTTCGATCGTGAATCTCGTCGTCTTCCTCGACTTCAGATATTTTCGCAACACCCGGTCACGCAGGTTCTTGCGGCCTTGATCAGGTGTCCCCGGCAATTGCGGTGCCGGGTCCGGCGGTGCCCCTACGTCCTTCCTGGTGACTTGACCCGACACGTAGCGCGACCATTTTTCCCACTCTGTCCTGAGGCGATTCGTCTCCATACCTGCCCTGGCCCGCAGAGTGTGCATGCTAAACCAGCCATCGGGCGATGCGTTCGAACCTACCTCACCCTTCGGCGGGAAAAGTTTATTCAAAATCAGGAGTTGGCCCGGACTCAGATCCGGTACCGGAAGGCGACCATCCGCAACCCTGTTTATTAGCTCGGTCGGATCAAAATCCTTGTAGCCCGACTTCTTCATCGCGCTGAAGCGCTTCGACAATGCCTGATCGAATGCGGCGTCACCTTTGGCACCGCGGCGCTCCGCGAGGGCCTCAAGCTCATTCCGCACATTCTGGGTGATCAGGCCCTCGCGCAAGATGAAACGCGTTGCCGACTGGCCGCCGGCGTCGAGGGAATCTCTCAGGGCTTTGACCAGGCGACGTCCCTCAAGCGCAAAAATCTCATGATGCAGGTTAACGGGCAGACGGACTTTCACCCAGGTCGACTGCCCGTCCCGCGTCGTTTTGACGGACAAGACCATGTGGCCTCGATCGATCAGGATTTCGTTGCGCCTTAGGGCTGGCGGCACATCGACACCACCCGCGCGACTGATTTGCGTCGCAACATCATTACGAACCCTCGAGACCATCTCAAGTCTGCGCACGAGATCACGATTAACTCTCTGCAGGCCCGGCAAATTGTTTGCTATTACATCAAGATGTCTCGGCCTCTCCCTTAGCCTATCCGTATCAGCCGGAATTTCAGTATAATAATCGACTATGCGCTTAAAGACTGCAGACCAGTCCTCGCCTGGACGAAGGGAGCCACTGGTCACCAAAGCAGAACGGAGTTCCGTTTCCATAGTCGCCGAGGCGAGTAGTCTCCGGCGAAAACCAGAATCGGTCTCGAAAATCTTCTTGAAATATTCGTACCGATCGCCATCGTCTGGAGACGTCTGAAAAAATGCCTTGATTAGACTATCGGTTCTCGAACGGGACTGACGTGCGATCTCCTCAATCGGAATCAGCATGGTCTCCTGCGCCGAAGTAATCGGCCGACCCAACACGAATTCAGAACTCTTGTTTGCACCCGCCGGTAACAGGGTGAAACGTCCGCCCGGAGATTCCGCAACCAGCTTCCGTACCTGATCTTCACGGGTATAAATCTGAAGATCGAAATCGGTCAGAGCCGATGACGGGCTGTACAAGTCTCCCCGGCTGGTGGTGATATCTATATATCTCCCGTTATTACTTGCGGAATCCGTACCCAGGAAAACCCGCAGCGTGACATTGACGTCATCAAACCCTATGACCTTTGCTGTCATTCTGCGGCCCACCGTATCTTTGATTACGATGCGCTTTTCTCCAGTCAACATCTGCGAAAGGAAGTAATTCTTCTCCTTATAGAATTTCTCTCCAAAGATACTTTGTTTTTGCGTCACCGTAGCTTCGTATTTATGCACCATTAGCGCCAGATCGGTCGGCTGCATCCCCGCACCGAAGTTGCTATAGCCGCCTAAACTGCCATGGAGGCCTCGGCGAATATACTCTGTAACGCTTTTTACCGTAGACTCGCCACTGAGGGCTATAAACTCAGGGCTCCTTATGTAATCAGTAAAGAATCGGCGGAAGTTTTCTATGTCGTCAAACCATCTCGACCCATGGTTCGGGTCGAAGAAACCAAATTTCCTGCCCCCTGATTCATCAACCAAGAGATTGATCGACATCGAGTGGAAGTTGTTTTCTATATTAAAATGCAGATTCTTGTTACTTGAAGCCAACTGATTGAGGATTTCCCGAAACGTCATTGGCTCAAAAAAGGAGCCCGTATCCCTCACTCGCGAGTCAGACCCGGACGCGCCCGATACGTCCCTAGACACCAATTCGAGACCATGGTCTCTCATGAACTTCTTCAGAAAGGCGGCGCTATCTGTAGGCTCTCTGCCCGATTGAGACGTCTCGAAAGGTATCGAGTCAAAACGCTGGAAAACCTGAAGAGCCAACACATCCACAAGAAAGTCTTGCGTATTGGCTCGACGCGCCTTCATTAGATACAACTTTTCCCACTCGGCGATGCTATTTGGTTGCGTAGCATCTATGTTGGAGTCTGGCTCCTCCATCGCGCGCAATGCCGCCTCAAGCCCCTCGAGAAACTCCGTTGCCCCTTTGAGGCCGCCGAGCCGAAGACTCAAGTTATACAAATTCGACAAGGCCGCACATGAGCCGCAACGGAGAGGAGAAACTCCGGATCCAGGGTCATCGATCCCTGAAAAGAACTTTCTCCTGATAACTGGCGTAAATAGCCCGCTCCTTCGCATGAAATCATTCTGGTTATAACGAACTTCATATTCCGTCGGGGCAGGAAAGAACGGGTTGCTACTTCGGCTGCGGTTTGGCATCTGGCGTTCACCCCATCTTATTGGCTGAACGTCCTGTCTCTTATCAGGGGTTTCCTGGCCCCCTACTTTGGCCTGGCCTTTTGATTGAGGATCGGGTGATGGCTTGGTATCGCGATCTCCAACATTTGCCCCTGCTTTTTTGGTATTGGGAGTTTCAGATTCGGCTTGAGTCTTCTCTGGCGTATCAATTTCCCCAACTGGCTTTGCCTTCTTGAGTTTTTTAACGTCCTCTTCGAAACGCTCTATTTCTCCCTCGGTTTCAACGCGACGCAAAACTTCTGCTTTATCAAAAGTTTCACCTGACCTATCAGGGAAATGCTCTGCAAGTATATGTTTCTGAGCTTCCGTCAGACCGTTAAAAGACACGCGCTTGTCTCGAATTCCCTTCAACACCTCCACAGGATCAAGGGATTCAAAAACCTTGTCCCGGGCAATCGGGTCTGAGAAAGGATTGCGAGCGTTCTTCACCTTGGACAACTTCTCTCGCAAGGCAGGGATATCAGTCTCGAGCGAGACACCATCCAGGCGAATATTCCCCGTAAATCCATCATGCATAGCTTTCAGGACAGCATCACCTCCCGGGGATTGAACGAGCTTTCTGACAACAGTCCGCGTCAAACGTATCCGGCGTGCCGGGTCATCCGGATCCTTGTAGACAGGAATGCCTTTTTCGAAACTGATTTCCACCGATTGTGGCGCTTTATCAGGGCCAGCGGCCTTATCGGAAGGTTTCTTAGCTTGCTTTATATCCTGCTCGAAACGCTCTATCTCGCCTTCGGTATGAGCACGGCGTAAAACTTCCGCTTCATCATAAGTCTTACCCGAACTGTCAGGAAAATGTTTCGCCAGGACACGTTTCTGATTGTAAGACAGATCATCAAAAGACGCTCGTTTGTCTCTGATCCCCTTCAAAATCTCTACTGGGTCAAGCGATGAAACGCCACCCGCCTCCGCACGCCCCCTTCCCTTATACAAAACTTCAGCAGATGATTTTCTCTGCTTAATTTCATCGGTTACTTTTTTGTTATAGGCTTCAATCGCCTGATCACGCTCAGCTGCATTGGTCAAAGCAGCCTTCAACTTTGCAGCATCAATATTGTGATAGTCGCTATCACCTTGTGACAGTTTCAGGAATTGAGCCTCAAGGATCAGAATCTGGCGTGCATTCAATGCTGATACATCAATATTCGCCATCAAAATCTGTTTAAAATCATCGCCTTTATAAGGCGATGCCGCGATGCGATCAAAGTCAATACTTGATTCCAGCGGCAAGCCAGACAGATTTCGAAGCTGCGATATACTATATGTACTTAACGGTTTGACGACCTTGAACTCGCCTGAATAACCATTACGAATGAGATCGCCTAGGCGGGAACCTTCCCGTTCCAGGAGTTCGTTGCGAATAGAAGCTGGAACGACCCGCCAGTTCTTGCCGTCCTCGACAAGCAAAAAACCGTCCCGAAGCCGGAATGTTCTAAATTGACGGTCACCGTCCTCAAAAGCAGCCCTCGAACGCGTTAAATACTCTTGGTGAACCTCTTGAAGTAGCTTGAATTTCTTCTTGGTTTCATCATCAATAATGCTTTCAATTATACCTAACAAATGTTCTGATTTTATATTATTTTTCTCAAGTTCATTAAATTTTACATCAGATAAATCTGATGATATATTTCCAAACTTGATGCGAATTTCATTTATTAATTTTTGAACATCGCCGCGATCTAAATCATTTATTCCTTTGCCAAGGATATTCCTCTCTATCTTGTTCACAATCTCATTTGCAAAAACACGACGAAATCCTGAATCCACTTCAAACAGCCGCTGTATAAGCTGACGATTGTTGTTATCATTTACTATTGCATCAAAATTTCTGACAAACGGACTCAAACGACCTTCTTGATCCGAAATCAGAACAGAATCTTTGTATCGCAGCGAACCCAAATAGCTTATTCCAGGTTCAATACGAACAGCATGAAGCATGCGCCCAGCTGTAAGAAGGGCGAATTTTGCAAATCGTGCACCACCTCTTTCGATCAGCATCTTTCGAAGATATAACTGAGATATATGATTAGTTATTCGCGTCAGAGATGACTCAATCTCATGAGCTGAGTTGCGCGCACCAAGAACCCTTATGTAGGTTCCATCCTTATGCCGCACATGCATATCAACAGAATTATCATCAAAATACTTTAAGACCGCATGAAAATCCTTATCAATTTGAATTTTTGATTTATCATTTTTTATTTTATTGAGAATATAATCTTTCGATTTTCGAATCAAATTCTCATAAACAGATTCTTTTTCTATACTTTTTTCTGAATAGAACTTCACACCCAAGCCAAAGCTCTGATCTTTAGTATTTCTAATAGTCTTCCTCTTCAAACCTCCTTTAAAAATAAGCTGCAGTACATTCAATTTATTTGCAGAAACAACACCCAGTTCTTCTCGAACATGGCTCATTCCATAAAAGCCAACAATAGTTTTTCTGAAGATATCGATATTATTAAATTTTCTCACTCCATGATTTGGGTCAAAAAAAGTGAACGTTCTCTTATATTCACCAGAGGAATGATCTTGCGTGACATCAACGACGATAGCCATCATATGTATTGGGGTCTTCACGGTGACATATTGTGATTCCGTGAGACTATCGAGCTTGTTCATCAACTCTTCGACACCGTATGCCTCGTAATCGTCATTCGTTCTGAATTTCTTCCCGAGATCAAAAGAGCGTTTAGACTGAAGGCCTTGTCTATTATGAAGAACTTCCAGAACTTCAGTTGCGCGTTTACCTGTCAGTTCAGGATCGATCGGCGATTTGAAATCTGAACTAATCTGGAAAATCTGATCCTTTAGGATAGGAAATAAAGCCTGGTAAAGCGTCTGTCTGGCATAAGCAGCTCTTGCATCATTGACGATGTTTAAAATAATGTCGGGTTTCGCGCTGTCGCGCTTCAGCAGGCCTCCAGGATTTTCATGACGGGCATATGCTCTTTGGATTTCCTGTAGCCATGCCAGGAAGTTTCTCGCACCACGCTCTCCGCCAGTTCGGTATTCCCTGAGGAACTGATGGGACAACCCGAAGCATAAACCATCAATTTCTCGAGCATGTTTTCGCACGTGACCTTTATAAAAATAGTCGACAATTTGTTGCTGCGTCTTTTGGAGATCACCGCCCTTGAGGATCTTATTTTGATTAAATCTTAGAATTTCTTTTGAATCCGGTGAATGCGGATCAATATCGAAAATGCTACGAGGTGCCGTACTTGGACCCTCATTGTCAGCCCCCGCTTTGGAAACCCGTAAAGCTCTGGGTCCAACTTTCAATCTCTCTAACGCACTGATCAGCCCACTCGGTTTTTCCTGTTCAGCTTGCTTGACACTCCGTTCAAAACGCTTTGTCTCTTCCTCGGCGTGAGCGCGGCGCAGAACCTCTGCTTCATCATACGTTTCACCCGAGCTATCGGGAAAATATTCTGCAAGTATATGTTTCTGGGCTTCAGTCAGGCGACCAAAAGACACCTGCTTGTCTCGAATTCCCTTCAAAAGCTGCACAGGGTCAAGGGACCCAAAAACCTTGTCTCGGGCAACTGGATCAGCGAAAGGCACACGGGCGTTCTTCACCTTGGACAATTTCTCTTGCAAGGCCGGGAGATCAGCCTCAAGAGAAACGCCATCCAGGCGAACCGTGCCTGTAAACCCGTCGTGCATGGCTTTCAGGACGGCCTCACCTCCGGGTGACTGAACGAGCTTTGTGACAACAGATCGCGTCAAACGTATCCGGCGTGTCGGGTCATCAGGATCTCTGTAGACAGGGATGCCTTTTTCGAAACTGACCTCCACCGACTGGGACGCCTTGTCAGCGCCAGCGGCCTTATCGGAAGACTTTTCATTATCAACCAGGGACCAACTGCCTTCATTCGCAGAAAACGCGACGGTTGCCCCGCTCTCCCGACCGTCAAAAAGAGCCCGAGAATTGGTACTTCTGAGAATCTTGGAAATTTCACTCAGGTCATTATTATCTGGCAGACGCAAAAAGTCTGAACGCGGAACCACTACATTCAGGAATTTTCTGGTCCGGCTACCCAGATCCCGAATGACCAGCTTTATACGATGATCATCAAAATCAACTATTTTTCCTGCGAAATCTGCAGTAAAACGAATATTCAGATCATGATCGACGAGCTTTTTTAGAACATAATTATTCAGCTGTTTTCTGTAATTCTGAAACAAAGAAAGACTATTTACATTTCCAGGCTTATATTCAATTAATCCGACCGCATATGGATGCCTTTCAGAGTCTGGAAGCCTATTAGAACCGATATCTCTATCTAAAGGAATATAATTAGTGTTGTACGAAAGCACACGCCTATTGGGGTCATTTTTATCCGATTCAATTCTATGTCTAAAAAATTTATTAAATTCTACTATATTATTATTTATTTTAACGCCTTCATCTGGATCGAAAACTATATACCGTAAACTCTTACTACCATTATCGTTATAATAAGAATCAACTATTACAGAATAAGCATGACCAGATCCAATTAATTTGAAATAAACAGTATCGTCTATCTTCTTTATTCTATCGAAAAATTCTTCGATACCATAATAATCTACATTATTTACCATGTATTTATTTCGGAATGGTGTAATACGCTGAAGACCATGCTCTTGATCTCTACTGTTAAAATCATCAACTCTCGTCATCCGGCTACCGTCGGAAGTAAGTTTTGTGGGGTGAAATTCAGCGCGCTGACCGGCAGAAACATCCACTATAGGCTTCAGGAATTCGCGAGAATTTTCTCTGAGATACTGCCTTTCAAAATGTGTGCGGATTAAATCAACATGATATTCTTTACTCCTATCGATCGATCCTTGTGAATCCATATTCACATGTGATTTATCTCCAAAATCAGCTGAGTCCTCGTTGTTTTCGACCGATCCACCTGGGTAATCCAGGTTCATATAAAATTCATCGCGAGACTCAGCGGCCTGTTTAAGAAACTGAAGAAAACTGATCCCGCTTTCTAGTCCTCCACCCCCATTTGAATTTCCAGCAGCATACTCTCTCAAGAACCACTGCGTTATTCCCACACAATTTGGGCTAATATTATAATATCTCGCATTTATGTAGATGGGGGGTTGAGGATCGGATTTAAAATAGCCTTTATCAGACTTATCATAAATCTCTCTGGCGTAATCAGCCATATACTTAGAAATAACCGTCCTTCCTCTATACATATCCAATTCTTGGTCGAACTTGAAGAAATTACCCGCATCAAAAATTTTCACAGTAAATACTCCTTCATCGGTGCCCTGGCTCGAACAAAAATGGCTTGTCTTGCTCCACCCCGCCTGCTCGCGGCGTCTCTCACTGCCTCATTTTTCTGTTCGAAGAGCCAAGCGTCAGACCCATAAATTCCATCCGATATGCTGAGGATGGCTTGCTGTCCGGCGTGTGGGAAATCTTCAGGATGCCGGACTGGCTTTCAAAAATCGCATTCAAATATGTCCAACAAAGCCAGGCTGGAAAACAGCCCGCCCTTTGGGTCTGCGGGGGCTGAATCACAGGGTCATCAGCTCAACCGCGCTTTGTTGTCCTCAAGAGGATGACCCGACAATTGGGGGTAAGATGGACTATAATTTGGAATAAGAGGGACTATAATTGGGAGAAACAAAGGCAACTTAAAACAGTTCCAATGTTGGTGAATTGTCACCTGTCTGGCCAGCCAGCAGGAGCGTATCCGGCCTTTGTCGGGCGACTTGACCCGGTTTTCTGCGTCTGCTGACAAGACGAGCGGTCTGCAACGATCTCGATTGGTCACAAAGTGCCCACAATGCAGGCCTGTTGCGTCATCACCAGCCCGCGACGCTAATCATCCGTTTGACGTTCTCATGATCATTCGTTCAGGTTCTCCTGAAAGACTTGAAGCCAGATAGCTCCAATCTCTTACAGCAGACCTCTATGAATGATCTTCTGCGACATCATGATTAGATAAAAAAAGAAACCGGCAGAAATCTGCCGGTTTCCAAGAGCATTCAACGGTGTCAGACACCACCCGGATAATTCGGGCTCTCTCTCGTGATGGAGACATCGTGGGCGTGGCTCTCGCGAAGACCGGCATTGGAAATCCGGACGAAACGGGCCCGCTCCTGGAAATCCGTAATGGTCGCACCGCCCGTATAGCCCATGGCAGCCCGCAGGCCGCCTGCAAGCTGGTGCAGCACACCGGACAGCGGCCCCTTGTAAGGCACCTGCCCTTCAATGCCTTCCGGCACCAGTTTCAGGTTATCCCGGACCTCGGCCTGGAAATAGCGGTCAGCAGAGCCGCGGGCCATGGCGCCAACGGAGCCCATGCCACGATAGGATTTGAAGCTCCGGCCCTGATGCAGATAGACCTCACCCGGACTTTCATCCGTGCCTGCCAGCAGTGAGCCGACCATCGCGCAGGATGCACCGGCGGCAATGGCTTTGGCCAAGTCGCCTGAGAACTTGATCCCACCATCGGCAATCACCGGAACGTCGTACTGATTAGCCACTTCAACGGCATCAAGAATGGCAGACAACTGAGGGACACCGACGCCCGCCACAATACGGGTGGTACAGATGGAACCGGGGCCGATCCCGACTTTCACAGCATCCGCACCGGCATCAATCAGCGCTTTGGTCCCGTCAGCAGTCGCCACGTTACCGGCAGCGATCTGAACAGAGTTACGCTCTTTCTTCAGACGACTGACTGCATCCAGAACCTTCTGGGAATGGCCGTGAGCCGTGTCGATGACCAGAAGGTCAACACCGGCATCGATCAGCTGCTGGGCACGGTCATAGCCGTCCGGGCCAACTGTTGATGCAGCAGCGACCCGAAGACGGCCATCGTCATCCTTACAGGCATTGGGATTGAGCTGGGCCTTCTCGATATCCTTGACCGTAATCAGACCAATGCAGTTCCGGTCGCCATCAATCACCAGAAGTTTTTCAATCCGATGCTGATGCAAGAGATGCTTGGCCTGGTCCTGATCCACACCCTCATCAACGGTGATGAGGTTCTCATGGGTCATCAGTTCGCAGATTTTCTGATCCGGATTTGATGCGAAACGCACATCACGGTTTGTCAGAATGCCAACGAGCCTGCCTGTTACACGGCCGCCATCGCCGCCATTTTCAACAACTGGGATACCGGAAATCTTATAGTGCGCCATCAGATCAAGCGCATTCTGCAGGGTCGCATCCGGTCCGATCACCACCGGATTGACCACCATGCCGCTTTCGAAATTCTTCACCATTTTGACTTCTTTCGCCTGCTGTTCAGGCGTCAGGTTACGGTGAATAACTCCCATGCTTCCGGCCTGGGCCATGGCGATGGCCAGACGGCCTTCTGTCACGGTGTCCATGGCAGCGGAAAGAATGGGCAGATTGATCGACAGCGTGCGGGTGACCCGTGTGCTGACATCCACCTGCCCCGGCATGACATCGGAATGTCCCGGCTGGAGAAGCACGTCGTCAAACGTCAGGGCTTCATGCCCAAAAGCTGTTTCGGAAAAGGTCGCCATTGCTGCCAACTCCTCAAAAGGAAATACCAGACCCCTGCCTGACCGTCATTTTGAACTGATCACGCATGAGTCGTCTAAGCGGTTGAAGTTGACGCGGGTCATTACCACGGCTTTATGCACTTGCAAAGCAAAGAGTTGATGACAGAGACAGGAATCCGAACCAAAGCCACCTGACAGAGACAAAAAGTTTCTGTTCTCGCGAAGATGTGTCCCCAATCGGGGTCGAATTGAGCTAAAGCAGAGCCCAGATAAGTAGTCTTACGGCTGTAACGGAGCCCATTCCATATGGACATCACCACATTGCTGATCGCGACCGCACTCATTGTCGCTCTATCAATGATTCTGTCGCCGCGGGTCAGAACCACATCGGGCTTTTTTCGCGGCTATACAGAGGACGGCACCCCGCCCAATCTCGGTACGCTGATCTTCTCTCAGGTCACCACCTGGATTTTTGCCCGCTCCCTGCTGACCGCAGCCATTCTGGGGTATTATTACGGCATTGCCGGGGCTCTGGCCTATACGGCCTATTATCTTTCCTTTTTCACGGGCGGCGCAATCGTTCAGTCCATCCGCTTTCGCCACGGTTACAGCAGCGTTCAGGATTTCCTGAGAGACCGCTTTGGTAAGACAGGAACCGCCACCTATAACTTTGTCATTGGCATTCGCCTTCTCAGCGAGGTCTTTGCCAATATGCTGGTTGTCGGGGCAATCTTCGGCGTGGCTGGCAGTACGGAATATCTGGCTGCCATTCTTATTCTGGCCGCTGTTATCCTGGTTTATTCAATGATGGGTGGTCTTCGCGCGTCTCTCAGAACAGACGTGTTTCAGATGAGCCTGTTCGGCGCGCTTCTGGCCTATCTCTTTGTGGTTCTGCTTGATCTTCGCGACTGGTCCATCACTCCGCTGTTTGAACCCAAAACACTCGGCTTTGATGCAGGCTGGCATCTTCTTGTCGTCGCTCTGCTGCAGGTCTGGAGTTATCCGATGCATGATCCGGTGATGATGGATCGCGGCTTCCTGGCTGACCAGCAGACCACCCGCCGCAGCTTCTTCCATGCGGGTTGGATTTCCATGCTGTGCATCCTGATCTTTGCCCTTCTTGGTGTTCATGCCGGTCAGGTTGCTGTCGAAGGCGAAGTGCTGAATGACACGCTGACCCGCATTCTCGGCACCACATCCATGACCGTTCTGAACATCGTGCTGATCATCTCCGCGCTTTCAACGCTGGATTCGACCCTGTCGAGCTCTGCGAAGCTCGCCGTGGTGGATATGAAACTGGTACCGGAAACCGTGCTCAATGGCCGTCTGGCCATGGTTGTTGCCATGCTCGGTGGTCTTGTTTTCCTGTTTGCCGGTTCGAAAGACCTCTACTCAGCTGTCGCTGTCAGCGGCACGGCCTCCATGTACCTGGCGCCCGTCATTTTCTTCTGCATCTGGGGCAATCGTGAAGTAGCGCTCTGGGCCTATCTCACCTCCTTTGCTGCAGCCCTTGGCGGTGCCGCGCTCTACTTCGTTGAAGCGGGCGGCGCCTCCTCCCTTATGACACCTCTGCTGGGTATCGAGCATAAATACACCAAACTTCTGGTGATCTGTGTTGCGGTTCTGGCTATTGGCAACCTCGCCTTTGCTCTGGGTTTGAAGCGGACGCAACCACGCCTGTCACCAGCCTGAACCGATGCTGTTACCGCATAAAAATATCGCTATCGCCGGAGATCGTATGCTGGTCTTCGGCGGCGTTTATGGCAACCTGCAGGCGTTCGAGGCTCTGATGGCTGAGGCCCGCAGGCTGGGCCTGTCTTCGGCACAGATGATCTGCACCGGCGATCTGGTTGCCTATTGTGGTGATCCGTCAGAGGTGGTCGACGCCTTTCGCCAAAGCGGTATTGAAACAATCCAGGGCAATTGCGAGGATTCTCTGGCACAGGGGTCTGATGATTGCGGCTGCGGCTTTGACGATGGCACAGCCTGTTCGCTCCTGTCGGCGCAATGGTATGCGTTCTGTCGAGCGGAACTACGTCAGGATCAGACAGAGTGGATGGCGTCTCTGCCCCGGTCAATTACCGTGACACTTGGCTCTCACACATTTCGCGTGGTGCACGGGACAACCAGCTCAATCAACGAATTTGTCTTCCCGTCCGTTGATGAAGCACACCTTGCCGGGCAATTCACCTCTGAGGATTTCGACCACGTTCTGGCCGGGCATTCCGGTATCCCGTTTCACCGCCGGGTTGGCGCGCGGAGCTGGATCAATTCCGGTGCTCTTGGCATGCCTGCCAATGACGGCACCCCGAGGGTCTGGTATGCCCTGATTACGGTGAAAGAGACCGGCACCGTTGATGTGACTTTTCATGGCCTCGACTATGATTATCAGGGCGCTGCTGCAACCATGAAAGCCAAGGGACTGGTCAACGGCTATGCGGATTGCCTGAAGTCTGGTCTTTGGCCAAGCCTCGATGTTCTGCCGCAGGCGGAACAGGCCCTGACCGGTCAGCCGCTCACCTTCTGAGCACAACCTCAGTCCTCATCATCCTCAGCCCCTCGGAAACCCTTGGCAAGAACATAGAGTTCCGGGCTTTCCTTACGGCTGGCCGGTGGCTTGATGTGGGCGACTGACTTGTATTCCCGCTTCAGCTCCTGAAGCAGCTCATGTTCTGTACCACCACGGAAGACCTTGGAGAGGAAGAGACCGCCAGGCACAAGTGCATTACGGGCGAAGTCTGCGGCCACCTCAAAGAGATGCGTTGTGCGCAGGTGATCGGTCTTGCGATGGCCCGTGGTTGGTGCAGCCATATCGGACATGACAATATCAGCCTTATGCCCGCGCAGGGCTTCCATCAGCATGTCCGGGGCATCATCGTCGAGAAAATCCTTCTGCAGAATGGTAACGCCCGGCATGGGGTCCATACCAAGATAATCAATTCCCACAACGCGGATATCCTCATCAGTGGACCCCACACGCTGAGCCGCAATCTGGCACCAGCCACCAGGTGCTGCGCCCAGGTCAACAATCCGGGCACCAGGGGTCAGGAACTTGTGTTTCTCGTCCATCTCAATGAGCTTGTAAGCCGCACGGGATCTGTAGCCATCTTTCTTGGCCTGAGCCACATAGGGATCGTTCAACTGACGCTGCAGCCACAGGGTCGAACCAAGCTTGCGACGCTTGGCCGTTTTCACTTTCACATGCAGGCTTCTGCCGGAGAGGTTTCCGCCACCGGATGATTTCTTGCTCACGTCGCCTCTCCGTTCGTCTTAGTCCTTTTCCTCGGCCGTCCCTTGGCCTGTCGGCCATTCTGGCTCCGGCCAGGTCTGCGCCAGACACCATTGCGGTCCATCAGTTCCGTCAGAATGCCCTCACGTAGCCCCCTGTCGGCCACCCGCAGGCGCTCGCACCGCCATTTACGACGTATGGCCTCAAGGATTGCACAGCCCGCCAGAACCAGATCCGCCCGGTCCCGACCGATACAGGGATTGTTCACCCGTTCTTCAAATGACATGTCCAGCAGGGTTTGCGTCATCCGGTCCACGTCGGTTTCCCGCATCCAGAGCCCGTCGACCCGCCGCCTGTCATAGCGATCAAGATTGAGGTGGATACCTGCCAGTGTTGTCACTGTTCCGGACGTGCCCAGCATATGCATGCCACCGCGGTCGATCGCCCGGCCCAACGCCTCGCCACCGAATGAATTGGCGTCCAGCATGGTAATAACTTCCGCTACCATGGCCTCAAAGCTCTCGCGCGTCACATGCTCACCACCATGCCATTCCGACAGGGTGACCACACCAACTGGCAATGACGCCCAGTCGCGAATTGAGCGTGACAGGGTACGGGAACGGCGCTCGCGCTCACGACGGGAATCCAGCCAGACGATTTCTGACGACCCGCCACCAATGTCAAACAACAGCGCGCCTTCCGCCTTTGGATGGACAAGAGAGGCACAACCAGCGACCGCCAGACGCGCCTCAGTCTGCCGGTCAACAATCTCAAGGGTCATACCCACTTCAGACCTGACCCGCTCAAGAAATTCCTCGCCATTGGCCGCACGTCGGCAAGCCTCTGTTGCGATAAGGCGGAAATGACGGACCTTCCGGTCCTGAAGTTTGTCCTGGCAGACCTTCAGCGCCTCAATGGCACGCTCCATTGCCGCACCATTCAGGGCACCAGTGCGGGAAATTCCCTCACCCAGACGAATGATACGGGAGAAGGCATCCACCACCCGAAAGCTCATGCCTTTTGGCTCAGCCACCAACAATCGGCAATTGTTGGTCCCGAGATCGAGCGCAGCATAGCGATCAGCCGGGCGGCTGTCTGGCCTGCGATGGGAAGACCGTGGAGAGCGTGGTGGCCTCTTGCGGTCCTTGTCTGCCTTGGCAGAAGAAGGACGCGCAGGCGCTGGTCGCTGTTCCGTCTTTGCAGTTGCCGGCTTGTTCTGTCCGGCTGCATTCTTGTCTTCATGTTCAGGAGACGGTTTGTTCTTCTTGAACCGTCTCCGGTATTTTTTCCCGGATTTCGCACCGGCTTTAGATGGTTTCCCACCCCCGGAGCGACCTCTATCATCACTATGACCAGCCTGTTTCTGACCGTCACGAAGGGATGATACGGCCGGGCGACCCGCTGTACGCGGATCCTCAGCCGAATCGACCAACCCATTTCTCCTCGTCCGGACGCCTGCAGCTCAAGAGTTCTGGCGCAGCGTGCGGCAAGTGTCTCACTTGGCGACAAGTGTATCAGGCAAGACCAGTGAGGCAAAGCACTTCCGTTCCCACATCCCAAGAAAGCCTGTTTGCTTTTCCTTAGCGTCAGGACGAGGAATCAGACATAACCGAGAACAGACAGTGCACAAACAGGCAGCTTGCCATGACCGCTCTCACATGGTCCACCGAACAGGACCGAGCATTGAAAGAGACTGCAGACTGGCTGAAAGGCCGGTCCGGCGGCATCTTTCGGCTGTTTGGCTATGCAGGTACCGGCAAAACGACCATTGCCCGGCATCTGGCAGAAGGCGTCAATGGCAATGTGCTGTTCGCCGCCTATACGGGCAAGGCAGCCGATGTTCTGCGCCAGAAGGGATGTCCCGATGCCAGCACCATCCACAGCCTGATCTATCGGCTGGATGGTGAGGATGATGAGGAAGGCACCCCGGAATTCCGTCTCAACAAGCAGAGCAAGGTGAAAGATGCGTCCCTTGTCATCATTGATGAATGCTCCATGGTGGACGAACAGTTGGGGACCGATCTTCTGTCTTTCGGGACGCCGGTTCTGGTGCTGGGTGACCCGGCACAGCTTCCCCCTGTGGCCGGTGGCGGGTATTTCACGGATCACGAACCGGATGTCATGCTGACCGAGATTCATCGTCAGTCTGCCGACAACCCGATCATTCAGCTTGCAGAGACCATCCGCAATGGCGGTCGCCTCTCTCCCGGCACCTATGGTGACAGCCGGGTTATCCGCAAGCAGGACATCACATCAGAAGATGTGCTTGAAGCTGACCAGATCCTTGTGGGGCTCAACCGCACCCGCCGTCGCTACAATCAGCGTATCCGGGAGCTCAAGGGGTTTCTTACGGACGGCCCCCAGCGGGATGATCGACTGGTCTGTCTGCGTAATGACCATCAGAAAGGTTTTCTGAATGGCAGTATCTGGCATGTGATCAAGATGATGGCCCGTCGTGGTGATCGCTATCGCATGCATATTGCCTCAGATGACCAGAGCGAAGGCGTCCGCAGGCTTCGAATCAGCGTTCATGAGGCCTTCTTTGAAGGTCGGGAAAATGAAATGCCCTGGCAATTGCGCCGGAACTCCGATGAATTCGACTTCGGCTACGCCCTGACCGTGCACAAGGCACAGGGGTCACAATGGGATAACGTGATTCTTTTTGACGAAAGCGGTGCCTTCCGCGAGCACCGGGACAGGTGGCTTTATACCGGAATTACCCGGGCTGCTCAGTCCCTGACTGTGGTCCTCCCATAAATTCTAGACCAATCGGTCAGTCTAAAACCGTTTGCAACCCACGCGAAAAACCGCATAAACCTGCCATTTTTCAACCATTTCAAAAGCTTAACGAAAGATTTAGTACCAAAAAATCAAAACCGTGGAGCTGTCTCCCCCTCCCCAAGACCTATTTTCGGTGGCAGTATCTCCCCAGCTCAAGTCGCAACCCCAACCGACAGAGCAATATAAAAAAAATAAAAAGATCCTTTTTCCCCGTCACCTCGTCCCGGTGGCGGGGTTGTTTTTATCTAGAGCACATCCACTTCCTGTTCAGAGAAGTCTAAGCTTCGGTTCAGCTTTCCGGGACGTTCGTCTTTTCCGTTTTCGAATGGCCTGTTTCGGATCACTCTTTGCGCATGATCCATATTACAAGACCGGACAAGACCTGATGGCAGAACGGGAAAGACGACGCAGCGGTGGACGTGCTGCACGGGTAGCCAAGCGGAAAGCCCCAAAGGCGGAAATCAATCCGGCACCAGCCGGCCAGTCCGGAGGCCAGTATCGCCCCCTGTCCGAAAAAGACGTTGAGGCCATATACAGAACGGCTCTCCGCATTCTGGACGAGGTTGGTATGGGAGACGTGCCGCCTGTGGTGCGTGAGGCTGCTCTGGAACGCGGAGCAACCATCAATGCCCTGGGCCGCCTGTCTTATCCCAGGGCACTGGTCGAAGAGATCATTGACGGCGCGGCAAAGAGCTTTGTCTTTCATGGACGGGACCCCCAACATGATTTCGAGATAGGCGGAGACCGGGTTTATTTCGGCACAGGCGGAGCAGCCGTCCAGACACTCGATCTTGATAGCGGCCTCTACCGCCCGTCGACCTTGCGGGATCTCTATGACTTCACGCGCTTGATCGACACCCTGCCCAATGTGAGCTGGTTCACCCGCTGCTGTGTGGCCACCGACGTGCCCGAGCCCTACGACCTCGATATCAACACGGCCTATGCCCTCGTGGCCGCAACAACCAAACCGGTCGGGACCAGCTTCACCATTGGCGACTATGTGGACCCGGTAATTGATATCTTTGACGAGGCCCTGGGCGGGCCGGGACGGTTCGCCGAACGGCCATTCTGCAAGGCGCATATCAGCCCGATTATTTCCCCGCTGCGTTATGGGGAGGACGCGGTGGATGTGACGCTGGCCTGTATTCGTCGCAAGGTGCCGATCAATGCCATTATTGCCGCTCAGTCAGGTGCAACAGCCCCTGCCCCGTTGGCTGGCATGCTGGCCCAGACAACGGCCGAGACGCTGGCAGCTCTGATCATGGTCAACCTGTTCTCGCCCGGCTATCCGATGATTTTTTCCAACTGGCCCTTTGTGATTGATCTCAGAACCGGAGCTTTCTGCGGTGGTGGCGGCGAGATTTCGCTTCTCAATGCAGCATCCGGCCAGATCGGCAACTGGCTTGGCCTGCCCACAGGAGCCGCCTGCTCCATGGCTGATGCCAAGGCAGTGGATGCCCAGATGGGCATGGAGAAGGCTCTGAGCGCCCTCGCCACAGGGCTGGCAGGCACGAATATGATCTATGAGTCCTCCGGTATGATGGCCAGCCTGCTGGGCGCATCTTTTGAGGCCTTCGTCCTCGATAATGAAATGCTCGGCCATGTCCACCGGGCCATACGCGGCATAGAGGTCAATGAGGAAACGCTGGGCTTTGATGCAATCAGGGAAGCCGTGACCGGTGAAGGTCATTTCCTTGGTGGTACGCATACAATGAATGCCATGCAGCGGGATTATTTCTACCCCAAGCTCGCCGACAGGGTGGACCCGCGCAGCTGGGCTGAAAACGGTGCGGAAGACATCTGGTCGCTTGCCCGCGAGGAGGCTCGTTCGATCCTGACCCGGCACCACCCCCATTATCTGAGTGCAGCCCAGGACAGGCGGATACGGGATCGGCACAAGATCCTTCTTCCGGAAACAATCCGGCAGGAAGGTCAAAGCTGAACGGTTACCGTCCCATCCGGGGTTTTGCCGCGTGAGCAGCAGAGAACCATTCGGGTCTTGCGCTCGTCATCGCTCAGTACATAATCCCGGTGCTCGACGTCACCCTCCAGAACCTCTGCCGTGCACACACCGCACAGCCCGTCGCTGCATTTCACATCAACGGCGACGCCCGCTTCCATCAGGGCATCTGTCGCCGTTTCATCTGCCCTGACAGGCACCAGACGACCGCTTTCAGCAAGTTTCAGGGTAAAGGGATGGTTCTCGTAATCTTCTGCATCCGGAACCGCAAAATATTCCCGGTGCAGACTGGCTTCAGACCAGCCATTGACTCTTGCCGCATCAAACACGCCATCCATGAAGCGGACCGGGCCGCAGGTATAGGCATGCTGCCCCTCGCTCCAGTTCCCAATCGCTGAGGTCAGATCAAGCCGTGTCCCTTCAGCAGAGACGTGCAGGCTCACATGGCTCTTCCACGGCATGGTCTGCAACAGGGGCCAGTAGGCAGCTTCTGAACGGTCTCTTACAGCATAATGGAGATGGAACGGGCGCCCCGCCCTATGGAGTGCCCACGCCATGGGAATAAATGGCGTAATCCCGATGCCACCACCAAACAGAAGGCTTTTGCCCACATCATCAAGAAGCGGGAAGTGATTGCGCGGAGGCGAGATGAACACCTTGCGGCCAGGCCTGAACACCTGATGCATCAATCGCGATCCGCCCCGCCCTGTATCCTCTCGCAGAACGCCAACCTCATAGCGGCGAAGGTCATTTGGATCGCCAGCCAGGCTGAACTGGCGGAAATATTCCGGCGCAACAACAACATCGATATGAGCGCCGGGTTCAAAGGCGGGCAAAGGCCGTCCGTCAGCGGTCTCAAACACAAATGTGTCGACCTTGTCCGTCAGCGTCCTGCGTTCCTTGAGAATGACCGGGAAGGCAGGCGGTTCTCCCTCTGGCATCTGAAACGGTGGAGCCAGTTCCGCTGTGTCTCCCTCGTTCAGGCGGCGGCGATAATCCTCCGGTGACAGCAATGTCTTGTAACGCTGAATACCTTCCTGCCGATTGATGGGGGATGGTGCAGGAAACGGTGCGGGCACACTATCTGCGGGGTAGCAGGCCAGCGTCTGATCCTCATGGCGCAGGGTCAGGTCACGGTTCAATCCCCGCTGATTGACGGCTTCGGCCTGCCGATAATGCCCGTCATCGGTCAGCTCCAGATCCCACCACCATTTTTTCACGGGATTGATCGAGCCGTTACCGAGCCAGTCGTCGAGGGCCGCAAGGGTTTTGGCCGCTCCGGGCCAGTTCATCGCCATCCAGCGGAACGGGGCTTCTGCAAACAGGCCCTCAAGGTTCCAGGGGCAGGTTTTCATGCAGCGCCCGCACATGCTGCCGGAGGCGTTAGTAATGCGGTAGCGACCACATTTCTCGGCATCCGACTTCCAGATTTCATAGCCGTTGAACATGCGCTTGGGCCCTGCTGTGATCGAACCTGACGGGCATTCCCGCGCACATTTGTTGCACGCCTCACAGAAGCTCTGCATGCCGAAATCGATGGGCTTGTCGTGCGCCATCGGCATTGTGGTGGTGATGGCACCTGATTTAAGGCGCGGTCCCAGGAATGGATTAAGGATCACCTCACCAATCCGGCTTACCTCGCCAAGACCAGAAAGAAGCAGCAGAGGCGGTTGGAGAACCTCCCCATGCAGAACGGTGTGGTTCATCGCAGGATAGCCCAACCGCCGAATATGATCAGCGACGACACCGCCGATCAGCGATGTCCTGAGATAGGCCCGCATGGACTGAGCAGCCGAAATCCAGTCATCACCGCTTGCCCCCTCCATCGTCTCGTGTCCCTGATCGATAATAATAGAGACCGCATCGCTGTGATAAGGCGTGATTTCCTTGCCCGATGCATCATGAGAGTAATAAGCCCAGTCCGGACAACGACTGAGCCCGACCGCATCCGCACCCAGAAAGTTCAATGCCGCCTTGATCCGGGCTGCATTGGCATCGGAACGTCCCTTGTCCGCGTTCTCTCCAACTGGTCCGTCCTGCAACAGGCTAAGCGCACCCAGAGGCCGTCTGGCGCAATAGCCAAGCGGGTTTTCGATCACATATCGCCCGCCCTTTGCGCGATCCTGGACCTTCTTCCCCAGATCGCCAAAGAGCGCACGGGCAAACATATCCGCCCGTTTGGGAACCCGCCTAACCCGCTCTTCATCAATATAGGTTGTGGGTGTCTCGCGACGTTTCAGGGTTTCGTGCGGATGCAGACCATCCTTGTAGAGACGCTTTGCATAAGGCTGGCCATTCACTGCCCCACCGCGTGCACTGTCATAACCCAGCCACCAGCGGGCTCCGTGGGACCAGCGTCGGGTTGCTGCGGTTTCCACTGCCAGAGGTTGATCGCATGCAAGATCCAGTGTGGTGGTCACTGCGGCCAGACCAAATCGCCTGCCGAGATAGGGATTACAAATATCGCCCGCCTCTTTATCCACACAGGCAAGGCCGGCTGAAACAGCCGCACGATTGAGAGCAATATCAGATGCGGTTGCTGTATGCGCCCGCGCCTCATAACCAAGAATGCGAATGTAGTTGGAAAGCACGACCGCAGTCTCAGCACTTCTGAGCGCCGCTCTGTGCGTCTGCAGACCTCTAATCCAGTCTGTCCCCTCCTCTGTGTCGCCGGGATCACGAGGGTATTCAGTCAGGCAGGCAATGACATGGCTATGATGGTCGATAGAACCACGCTCCGCCCGCGCAGAGGACAGCACATCAGCGAGAACAACATCAATACCAGATGCAAATGTGTTGACCTGCCCGGCCTCAATCATGGCCGCCAGATCATCAAGCGCCGGGTTCTCTCTCGGCTCAGGCAACAGGAGATCGTCTGAAAGAGTACCGATACCCATCATGGAGGCATCAAAGTAATAGCCGGTCGATTTAATATTCTCACTGCGCAGACAGGGATCATCGGGAATCTCGGCCCGTGATGACCAGACCTCTCCATCTCTCAACACATCCAGCATACTCAGGAATGTGCGAATGGACGGTGCCAGTGTCCCCTGCAGGCCGGGCGCATCGAAATCGAGCAATGGGTCGGGAACCATTCCGGCCAGTGACGGAGCACTCTCTGTGCGTGTCAGTCTTTCCAGAGGGAACGGGCCGAGATGAACCGGACGGTTACGATACGAGAACAAACGCATGCTGGCTCCTCTCCCCCTATACTCCGTCCCACTCGTCAAATGGACGGCAGGTCATCTGCTTCCTTGTCAGAGAGACTGTCTATGCAGGTCTGAAAGACGGCAAGTTCTTCTGCACTGAGTTTGCTGGTGAAATGCTCCGCAACACTTTGGGCCAGCGGTGTAATGGTTTCCAGCAGGGACTGGCCTTCTTCCGTCAGGACGATTTCCACATATCGCTTGTCCTTTTCAGAGGATGTGCGGGCCACGAGCTTTTTCTGCTCCATGGCACGAAGCGATCGTGACACGATTGGACGGGCCACACCGATGTAATCCGCCACATCTGACGGACGGCGCAGCTTCTCGTGACCTATGGCGGAGAGCAGACACCAGGTCAGACGCGTGAGGTCATAACGCCCGAGCGCAATCTCAAACCGTCGCTCTATTCCCCGCGCCATCCGTGAGACGCGATAACCGAAGGCAGTATGAAGGTGGTATTCCAGCATTGGATACAGTTCCCATAGATAATTATCATCGTCAACTTCATAATCCTGCATTAGGGTCAAAACGGATGACAGGCACCCCGGTGGTCGCTACTCTCCCTTCTCAACACACCATTCTTCTCGGCAGATTGATCAGGTTCCGCCATGACTGACAGCAGACCCAATATTCTGTTCATCACTCTGGATCAGCTCCGGGCTGACATCTTCTTCGACCTTGTTGACAATGACCCGGCCTTTGAGACCATGCGATCTCTGGCAGCTGACGGTGTCTCTTTTCGCAAGAACTTTTGCGCTATCACACCGTGCGGCCCCTCCCGTGCCAGCCTGCTAACCGGGCTCTATGCCATGAACCACCGGTCTGTACGCAACGGCACGCCGCTCGCGGCAGATCACACCAATCTGGCCCTTGAGCTGAGGAAGGCAGGACGTGAGCCGCTTCTGTTCGGCTATACGGATGCCACACCAGACCCACGTGGCCTGGATCCCAATGACCCGAGCCTGACCGACTATGAGGGGCTTCTCCCCGGTTTCACGGAAGTTGCCCGGATGCGTGCCGATGACAATGCAGACTGGCGACGCTATCTGATCGCTCTTGGCTATGACGCACCGGATGCAGCCAGCATTCAGGTGCCTCAATCACCTGATCCATCGCGGGATGCCAGGATCAATGACCCGGCCCTCTTCCACAGGGACTACAGCGAAACCGCCTATCTGACCGATCAGCTTCTCAACCACCTGAAGCTTCTGGGCGATAAGAGCTGGAGTGTGCATCTATCCTATATCAAGCCACATCCGCCATTTGCGGCGGCTGCACCCTATAACACGTTCTGCACTCCCGAAGCGGCACCAAAGCCCGCTCATCATGGATCACTTGATGCGGAAATGGCTGTTCATCCGGTCTTTAAGGCCTTCTTCTCAAAGGCCGGCCAGAACTATCAGACCCAGCTGCCCGGAACTGACGCTCACACGCTGACACCGGAGCAGACGCAGGAAATCCGGGCTGTCTATATAGGCCTCATCAAGGAGCTGGATGATCATATCGGGCGGATCATCGCTTATCTGAAAGAGACAGGCCAATATGACCGGACGCTGATAGTCCTCACAGCAGATCATGGCGAAATGCTGGGTGACCATCTGATGTGGGGCAAGGAAAGTGTCTATGAGCGGGCCTTTCACACGCCAATGATCATCCGGGATCCAAAACGGCGCCAAACTGCCGGGCGTTCTGTTGAGCAGATCACCCAGTCGATTGATGTCGTCCCGACCATTCTCGACTGGCTCGACCTCAAAATCCCCTATCAGCTGGACGGGCAATCTCTGTTGCCACTCCTTACGGATCAGGATGCATCCAGCCTCCGGGATTACGCTTATATGGAGCTGGATTTTGCCAACCCGGCACGCACCAGCATTTATGAAACAAAGTTTGGCCTGCCGTTCAATCAGCTCAATGTCTGTATCCTGCGTGAACACCAATACAAATACATCCATTTTAACGGCGGGCTGCCGCCACTTCTGTTTGATATGGATGCAGATCCCAATGAGATGACCAACCTTGCGGAACAGCCAGAGCATCGCGATACAATTGCACGGATGACCCGAGCTCTGCTTGACCATAGAATGACCTATGCGGATCGCCGTCTGTCGGGATATCATGCAACAGCTGATGGCATGCGGCACATTGATGACCGTACATCATAACTATTCCAAAAGATCGAGGAGCTTCTATGTCTCAACTGGCCAACGTTCTTGAGCAGATAGACGCAGCAAACAGCGCGGATCCCCGCTCCATTGAAGCCGATGGCAAAACATGGCCTTATGAACTGCTTTATGGACGGCGCATGTCAGACGTGCTGGCCGGGTTCGAACCGGATGCCAGTGAACTTTTACAGATTGCCGCCCGGGGCCAACATATTGAACGCTGGGTCATTCCGCGCGATTCCTATCCCCGCAACAAGCCCGGTTATCATCGCTGGCGGGGAGCGCAGAAGAAACGACATGGTTCACGCGTGGCAGAGATGATGTCAGAGCATGGCTACAGCACTGACGATTGCGAACATGTCTCCAGCATTCTTCAGAAGAAGCATCTGAAGACGGACACAGATACGCAATGCATCGAAGATGTGGCCTGCCTGGTCTTCCTCACCTATTACGCTGATGTCTTTGCGGCTGATCATGAGGACGAAAAGGTCATCAATATCCTGCTGAAGACCTTGCCGAAGATGAGCGAAAAGGGCCACGGTTTTGCCGGCAGAATTGATCTGTCCGAGCGCATGGCCACCTGCCTTGGAGAGGCCATCCGGCGCTTTACAGAAACAGCGGAATAAATCAGACGCTGGCTGCCTAACCACCAACCATGCGCGGCAGCACGAAGACCTCGGCTCCTTCAGGGATAGGCGCGAACCAGGCGTCTCGGTAGATCTGGCCATCGATGGCCACCGAGACGCCCTTTTTCAATTGCGGTGCGAGGGCGGGATAATCAGTCTCAAGCCGGGTCAGAAGCTCTTTCACCGTACGAACATCAAGGTCCAGTTCGGCCTCGCCGTTCGTTGCATGTGTCAGAGCTCCCCAGAGCACCACTTTGACCATTCCCGCCCTTTGTCCTCTATTCAGCCGCTTCGCGATAGCTGCTCATCATGGCCAGCAGGCGCGGCGGAGACATAGGTGTTTCAGTCACCCGCAGACCAATCGCCTGGGAAACCGCATTACCGATAGCCCCAAGTGGCGGCACGATTGGCGTCTCACCCACACCGCGCACGCCGTATGGATGTCCCTCATTGGGGATTTCGATAATCTGCGTATCAATCATCGGCAGGTCTGAGGCAACCGGCATGCGGTAATCAAGGAAACCGGCATTCTGCAGGCGGCCGTCTTCGCCGTAGATATATTCCTCGTTCAGGGCCCAGCCGATACCCTGTACCGCGCCACCCTGATACTGCCCTTCCACATAGGCGGGATGGATGGCCTTGCCCGCGTCCTGAAGCACTGTATAGCGGGTAACCGTGCTGCGGCCTGTCTGCGGGTCAATCTCCACATCAGCGATGTGAACACCGAAACTGACACCGGCCCCATCCACATTGACCTCGTGATGACCGGCAATCGGGCCTCCGGTCCGGGCGGCGCTTGCGGCAATCTCCGCCATAGACAGCGGTTCAAAATCACCGGCATTCGGGCCGGACGGACGGGCATGACCGTCTGACCAGTCCACCGCTTCTTCCGGAATACCCCAGATTTGTGCGGCACGTTTACACATTTCCCCAATGGCAGCCCGTGCTGACTGGATGGTGGCATAACCGCTTGAGAAGGTCACACGGCTGCCATCGGTCACATCGTTGAAGCCGAGCGCAGAGGTATCAGCAACAATCGCCTTCACCCGGTCGTAAGGAATGCCGAACTCTTCCGCCGCCATCAGGCACATGGAGGCACGTGATCCACCAATATCCGGCGTACCAACCGCAATCGTCACGGTGCCATCATTGCCGATATTGATGTTGGAACAGGTCATACCGCCGAAATTGAACCAGAATCCCGCAGCAATGCCACGTCCCTGATTGGGGCCGAGTGGCGCTGAATAATGCGGATGTGCCTTCGCGGCTTCAAGCGTCTGGATCAGGCCTATCGGGCCGAATTTCGGGCCGTAGGACGAACGATCCCCTTCCTTAGGGGCATTCTTCAGACGGAAATCCACCGGGTCCATGTCAATCCGGCGTGCCAGTTCATCAATGACGCTTTCAACCGCAAAGACGATCATCGGCGCGCCAGGCGCACGATAGGCCGCCTGTTTCGGTCGGTTGGCCAGCACATCCCAGCCCACGGCACGCACATTCTCCAGCGCATAGCAGGCAAAGGCTGCCATGGCCCCGAATTCCACCGGAGAGCCCGGGAATGCCCCACCCTGATAGAACAGTTCCGCGTCTGCTGCGGTGATCCGGCCATCCTTCGTAATGCCGATCTTCACCCGATTGGCAGAGCTGGATGTGGGGCCTGTCGCCTTGAACACTTCTTCACGGCTCATGGTGATTTTCACCGGGCGATTGGCCTTGCGGGAGAGCGCCAGCACCACCGGTTCAACAAAGACCGTCGTCTTGCCACCAAAGCCGCCGCCGATCTCGGACGCTGTCACCCGGAGCTTGGACACGTCAATGCCCAGAAGTCCGGCGCAGGTATCGCGCACCATATAATGCCCCTGGGTACAACCCCAGAGTTCTGCCTGACCATCCGGCCCCATGCTGCCGAGCCAGGAATGTGGCTCAATATAGCCCTGGTGGGTGGCTTCTGTGCGGAAGGTCCGTTCGACAATAATGTCAGCTTCCGCAAATCCCTTACCCACATCACCATGACCGAATTCATGCCGGGCGGAGATGTTGGACGGCTTTGTGGCAGGCGGGTTGACGCCAACCGTCAGAAGATCCTCACGGATCAGTGGCGCGTCCGGTTGGGCCGCCTCTTCCACATCCGTTACATGCGGCAGAACATCATAATCGACCTCGATCAGCTTCAGGGCCTGACGGGCGACAGACATGTTGACGGCGGCAACCGCAGCAACAGCGTGCCCCTCATAAAGCGCCTTGCCATGGGCCATGATGTTGTGGAGCGTATCGGTCAGGCTTTCATCCACATCACCAAAATCATCAGCGGTGATAACGGCCTTGACGCCGGAAAGCGCTTCCGCCTTTGTTGTATCAATTGCCTTGATGCGGGCATGCGCGTGCGGGCTTCTGAGAATTTTGCCAACCAGCATGCCGGGGGCAACCGCATCGGCTCCAAAGCGAGCGCGGCCCGTCACCTTGTCGATCCCGTCGGGACGCAGCGGGCGGGTACCAACCTGTTTCAGTGCACCATCGCGGGCTTTTTCCGTGAGTCTGGACATGGGTCAGGCTCCTCTCATTTCTGCAGCAGCATCCATGACTGCGCGGATGATCTTGTCATAACCGGTGCAACGGCAGAGATTGCCTGCCAGCCAGTACCGGACTTCTATCTCAGACGGATCGGGATTTTTCTCAAGCAGAGCCTTCGCCGCCACCAGAAAACCCGGTGTGCAAACGCCACACTGCAGGGCGGCATGCTCAAGGAACTTCCTCTGTAGCGGGTGCAGGGTTTCACCATCCGCCATGCCTTCAATCGTGTCGACCCTTGCCCCTTCCGCTTCGGCTCCCAGCACCAGGCAGGAACAGACCAGACGGTCATTGACCATGACACTGCAGGCCCCGCAATCGCCTGAGCCGCAGCCTTCCTTGCTGCCCGTCATGCCCATGCGATCCCGCAGAACATCCAGCAGGGTTTCATCCGGCTGGCAGATGAATTCAGCTTCATCACCGTTGATGGTGGTTGTTACGTGAATGCCAGACATGATTATCCCCGTGCGCGTTCGAGTGCGATGCGCGCGGCCCGTTCGGCAAGAACACCGGCGATCTTAATGCGGAACTCTCTGGTGCCGCGCTTGTCGTCAATGGGTTTGCAGGCAGCCGATGCGGCTGCGGCCATTCTGGCCAGCGCTTCGTCATCAACCTTCGTGCCAATCAGCGCGTCAGCCGCATCCTTGACGTTGAGAACGGTGATAGCCACCGCGCCAAGTGCGACAGAGGCTTCCGTGCAGGTGCCGGTTTCATCCAGCGCCAGACGAACGGCACAGCCAACAACGGCGATATCCATTTCCGTCCGCGGAATGAACCGCAGATAGGCATCGCCCGAGCGTGGTGCCCGCTTTGGCAGACGGATGGCTTCAATCATCTCACCTTTTGCAAGGCTGGTACGACCGGGTGCTGCCGGCACATCTTCAACCTTTATCTGGCGACGCCCATCGGGACCGACGATTTCAACCGTGGCACCGGCGGCTACGAGACCCGGCACGCTGTCAGCAGCGGGAGAAGCATTGCAGAGATTGCCCACCATGGTGGCCCGGCCCTGCACCTGGGTTGAACCGATGAGCTCGGCCCCTTCCACAACGCCCGGCCAGGCCTTGCTGAGAGCATCATGCTCCCCCAGTTCGACGCAGGCCACAGCCGCGCCGATGCGGAAACCCTCGTCATCTTCGACAATATCGCGCATGCCGGGGATCTTCTTGATATCGACAATCAGATCCGGCTCAACCATACCGCTGCGCAACTGCACCAGAACATCCGTGCCGCCGGACAGAACCCGCGTCACGCCACCTTCCGATGAAAGCAGGCCAACCGCCGCCTCCACCGTTTGAGGAGCTTCAAATCGCATTCCAGGTCTCACTTTTGTGCCAACCGGTTACACCAGTCAGCCTGTTTATATTCTTTGAGATTTCTTCCGGTGCGCACGGTCAATTCACCTCTCCACACACCAGCTTCCAGTGCCAGACTATGGCATCTGCGCAGAGGCTTTGAAAGAGCCAAATTGGGGGAATTGTAGCGGGTTAAATCGGAAAGGGAATGATTATGAATCGCTTTGATCATCCATGATTACGCGCTCTCTCAACCAACCACTCAAATTCACGGAACAGGACATCTGACTCCGTAAGGGCACGAAGACGTGTAATAAACGGCTCAGCATGCCGCCAATGGGTCAGTAGCCCGCTCTTGAACCAGAGGAAATAGAGTTCCTCATCAATAATTCCGCGTTTGATGCCAATGGCATAAATCTCATATTGGTTCAGGACAACGCGTATCTTCTCAACATCATCAGTGGCCAGTTTGTCCTTTTCCGCATAGGGAGCGAGGCCCGCGGGTTGCTTTGCAAGATCATTGAAACGCGCCTGAGCCTCAATGATATCCTTGTCACGTTCTGATTGGCTGATCATATCGAGGGTCGTACGCTTGAGGGCAATCTCTCTTTGCGTGCGAATTCCCCAGATGGCTATTGCTGCGGCAACAAGTCCAACCGCTGCCGCGATACCGGCGGAAATGTAAATGGCCCAAACCTCAGCCACAGCGTCCCCCAAAACACAAAAGGCTCACAACGTACCGTTGAAAGCCTTTGATAGAACACAATATGACAGAGTATTGTCAATGGCCTTGTCAGACCAGACCGCCCCAACCTTCTTTTGTCGCAAGAATCATCATCTTCGCCTTTCACTCAACTCTCAGAAACCGGTTGATAGCAAAGGTTTCATCGATAAAAGCTAACTTACTTTCATACTATATATGGGACTTTAACAAAGCATTGTAAAGACTAGTTTGTCTTTTGGCTGGGGAACCTGGACTCGAACCAGGACCGACGGAGTCAGAGTCCGCTGTTCTACCATTAAACTATTCCCCAGTAGAACAAACCTCGTAAAGAGGTGCGCTGTGGCGCTTTGGATGACGGGTATCTATAGCCGGATTCGATCCACGTCAACCCCTCGTCACAGGTCTAGGGTCAAGAGTTTGGTTTTGACGGTTAAAACGCCACATAGATGTGCATAAGTCTGACAGAACCTCCAGCCGGAACCGGCAAGGGATAGACCAGACACAGGACCGCGAGACATGAACAGCCTCTTCACCATCGATATGTTGTCTACCATTGCTGAACGGGGCCGCCGCATGGTGGGTCTGGATCGGGAGCGACGGCTGTCGGCCAAAGACATGCACAGCCTTGCCGACGAATTGCTGTCAAAGACCGGGGAAGCGGGCAATGTGGCCCGTGCAGATGACCTGCTCTGTCATTACAGCACGCTCGACAGTGCTGCCTGTACCGGTTTTTTCCGGGCACTTCTGACCGATTTCGATGTTGACCGGGACAAGCTGACAGAAGCGGCAGAAACCTACCTTGCAGACCAGAGCGCGAGGAACCAGGCCCGGCTGCGGGATGCCAGTGAACCCCGCCGGGCAGAACTGCTCCGCCGCCTCAATATGGCTCCTGACGGGACCCGGCATCTGGTGCAGATGCGCGCAGACCTGCTTCAACGGCTGAAATCTCATGCGGACCTGAAAACAGTGGATGATGACTTTGCCCGGCTGTTCACCGCCTGGTTCAACCGGGGTTTTCTGGTTCTGCGGCGTATCGACTGGCAGACGCCAGCGGCGATCCTTGAGAAAATCATCACTTATGAGGCAGTTCATGCCATTCAGGACTGGGATGATCTCCGCCGCCGGATCGATCTGCCGGACCGGAGGCTTTACGCTTTTTTCCACCCTGCCCTTGTGGATGACCCGCTGATTTTCGTCGAAGTGGCCCTGACGCGGGATATCCCTGACAGGATTGCAGGCATTCTGGCTGATGACCGCGACGTCATCGAGCCCGAGAAGGCCGGCACTGCGGTATTCTATTCAATCTCCAACTGTCAGGAAGGCCTCAAGGGTGTGTCGTTTGGCAACTTCCTGATCAAGCAGGTGGTGGAAGAGCTGAGCCGTGAACTGCCAAACCTCAAGAATTTCGTGACCCTGTCTCCCATTCCCGGTTTCAGACAATGGCTGTCCCGACAGTCGTCTGAAAAGAGCGGTGATAACGGAGACTCAGATGATGACCTGCTACAGCTTCTCAATTCCCGTCACTGGATGAACGATCCGGGCACGGAACAGGCACTCAAAGACCTGTTAATGCCACTGGCAGCGCATTATTTCCTCGCCGCCAGGGATCATCGTGGCCGGGTGCCAGATCCTGTGGCACGGTTTCATCTGGGGAACGGCGCACGCCTTGAGCGGCTGAACTGGCTTGGGGATGTTTCAGATCGCGGTCTCGACCAGTCTGCCGGGCTGATGGTGAACTACCTCTATGACCGCAAGGATATCGAAGCGAATCACGAGGCTTTTTCCAATGACGGCGTCATTGCATCGGATGCAGCGGTTAGAAAATTGGCAAAAGCGGTGAAATCGTAACGCAAGTGGCCTGAAATACTTGCCTTTGGTGGGCGAATATGGTGTGAGGGATCTATCGCTTCGTACCAAATGAGAGCCTGAATGCCGGATACGACTCTGTCCCGCGTCTTCCGTCCGCCCATTTTAAACCGGTCCATCAAGGTGGCCGTGATTGTTGGTACCCTGCTCAACCTCATCAACCAGGGTGACCGTATCTTCGTGACGGGTGACCCTGACCTGCTGAAACTGGTCCTCACCTATCTGGTGCCCTTCTGCGTGTCATCCTACGGCGCCTGGTCAGCATTGAAAGACAAAGACTAGGGTCAAGACTCATTGCTCATGCCCATTCTGTTCATCAGGGAAGTACAGAATGGGCAGGAACAAGAGCGCCGGACAGTTGGACCCTATTCAAGCTGTTGTTTGTGGTCAGGCAGAGCTTCCCTGATGAACCCGAAGGGCGGGGCCATTTTAGCGCCCGGCTTTGTTGGAGATCCTTGAAAACCGGAAGGTTTCCTGCGGACCTCCGCCGCGCTGGACGAAAAAATGACTATCGCAGAATGGACGTGAGCAATGAGCCTTGACCCTAATCTCTCCTTCTCTCTGGTATCTTTTCCGCAGCTTTACAGCGTGCTTCTGAAAAGTTGATAGACTTTTCAGACAAAAGCTCGCGCAGAGACAAACTCTTAAAGCACCACTGCAAATTCAAGTTAAACGTCTGGTGCTTTCGCGTCTAACGGCTCTGGCGTTGACAGGCATTCTTCTTCCGTGAACAATTCACTGACCGGGCGGTCAGCAAATCAAGGAGCCCGGCGGGAGGATTGTCATGGCAGAACAGACGGTGCTTGTGGACAGACGGGATGGGTTCCATCTCCTGACGCTCAACCGACCGGACAAACTGAATTCCTTCAATGATGCAATGCATGCCGAGCTGATGGCTGCGCTTGTGACAGCAGAAAATGATGATGCATGCCGGGCAATTGTCCTGACAGGAGCCGGTCGCGGGTTCTGTGCCGGGCAGGACCTCGGAGATCGCGTCTCGCCGGATGCATCAGATGGCCCGCCGGACCTCTCCGAGAGCATTGAAACCCGTTATAATCCACTGGTGCGAAAACTTCGCTCTCTGCCCTTCCCCATAGTCTGCGCGGTGAATGGCGTTGCAGCTGGTGCCGGTGCCAATCTGGCACTCGGGTGCGATATTGTTCTCGCGGGCCGCTCAGCCAAGTTCATTCAAGCCTTCTCAAAGATCGGCCTTGTGCCGGATTCAGGTGGCACCTGGCTTCTGCCGCGTCTTGTGGGCATGCCGCGTGCGCGGGCCCTGGCGCTTCTGGCTGAGCCAGTTTCAGCGGAACAGGCCGAGGACTGGGGCATGATCTGGAAAGCCGTGGATGATGACGTGCTGATGGACACAGCCCTGACAATGGTGGCCCGTCTCGCAGAAGGCCCGACACTGGGATACAGTTTCATCAAACAGGCTCTCGACGCTGCGGAAACCAATTCGCTGGACGACCAGCTCGAACTTGAATGCCGCCTGCAGGGCGAAGCGGGACGCTCTCCGGACTATGCGGAAGGTGTCCGGGCTTTCATGGCCAAACGTCCACCCAAGTTCACAGGGAGACGCTAGATGGCCCAGACAGCAGACGAGCTGGCAAAAGCCTGTGCGGCCGCGCTCTGGCAAACGGATCAGGCCAGCCAGTCCATGGGCATGCAGCTGGATGCGGTCTCACCCGGCAAGGCCTGCGTTTCCATGCTGGTGACAGACGTTATGGTCAATGGTCACGGCACCTGCCATGGTGGTGTCATCTTCACGCTGGCCGATTCAGCCTTTGCCTTTGCCTGCAACAGTTACAATCAGCGGACGGTGGCCCAGCATTGCAGCGTTACTTTTCTGACCCCGGCCTATCTGGGAGACCGGCTTGTGGCAGAGGCAACAGAACGCCAGAGACAAGGACGGTCCGGCATCTACGACATTGTAGTCCGGACGGAGAAGGACATGACCATTGCCGAGTTTCGCGGCCATTGCCGCACAGTGAAAGGCACACTGCTGCCGCCGGAGGACGTCGCATCAGAGGCCACAGAGGAGGACTGTTGAATGCTGGATCTCAGCCCGAAACCAGGTGATCTCGACCCGATCGAGACAGCATCCCGTGACGCCATTTCAGCGCTGCAGCTCGAGCGTATGGCGTGGTCCCTGCGCCATGCCTATGAGAATGTGCCCTTCTATCGCTCTTCCTTTGATGAGGCCGGTGTTCATCCCGATGATCTGAAAAGCCTTGAGGATCTCCGACGCTTCCCATTCACCACCAAGGCTGATCTCAGAGACAATTATCCGTTCGGCATGTTCGCCGTTCCCAGAGAGAAAATCCTTCGTGTGCACGCGTCATCCGGAACAACCGGCAAGCCGACGGTTGTGGGATATACAGAGCAGGACATTTCCAACTGGGCTGATCTGGTGGCACGATCCATCCGCGCTTCCGGTGGTCGACCCGGCATGATCGTTCACATCGCCTATGGCTATGGCCTGTTTACCGGCGGACTTGGAGCCCATTACGGCGCGGAACGACTGGGCTGCACAATCGTGCCGATTTCCGGTGGCATGACAGAGCGCCAGGTGATGCTGATCCGGGATTTCAAACCGGATATCATCATGGTCACCCCGTCCTACATGCTCTCCATTCTGGATGAGTTCCGAAAGGAAGGGCTGGACCCGCGCGAAACTTCTCTGAAAGCCGGTATTTTCGGCGCGGAACCGTGGACCAATTCCATGCGGCAGGAAATCGAACAGGCCTTCGACATGCACGCAGTCGACATTTACGGCCTGTCGGAAATCATGGGCCCCGGTGTTGCCAATGAATGTGTGGAGACCAAGGACGGGTTGCATATCTGGGAGGATCATTTCTACCCGGAGATTATCGACCCCGTGTCCGGTCAGCCCGTTGCAGACGGTGAGGAAGGAGAACTTGTCTTCACCACCCTGACCAAGGAAGGTCTGCCGATTATCCGGTATCGGACACGGGATCTCACCCGCCTTCTTCCTGGCACAGCCCGCTCCATGCGGCGGATGGAAAAAGTCACGGGTCGTTCGGACGATATGATGATCATTCGGGGCGTCAATGTCTTTCCAAGCCAGATTGAGGAACAACTCCTCCGCTGTGACGGACTTGCCCCTCACTACCAGATAGAGCTCAGCCGTGAGGATCGTCTCGACGTGATGACGGTTTATGTGGAATCACGTATGGACCATAGCGATGCCGATGCCCGTTCCCATCTCGGTCATGAACTGGGACAGCATATCAGAAACAATATCGGCATCGGAGCGCGGATTGTGGTTGATGAACCGGGAAGTGTTGAACGTTCCCTCGGCAAAGCCAGACGCATTGTTGATCTGAGATCAAAGGACTGACCACGTGGCCCGAGCCCGCGCTGATGATTATGATGACAAACGCCAGGCCATTCTTGATCAGTCGGCCAGACTATTCGCCATACATGGTTTTGACCGGGCATCGATGAGCAGGATTGCGGAGGCCTGTGGCGTGTCAAAGGCCCTGCTCTATCATTATTACAGCGCCAAGGATGCGCTGCTCTATGACATTGTCCGCTCTCATCTGGAACATCTGATCCGGGTGACAACAGCCGCCAGTGAAACGGAAAAGAGTGAAGCAGGGGCGGCCACTCCGGAAGACCGGTTGAAAGCACTGATTTCAGCTTTGCTTGAGGCCTATCGGGATGCGGATGCCCAACACAAGGTCCAGATCAACCATCTCTCCAGCCTGCCGGACCATCAACAATCGGAGCTGAGGGCCATGGAGCGCAAGCTGGTCAAACTGTTTGCGGAGAGCATCAGTGCTGTTCACCCTTCCCTGAAAGACAGTCCCAAGCTGAAGCCTGTGACCATGTCGCTCTTTGGCATGCTCAACTGGCATTATCTGTGGTTTCAGGACGGTGGTGACCTCAGCCGCGAGGATTATGCCGAGATGGTCATGCGGCTGATTGCTGACGGTGCCCGCAACATCTGAAGACCACTTCTTTCTGCTGGGCCTAATCCCCGGTTTTGAAAATAGAAAGCTGTGCATACGGCATTGACTTCCCCCGTCGAACGCCGTCTTGTCGCCCCGACGCAAGACTCGCAATCAGGCTCCTGTCATGACCAAAGAAGGCAACCGGCTCGACCCAGCCAACTGGGACGACTATCGCAAGAGCATGCATGATCTCCTTGAGACATGCCTTGACCGTCTGTCCTCAGCCCGGGACCTGCCCTGGCACCCCAAACCGGACAATATGGGTGATCAGGTTTCCCTGCCTCCCATGATCGAGCCGGAGAGCCCGGACAGACTGTTTGACCGGATCAGCCAGGACATTATGCCCTATGCCACAGGCAACACTCATCCCCGGTTTTTCGGCTGGGTCCAGGGTGGTGGCTCACCGCTGGGTGTGGCTGCAGAACTTGTGGCGGCCACCATGAACAGCAATTGCGGTGGCCGGGACCATGGCGCAACAGAAGTGGAACGGTCTGTCATCAACTGGCTTTGCGGTCTGGCCGGATTGCCGGAAACAGCCTTTGGCATTCTGACCTCCGGCACATCACATGCCACCATTCTGGCCTTGTCAGCAGCTCGATACAGACTTTTCGGGCCGGACATCCGCACCAAGGGCGTAAAAGCCTTCCCTGACATCAGCCTTTATGCAGCAGCCGGAGCACATTCCTGCTTTGAGAAAGCGCTGGAAGTTCTGGGTTATGGATCTGACGCACTCCGCACCATTCCCCTGACTGGCAAAGGGCAAATGGACCTCGACGCGCTTCAGGCCCGGATTGCTGCGGACCGTGCAGCGGGGATAGCACCGCTCGCCGTCATTGCCACGGCCGGCTCCGTCAATACGGGCAATTTCGACCCGATTGCAGACCTGGCCGACCTCTGTGAGGCAGAAGATATCTGGCTGCATGTGGATGGCGCCTTCGGCTTCTGGGCACTGCTGGCAGAGGCTCCATGGTCTGACCTCTGTGCCGGGATAGGCCGTGTACAGTCGATTGCCTGCGATTTTCACAAATGGATGTCGGTTCCCTATGATTGCGGGGCCTGCCTGATTTCAGACAGCCAACTTCACCGGGACACCTTCCTTTCCCGCCCCTCCTATCTGGAATCTCAGAACAGTGGCCTGGGTGGCGGGGATCTCTGGTTCTGTGACTACGGGCTGGAACTG
This sequence comes from Coralliovum pocilloporae, assembly GCF_030845175.1. Taxonomy (NCBI): domain Bacteria; kingdom Pseudomonadati; phylum Pseudomonadota; class Alphaproteobacteria; order Hyphomicrobiales; family Coralliovaceae; genus Coralliovum; species Coralliovum pocilloporae. The sequence continues at coordinate 3,076,777 of NZ_CP132542.1, read as the reverse complement.
TCGAGAGGATTCAAGGCACTGAAGGTCTGGGCAACCCTGCAGGGCTATGGCACAGACGCACTCGGGGCCTATGTGACAGACAATTGCAGACAGGCAAGGCTGATGGGTGAACTCGCCACGGCCTCAGACGTTCTGGAACTCGCCTGCCCTGTTGTTTCGAATGTCTGCTGTATCCGGCCCATAAAAGGCGATGCCAGCGCCATCGCCGCCAGACTTCAGCTGTCCGGTGAGGTGGTCTTTTCCACCACCCGGATCAACGGCGAAAACTGCCTGCGCGCCGCACTCGTCAACCACCGCACCACATCAGATGATATCCGTCTGGCCGTAGAGGCAGTCGAACGCGAGGTACGGTGCTCCAGTCAAGAGGCCAAAGCCTGAAGCCGGTTTTAGGGCCCAGGCCCTGGATGTGGTTTCCCTATAGCCAGTCTCTTTCGATCTCGGTTTCCCAGGTCCGTTCATGGATCAGCTCATCGCCTTCAAAAGCGGAAACATTGGCAGACAGGTAGTACCGCTCGCCATCACAGCGCATTGTAGAATAGGCAATGGTTTTCACAGACCAGTGCCCACGCCGGAAGGCTGACGTATAGGTGGAGGTGGCCCGGGCAGAGAGTGGGTCATTCGGATTGATAATCCACGTCTCATCCCGCACATGCCGCGTGCAGAGACCATGCTCCGGCATTTCGCTTTCACCCGTATCAGACATGACTCGATAGCGGGTTACACCGGTCTGCAGGTCATGCTCGACCCAGCGTTGATCATCCGCACAAACATGGCTCTTGTATTGCGGCAGCGGATCGGGATTGTCGGGCTCTGGCATGGTGTAATCATCTCCGCCCGAACGTGTCGGCAGATCGAGTGCGCTGACTGAGCCCACCACAATGGTAGCCGTCGGATCTTCGCTTTGTGGCAATATGAACGGCCAGTACTGGGTGGAGATGGCAATCCTCATCCTGTGACCAGGCAGAAAACGGTAGCCGCATTCATCAAGCGGGATGGCAATATCGACCAGCTCCCCCGGTGTCATCAGCTCAGGCGCCTCATTGCCCTGACGGTGGGCAAGGTTGAGAATGCCGAGGCTGACCCGATTGACCTGACCGTCTGGCCGCACATCATTAAGCCTGACAGCAATATTGCCACGCCGACCATCTATCGATAGGCGGAGTCTGACCACAGGCCTGCCGAGAATTTCAACGCCTTCTTCCAGAACAGCCGTGTCAAAGGTCAGCGAACCGGCATCGTCCATGGTCTGGTCGCCGGGCAGGTCTGCATCCGGTTTCAGGCTGAAGAATTCACCGCAGGCCATGCCGCATTCAAGTGGTGACCTGACCTGCAGTTCTCCGTCCGGGCCTTCTTCTTCGGTCAGGTGGCCATGCTTGCCCAGGTAGAGCGTCTTGATCGCGCGGTCTTTGGGCGGCCAGTCAGGTTCTGCGACCCATCGGCCCGGTTCCCGCTCTCGCCAGCCACCGGGAGCGACATCTTCCGAGATATAGGCCCTGTAGGCCGGGATATCTTCACAGGCATTCTCCTCACCGCGCAGCCATTGCCCCCACCAGCGGATTGCCTCCTTGTGAAAATCAATGCGGGGATGGGGATAGGCAAAGTGGGGATATTTGTGAATCCACGGGCCGTTGATGGCCTTGCTGTGGGTCGGAAGATGCTCAGCACAGGCAGGCGGCGCGTTGATATAGCCATCTCCCCACCCGCTGATCACCAGACACGGGACCCGAACCCTGCTGTAATCCTCGGAAATTGAACCATGTTTCCAATAGGCATCCTTGGCCTGATGCCTGAGCCAGATATCAAGCGGAAACGGCTGGCTCTTCAGGCGGTTGAGCCACATATCCCGCCATTGATCACCCACCAGCTCCGGGTCCGGCGCGCGTGAGGCATAGGACAGCATGACACTGGACCAGCCGAAATTCGACGAGAGATGCGCACCACCCTTGTAATGGATGTCATCATTGAACCGATCAACCGTAGACCCGATGGAGATGACGGCCTTGAGCGGCTCAGGTTGAAGTGCTGCAATCTGGAGACCATTGAACCCGCCCCAGGAAATCCCCATCATTCCAACGGAGCCGGAACACCAGTTCTGGGCGGCAATCCAATGGATGACCTCAACCCCGTCCGACAGTTCTCTGGGGGAATACTCGTCATCCCAATCCCCGTCCGATTCACCATTGCCTGAGAGATCGACCCGTACACCGGCAAAACCAGCCTCCGCAAACACCGGATAGGTACTCTCGTCACGGGGCGCTGTGCCATCTCTCTTGCGGTAGGGAATATACTCAAAAACTGCCGGAACCGGGTTATTCTCAGCCCCATCCGGCATCCAGACCCGCGCAGCCAGCCTGCGTCCATCTGCCAACGGAATAAAGATGTTTTCCCAAACTGTATGACCTGTCATGTCTGCCTCTCGGAATCAGCCCTCCGCCGAGAGTATGTGCCCGAAATCTGCCCAAGAAAAGGCATCAATCCATCATGGAAATGCCAGGGTGGATCAGCAGGTTCCGATCACACGTCAGACATCGTCATAATCCACCAGAATATGACCGGAGATGGGGCGGGTCTGGCAGGTCAGGATATAGCCTGCTTCGACTTCCCAGGGCTCAAGCGAGTAGTTGACAGCCATATCGGCCTCCCCTTCGACCAGCCTGGCACGACAGGTGCAACACATGCCGCCCTTACAGGAAAACGGCGCTTCAACACCTTCGCGGATTGCACCATCAATAATGGTCTCTCCCGGCTTGAGGGAAATGGTCTGCCGCGCTCCATCCATGATCATGTCAACGCGAGTAACCTCATGCGGTGCATTACTCTTTGAAGCATTATTCTTTGATACTGACCCGGCTCTTTGGGGCTCTGCGCCCTCTGCCGGGGTAAACAGCTCCGTATGAATGCGCCCCTCAGGCAACCCGGCCTCTGCCAGAACCTTCGCAGCCGTCTCTGTCATAGTGCCGGGGCCGCAGAGAAAAGCATGATCAATCCGGGAGGCCGGGAGAACCGAAGTGAGGAACGCAGCAATCTTCTCCCTGTCCAGTCGGCCGGACAGAATAGGCAGATCCTGATCCTCGCCTGACAGCACATGATAGACCGACAGGCGACCCATGAACCTGTCCTTCAGATCATCAAGCTGGCTCTTGAACAGAATGCTCTGAGCCGTGCGGTTGCCATAGAAGAGGAAAAATCGGCTTTCTGCATGACTGGCCAGCGCGGTCTTGATCATCGACAGGATCGGTGTAATGCCGGACCCGGCGGCAAAACCCGCATAAACCGGAGCATCATCCTGTTCGTTCTCGCGCTCTCGTTCCGGCAGAGTGAACCGCCCCATCGGCGTCATGACCTGCAGGTCCATTCCAGGCTCAAGTCCATTGTTGGCGAAGGATGAGAACCGCCCGCTCTCGACTGCCTTGATCGCCACCCGGATATCTTCCGCACCAGCTGAACAGATTGAATAGGAGCGCCGGATATCCTCTCCGTCTATCTCTGAACGAAGGGTCAGATATTGCCCGGGAAGAAAACGATAGGCGCCTTTCAGATCGTCAGGCACATCAAAGGAAATAGACACGGCATCGGATGTCTCCCGCCGGACATCCTTGATGGTCAATGTATGAAATTGCGGGCTCATGGCCTGGTCCTCGTCAGTACCTGATTGACATCAGATGCATTTGAAATAGTCGAACGGTTCCGCACATGACTGGCAGCGGTAAAACGCCTTGCAGGCCGTTGAACCAAACTCCGATACCCGTTCGGTATCAGAACTGCCACAACGGGGGCATGGCACATCGTCAATGCCAAACAGAACCCCGCGCCCGGCCTTCCCGACCGGTGGTGCAATGCCATAATCCCGCAGTTTCCGTTTGCCGGTCTCAGTCATCCAGTCCGTTGTCCAGGCGGGCGAGAGAACTGTTTTCACACATACATCCGGGAAACCGGCCTTCAGCAGAGCGGCCTCCACCTCAACAGCAATCATCGACATGGCCGGACAGCCGGAATAGGTCGGTGTGATAACGGCCAGCACCTTGCCATCCTCATCAACGGACACATCCCTCAGAACCCCCAGATCAGCAATGGTCAGGACGGGGATTTCGGGATCACAGACCGTGGCGGCTGCCTCATAGGCACGTCTGTCACAATCGGTGTCTGGAAATGCTCTCTGATGCATGAGCGCCTCACCATGTGCCGCCGGGATAGGCCCGTTGCAGGAACTGCATTTCAGACAGGATGTGGCCGAGATGCTCCGAGTGGAGCCCCTGCCTGCCACCCGTCTGCATATAGCCGTCAGCCGGACATGTGAGGGTTGCCTGCGCCAGGACATTCTCAACAGTCTTCTGCCATTGTTCCCTTAAACTGGCAGGGTCAACCGCAACGCCGTTTCCTATCAAGGCGTTCTCAATGGCATCAGTCTCGAACAGCTCACCGGTATAATCCCACAACTCTTCCAGCGCGTTCCGGCATCGCCTGTGACTCTCATCCGTCCCGTCCCCGAGACGGATCACCCATTCGGCACTGTGACGCAGATGATAGGCCATCTCCTTTTCGGCCTTGGCGGCAATAGCTGCCAGGGTCTCATCCCGTGAACCCGTCATCGCCTGCCAGAATGGATGCATGAAAGCGGAAAACAACAATTGGCGCATGATGGTCCTGCCAAAGTCGCCATTGGGCTGCTCCACCAGCAGGATATTTCGGAACTCCCGGCAGTCACGCAGAAAGGCGAGTTGATCCTCATCACGGTCTTCACCCTCCCGCTCAGCTGCATAAGCATAGAGCATGCGAGCCTGACCAATCAGATCAAGCGCGATATTGGATAGCGCAATATCTTCTTCCAGAGTTGGCCCATGACCACACCATTCGCTGAGACGCTGGCCGAGAATGACGCAATTGTCTGCCAGACGCAGACTGTATTCAACCACAGGGTCTCTCATCACATATTCTCCACTTCCTCGGGGAGGTCATAGAATGTGGGATGGCGATAGATCTTGGTTGTTGCGGGCTCGAACAGCATATCCCGGTCGTCTGGATCACTGGCGCTGATCGCACTAGATGGAACAACCCAGATAGACAGTCCCTCACCCCGCCGGGTGTAGACATCACGGGCTGCCTGAAGCGCCATTTCCGCGTCTGCTGCATGAACGCTTCCTGCATGGCGATGGGCCATACCATTGCGGGAGCGGATGAACACTTCCCAGAGCGGGGTTTTGGGCGGGGTTTTGGCAGATGCCCCCGCAGAACCGGTTTGATCACTCATGCCCACCTCTCCCTATTCTGCTGCAACGGATGCAGCCTTGCGGCGCGCAGCCTGCTTTTCGGCAAATGCCAGGGCAGCATCGCGAACCCATGCACCATCCTCATGCGCCTTGCGACGATCCGCCATCCGCTGACGATTGCAGACACCACCTCCCCTGACGACGCGATTGAATTCGTCCCAATCGATCGCGCCATAATCCCAATGGCCGGATGTGGCGTTGAACTTCAGATCAGGGTCCGGCACCTCAACACCCAGAACCTGCGCTTGCGGCACGGTGGCATCGACAAATTTCTGGCGCAGATCATCATTTGTGAACCGCTTGATCTTCCAGGCCATAGACTGGGCACTGTGCCGGGAGTCGCTGTCGGACGGACCGAACATCATCAGGGCCGGCCACCACCAGCGGTCAAGGGACTCCTGCACCATCTGCCGCTGGGCTTCTGTCCCCTTCATCATGGTCAGCAGAAGCTCATACCCCTGCCGTTGGTGGAAACTTTCTTCCTTGCAGACCCGGATCATCGCCCTCGCATAAGGGCCGTAAGAACAGCGACAGAGCGGGATCTGGTTCATGATAGCCGCGCCATCCACCAGCCAGCCAATCATGCCTATATCCGCCCAGCTCAAGGTCGGATAATTGAAGATGGAGGAATATTTGGCCGTGCCATAAAGAAGCTGGTCAACCAGCTCTTCGCGTGAAACCCCGAGTGTTTCGGCGGCCGAGTAGAGATAAAGGCCATGACCGCCTTCATCCTGCACCTTGGCCAATAGGGCCGCCTTGCGACGCAGGGTCGGTGCACGGGTGATCCAGTTGCCCTCCGGCAGCATGCCCACAACTTCGGAATGCGCATGCTGAGAGATCTGCCTGACCAGAGTCTTGCGATATGCCTCCGGCATCCAGTCATTCGGCTCGATTTTCTCTTCCCGATCAATGCGCGCCTGAAAATGCCGAAGCCGGTCTTCATCCTCAGCAGCTGCCGCAGTTTCAGGCTGATTCAACCCTTGCGTATACATGGAGTTCTCCCGGCTTTGCTCTCCTCTTACATAATATGTCACGAAATTTGTTAATTACAAATTTTTCCGTAACATATAGCGATATACTTTCTCTAGATCCCCTGTCTAAGACTGGAGAACCGGCTGCCCAGACGCCCGGCTTCCGGGGGAAGAGCACCCTCCTCGCACCTGGCATGCTCATCAAGCCATGCCTCTGCCAGCGTGACCACCCTGCGATAGATCGCGGCAACCAGTGCATGTGCCTCATACCCCGGCCAGCGCTCCGGGAGCATGTGTTCCGGGAGAAGCGGGTCGCGCAGCACAACACGTCTGAAATCGTGGATCAGCAGCAACCGGAGGATCAGCGCCTCTTCGTCTCCAATGTCATATCCCTCTTCAAGCGCTGACAGAACCGGCCGATAGAGAGTGCTGAACTGCCGGTAGGATTCTGCCAGCGGTGTGAGGTCCCATGCCTTGTCCGTCAGGCCCTGTGCATGGCGGATATGTGTCGTTTCACATTGAGTGACATCATCAGGCAAAGCCTTGATCAGCTCGTCAGACGGCGCGCAAATCACCATCACCGAGCCGTTAATCTGCCCGGCTCCCGTCCGCTCCAGCATCTTTCGAAGTTCAGCCCGCCTCTCCGCTTCATCAGGAAGAATGACAAGCAGCCAAGGTGCATCTTCTCCGGGATAGCGGGCATGATAAATCCGCCCATATGCCTCCGAAAACAGCGTTTCACCAGTGTCGGACAGGCGGTAGTAGCTGTTTCGCCCGACACGATTTCTGACGAGAAGCCCGTCTGCAGCCAGTCGTGACATGGCCGTCCGAACTACACCGGCCTCAACGCCGCAGGCCTCCATCACGGACAACAGGCTGCCGAGCCACAGCGATCCTCCCCGATGCAGCACGGCATCTCCATAGAAGGAAACAATCAGCGACCAGGCCCGAATTGGCGTGCGTCGGTGGTAGGCGGTAAGCAGCGGATTAAGAAGCGGCGTATTCAGCATGGTCTTGGTCTCGGGCGATTTCCCCCTCAGTGTGGCCTCACTTAAGAGAAACCGCAACGCAGCTTGAAGGCAAAATCAATCCAGAGGGAAAAGTTGGAGTCAGGGTCTAGGGTCATAGCTTGATCCAGACGAGGCGTGTCTGAATAAAATGGCGCGCGGTACTATATGACGGCTTGAAATATATCAAACGAGAATATAGATAGACACCATATATCGGTTCGTCATATAATGACCGGATATATGACAATCAGAAACTGCCGGGTTATCACATGGGTATGAATGTTCGCACGCTGTGCCTGTCGATCCTCTATTTCCAAGAAGCGACGGGATACGAAATTCGCAAGCTGTCGACAGAAGGTCGGTTCAGCCATTTCGTTGATGCGAGCTTCGGGTCCATTTATCCGGCGCTGGGGCGTCTGGAACAGGACGGGCTGGTCACCTCCCGGGAAGAAACCCAGATTGGCAAACCGGCGCGCAAGATCTTCTCGATTACCGAGGCAGGACGACAGACTTTTATTGAAGAACTCAACCAGCCTCCATCTCAGGACGTGTTCCGATCCGAATTTCTGATGATCGGCATGTGTGCAGAGCTGGTTGATGCACCGCGGATTGCCGCGGCCATCGAAACACGGCTCGGGCAGCTTGATGCCGAGCTGGAGCACATCACTTCGGTGCTGGAAGACTGTGAACACCCCGGCACACGCTGGGTCTGCGAATACGGGCTGCACTGCATCAGCTCATCAAAAGACTATCTGACCAAGAATAGAGCGCGGCTTGAGGCAATTGCCGAACAGGCCGCAGCAGCAAGGGACGCGGCCGAATAACGGCCATTGAAAGAACAGAGGGACGGATATGGGCTTCCGTATCAAAGGATCATATATCATTGCTCTGGCGATTACCGCCGGTCTGGGCGCGTGGATGGCTGCCGGAGACGTGGTGATCGGCGGTCAGGGTGACGGGGCGAATGCGACGCCACCACCGGCAGAGCGACAGGATGGAAAGACCGACCTGTTCAAGGTTCGGGTCAAGCAGATCGAAGCCGGAATCCGCAAGCCGGTTCTGGAAATTCGCGGCCGGACCGAGGCGGATATCCGGATGACGGTTCGGGCGGAGACAACAGGCCTGCTGATGGAGCGCTTTGTCAGCCGTGGTGATCACGTCAAAAAAGGTGACCTGGTCTGCCGTCTTGACCCAAGGACCCGTAATGCTGAAGTTGCGCGTGCCAAAGCCGCTCTTGCCCGCGCTGAGCTGGATTATGAGGCCCAGAGCACCCTGAGCGACAAGGGTTTTGCCTCCAAAACCCGCGTTTCTGCAGAACGCGCCAATCTTGATGCCGCCCGGGCCAATCTGGCTGCAGCAGAACTGGAGCTGAAACGGACCGAAGTCTACGCTCCGGCAAATGGCGTTGTTCTTGACCCGATTGCCGATGTCGGCGAACTCCTTGAAGCGGGCAATCCGTGCATCAGCCTTATGGACGCCAATCCGATGATGCTGATCGGCCAGGTCTCGGAGCGCGATGTGGCCCAGCTCAAAATCGGGGATAAGGCCAAGGCTGAGTTGATCACCGGTCAGAGCACCATCGGAACCATTCGGCATATTGCCAGCGCGGCAGATGCACAGACACGTACCTTCCGGGTTGAAATCCACATCGATAATGCGGACCTGTCGATCAAGGATGGGGTCACTGCCGTTGCTTTTGTCCAGCTGCCGGACGTCAAGGGTCATCTGATTTCCCCTGCCCTGCTGACACTGTCTGATAACGGACGGGTCGGCATTCGTACGGTGAAAGACGGCATGGTGAAATTCTACCCGGTGAAGATACTGGGTGACACGGGTGACGGTGTGTGGATTGCCGGTCTTCCGGACACGCTGACCCTGATCACCGTCGGACAGGACTATGTTGTTGACGGTCAGGCTGTTGAAGCGGTTGCCGAACAGGATGTCACCGAACAGAACGGGGCGCAGTCATGATTTCCGCTCTCGAAACCATTCTGCACCGGCCACGAACCATCCTCACACTGATGGTGGTGATGATTGTTGCCGGGATTGCCACCTATATCGCCATCCCAAAAGAGGCTGACCCGGATATCGACGTTCCGGTGTTCTATGTCTCGGTTGTTCAGCAGGGCATTTCGCCGGAAGACGCGGACCGCCTGCTGGTTCGACCGATGGAAACCACCCTGCGCAGCCTTGACGGCCTGAAGGAACTGACGGCCATCGCATCGGAAAGTCACGCCGGTTTCGTGCTGGAATTCGATGCTGACTTCGACAAGGACAAGGCGCTGGCCGATATCCGCGACAAGGTTGACCAGGGCAAGGCCGAACTGCCGGAAGAGGCAGAAGAGCCGACCATTACGGAAACCAATTTCGCGCTGCAGCCAACGATTATCATCACGCTTTCCGGCGACGTGCCAGAGCGGACGCTCTATCGGCATGCCCGCCGCCTGAAGGACGAGCTGGAAGCCATTTCTTCTGTCCGGTCTGCCGATCTCAGTGGCCATCGTGAAGAAATGTTCGAAGTTATCATCGATATGATGAAACTCGAATCCTATGATGTCACCCAGCAGGAACTGCTGACGGCACTGACCAACAACAACCAGCTTGTTCCTGCCGGTTTTCTGGATACGGGCAAAGGACGCTTCAACGTCAAGGTGCCGGGTCTGGTTGAAACGGTACAGGACGTTTACCAGCTTCCCATCAAGCAGAATGGCGAAGGTGTCGTAACCCTCGGCGACATTGCCGATATCCGCTACACCTTCAAGGATGCCAGCCAGTTTACCCGTGTAAACGGCAAACCGGCGATTGCGCTTCTGGTGGTCAAGCGGATTGGCACCAATATCATCGAGAACAACACAGCTGTTCGGGCGGTTGTTGAGCAGGCCTCAGCCGACTGGCCAAGCGCCATTCAGGTGAACTACCTGCTGGACAAGTCCACCTTCATCTATGAAGTGCTTGGGTCCCTGCAGTCGTCCATCCTGACTGCCATTTTCCTGGTCATGATCCTGGTCGTCGCGGCTCTTGGTCTCCGCTCGGCACTGCTGGTCGGACTGGCAATTCCTGCCTCGTTCATGGTTGGCTTCCTCATCCTTGGACTGGCCGGGTTCACGGTCAACATGATGGTGATGTTCGGCCTTGTGCTGACCGTTGGCATGCTGGTGGACGGTGCAATTGTTGTGACGGAATATGCCGACCGGAAACTGGCTGAAGGCCTTGATCCGGAGGACGCCTATATCCGTGCCTCAAAGCTGATGTTCTGGCCGATCGTCTCCTCCACAGCCACAACGCTGGCCGCGTTCCTGCCCATGCTGTTGTGGCCGGGTGTTCCAGGCGAGTTTATGAGCTATCTGCCAATCATGGTGATCATCGTGCTGTCAGCCTCGCTGGTCACAGCCATGGTCTTCCTGCCAGCCTCCGGCATTGCCACGGCACGGCTGGTTGCCTGGTGCGGTCGCCACGGACGCAAGCTGTTCCCCGGAACAATCGCGCTTCTGGTTGGCTTCATGGCCTACAACATCACCTCGACCAATCTTGGAGCCCTGTCCGCCCAGGCAGGGCCTGCCCTGCCGGTCGCAGCCCAGTCCATTCTGCCAATGGTATTGCTCTATGTTCTGCCTCTGGCTCTGGCGCTGGTCAGCATTCTGTTTGCGCTCAAGCTCTATGACTGGCGGAAGGCACGCAATGCAGACAAGCCACAGCATATTGACGAGAATGCACGCATCCTGTCAGCAAAAGGCCATTTCGATCCGAAAGCAGTAAAGGGTCTGACCGGCGTCTATGTGCGCTTCCTTAACCGTGCTGCAGGCACGCTTGTGGGCAATGTGGTGGTTCTGGCCGCCGTTCTTGGCGCGAGCTTTATGGTCTTCTACCTGTTCGGTTCCAACAATGCGGGCGTTGAATTCTTCGTCGACGAGGAACCGGACCAGGCCATTGTTCTGGTCTCCGGTCGCGGCAACCTGTCGGCTCTTGAGGCCGACCACCTTGTTGCTGAAGTGGAACAGCAGGTTCTGCAGGTTCCCGGCGTCAAGAATGTGGTCACCACATCGCATCCGGTTGGCGGCGGTGGCAGCGGCCCGGAACTTGGTGGCGTGCAGGACAAGCCTGCTGATGTGATCGGTGAGCTGAATGTAGAGCTGGCCAGCTATTGCTGCCGTCGTCGTGCGGTTGAGGTCTTTGCCGATATCCGCGAGCGCACTGCCAAACTTGCCGGTATCAAGGTGGAAGTCCGCAAGATCGAGGGTGGTCCACCAACCGGCAAGGATTTGCGCCTTCAGGTCACCTCTACCAATTATGATCTCGTGGCTCAGGTTACCGGTCGCATCCGCGCCCATGTGAACACCATGGACGGCTTGCGCGATGTGGAGGATTCCCGTCCCCTGCCCGGTATTGAATGGGAACTGGCCATTGATCGTGAAGAAGCCGGTCGTTTCAATGCAGGCATTGCCTCTGTGGGCGCTATGGTGCAGCTCGTGACCAACGGCATTCTGATTGGCACATCCCGTCCGGATGATTCCGAGGATGAGGTTGACATCCGTGTCCGCCTGCCGGAGGAACAGCGGACGCTGGACCGGTTCGAGCAGCTCAAACTGCGCACGCCGAACGGACAGGTGCCAATCCGGAATTTCGTCGAGCGGAAGCCACAGCAGAAGGTTTCACAGATCATCCGTCGGGACGGCCTCTACGCCATGGATGTGAAGGCCGACGTGATCGAGGAACTGGGCCTGACGCCAGATGACAAGGTGAACGAACTGGATGCATGGCTGAAGACCCAGACATGGCCGGAGAACGTGTTCTTCAAGTTCCGCGGTGCGGATGAGGAACAAAAGGAATCCGGGGCCTTCCTGATGAAGGCCATGCTTGGCTCGCTGTTCCTGATGTTCATTATTCTGGTGACACAGTTCAACAGCTTCTACCAGACCTTCCTCACCCTCTCGACCGTGGTCATGTCGGTGGTTGGCGTTCTCATTGGCATGATGGTGACGGGACAGAAGTTCTCAATCATCATGACCGGCACCGGCGTTGTGGCTCTGGCGGGGATCGTGGTGAACAATGCCATTGTTCTGATCGATACCTATAACCGCTTCCGTCATGATGGTATGGAGCCGCTTGAGGCTATTCTGAAAACCTCGGCTCAGCGTATTCGTCCGATCCTGCTGACAACGATCACGACGATTGCCGGTTTGGTGCCGATGGCCACACAGGTGAACTTCAACTTCTTCGACCAGATCGTTGCGGTTGGTGGCGTCACGGCCATCTGGTGGGTGCAGCTGTCAACCGCCATCATCTCCGGCCTGGCTTTCTCGACCCTGCTGACGCTGATTGTCATTCCATCCATGCTGGCCATGCCCGGCAACGTGGCGCGCGCCTTCTCGTCCAGAAAGAAGAAACGCGATGATGATGACCAGTCAGATGAAGCGGATGTCCATGAAGAAATGGGTGAGCTGGTCGAGCTGAAACACGCGGCGGAATAATTCCCCGTGTTACGAACGTAAAAAGCCGGTGGGGCCATTACCCTCACCGGCTTTTCTGTCTCTAGAGTATTTTGAGTTTAAACGGGGTCGTCCAAAATGCTCTATCTCCTTGTTTATAAGCATATTCTTGACCGAAAGCCGCGCACACTTTTCGGAAATATGCTCTAACGATACATCAATGAACGATGGTCTGGTCCGGTTTGGTAACAGATGGAGTCTCGACTGGAGCCGCATCCCTCTCACTCTCCCCGTCGCTATCATCCTCTCCATCACCGAGGCCGTCATCCTCATCGACCAGAGCAAGCTCTTCCGCATGCTCTCTCTCGTATTTCTTCCAGAAAAAGAAGCTCACCGGCAGGGTCAGCAGATAGCCCATGCTGATCATGGTCAGCACAGTCCAGGGATAGCTCATCAGAAGTGCGATAGCGGCGACAGTCAACACCAGGAACGGTAATACATGCTCACGCGGGATACGTCCGCTGACACGCTTTGTCGAGAATGTGGGCAGCTGGCTCACAAGCAGCAGTCCGACAATCATCGTGTAAACGGCCACCAGGCTCTCAAGGCCCGGCCAGCGCTCCATACCCAGAATGGTGAAATAGATGGGCAGAAAGACGATCAGGGCTCCAGCAGGTGCCGGAACTCCGGTAAAGAAACCTGCCTGCCATTCCGGTTTCTTCGGATCATCAAGCGCTGCATTGAACCGCGCCAGCCGCAGAGCCATGCCAATGGCATAGATCAGGCAGGCTATCCAGCCGAACGATCCCGTTTCTCCAAGCCCCCAGGCATACAGAACAATGGCAGGTGCAGCACCGAAATTGAAGAAATCTGCCAGGGAATCCAACTCGGCACCAAAACGGGATGCGGATTTGAGCAGGCGTGCCACCCGCCCGTCGAGACCGTCCAGAACTGCGGCCACCAGAATTGCAATAACCGCAGCCTCGAACCGACCCTCAATCGCAAAGCGAACGCCGGTAAGACCGGCGCAGATGGACAGCAGCGTTACCAGATTGGGAGCCATCACCCGGAGCGGGATTTTGCGGAACCGTCGTCGTGCGAGCTTCGGCTCAGTCTGGTCCGTGTCTGCCATCCGGCTTATCCTTCCCGATAGGTAGAGGTGGGTGCCTCTGTGGCGACCAGATCTGCAAGCACGGTTTCACCGGCAATCGCCGTCTGGCCAACGGCGACCTGAACTGGTGTTCCAACCGGCAGATACACATCCAGACGGGAGCCGAAACGAATGAGGCCAAAGCGATCACCCACCTGAATGGCGTCATTCTCATTTGACCAGCAAACGATACGGCGTGCAACAAGACCGGCAATCTGGACCACACCGATAGACGTGCCATCCGCATCAATCACAACGCCGTTCCGCTCATTGTCTTCGCTGGCCTTATCGAGCTCGGCATTGAGGAATTTGCCCGGCTTATAGGCAACCTTGGTGATGATACCACCCAGCGGTGCGCGATTCACATGGCAATTGAAGACATTCATGAACACCGAGACCCGCAACAGCGGCGTGTCTGACAATCCAAGCTCCGGTGGGGGAACAGCCGGGCCAACCGCAGAAACCGTTCCGTCTGCCGGGCTGATGACCAGGCCCTTGCCAACCGGTGTTACACGGGGTGGGTCACGGAAAAAGTAACATACCCAAGCGGTTATGATCAGGCCAATCCAGAACAGAGGATCAGCGAAGTAGCCCAGCACCACGCTTGTCACCGCAGCAATGGCGATGAACGGCCAGCCCTCGCGGTGAATGGGAACCATGGATGCCTTGATGCTGTCGATAATGGTCATAGTCGGTTATCTGCCCCGAAGGAGATCTCGGATGATCTGTTGCCTTTTGAAGGGGATAACCTATTCATCACCGCACGGCTCCCGTCAAGTCATGGCGGCACCGCGCGGCGGATATATCACTATTCGGCCAGTGTGGTTTCAGCAGGCGCTCCCCGCCTGACAATGCCGAATTCGTCTTCTTCCTGCGCCTTGCGGAGACGTTCAGCGGCCTCATCCGCCTCCCGCTGGCGCGACCACATGGATGCATAGAGCCCGTTCTTGTCGAGCAGTTCCGCATGGCGGCCACGCTCGACAATCTGCCCGGCTTCAAGGACCAGAATTTCATCTGCATTGACCACGGTCGACAGGCGATGGGCGATCACCAGAGTGGTGCGGTTGGCAGACACCCGATCAAGCGCCGACTGGATTTCACGCTCTGTATGGGTATCCAGTGCCGACGTGGCTTCATCCAGGATAAGGATTGGCGGCGCTTTGAGAATAGTGCGGGCGATGGCAACACGCTGCTTTTCTCCGCCTGACAACATCAGGCCGCGCTCACCCACCTGGGTCTGATAGCCATCCGGCAGGCCGTCGACGAACTCACCGATCTGGGCCATGCCTGCCGCATCCCGAACGTCTTCATCTGTGGCGTCAGGACGGCCATAGCGGATATTGTACTGGATCGTGTCATTAAACAGTACCGTATCCTGAGGCACATTGCCAATAGCAGAACGCAGGCTTTTCTGGGTCACATCCCGCACATCATGACCATCCACGGTCACCGAGCCATCCGTTACATCATAGAAGCGGAACAGAAGCCGGGAGATGGTGGACTTGCCTGCACCTGATGGCCCGACAATCGCCAGTGTCCTGCCAGCCGGCACCTCAAAGCTGACGCCCTTCAGGATCGGACGCTCAGGCTCATAGGCAAAGTGCACATTGTCAAAGCGGATATGACCGTCGGTCACGGAAATCACTTTGGCTTTTGGATCATCAACAATATCGGGAGCCACATCCAGCAGATCGAACATGGTCTCGATATCCGCCAGCCCCTGCTTGATCTCGCGATAGACAAACCCGATGAAGTTAAGCGGCATGTAGAGCTGCATGAGCAGCACATTGAGCATGACGAAATCACCAATTGTCTGCTCTCCTGCCACCACAGCGCGGGCAGACAGGCCCATACAGACGATCATGCCGATCGTGAAAATAACCGTCTGCCCCATATTCAGCCAGGCCAGCGATGTCCAGGTCTTGACCGCCGCCTTTTCATATTGCGCCATCGCCCGCCCGAAGCGGCGCGCTTCCATCTCTTCATTGCCGAAATATTTGACGGTCTCGAAGTTCAGCAGGCTGTCGATTGCCTTGGTGTTGGCATCGGTATCGGAATCATTCATCTGTCGCCGGATGGCAATGCGCCAGTCGCTGGCCTTTACGGTAAACCAGACATAGAGCCAGACCGTGACCGACAACACGACCACATAGGAGAAATCAAACTGCCAGGCGATGACAGCAGCCATCAGGGCAAATTCCAGCACGGTCGGTGCAGAGTTCAACACCGTAAAGCGGACGATCGTCTCGATGCCCTTGGTGCCACGCTCAATGACGCGGCTGAGACCACCTGTGCGGCGCTGCAGATGAAACCGCAGGGACAGGTTGTGCATATGAACAAAGGTTTCCTGCGCAAGCTGCCTGACCGCATGCTGGCCGACCTGAGCAAACAGCGCATCTCTCAACTGGGTGAAACCCATCATCAGAATACGCCCGATGCCGTAGCCGATCACCAGCATCAACGGGGTTGCCAGAAAAATCGGCAGATAGGCAGGGCCGCCTCCCTCGCCTGTCAGCGCATCGGTTGCCCATTTATAGAGATAAGGCACCAGCACCGTGATGATTTTGGCGACGACCAGCACCGCAATCGCCAGCACCACCCGGGCCTTGAGGTCTGCCCGGTCACTGGGCCACATATAAGGCCAGAGCGCACGAATGGCGGAGAATGTTTCACCGCTGTCGGCAGTGACTCTCCCTTTCGCAGATGTCTTTGTTGTCTGGTCAGCGGATGCTGTCATGATTGGCCCTCGCCTTCTTCTACGGCGTGAACCGTGTTGCCGGATTGCGCTGCGCAGCAGGATTTGTAATCCGCCTCAAGCGTATCAATGAAAGAGCCGAGTTGCTGATGGAATGCCTTCAGCATATCCAGATCGAACTGATAGGATGATCTGACCCCATCCGCCCGACTGGATACAAAGCCAGCGTCCTGAAGAACTTTCAGATGCTGGGAAACCGTTGACTGTGCCAGTGGCAGATCACTCACCACCTGCCCACAACAGCATTGATCCCGCTGCGCCAGCAGGGACAGGATCATGAGCCGTGCCGGATGCCCCATCGCTTTCAGACGGTTTGCCAGTTCTTCTGCGTTCCGGGGTAATCCCTTCTCGCAGCATGTCGTCTTGCCCATATCCCGGCCTCTTTCATCGTATTTTTACGATAGATAGGCCGAAAAGAACGGCGGGCCAAGCCCGCCGCGTGATTTTTCTTTAAAAACAGACCTGGAATCTGAAATCAGAACCGCATCAGTTCGACCAGGCAGCATCACCTTCAGGCAGAACAAAGACCTGCCCTGGATAAATCAGGTCCGGATTTCTGATCTGGTCCGTATTGGCCAGATAAATGGTAGAGAACCGGATGCCCTGACCATAAAGGCGGCGGGAGATCGTCCAGAGATTGTCTCCCTTGCGAATGATCACATTGCCTGGTGCGCCGACATTGGCCTTTGCCTTTTCACCAGAACCTGTGGAAACCGTGCCGCTTCCCGTCAGGCGGATGGGGGCCTGATCCGTGCTTTCAGCAACAGCGTCTTCAAGACGTTCAAACGTGACTTCAGCACGGGCAACAACCTTGCCATCGCTGTCATTGAGCTGATCAACGCGAACCTGATGGTTTCCAGGAACCAGAGCCAGTTCCACGTCCAGCAGCCAGTGGCCGCCACGGGGATTCACATCACCGACAGGCTTGTCATTCACATAAATGCGGATGGTGCCCGGCGTCTTGGCCTTGCCCGCAACGAACAGACGCTGGCCGTTCTCAAGCTCGACTGCTTCAACGGAGACTTCAGGCTTTGGCGCAGCAGTTTCCTGGGAACCCGTGTCAGCATCAGCCACTGCGGTGGTCGTCTCTGAAACTGACGGCTCTGCGGACGCATCGGTTTCGGTGGATTGAGCCGTTTCAGTGGTTTCCTCTTGGGCGCTTTCCGTCTCAGCAGGCGCTGTCGCACTGCCTTCACCCTGATTTGAAACTGTTGTGTCCACATCGCTACCGGTATCGGCGTCACTTTCGCCAGCGGCCACCTGAAACTGCTCTCCGGATGTTTCTTCAGCAGGAGCCGTCTCGGTGCTCGCAACAGACTGGCTGTCGTCCTGTGTCTCATTGGACTGGCCAGCGACCTCGGTCTGCTCTTCCACCGTACCTGCATCTGATACGCTGTCGGTATCGGCTCCGGAGTTATCCTGTCCTGCAGAGGTCTCGTCAGTTGAGCCACGCAGTTCAGCCACATCCAGTTCTTCGGTAGAAGGTGTCTGTTCGCCCTCGGCACCGGCACCAGCACCAGAATCGGCAACAGACGTTTCGGCTTCCGTTGATGCAGCGGGTTCTTCGACAGTCGCCTGCTGGCTTACAGCCTGACCATCAGCCTCGGCGGTGACACCGTTGCCACTATCATTATGAGCGACAGTTGTGTTCGTCTCTTCACCCTGCTCTATACCAGCGGTCTCCTCTGCCGTGGTCTCGGCCTCACCGGATGCGACACTTGTTGGCTGTTCATCAGAGACCGGTTGATTGCCTTCCTCTGTTACCTCGGCTGTTTCCGTATTGGAATCAGAGCTTTGCCCGCTATCAGCGACAACAGTTTTCTGTTCTGTTTCGGGCTTGTTGAGAATCTGGATCGCCTCACCCGGCTTGTTCAGCGCGACAAGCAGATCACCCTCGGCAGTCTCCGGCACAACAACGGTCACACTGTCCTGGGAGGCAACGGTCTTTTCTCCGTCAGGGGATTTGGCAGAGAGGGTCAGTTCGTGATCACCCGGCGTCAGGGTCTTGTTCGGGACGATCACCCACTCACCGGAAATACCGGCTTTTTCCTTACCGATAACGGTTCCGTTGTCATTCAGCTCAACGGTCCATTCAGGCTCTGACCGTCCGGCAATCACAGCGCTTCCATCGGGCTCGACACGGACCACATCGAAACTCGGCGAAATGGCTTCAGTCGCAGCAGCATCCTCAGACGGCGTTTCGTCCTGAGTCTTTTCAGCTTCCGGGGTTTCGGCAACCTTGGTCTGGTCTTTCGATGCCGTCTCAGTCACCACCGGCTTGAAGGTGGCGTCCTCCGACATGAAGCCATAATAGCCGATCAAGGCCGCAATAATGATGCCCACAATTGCGAAGCCGATTGATACCGGTGTGCTTTTCATTCGCTCGCCACCCTTTGCCCCGCCAGAGTTTCGCACTATGTCCTTTTATGAACAGGCGAGCCGCGAGGCTTTCCTTCTGATGAAACCTTATGCGCCTCATTAACGTTCTTTTACGAGATCGGCAAGGATGGTGACTTATTGTAGTTACTAATGCGACTGAATTTGGAGCACGTTCCCGTTATGCAGCCTTTACGCTCAGTGTGTGTTTATTGTGGTTCCGGCCATGGTATCGACCCGGAATACAAGGAATCGGCCAAGATCCTGGGCCGTCATATGGCGCATGCAGGGATTCGCCTCGTCTATGGAGGCGGCTCCATCGGCCTGATGGGAACGGTGGCGAAATCGGTTCTCAAACATGGCGGAGAGGTCACCGGAATCATTCCGAAGTTTCTCGAAGAACGGGAAGTCATGCTGCGCGACGTGCAGGAACTGATTGTCACGGATGACATGCACGAGCGCAAACGGCTGATGTTTGACAAGGCGGAAGCCTTTGTGGCCCTGCCGGGCGGCATCGGCACCCTTGAGGAAACCGTTGAAATGCTGACCTGGGCACAGCTGGGGCAGCACAAGAAACCGGTTCTGCTTGCCAATATCGACCAGTTCTGGGACCCGCTTATCCAGTTGTTGAATCACATGCGGCGGGAAGAATTCATCAGACCGGACAGCGACATCCAGTTTCTTGAGGCAAAGAAGGCAGAAGACATCATCCCTATCCTGACCGGTGAAGCCAGTCATCTGGACCGGACCGATCTGGAACTTGGGGCAGATGTGGAACCTATTCGCCGTTTATGAGCCGGATGGAATGGGCCTTGTGCCGCTCAATAAGTTTCTGTTGATCAAGCCGGGTCAGCTGGCCGTCGCGAACCAGGACATCACCGCCAACGATGGTTGTTGATGCGTTGACCGGCTGACAGAGCAGCAAGGCTGCCACCGGGTCAATCTCGGCACCCGCATGGGCAAGCCCTGTCAGTGGAAAGACAGCACAATCAGCCTGAAGGCCCGGTTTCAGAGCACCGATATCCTGTCTGTTGAGCACACGTGCGCCACCCAGTGTCGCCAGTTCAAGCGCCTCGCGCACTTTCAGACCTTCAGCACCGAGCATTACCCGCTGCAGCAGCATGGCCTGCCGGGTCTCTGCCAGAAGGTGGCCGGAATCATTGGATGCAGACCCGTCGACACCAAGGCCAACCTTGACGCCCGCATCCACCATCTGCCTGACCGGAGCAATGCCCGACCCGAGCCGCATATTGGAGCACGGACAATGGGCAACACCGGTGCCAGTATGAGCGAAAAGACTGATCTCGTCGTGATTGAGCTGGACACAATGGGCATGCCAGACATCCGGCCCGGTCCAGCCCAGTTCTTCCGCATAAGCACCGGGTCTCAATCCGAACTTTTCCTCTGAATAGAGGATATCTTCCACGTTTTCCGCCAGATGAGTGTGAAGACCGACACCAAGAGAGCGGGCCAGAACAGCAGTTTCCCTCATCAGGTCACGGCTGACGGAGAATGGCGAGCATGGGGCCAACGCTACCCTGAGCCGGGCTCCGTCTGATGGATCATGATAAGTCTCAACCAGCCTCTGGCTGTCTTTCAGAATGGCCTCTTCCCGTTCCACCAGGCTGTCTGGCGGCAGTCCTCCGTCGGATTCGCCAATGCTCATGGAGCCGCGTGTGGCATGAAAACGGATCCCCAGTTCCATCGCCCCTTCGATTGAATCATCCAGTCGCGACCCATTGGGGAAAAGATAGAGATGATCGGACGTGGTGGTACAGCCGGACAGCAGCAGCTCGGCGATACCGGTCTGGGTGCCGGTCCTGATCGCACCCGGCGTCATCCGTGCCCAGACCGGATAAAGCGTCTGCAGCCAGCCGAACAGCGGCGCGTCCTGTGCGTAGGCTCGGGTCAGGGTCTGGTAGAGGTGATGATGGGTATTGACGAGACCCGGAACAACAATTGCTCCGGACGCGTTGATCACCTCATCGGCGTCATCAGGCAGGGTCTCGCTTGGCCCCACCTGCCGGATTACCCCGTCTTCTGCGAAAAATCCACCATCCGGGATTTCCTGGCGCTGATCATCCATTGTGACCAGCATCGTGGCGTTCCTGACGAGAAGTGACGGCATGATGCTCCCCCGATAATCCTTATCGGAACAGTGCTATCACTCCATAGGGTCATGACCTATTAATTTCGTTCATTCTGGTCGTCAGGCATTCATGCGACTTCAGCCCAACGTCTTCTCCACACCATGCGAAAGGCTACATAGGCGAAACCGACAGTGACACCGACCAAAAGCGGGCCGGATATCAGGCCAATCCAGATCTGAACATCCATTGGCAGGGCCTGAGTGGGGGAAAGAGATGTTTCAAGACAGAACCAGCCGAACACCAGCACCACAACGAAACCCAAAAGAGCCCGGCGATAGGCATCCCAGGATGTGATCAGCACTTTCATGATCATTGGAATAATGATGAACAGGCCCAGCACGGCCAGGGTCATTACGGCGAACCACATGGCATTCTCCCTCAGGATGCGGGGGCTCCGCTAATCTTGAGCCGGTTGTTTTGCCTTTCGTAGCAGATCCCAGGTGAAGACCACCAGCGATACCCAGATGATGACAAAGCTGACCAGCTTGATCGTATTCAGCGGCTCCCCATAAATCAGAACAGCCAGAAGGAACGACAGGGATGGCGTGATATATTGCAATAATCCGACCGTCGAAAACTTCAGGCGTCGTGCCGCATAAGCAAACAGGATCAGTGGCGTGGCCGTCACCGGTCCGTTTGCCATCAGCAGCATCGTATCTGAAACGCTAGCACCGAAATGGCCCGAGGTTGATTGACCAAACTCAAGCAGCAAAAGATAACCCAATGCCAGCGGCGACAGCAGCAGCGCTTCAACGAACAGACCAAGATTAGCGCCCACATCAAGCTGCTTGCGCATCAGGCCGTAGAGCGCAAACGTCACGGTAATCGCGATGGAAATCCACGGAAAACCGCTGAGCAATGCCCCCTGGACCAGAACCGCAATAAAGGCCAGCCCGACAGCCAGCCATTGTGGTGGAGAGAGTTTTTCTTTCAGCACCACAAAGCTCAACAGGATGATGGTCAGGGGATTGATGAAATAGCCGTAGCTGGTTTCAAGGATCTTGCCCTGGCCCACCGCCCAGACAAACAGCAGCCAGTTGGTGGCCACCAGCAGCGAAGACACCAGCAGCATCAGCACCAGACGTCGATTGCGCAACACCGAGACGATTTCTCCGCCCCGCCGCTGAACAGCCAGATAAAGCCCGACAAAGACCACTGACCAGACAATGCGATGCGCAATCACCTCATGGGCTGGAATATGGGCCTGAAACTTGAAGAAAATGACGCTCAGCCCCCAGATCGTGAAGGCAGATGCGGCCGCTGCAAGGCCGAGGCTATGCATCCTGTCCTCATTCGACATGGAAGATCCTTACTGTGTCAAACGGGATGACGAAGTTTCCTCGACAACCAGCAGCGTCTTGTTGGTAAATCCGTCTGTTACATCAAGGGCATAGTCGCCTGACAGCTGATAGACGGACCAGGTTTTCTGATCCCAGTCGTTGTTGTCCATATAAGCCCGCGCCGCATCTATCGTTCGGAATGCAAGTCCGCCCGAATAGAGTCCCCAGAACATGGGGCCGAACTTCACCACACGTTTTCCCTCGGCAAGAGCTGCAGAATAGTCCTCAGCCTCGCCAATGGTGTAAATCGGCGTGGTGATGTCTTCTCTCTCGACCGCTTTCACGTTCTGTTTGATCTCATTGAAGATAAACCATCCGGAAACGGCAACCACGGTGGTTACGATAACGGCTTTGTTCATGTCTGACGCCCTCGTCCAGCGCTTGCTCTAAACCGCTTTCACGCCCGCCCGCACCAGCTTGTAGGTGACCGAGTCGATCAGAGCCTGAAACGATGCGTCGATGATGTTTGAGGACACACCAATCGTGAACCAGCGGTTTCGCTCGCTGTCACGGCTTTCAATCAGAACACGGGTCACAGCTCCGGTACCGCCGTTCAGAATGCGCACCTTGTAGTCCACCAGTTCCAGATCATCGATATGAGACTGATAGACGCCCAGGTCCTTGCGTAAGGCACTGTCCAGGGCATTGACGGGACCGTTGCCCTCGGCCACTGACATCAGCAGTTCACCACCGACGGAAATCTTCACCACGGCTTCCGACATGGTGATCAGCTCACCTCTGGCGTTATAGCGTCGTTCGGCCTGAACCCGGAAGGAATCCACATCAAAGAACTTTGGCACGGTTCCCAGATGACGACGGGCGAGAAGCTCGAAAGATGCATCCGCAGCCTCATAGGAGAACCCTTCGGTCTCGGCCTCCTTCACAGCCCGCAGCAGATGGTCAAGGCGCGGGTCGGCTTTGTCCACCTCAAGACCGATCCGCTCCAGCTCACCCAGAAGATTGGACTTGCCCGCCTGATCGGAGACCAGCACACGACGCCGGTTACCCACGGTCTCAGGGGCCACATGCTCATAGGTGCTTGGATCTTTGAGAATGGCAGAGGCATGAATGCCTGCCTTGGTCGCGAATGCCGCCTCGCCCACATAAGGCGCATGACGATCCGGCGCACGGTTCAGCAATTCATCAAACGCGCGGGAAACAGACGTCAGTTTCTTCAGGCCATCCTCGGCAATGCCGATTTCAAATTGCCCGGCATAGGCCGGTTTCAGTTTCAGGGTTGGAATGAGGCTGACCATATTGGCATTGCCGCAGCGCTCTCCGATGCCGTTAAGCGTCCCCTGTATCTGACGGGCCCCGGCGCGAACCGCAGCCAGTGAGTTGGCCACAGCCTGCTCCGTATCATTATGCGCGTGGATACCCACATGGGCACCGGGAATGACAGAGGTTACATCTGTGACGATGTCGTACACCTCATCCGGCTGGGTGCCACCATTGGTATCGCACAACACCACCCAGCGGGCACCGGACTCGTATGCCGTTCTAGCACAGGCCAGTGCATAGTCACGATTGCCCTTGTAGCCATCAAAGAAATGCTCGCAATCGACCATGGCTTCCTTGCCAGCAGCCACAGCGGCCTCCACAGACTCTTTGATGCCTTCCAGATTTTCCTCATTCGTACAGCCGAGCGCCACGCGGACCTGGAAATCCCATGATTTGGCCACATAACAGATGGCGTCCGACTGCGACCGCAACAATTCCTGAACACCCGGATCATTGGCAACAGACCGCCCGGCCCGCTTGGTCATGCCGAACGCAGTGAATTTGGCCTTCTCCACCCGTTTTTTGGAAAAGAACTCCGTATCGGTCGGATTGGCTCCGGGATAACCGCCTTCCACATAATCGACGCCCAGCTCATCCAGCATCCGCGCGATGGCAATCTTGTCTTCCAGAGAGAAATCAATACCGTTGGTCTGTGCCCCGTCTCTCAGGGTGGTGTCGAACAGGTAAAGGCGGTCTTTGGTCATCGGATCGGCTCTGTTTCTTTTCTCAGACAAACGGGTCAGTCGGCGCAGTCAGTTTTCCCGCCGGTAGGTGGAGCGGTTCTCGGGCATTGTCCCGTCAGGCAGAATGACCCGCTGAACAAGCTCCATGCTGGTGTAATCACGTGACAGGGTGCGGCGGGCCGTCATCAGTTCAACGCCCTTCAGATAGGCGGATGAATTGAGCTCGATCTCGGATGGTGCGTCCATGGACAGCGCATCGGCCAGTTCTCCCCCATTAAACGGGGCCGGGTCAGCATTGGGCACACCCTTGAACGCCATATTGTGAATTTCGCCTTCCACATCCACCCAGTTCATCGAGATGATCAGCTCGTCGCCCTCTTCTTCAAACCGGCAGGTTCCGGCCCGTGGAGGTGAACCCTGATCAAAGGAACAGGTATCCACATCCAGAACCCAGGCGCCGAGAAAATGGCGATAGACGGGGCCATCGCTCACGACGCCACCTCCCAGGTGGTTTCAAACGCACCCGTCTCCTTGTTGCGGCTGTCCTTCAGAACAACGCCCATGGCTGCCAGTTCATCCCGGATACGGTCAGATGCAGCAAAATCCTTGTTGTTGCGTGCCTCAAGACGTTCAGCCACCAGCGCCTCGATCCTGGATTCATCAACAGCAAAGGTGCTTGGACGCCAATTGGCCCAGTCTTCAGCAGAACCACCAAGCAGACCAAGCATCTGCGCACCAGCCTTCAACTGCGCTGCGGCCTCTTTGTCGCCTGCCTGAGCCTTACTGCGAAGCTGGTGCAGTTCAGCAATGGCTTTCGGTGTATTGAGGTCATCAGACAGAGCGTCCAGAACAGCCGTACTGATTTCGCCCGCCTCCGCATCACCGGTTATCGCGTACCAGCTATCGAGGGTTTTCTTGGCATCCCGCACACCATCTGCTGTCCAGTTGAACGGCTGACGGTAATGGGTCGACATCAGGGCCAGCCGGATGGCTTCACCCGGCCAGTCTTCAAGCAGCTGATGCACGGTGATGAAGTTACCGAGAGACTTCGACATCTTCTCGCCTTCCACCTGCACATAGCCGTTATGCATCCAGACACGCGCCATATGCGCTGTGCCATGGGCGCAGCGAGATTGGGCAATCTCGTTTTCATGGTGCGGGAAGACCAGGTCCAGCCCGCCGCCGTGAATATCAAAGGTCTCGCCCAGATAGCTTTTCGACATGGCCGAGCATTCAATATGCCAGCCAGGGCGACCATCACTCCAGGGAGACGGCCAGCTTGGCTCGCCTTCTTTCGACGGCTTCCAGAGGACGAAATCCATCGGGTCTTTCTTGTAAGACGCCACTTCCACACGGGCACCGGCTTCCATCTCATCCAGAGAGCGGCCGGAGAGCTTGCCGTAATCACTCATGGATGGCACATGGAACAGCACATGCCCATCAGCCGCATAGGCATGGCCCTTGTCGATCAGCACTGAAATCATCTCGACCATCTGCTCGATGAATTCGGTCGCCCGTGGTTCCCTGTCAGGCCGCAGGGTGCCGAGCGCATCCATATCCGCATGGAAAACCTTTGTGGTCTCCTGCGTCAGCTCACCAATGGAAATCCCCCGCTCTGCAGCGCGTGCGTTGATCTTGTCATCCACATCCGTGATGTTGCGCACATAGGTGACTTTATCGTCTCCATAGACGTGGCGCAGCAGCCTGTTGAGCGTGTCGAAAACCACAACGGGACGGGCATTGCCGATATGGGCTGTGTCATAAACCGTCGGCCCGCAGACATACATCCGCACATTGTCCGGATCGATGGGCTCGAAACCCTCTTTGGTCCGTGAGAGCGTGTTGTAGAGCCTGAGTGTCATTGTTGGTCCCGTTTCCAGACAAGCGATGAGCCCTGCCCCCTGGCTGGGTCGTCCTTCGTTTAACAATCTGGGAACGAGGAAACGGCCACAGCCAGCGATCAAGCTAGCCGCAAATAATGATGGTCGTAATGCAAGTCGCGGAGGTCCGCGTGGCCTGTTTCATGGCGCGGACATTGCGCGATTGCACAAGCGCCGTCAAGCCTCAACTTTGGGCTATCGCAGGATCCTGAGCCAGTAGGCCGCGTTCAGCAGCGTTGTGAGCGCTGCTGCCACATAAGTGAAGGCAGCCGCGCGCAGAACATGGCGGGCGGCTGGCAGGTCTTCCTCTGACAGATAACCGCCTTCCGACAGGATCGGCAGAGCCTTATTGAAACTCGCATCCAGCTCTACAGGCAGCGTGAGCAGATGAAACACAATGGACGAGCCCAGCAACATCAACCCCGCCACCACCTGCGCGCCAATCAGAACCGGAGCCTTGATGACCATGAACAGGATAGGTGCCGCAAAGAGGATGATGCTGCCGAGGCGCTGTATACGAGCAACATTTCTGGCCATCCGGGTCCGAAGAGCAAGCGGTGTATACCCATTGGCATCCTGCAAGGCGTGAGAAACCTCGTGGGCGGCAATGGCGACGGCAGTCACCGACTGCCCGTCATAATTGGGCGCAGAAAGCCGGACAGCCCGCGCGTCCGGGTCGTAGTGATCTCCCTCAGGCACCCGCTCAACGCGGACATGGGACAGCCCGGCTTCATCCAGAAGATGCCGCGCCAGCTCACCACCTGTTCCGGGAAAGTCTCGCCGCTCATCAGAATGGCGTTTGATGACCCACTGGACCCAGTATCTGGGCCCGAAGATCACAGCGAGACCAACAAGAGCGAGAAGAACGTAAATCATGGCTTCGATATGGGATTGAAAAGACCAAAAGCAACCGTTTGGTCGGGGTGGTCGTTGATGGTTCGATCAGTAAAATATTTCTATATAGAGGGAGGACAACATGCCGGTTTCATTACAAGTGCTTTACCCGATCTCGAACGGATCAACATTCGACTTTGACTACTACACTGGTCGCCATATGGAAATTGTCTCAGAATATCTCGGGTCACATGTCCAGTCAGTCCTTGTGACAAAGGGGCTTGCCGGTGGCCCGAACGCACCGCCCGCCTATCATGCCATTGCCAGTATCACCTTCGCAGATCAGGCTGCTTTTGATGCAGCACTGGCAGCCTCAGGCCCTGTCATGGAAGACATACCGAACTTCACCAATGTCACACCCGAGCTTCTGATCGGGGATGTACTGGCAAGCTGAGCGATTAGCAGACGACAAGCTATGCGTCTGCCTCAGCGTCTTTCGGGTCCATCACCGGAAAACCGGAAAAGCCAAAAGGCGGAACCCGGGTGACGATTTTGCCTTTGAGACCCTGCGGACGCTCACCCAGCTTGACGGCCCCACCCTCCCTGTCGCGGTAGATTTCGGCATATGCGGCCAGGTCGACCGCGATATCATCTGAGGAAAAATCACCAAACACATAGGTCAGCTTGCCTGGACCTGTGAACGCGACTGTACACCCTCTGTCACAATTGTTCATGCATGAGACAGGACGAACAGAGATACCTTCCATGCCGTTCGCCGCCTGGTCGGTCGCCGCAAGAAGGCTTTCTCCGGTATAAGTGACTTCACCGTCCTGCTTGAAGCCACAGGTCTTGCAAACATAAATCGTAACATCCGACATTCAATTCCCGCCTTCTTGGTACAGGTCTTTCTGCGCACGGTTCCCCTCAACCGGCAGAGCACAGCGTCAGGACCCTAGACGGCGATTCTGCAAATGGCAAAATAAATTATATATTCTTGAATGCCTCCATATGGGTATATAAATTCCCGATAACACCACATTTCTGGATTATTATTTCTCAGATACTGAATGAATGGATACCTCATTGCGCCCGGAGGATTCCCGATCACATTTCCGTTATCACATTCCCTTTACATCTGGCGGATTGGAGCTTACCAAGAAGCGTTGATCAAAATCTGCAATAATGACGTGCTTTTGCAAGGTCATCATGCCAGCTCGCTGGCACCGGGGCCCCAAGTTGATTTGAGACAAGAACAAAATGAATACGACAGAACTTGAACAGAAAGCCGAATATGTTTCAGGTTTCTTGAAACTACTGGCTTCTGCACCGCGGCTGATGATCTTGTGCCAGCTTACGGATGGCGAGCGGGCGGTGGGTGAATTATCCGAGGCGACAGGCCTGCGTATGTCTGCTGTATCCCAGCATATGGCCCTGCTCCGTGCCCAGAGCATTGTTGCAACACGGCGGTCCGGTACAACGATCTATTACTCACTCGCCAATGATACGATGAAGGACCTTATCGGCCTCCTGCACGACAAGTTCTGCAAGGAAGACGAAAAGAGCGCTTAGGGTTCTGCCCCCTTCATACGGGGGTGTATTCTGTTTTCAGCAGTTATCATGCGTATTCCCGGTGTTGAGATCGGCTGAAGGCACAACAAGACAGCAGAAAATTTACTGCGGCTCACGCATTCACGACTTATCACAAATATTAACACCAGATGAACAAACACTTCAGCAGGGGTTAAAATCTGGCGGGTTACTCTCCATATCATGGTTAACGGCACTGCTTCACCCCTTCAATGCAGGCTGTACAGGAGAGTGATTATGCAAGACCACCAGATCGATCAGATATTCGCAGATATCCTTGTCGACCGTCTTGGTCAGGAACTTCCGGAAGATGAAGCCAACAGTGATATCATCATGGCCTTCGCGGAAGCCATCGTCAGTCCTGAACCGTCAAGTGCAAGACTATCAAGCCATGAGCCGGACGAGCTGGCTCTTGTTCTGCCTCCCACTCACTAGGTTTATTTTAACTTCCGGCACTTGTGTCGAACACAGTTTTCTCCATTTCAGATCCCCGTCAAACTCAGGCGTCCTTGTGGCGCCTTTTCTTTTGCTCTCCGATCAGGACCAATGTATGAGGAACCGTTTACGGCATAAGCCTGAATCAGGATCAGACACAGCCATGTATGCGGTGGAAATCAGACAGCGAGACCCGGAACAGCTGGTCGAGGCGCTTATGCACCTCCCCTATCTCGTATTTCTGGACAGCGCCATGCGTCACGACACGCTTGGGAGATATTCCTTTATTGCTGCTGATCCGTTTGGTGTGTTCTCCGTTCAGGATGGAACCGCCTTCTGGGATAACGCTCCGCTTAAGGGCTCTCCCGCGAACTGTCTGAATGCTTGCCTGGAGCGTTATCGCACGGACCATGATCCGGACCTGCCTCCCTTGCAAGGCGGTGCCATCGGCACATTCTCCTATGAATTCGCGCACTGTCTTGAAGCGCTGCCGGATGCACCTGAAGACGAGATATCAATCCCACCGGTTCTGCTGCCCTTTTATGATGTTGTGATTGCTTATGATCACAGCCTGGGTCGCTGCTGGCTTATCTCGACCGGCTGGCCGGAAACCGATTCTGACAGGCGAAAGACACATGCCCAGGCGCGGGCAGACATGTTTCTGACCCTTATTGAAGCTTCGGAAACCGGCTCGGCATCATCAGACCGCCCCCTTGGCAACCCGCCGGTCACTGGCTGGCAATCCAACAAGACGCGGCCTGACTATGAGGCCGCCATTGCGCGGACTGTCGATTACATTCTGGCCGGTGACATCTTTCAGGCCAACATCACACAGCGCTTCATGGCAGATGAGCCGGCGGGATTCGATCGCTGGGCTTATTACAAGACCTTGCGCCAGATGAATGCGGCACCTTTTGCAGCCTATCTGGCGTTTGGTGACATAACTGTCGCCTCCAGCTCACCGGAGCGGTTCCTCCAGGTCTCTGACAGACATGTGGAGACGCGGCCGATCAAGGGGACAGTCAAGCGCAGTCCGAATCTCCTGGAAGACGAAAAAGCTGCACAGATTCTCTTGAACAGCGAGAAGGACAAGGCTGAGAACGTGATGATCGTCGACCTGTTGCGCAACGACCTCTCCAAGGTCTGCGAAGCAGGAAGCGTTGATGTGCCCGTTCTCTGCGGGTTGGAAAGCTATGCTTCGGTTCATCATCTGGTTTCTGTTGTGACCGGAACCCTGAAACCGGGCCACACCGCTGCTGATCTGCTGTCTGCAGGTTTCCCCGGCGGCTCCATTACCGGTGCGCCCAAGGTGCGGGCCATGGAGATCATTACAGAGCTTGAGGCTCTTGAACGCACTCTCTATTGCGGATCTATCGGATATCTTGGCTTCTCCGGTCACAGCGACACCAACATTGTGATCCGGACCGTACTGTTCAGTAATGGCAAGATCGCCTTTCATGCGGGCGGTGGCATCACAGCCCTTTCTGAACCGTCAGCCGAGTATGACGAATCACTTACAAAGGCGCAGCGTCTTTTTGCGTCCTTTGGTGCTGATGCGAGCTGCCTGCGAGACACCGCATGATAGTTTTGATCGACAACTACGATTCCTTCGTTTTCAACGTTGCCCGCTACTTCGAAGAGTTGGGGCACCCTGTTACCGTCATCCGGAATGACGCGGTTTCTGTCGATGAAATCAAGGATTTACAACCAAGCGCTCTGGTCATTTCTCCAGGCCCGTGCTCTCCCGCCGAGGCTGGAATTTCATGTGACGTGATCCGGGCGTTTTCCGGCGCCCTGCCGATCCTCGGAATTTGTCTTGGACATCAATGCATCGGTGATGTATTCGGCCATCTTGTTACCCGAGCGGAGCGACCCATGCATGGACGATCGTCACAGATCTATCATAATGGAACGGATATGTTCCGGGGTCTCCCGACGCCGTTTCGCGCCGCCCGCTATCACTCTTTGATTGTAGAAATGCAGGATGAGACGAATAGCCCTTTGACAGTTACGGCCCGTTCGGAAGATGGTGAGGTCATGGCCACCGCCCATCGCGTTCATCCGACAGTCGGGGTGCAGTTTCATCCTGAATCAATTTTGACCGAGCATGGTCACACCATGCTGAAGAATTTTCTGGAGTATGCACGATGAGCGGACCTCTTGCAGTCTGGGCAAACGGACGTCTTCTGGACACGACCGAACAGGCTGTCGATCTGACAGATCGCGGGCTCCTGCTCGGAGATGGCCTGTTCGAGACCCTGCCCGTCTTCAACGGTGTGCCGTTCAAGCTCGACGAGCATATCAAGCGGCTGTCAGAAGCTGCCGTTCTGCTTGGACTGTTTATTGAGAAAGCTGTTCTGCGCAATGCGGTTCAGGCCGTTGCGAAGAAGAACCCGAACGGTCATGGCATTGTTCGCCTGACAGTCACCCGAGGCAGCGGTGGTCGTGGACTGACGCCACCCATGACGGCATCGCCTTCTATCTTTGCGGTTCTGATGCCTTGGACACCGGGTATCGCCTTTGAACCCGTAAAACTGGCCACATCAACCATTCGCCGCAACGACCGGTCTCCGGTTTCCCGCATCAAGTCTCTGGGTTATCTGGACAATATTCTGGCCCAGCGTGAAGTGACCAAGCTTGGTGCCGGTGATGCGCTTATTCTCAACACCGCTGGCCGGGTCTGCTGCACAACCATCGCCAATCTCTTCCTCTTTGATGGCAAGAAACTGGTGACACCGCCGCTGTTTGAAGGGGTCCTCCCAGGCATTATGCGGCAGATGCTGCTGACCGAAGCCAAAACTCTGAACGTGCCGTTTGAGGAGAGACCGGTGCTTCGGGAAGATCTGACCAGTGCACAGGTGGTTTTCATCACCAACAGCCTGCGCTTTACCCGCCAGGTAACCGAACTGGACCGCAAACCGCTTGGCTCCCGCGCCGCAGAACTGGTGAGACATTTCTCCCTGCAGCTGCTTGAGCGGGCTCGTGAAGACTGCGGCGGCCTGCCTGGTGATCTGGAAACGGTGCGGCAGTCCATGTCCGCAACGCTTCACATCAATCACGCGGCTGGATGAAAGCCTGTTGCCGAACCGTGAGCTGATTTATTCATCAAGCCAGTCGGCACATTTGGGAGCAGGCTGATCGCCCCATGGAATGATCGGCACGGTTGAGGTGGAATTCTTCGGACTTCCTTCGATGATTTTATCTGAATAACTCAGATAAACCAGAACGTTACGCGTTGTATCGCACCCCCGGACAATCTGCATTTTCTTGAAGAACAGAGACCGGCGCTGACGGAAGACTTCATCGCCCTGTTCAAATTTTTCCTTGATGCTGACCGGGCCAACCTGTCGGCAGGCCAGAGACACATCTGACAGTTCTTCCGCAACACCAAAGAAGCCTGCTACGCCGCCCTTTTCCGGCACCGTAAAGTGGCAGGACACACCATCGATAATCGGGTCATCAATGGCATAGGTGGCCAGTTTATGGTCCGGTGTCAGCAGTTTGAAAACAGTGGACTTCTTGAAGATCAGCTCGGGATCATCATCGGCTGCCTGTGCGGATATGGCACCGGTCAGAACCAGAGCCAGAATTGCAAGACCTCGACGCAGCATAGGTGTCTCCTTGGACTGTAAGCACGCTGTAGACATATAGGATTTGGAATGTTTTCCGAAAGACCTCTTCTCGGGAAACATCATGCATCTGGGACTATAGCTTTCTGGGAATATGGATTAGCCGACCCGTCGCCGGGCACGGGACTGGATAACACCGAAGAGCAGGCCAAGCCACGATATGGCTCCAAAGCCGAATTTCAAGGTGGTTGCCCGGCTTGCCGAGCGGATCAGTTCCGTTGACGCATTGGGTCCGTCAGCCAGCATCTGGATAATCTGCCAGTTCTCCCAGAGATCGGCACAGGCCGTGAAAATCGGTGCGGCAATAAAGATAGACCGCAGAGTCTGCATGATGCGGCTCTGGCTGTCCGACTGGTTGACCCGCCAGGTGGGAAGGCCGACCCCCAGAGCAAAGAAGACGGGGAAGATAAAATCGAGTGGCAGTTGCACGGAGCGGTAATAAGTCACGCCCTCACCAGCGAGTGCCGCCAGCAGATCCCGGGCATCATCCGGCTTATAGCCTGTATAGCGCAGGTCAAACGGTTCCAGCCCACCGGCATAGGCCTGCAGCGTTGGCAATGTGATCAGGTTGATCACGGCAAACAGGCCCATCATGATGACAAAGCATATAAACCCGGTCCACTTGTTGCCCAGCAATGCCAGCATGCCCCTACTCCAGATAGCCAATTGTTTCCATCCAACGGATCACAATCCGTGTCAGTTGGGTATTCCCTTGTTATTCTTGCCTGAATCGCTAAAAAGGCCAAGTGTTACAGGTCTCTGTTCTCCGAATGGTGTGAACACGTGAACAGATGCTGATCGCTGGGAACCACCCGCTTGTTTGCTCTTGCCTCTCTTTTTGCCATCGCCTATCTGGCTGCAACCATTCTGCCTTTTTCGTCAGAACTGGTGTTGGCCGGGCTTCTGGCGGAAGGCAGTCACGCTCCCCTGCTCCTGTTTCTTGCAGCAAGCCTAGGCAATATTCTGGGCTCCGTGACCAATTACGGCCTGGGACGTCTGTGTCTGCACTGGCAGCATCACCGCTGGTTTCCGGTTTCAGAAGACGCTCTTGGTAAAGCCCAGACCTGGTTTCAACGCTACGGACAATGGTCACTGCTTCTGGCCTGGGTTCCTGTTATCGGCGACCCTCTCACTCTGGCTGCCGGCGTCCTGAAGGTACGGTTCAGCCTGTTCCTGCTGCTGGTCAGCCTTTCGAAAATGAGCCGGTATGCGGTGATTATCGGGCTTTTTGAGCAGATCTGAGCCCCATGCGATGCCCCATGTGATGTCTGCATGGCTGGTGTGACTTGCTCTTGCTACAAAGGCGGTTTAGAAGAGCTCCAAACGTCGTCATACATGATCTGGATCATCAGGCGAAGCTGCCGGTCCGGTCGTTTTCAAGAAAAGAAATTCGGAATGTTCACGAAAACCCTCGCCTCTGTGCTGGAGCGCGGCGACACATCCTTTTCGCCAGCCCGGGTTAAGACGGAAGTTCTGTCTGGCCTGACGGTTGCCCTTGCGCTGGTGCCTGAAGCCGTTGCCTTTGCCTTTGTAGCCCAGGTTCACCCGCTTGTTGGTCTCTATGCAGCCTTTATCGTTGGTCTCATTACGGCCCTGATCGGTGGCCGTCCGGGCATGATTTCCGGTGCGACCGGTGCCCTGGCCGTCGTCATGGTCAGCCTCGTTGCTCAGCATGGGGTGGAATACCTGTTCGCGGCCGTTGTTCTGATGGGCATTATCCAGATTTTCGCGGGTGTGATGCGCTGGGGCAAGTTTATCCGCATGGTGCCGCACCCGGTCATGCTCGGCTTTGTCAATGGCCTGGCAATCGTGATCTTTCTCGCCCAGCTTGGCCAGTTCAAGGCACCGGGTTCGGGCGGAGCTGAATGGATGTCAGGCGTCAAGCTCTACATCATGCTGGCGCTGGTCGCGGCCACCATGGCCCTGATCTATGTTGCCCCGAAGATCACCAAGGCAATCCCTGCGCCTCTGCTGGCTATTGCGGCGGTTTCGGCACTGGTTATCGGTCTTGGCCTCGACAGCCCGCGGGTTGGTGATCTGGCCTCAGTGAAGGGCGGTCTGCCGGAATTCCATATTCCGATGGTTCCGCTGACCTGGGAAACACTGCAGATCATCCTGCCATATTCCATCATTCTGGCTGCCATTGGCCTCATCGAATCCCTTCTGACATTGAACCTCGTGGCCGACATGACCGAGACACGCGGTGGTGCTTCGAAAGAATGTGTGGGTCAGGGCGTGGCCAATCTGGTCACCGGTTTCTTCGGCGGCATGGGCGGTTGCGCCATGATCGGGCAGAGCATGATTAACGTGAAATCCGGTGGTCGGACCCGGCTGTCGGGCATCAGCGCGGCCCTGTTCCTGCTTGCCTTTATCGTCTTCGCCTCCGGCCTGATTGAGCAGATCCCGCTGGCTGCCCTGGTCGGTGTCATGTTCATGGTGGTGATCGGAACCTTCGCCTGGAAGAGCCTCAAGATCCTGACCAAGATTCCGCGTGCGGATGCTTTCGTCATCATTCTGGTGACAGGCGTGACAGTATACAGTGACCTTGCGGTTGCTGTTGTGGTTGGAGTTATCGTTTCTGCACTTGTCTTTGCCTGGCAGAGTGCCAAACGGATTGAAGCGGACCAGAAGGATACAGCAGACGGAAGCCGCGTTTATGTCCTGCACGGCCCACTGTTCTTCGGCTCAATCGAGAGCTTCCACGAGCTGTTTGACCCGAAGAATGATCCGGATGACGTGATTATCGACTTCATCGGCTCCCGCGTCTGGGACCAGTCTGGCCTTCAGGCCATCGATGCGCTGGCAGCCCGTTATGATGCAGCAGGCAAGACCCTGCATCTGCGCCACCTGAGCGGAGATTGCCGCAAGCTTCTGCATAAGGCTGGTGCCTATGTGGAGGTCTCGGTCATTGAAGATCCGGATTACGCAGTGGCGGTGGATTACAGCACCTCGCTGAGCACGGAAAAGTCCTGACCCGAAATATGTACCGCCCGGCCTGACCGGGCGGTTCCCCCTCTCCCTATGTCTCTACTCGGCCGCTTTCGCAGCCACCAGATCAGACAGGAATGCAAGCGCCCGCTCTTCTGAGCCGTAGTCCATCAGGTTTGCATGCCCTGCCCCTTCCAGGATAGCCAGCTCTTTCGGCTCATTTGCGAGTGCGAACAGCCGCTCTCCATGAGCAACCGGGATCGTCTGATCCTGAGTTCCATGAATAATCAGGATAGGCGCAGTAATTTTTCCGATCTGCTCACGAGAGCGGTACTGGTCTTTCATCAGCAGGGAAACCGGCACCCAGGGGTAACGCTCCTGAGCCACATCGGACGCTGCAGTAAAGGGTGACACCAGAATGGCTGCGCGGACGGGACGGCGCGCGGCAATCTGCACCACAATGCCTGCACCAAGAGAATGACCGGATACAATGACCTGCTCCGGAGGCACCCCCTTGGCAGCAAGTGCATCATAAGCTGTCAGCCCGTCCAGAATCAGTCCGTCTTCGCTGGGACTTCCGGTTGAGCCTGCAAAGCCGCGATAGGACAGGATCATCAGACCATAGCCGTGATCCAGATAATGGCTGAGAATCTTCGCCTCATAGTCCACCGTGCTGGCATTGCCATGAAAACGCAGCAATGTGGGCAAACCATTCTGCGCCTCTGCGTACCAGGCGATCAGAGTTTCCCCATCCGGGGTCTGGAGCTCTTCCACACTGAACTGCGCAAGACCGATATCTGCAGGAGACACACGTTGCGGATCAGGGAAATAGAGCAATTGCCGTTGTTTGAAATAGAGAGCAGCAAGCGCCCCGCCGTAGAGAACACAGACAATCAGAAGGAGGATGAGGAACAGTCGCATAGTATACCAGAGGATCTTGCCAGTCAGAACATTCTGAGGGTTATACGATACAGCAACTGGCAGGGGTTACGTGTTTCAAGAAATTGTCAAAACCGGTTTCATATGAGACTAATAATCATCCATGTCTCATCTTGCGAGTCTCCTGATGGCCGATGCCCCTCTTCACCTTGAGCAGTTTCTGCCCTACCGGCTGAATGTACTGGCGGAAACGGTCAGCCAGTCCCTTTCCCGGCTCTATCAGAAGCGCTACGGGCTCAGCATCCCCGAATGGCGAGTACTGGCAACGCTGGGACAATATGACAGCATGACCGCCAAACAGATCGGCCAGCACAGCCATATGCACAAGACCAAAGTCAGCCGGGCTGTTACCGCGCTGGAGTGCAGAGGTTTCATTGCCCGCTCGGTCAATGCCGATGACAACCGCGAATCTTTCCTGTCTCTCACCACATCTGGCAGGCAAACCTATGAAGCGGTAGCCCCTGAAGCGCTGGCCTTTGAAACCGCGCTGCTCGACACACTTGATACAGACACCCGTACCGTTCTGGATGATTTGCTCTCAAGCCTGACAGAGAGAGCGGAAACGCTGGCCTCACGCAAAGATCGGGCATGAGACCCGGCTGAATTCCCTGCCCCTTACCACAGCATACCCGACCTCCCCTGAAAATGGCTTTTCATTTCCATCAACTGTTCATCGACCAGTCATTTTTGATTTGCTAAAGTCCGGCAGAATTTGATTGAATCACATGATTGATTGTCTGGGGCAGAGATAGAACCGGTTTGCCGTGTTCTTGTCGCAATGGATTGCAAGAGTGTCTTGTCTCGCCTCAGTATGCCGATCACCGGACTGTCTCGACAGAGTTACGCATGAAATCTGCTTACACCCTTGTTGCATCTGTTGTTGCCATAACCAGCTTCATCGGTTTTGGTGATCCGGTTCATGCGCAGACTCTCCCCCAGCAGCATCGCGTCTGTCTGCAGCTTGAGAACAGTCTGGCCAGCCTTCAGAACAACCGGCAATCCGCATCCAGACGGGCCCAGTTCCAGAAGTATGACCGTGCCAGCCACAAGCAGCGTTCCAAGGTTGACCGTTTGCGACGGCAGGCCAAGCGTCATAATTGTGACGGCGGAGGCTTTCTGTTCTTCCGTAAAAAACCAGGGCCTCAGTGTCGCGGCATCAATCGTCAGCTGAAGAAGGAAACCCGACGCCTTGATGCGCTGCTCGACAAGCGCAACCGGTTTGCCAACAACCCTGGCAGTCAGGACCGCAAGAAGCGGGAAGTTCTCGCGGCTCTGGCTCGCAATCGCTGTGGCCCTCAATATGAGCGCTATGCCCGTCGCGACAGGGGCCGGACCTTGTTCGGCTTGCCTATCTTTGGTGGCAGGGACAGGGATGACAGATTCCGTGGCGGGTCTTTCGCCCGGGAATTCTATGATGACGAATTCACCTCAATCGGAACCTTTCGCACACTCTGCGTAAGAGCCTGTGACGGATATTATTTCCCGATCAGCTTCTCCACCTTGTCGCGCAATTTCGAACGTGATGAGGCTATCTGCCGGAACATGTGCCCTGCAGCAGAGGTTTCGCTCTACAAGCACCGCAACCCGGGACAGGAAAGCGAAGACATGGTTTCTCTGAACGAGGAACCCTATGCGGACCTTCCCAATGCCTTCGCCTATCGCAAGCAGTATAATTCATCCTGCACCTGCGGTGCAGTCGATCGTCCCGGCCGCCTGCTCGGGACCGGTAACGGCGTCAATGCCAGCATCATCGGCGGTACATTCCGCTTTGAAGAGAATCTCGGCGACCCGTCGATCCCTATTCCGGACCTGCGCCCGGACCCGATGCAGGATCCGGAAACACTTCTGGCTCTGAGTGGTGACTTCTTCCCACAGATTATCGGCAGCGACAGCAATGGACTGGTTGCCGAGCGCTCCGGCAAAAAGATCAGGATAGTCGGTCCTCAGTACTTTTACGGCCGATCAGTGGCAGAAGCCGACCAAGCTCCGGACCGTGCGACAGTCCAGTAATCGCCTTGCGCAGCGGCATGAACAGGCTTTTACCCTTGCGTCCGGTTTCACCCTTCAGCACCTTGGTCCAGGCTGACCACGTGGTTTCATCCCAGGGTTCTGCGGGCAAAGCCTCACGGGCTGCAGAGATAAAGGCGCGATCGTCACCATCGACCTCAGGCTCAACCGGCCCGGTGACCACCTGCCACCAGAGCGCTGTATCCTGAAGCGTGGCGATGTTGCCGCGCACTGTTTCCCAGAAGAAGGCATCACTGCTGACACCCATCTCCTGAAGACGCTCTGCCACCGCATCATAGGACAGGGTCTGCAGCAATCTCATGTTGAGGTTCTTCAGGTCATCCGGGTCGAACTTGGCTGGGGCACGCGATACCTTGCTGAAGGCAAAATGATCTGCAAGACCCTCAAGGGCTGCAAATGGCTCGACCGCTTCTGATGTTCCGATCAGTGTTGCCAGAGACGCAACCGTTCCAGGCTCGAACCCGTCATCCCGCAGCCCCTTGAGGGACAGCGAGCCAAGGCGCTTTGAAAGCCCCTCACCGCTTGCTGTGGTGAGAAGGTTATGATGACCGAACCCGGTTGGCTTTGAGCCAAGAGCCTCAAAAATCTCGATCTGTGCACCGGTATTGGCCACATGGTCCTCGCCACGCACCACATGAGACACACCCATATCAATATCATCAATGACCGACGGCAGGGTATAGAGATAGGTTCCGTCTTCCCGGATCAGGATCGGGTCTGACAGGGAGGCGGTGTCGATGGACTGCTCTCCGCGCACAAGGTCCGTCCAGGTTACCGTGCGGCCTTCTAGCTTGAACCGCCAGTGCGGGCGTCGGCCATCGGCCTCAAAGGCGGCCCGTTCTTCATCGGTCAGATCAAGAGCCGCCCGATCATAGATCGGTGGCAGGCCGCGCGCACGCTGGCGTTTGCGTTTTCTATCGAGCTCGTCCGGGGTTTCATAACAAGGATAAAGCAACCCTCTGGCCCGCAACTCATCCGCCACAGCATCATAGCGCTCGACCCGGGCTGACTGGCGCTCAACCCTGTCCGGCCTGATACCAAGCCAAGCCAGATCTTCCGCAATACCGTCGGCAAATTCCTGTGTCGAGCGCTCCCTGTCTGTGTCGTCATAACGCAGAATGAACTGACCGCCATTGGATTTGGCATACAACCAGTTGAACAGGGCCGTACGGGCATTGCCAATATGCAGGCGGCCCGTCGGAGACGGAGCAAAGCGAACCACTGGGGTCATGAGTTATCCTTTGACGCGATCCCGATACCGGTTTGTGATCGGATATCGTCTGTCCTTACCAAAATTCTTGTCTGTCACCCGCACTCCTGGCGCAGCCTGGCGACGCTTGTACTCCGCGATGTAAAGCAGGTGCTGGACGCGCTCGACGACAGCCTTGTCATGCCCCTTGGCAACAATGTCATCCAGCGCCATCTCCCGCTCGACCAGACAATCGAGAATATCATCCAGCACGTCATAATCCGGCAGGGA
This sequence comes from Coralliovum pocilloporae, assembly GCF_030845175.1. Taxonomy (NCBI): domain Bacteria; kingdom Pseudomonadati; phylum Pseudomonadota; class Alphaproteobacteria; order Hyphomicrobiales; family Coralliovaceae; genus Coralliovum; species Coralliovum pocilloporae. The sequence continues at coordinate 3,036,628 of NZ_CP132542.1, read as the reverse complement.
GTCCTGATCGGTCTGGTTTTCCCGCAATTCAGCCGTCGGAGCCTTGTCGATGATATTCGCTGGAATAACCTCACCCTCCGGCCCCAGAAGACCGGTGGGATGATTGGCATTCCGCCAGCGGGCCAATGCATAGACTTCGGTCTTGTAGAGATCCTTGATCGGGTTGAACCCGCCGTTCATATCTCCATAAAGCGTGGCATAACCGACTGATACTTCTGATTTGTTGCCGGTGGTCACCACCATGGCGCCAAACTTGTTGGATACCGCCATCAGGATGGTGCCCCGGGTCCGGGACTGAAGGTTTTCTTCTGTTGTGTCCGCCTGCGTATCTGAAAACAGCGGGTCAAGCGCTGACAGAAAGCCTTCGACCGGTTCTGAAATCGGCACATTGTCATAGCGAATGCCAAGCGCTTCCGCACAGCGGGCCGCATCTGACAGGCTTTCATCCGACGTATAGCGATAAGGCAGCATGATGCTGTGCACCCGGTCCGCACCAAGCGCATCCACCGCCATGGCAGCACAAACAGCGGAATCGATCCCGCCGGACAATCCCAGAACCACACCTGGGAAACCGTTCTTGTTCACATAGTCCCGCAAGCCCAGAACACAGGCCTGCCAGGTCTCCTCGTTGCGATCCGGCAGGGCAGCGACAGGTCCACCCGTACAGCGCCAGCCATCGTCCGCCCGTTCCATGACCACATTGACCTGCTCTTCCTGGAAAGGCGCCATCTGGAAAGCCAAGGTCCGGTCAGCATTGAGACCGAAGGAAGCCCCCTCAAAAACCAGCTCATCCTGTCCGCAGACCTGATTGAGATAGACCAGAGGCAACTCGGTCTCGACCACCCGCGCCACAGCAACCTGCATCCGCTGATCGGCCTTGCCACGAGCGTAAGGAGACCCATTGAGGACAATCAGCATTTCAGCGCCGGTCTCCATCAGGCATTCGCAAACCTGATCGAACCAGATATCTTCACAGATGGGCGCCCCAAGGCGCAGGCCGCGAAATCCCATCGGGCCCGGAAGCGGAGCCTGATCAAACACCCGCACTTCATCGAAGACGCCATAATTTGGCAGTTCCACCTTGCCCTGGACGGATTCCACCGTGCCATTGTCGAGCAGACAGACAGCATTCCACAGTGCATCATCTGTCACCCAGGGGGTTCCGATAAGAACACCGGGGCCGCCATCGGCTGTCTCTTTGGCGAATGCTTCAACCGCCTCGCGACACGCGCGCTGAAAGGCCGGTTTCAGAACCAGATCCTCAGGCGGGTAACCGGAGACAAAAAGTTCCGGCAGGACCAGCAGATCGGCACCATCCTCGGCTGCCTTCAGACGGGCAGCCCGGGCCTTTTCCATATTGCCATCGATATCCCCGACCGTCGGATTGATCTGGGCAAGAGACAGAATAATGCGGTTTTCAAGCAAATGTGTCATGGGTCTGATTTAGCGCGATTGCCTCTGATCGGCAACGGCTTATCAGTGCAGACGAATCCGTAGCGCTTCGGCGTTGGCAGTCCAGGGCAGAAGGGCCTCGGAATGAACCATATCCGGCACATGACCGATAGCCTTGGCAATGGCCACCATCAGGTCTTGCGCTGAGTGCGGAGACGGCAGACTTGCCTGCACACCAAACCCTCTATCGAGGTGCGGCCCGGAGCCATAAGTCTCGGCATTGAGCGTCACAATGGGAAGATAGAGGCGTTCCGGGCGGCGATCACCGCGCAGATAACGCAGCACCTCTTCGCAGTCACCATTTGGAAGAGACCAGTCAACGATCACCACTGCCGGCAACCGTGCTTCAAGGAGATCACGAGCTTCTTCTGAATTTGAGGCTATTCGAACGTCTTTTACACCCGCTCCATCCACCATCTGTTCAACGATTGACCGCCTGATGCCCGCTGGTGCGACGATCAGAAGTGACGTTGAGCGATCAGACATTAATCAAATTCCCCTTGGCTCCCCAGAAGCAAGCAAAGCGCTTCCCGTTAGAGTCAGGATCGGTCCGAAACGTTAGGATCGCATTAACGCTGTTTGCAATTCCTGCCCACCAAAAGCGAGAATATCCATCCGCAGGACATGGTACTGCGCACTGCTGTGGATAAGTCGGGTGTCACCCTCTCCATCCCCTGCACCAGCCGCAACAAACAAAGGCAGGATATGCTCATCTGTCGGATGGTTGTCCCGATAACCAGGAATGGAATCAGGGTTCTCAGCCACTTGAGCCAGATTGCCGGAGAGGCTTTCTTCAATCATGCGATCAGCAAAGCCATCGACCCAGTCCGGCGTGTCTGTTCCATCCTCTCCTGCCCGTATCCAGCGAAACGCCTCGGAGAGATTATGGGTCATGGAACCACTGCCGAGAATCAGGATGTTCCTGCCCTGCAGTGACTTCAACGCCCGTCCGACTGCCAGGTGTTCAGAAGGGGCTCCCTCTTTACGCACCGACATCTGAACCACCGGGATATCTGCATCCGGGTACATCAGCATGAGCGGCACCCAGACTCCATGGTCAAAACCCCTGCCCCGCTCAAGCTCTGCGTCCACGCCTGCTTCTGTCAGCAACGAGACAACCTCACTGGCCAGTTCCGGGTTCCCCGGTGCCGGATAGGTAAGCGTATACAGTTCCGGTTCAAAGCCACCGAAGTCATAGACGGTTTCAGGCCAGGGGTCAGAGGAGACCGAAATTCGTTCCGTCTCATAATGGGCGGAAATACACAGGATGGCGTCAGGACGTGGCAGGGAGCGTCCGAGCACAGACAGACAATCGCGCGCGGGAGAGTCTCTCAGCACCAGATTAGGCGCCCCATGAGACACAAACAGGCTTGGCAGCATAGCAAAATACCTCCGCCCTCAAGATGAGCCTGCCACCACATTCAGATAAGAGCGAAAATTGCTGACGGACTGTCACCTGTTTGGTGTCCATCAAATGAAAAAGCCGGGCAAAAAGCCCGGCTCAAATCTTGTAAATCTGATATCGCGATCAGGCGTTGATCGCCAGACGGGTATCCCGCTCTGACTTCAGATTTTCGGAAATCAGGAAAGCCAGTTCGAGCGCCTGATCCGCGTTGAGGCGCGGGTCGCAATGGGTGTGATAGCGGTCGGACAGATCTTCATCTGTAATCGCCTTGGCACCACCCGTGCACTCTGTGACGTTCTTGCCGGTCATTTCCACGTGGATACCACCAGCGTGGGTGCCTTCCGCACGGTGAACAGCGAAGAAGGCCTCAACTTCCTTGAGGATACGGTCGAACGGGCGGGTCTTGAAGCCGGTGGATGCCTTGATGACATTGCCGTGCATCGGGTCACAGGACCAGACCACTTTCCTGCCTTCACGCTCGACAGCACGGACCAGAGCCGGAAGATGGTCAAAGACCTTGTCCGCACCAAAGCGGGCGATCAGGGTCAGACGACCGGCTTCGTTTTCAGGATTCAGTGCATCGATCAATCTGATCAGATCGTCCGGCTCGAGAGACGGTCCGCATTTCATACCGATCGGGTTCTTGATGCCACGGAAGAATTCCACATGAGCATGGTCAAGCTGACGGGTCCGATCGCCGATCCAGATCATATGACCGGATGTGGCGTACCATTCACCGCTTGTTGAATCCACACGGGTCAGCGCTTCCTCATAACCGAGCAGCAGAGCCTCGTGGCTGGTGAAGAAATCCGTCGAGCGCAGCTGAGGTGCGGATTCAGGATCAACGCCACAAGCCCGCATGAAGTCCAGCGATTCAGAGATACGGTCAGCCAGATCCTTGTAACGGGCACCCATGGCACCATCGTTGACAAAGCCCAGTGTCCACTGGTGAACGTGATCCAGATTAGCGAAACCGCCAGATGCAAAGGCACGCAGCAGGTTCAGCGTTGCAGCAGACTGACGGTAAGCCATCAGCATGCGGCGCGGATCAGGCTCGCGGGCAACCGCTTCGAAATCAATCTCGTTGATGATATCACCGCGGTAGCTCGGCAGCTCCACATCGCCCTGCTTTTCAGTCGGGGCGGAACGCGGCTTGGCAAACTGACCGGCAATCCGGCCAACCTTGACCACCGGCTGTTTGGCACCATAGGTCAGCACCACGGCCATTTGCAGGAAGACCCGGAAAAAGTCACGGATATGATCCGGGTGATGCTCGGCAAAGCTCTCGGCACAGTCACCGCCCTGGAGCAGGAAACCACGGCCTTCAGCCACGTCTGCCAGTTGCTTCTTCAGCTTGCGCGCCTCACCCGCAAAGACGAGCGGTGGATAACTCGCAAGACGGCCTTCAGCATCCTTCAATGCATCCTGGTCGGAATATTCCGGAACCTGGACGATTGGTTTTGCGCGCCAACTATCGGGTGTCCATTTGCTCGACATAACGTGTTACTCACTTCCTGTCTGTCATCGTCAACTAATCCGGCACAGTGTCTTTCGCAGTCCGGATGGACAGCGGTTATACACAGAACTCTGTGACAGTGCCACAAAAAGCGCCGTGAAATCCGCTTATCCTGCAGTAGCCTTTTGAATGAGACGGTCGAAAAGCTTCTGCTCTTCTTCAGTTACCGTCACTGCACGCGGATATCTCGGTGCATTCCGGTCGTCCAGAATAGGCACATGCCAGCCGAATGTCTCGGTCATGAAGCGTTCCAGCCCACTCTGCCCGAACAGGGTCATATAGCCTTGTAGGACGGCATCCACATAGCTGCGGATCACCGGACAATCCTCGTCTCCATATCCCCGGAACGCGTCTTTGGCGCTGTAGACATAAAGCGGGATATCCGGCAGCGCCTCCGGGCTTTCCAGCATATCTGCCGTAAGCTGGTGCCGATTATAGCGCATTTCACGCTCATCGACCGCAGGAAGACTGTCCACATGATCAAGGATCAGCGCGCCATCAATGGCTGACGCCGCGTCCGGCTCTGCTGTCAGGGCACAGACACCGCCCGCTTCTGCCCAGGCCGCCTGCCCCCGGATAAACCAGCCACGCCGCCACCCCTTCAGCCGCGCGGGGATCATCCTACGGGTCGGTGTTCTGTGCGTTTGTTTGTTGACCAGCGATCCATAGCCGAAATAGGCGATTATATCTGACATCTTTTATCCCTCTTGCCGGAGAGATGTTTGCCGTCTGCGGCTGCCAATGACAAGCCCTGATTGCCATCAGCCTGAAGACTATACAGGCTGGCCTGAATCATGCAGATTTCCTTCAAACAAGGAGATGACCATGCTGGATATAGCCGCCATTCGCGCAGAGACACCGGGAGCCGAGCTTGTTCTGCATTTCAACAATGCCGGCATGTCCCTGCCACCACGTCCGGTGCTTGAGACGGTTAAATCCTATCTGGATCGCGAAGCCCTGATTGGCGGCTATGAAACGGAAGACGCCTCTCAGGATCTTCTCAACGGCTTTTACTCCTCTGTTGCGACATTGCTCAACGCAGAGCCTGACGAGATTGCCTATGTGGAGAATGCGACCCGGGCGTGGGACATGGCATTCTACAGTATCCCTTTCCAGCCAGGTGACCGCATCATCACCGCACGGGCCGAATATGTATCCAACTATGTGGCCTATCTGCAGATGCAGCAGCGGGTGGGGATTGAAATTGACGTTATTGATGACGACGCCCATGGTCAGGTTGATGTGGCCGCACTGGAACGGGCGATCACTCCAAAGACAAGACTGATATCCATCACTCACATTCCCACACAGGGTGGGCTGATCAATCCGGCCGAGGCTGTTGGTGCTGTTGCCAGGAAGCACGGCATTCTGTTTCTGCTCGACGCCTGTCAGTCTGCAGGCCAGATTGACCTGGACGTCAAGGCAATCGGTTGCGACATGCTGTCAGCCACAGGGCGAAAATATCTGCGTGGCCCGCGCGGCACCGGTTTTCTCTATGTGAATAAAGACAGGCTGGATGAACTGCAGCCGCCCTTCATTGATCTCCGCAGCGCCGACTGGGTTGCGCCCAATCAGTTTGAATGGAAGGCCGGTGCGCGCCGGTTTGAGAACTGGGAGCGCTATATGGGTGGCCAGATTGGCCTGGCAAAAGCCGTCGACTATGCATTGACCCTCGGCATGGCCAATATTGAAAAGCGTGTCTGTCATCTGGCTGATACCCTGCGTGGTGCCCTGTCCGCCATGCCGGGGATCACAGTGACTGACCTTGGCGTACGTCGCGGAGGCATTGTCACTTTCGCGAAAAGCGATGAATCCCCTGCAGCAATCAAGGACCGTATGGCGGCCAGAAACATCAATGTGCGGGTCTCATCAGCGGGATCGGCACAACTGGATCTACCTCAGCGTGGCTATGACGCGCTGGTCCGCGCTTCCGTGCACTATTACAATACGGAGCAGGAAATAGAACGCTTCTGCCAGACGCTCCGGGACGCATAAGCCTCTCGGCATCAACACACCGGAGAATCGCTGAACCGATCAGCGGCGAACACTTTTCCCTGATGCTGCCCCGCCAGGATCCGCTGTCGGGCATCCTCCCATGTGCGGGCCCAGCGTGCTGGGTCTCGTTCTTCCCGAGACGGGTTTTCCCTGCTGCGGACCACAAGACCGGGAAATGCCGGGCGACCTGACTTCTGGCCGATTGGATGGAAGCGCAGATCGAAACTCCATCGCAGCTGGTTCGAGACATTCGGCATGGCCCGGTGGATATTCAGCTTGTGGAAGAGAACCGCTCCACCCCGTTTGACCGGCAGCGGCGCTTCTTCAAAACCATCGACCAGCACCTGTGGCACATTGGGTTCTCTCGCCAGCTCCTTGCCCGTGCAATGCGCGACAGCCCCCCGCCTGTGGCTGCCCGGTATGGATACAAGGCAGCCATTTTCAATCGCGGCATCGGTTATCGCCACCCAGACCGTGAGCTGGTCCGTGTCATCTGCATCCTCAAACAAGGCTACGACATCCTGATGCCAGGTCGTTCGTCCGACATTGGAATGCTCTGTATTGCTTCCGCTCAGATGTGCTTCAGGCGGTTTCATGCGGAGCTGCTGGACGGGGCTCGCTTCGATCTCGCTACCGATCACGCTCTCGACCACATCCAGAAGCTTTTCGTTTCGCAGGAGACCATGAATGGCAGGCCCGAAATGCCCGTGATAGGTCGCCTCGTTAACGGTCCCGTTCTCAAGTGGCAGTGAGATATTCAGGAAGTTATGAAGATCGGGATAGTCCGCCAGCAATCGGGTGAAACGATCCCTGAAACCAAGGTTCGGATAGGTTTCGCTGATATCGCCGCGTGCCAGCAGCAGCCTGGCCACCTCCTCAAGGTGCGCTTCATATTCCTGTTCAATTGGCACAATGTCAGCATCGTCCAGTAACTGGTCGATCACCAGGAAGCCTTTTTCCCTGAAGGCCTGCAATTGCGTCTCGCTGAGGCCTGCCTGCCCTTTCCTATCGGTCATGGATCGCTCTCCTCTTGCTTTCATGACAGATTGGCCCATGATGAGAAGACGAAAAAGATAAATCTTAAAGGCCTATGACCTTAAAAATGTGGCAGCTAAAGCGTGTTGCACTACGGCGAGAACCGGTTTGGCGAAGGCAACTCACTGCTGCAAAAGCGGTGAGCATGTTGCGTGAACCCTGTTCAGGGCAGCATGTTTCAAGGACGATAGCTCATGCGATATGCTCTCCCTCCACTTCCAGCTCTTCAGGCATTTGAAGCTGCTGCGCGGCACGAAAACTTCGTTGCAGCCGCTGAGGAACTGAACCTGTCCCATTCAGCCGTCAGTCAACGCGTCCGACAATTGGAGCAAAATCTGGGCTATCCCTTGTTTGAGCGCCTGCCGCGTGGTCTGCGTCTTACGGAATCCGGCAAGGCCTACCTGCCGTCTGTGCGGAAGGCCTTTGATGAAATTCTCGGCTCAACATCAGCAATTTTCGGCCCGCGATCACAGGGTTTTCTGACAATCCGGATGCCTATTTCCTACAGTTCGCTTTGGCTGACCACGGTAATTGACGACTTCATATCGCTTTATCCCAACATAGAGCTTCGCATTACCTCGTCTGTCTGGGCCGACAAACTGGCGAATGATGACGTGGATATCGACATCCGGCTGGGCTACGGGTTCTGGCCCGGCTATCGCTCCTATCTGGTCTACCGGGATCAGGTCATCGTTGTCTGTAGCCCGTCAACCCTGAAGGCTCTCCCGGACCATCCAACCGTCGCAGACCTGCTCGACCATCCGCTTATTCACGTCATGGGCATTGAAGATCTGTGGGAGAAATATTTCACGTCGCAAGACCTGACATTCAACCCGCAGAGACACATGATACGGGTCGATTCATCGACCACGGGTGCAGAGCTGGCAGCCAACAGCAATCGTTTCACACTGATGCAAACGCGGCTTCTCAAGCCTTATATCGAGTCAGGCCGTCTGGTCATGCCGTTCGACCACAAGGCCAGTACAGATCAGGCGCTTTATCTTCTTGAAAAAGAAGCACAAAAAAAGCCAAAACCGGAAGCTATTCTGTTCCGGGATTGGCTTTTTGAAACGTTTCGCGATGCGGATCAGGACCGGCTCTATTCGCCCTGAACGTGACGCTCCGTGCGCTGGCGCATGGTCACCAGTTCTTCAGAAGCCGTCGGGTGCACCGCAATGGTCGCGTCAAAGTCTGCCTTCGTGGCACCCATCTTCAGCGTAATGCCAAGGATCTGAACCATTTCACCGGAATCAGGACCGATGATGTGGACACCAAGCACCTTGTCGGTTTCACCATCGACCAGAATCTTCATCATAGTCTTCTCTTCACCACCAGACAGGGTGTGCTTCATCGGACGGAAGGTCGACTTGTAAACATCGACGATTTTGTGCTTCGCCCGGGCTTCCGCCTCAGTCAGGCCCACTGTGCCGATTTCCGGCTGGGAAAAGACCGCAGTCGGGATACAGGAATGGTCAACGATCACTTCTTTGCCGCCATAAATTGTATCAGCAAAGGCATGACCTTCCCGAATGGCAACCGGTGTCAGCTGAGCCCTGTTGGTCACATCACCAACCGCGTAGATGCTGTCCACATTGGTTTTGGAATACTGATCCACCTTGATGGCACCGCGATCGGTTTCAACGCCGGCATTTTCAAGCCCAAGACCATCGATATAAGGCACACGGCCAATTGCATAGAGCACCTGATCGGCGACCAGTGCCTTGCCGTTCACGGTACGGGCGGAAATGCCACCCTCGGTCTTGTCGAGTTCAGCAATATTGTCGCCGGTAATGATGGTGATACCCTTCTTCTCCATCTCAGCATGGAGATGGGTTCTCAGGTCATCATCAAATCCACGCAGGATTTCCTCACCGCGATAGAGCAGCGTTGTCTTGGCACCAAGGCCGTTCAGAATGCCCGCAAACTCAACTGCGATATAACCACCGCCAACAACAATTGCCGTTTTCGGAACCTCATCCATATGGAAGGCTTCGTTTGACGTGATCGCATGTTCGATACCGGGAACGCTGTCATCCAGCTTCGGTGTTGCCCCGACTGCGATCAGAATACGCTCGGCGGTTACTGTGCGGTCTTCCTGCACCAGGCGCACCGTATTCGGCCCTTCAATCACGGCGCGGGAGTTGACGATCCCAACACCGGAATTCTCAAGGTTACGAATGTAGATACCGTTCAGCCGTGCAATTTCATCATCCTTGTTGCCAAGGAGCGTTTTCCAGTCAAACCGCGCGCCATCCACGGTCCAGCCGAATCCGGCTGCATCCTTGAAATCACTGCGATATTTAGAGGCATAGACAAACAATTTTTTCGGCACACAGCCACGAATGACACAGGTTCCGCCAACCCGGTATTCTTCTGCAACAGCGACACGGGCGCCATAGCCAGCCGCAATACGCGCTGCGCGAACACCGCCCGAACCAGCACCAATGACAAAAAGATCATAATCATATGTGGACATGGTGGCCCCCAATTCCGCCTCAAGATTGTTTCCGTCACAAAAACGGGCCGCAATGAAAGGATGCGGCCCATCCGGGGCATAAATACCCCGTAACACAGCGTAGCTAGGGGTGAATGGCTACCGGCACCACCCCATGACCTTCACATTGGCGTGATGGCCGCCTAGAGATCGTGGCCGCGCTTCTTCATCTCAGCCCGGACCTTGACCAGAAGCTCGTTGGAAATCTCCCGACCCACAGCATCGGCCTGCCGAAAAGTTTCCTGCAGCAGGAAGCTTGCTTCCACCGCTAGCTTACGTCCGGTTTCTGTCTGATAGAATGCCGAAATGTCTTTAAGCTCAGCTTCTGTGAAGCGACTTGCCCAGAGCACAGCCATGTTGCTATCGATCTGAGTCTTGCGATCCTCAAAATCCTTGACCGCAATGTCGGTTACTTCAACGATATCCTTTTCCAGACCTGGGTTGGTCCGGATAAAAGTATTTTTCGTCTGCAGAGCCACAAGCTCCAGAAGGCTGGAGAAACCACCGGTCGCGCGGTAAGCCAGAACGGCCTCTTTCGCGGCAGACAAATGGCTTTCTGCGATTTCTGTTCCCTGCTGGGCTGAGGTCGGAGTTGTCTGCAGGCTCATTGCTACGACCAAAGCCGCAAACAGGCCTCCCAGTCCACTCTTCTTCATTTGTATCTCCTAACTCTCACAGATCGGGGACAGCCCCGTTTAACGCGTCAATGTCTGGATGCCGTCTGCACCAGCGACAACCGCCAGTCTGGCCAAATCGATGAACAGGCCATGTTCAACAACACCGGGAATTGCAGACAGTTCAAGTGCCAGAGCTTCTGGATCCGGAATGCGGCCAAAAGATGCATCGAGAATGAAATGCCCACCGTCGGTCATAAAATTCTGTCCGGCAGCATCCTGCCTCAAGGCAAGAGTACCAGTAAGGCCTATATTGCCTGCTGCTGAGCGAATGGCAAGCTCTGTTGCACCAAGTCCAAACGGCATTACTTCAATTGGTAGGGGAAAAGTCCCCAATGTCCCGACAATCTTGGTCTCGTCGGCGATAACAATCATCTCATCGGAGGCCGCAGCCACGATTTTTTCGCGCAGAAGCGCACCGCCACCACCTTTGACCAGAGCCAGATCAGGACCGATTTCGTCGGCACCATCCACCGTCAGATCCAGATGCGGTGTCTCATCCAGTGTTGTCAGCGGCACCCCGAGCTCACGGCACAGGGCAGCTGTGCGCTCGGATGTCGGGACACCGATGATCTCAAGACCATCCGAAATCTTTTCAGCCAGCACACGAACAAACTGTTCTGCCGTGGATCCTGTGCCAATGCCCAGTTTCATTCCGGACTTTACATGGTCCGCTGCAGCTTCCGCCGAGCGGCGTTTCATCATATCGCTCATTCTGAGACTGATCCTGAATTTCCGTGTCCGGTCGACCCCTAGCGGTCCAGACCACCCATCAGCATATATTTGATTTCCACAAACTCTTCCACGCCGTGATGGGACCCCTCACGTCCAAGGCCTGATTCCTTGATACCACCGAACGGTGCCATTTCCGTGGACAGAATACCGGAATTGATGGCCACCATGCCATATTCCAGAGCTTCGGCCACACGCCAGACACGACCGAGATCACGGGCATAGAAGTAGGCCGCCAGACCGAACTGCGTCGCATTTGCCTGCTCTATCACTTCATTTTCATCAGAGAAGCGGAAGAGAGGAGCCAATGGACCGAAGGTTTCTTCCGTAGCCACTTTCATGTCGGATGTGACACCGGTCAGAACTGTCGGCTCGAAGAATGTTCCACCCAGAGCATGAGGCTTGCCGCCAGTCACCACCTGGGCACCCTTCTCGACAGCATCAGCAAGATGGCTTTCCACTTTGGCAACAGCGTTCTTGTTGATCAGCGGTCCCTGAATGACGCCATCCTCAAGACCATTGCCAATCTTGAATTCAGCCACTTTAGCAGCCAGTTTTTCCGCAAAGGCATCATAGACACCGTCCTGAACGTAGATGCGGTTGGCGCAAACGCAGGTCTGGCCCATATTGCGGTATTTGGACAGGATTGCGCCATCAACGGCCGCATCCACATCCGCATCGTCAAAAACGATGAAAGGCGCATTACCGCCCAGCTCAAGGCCGACCTTTTTCACCGTGTCAGCCGCACGCCGCATCAGATGCTTGCCGACAGCGGTCGAGCCGGTGAAACCGATGAACTTGACCGTCGGATTGCTGGTCATCTCATCACCGATTGCCGGTGCATCACCCGTGATACAGTTGAAAACACCCTTCGGAATACCAGCCCGCTCAGCCAGTTCGGCAAGAGCCAGAGCCGTCAGCGGCGTTTCCGGGGCAGGTTTGCAGACTGACGTGCAGCCTACGGCCAGCGCTGGAGCCACCTTGCGGGTGATCATGGCAGCAGGGAAGTTCCACGGCGTGATAGCTGCGATGACCCCGATCGGCTGACGAATACAGACAATCCGGGCATTGGTCGCAAATGTCGGCAGGGTTTCCCCGGCAACACGCTTGGCTTCTTCTGCATAGAACTCAACAAAAGAGGCTGCGTAAGCCACCTCTCCGCGGCTTTCGGCAAGAGGTTTGCCCTGCTCGGTGGTCATGATGATGGCCAGATCTTCCTGATTGGCCATGATCAGATTGAACCAGTTACGCAGGAGCGTGGAGCGCTCTTTCGCCAGTTTCGCAGACCAGGTCTTGAACGCTGTATCGGCAGCTTCAATCGCCTGCCGGGTCTCATCTCCACCGAGATAGGGAACCTTGCAGATCTCATCCCCGGTTGCCGGGTCATAAATGGCGTCGGTCGGTTCACCAACCCACTGACCATCGATATAGCACTGATTTTTCAGGAGAGAGGGGTCACTCAGCTTCATCTCGGCACTCCGGAACAGAAACACAAACGACTTGCTCCTTAGCACGGCTTTTTACCAAAGGCCACCAGTTGGCAGGCATAAACACGGTCCGCGCAGATGATTTGTCGATCTGCCAGAATCCCGCTATCAGTCCATTGTCAATTTTCGCTCTGAAACTGGAGTTATCAATGGCTGATGACCGCCTCGTGGTGTTTGATCTGGACGGAACCCTTGTGGATACGGCTCCCGATCTCCTGACCTCGTTGAACCATGTCCTGGCTACAGAGGGTTACCAGCCTGCCTCGCGGGAGCAGATCAGTTTTCTGCTCGGCCAGGGTGCGCGCAAGATGCTGGAACGCGGGCTGGAGTTGAATAATATCTCCTTGCCCGACACAGAACTTGACCGGCTGTTTCAGGACTTCCTCACCTATTATGGCAGCCATATCGCTGATCACAGTCGCCCTTTTCCAGGCGTCATCAATGCGATGGACTGGCTGCGTGAGAACGGTTGCCGCTTTGCCGTCTGCACCAACAAGCTGGAAAGCCTGTCACGGACTCTGCTCAATAATCTGCAGCTTGCGGACTATTTCGAAACTGTGGCTGGCCGGGATACATTTCCGGTCTGCAAGCCAAACCCGGACCATCTTTTTGGCACGATAAAGGCTGCGGGTGGCAATCCGCAGCGGAGTGTACTGATTGGTGATTCAAAAACCGATATCGCCACAGCCAAGGCCGCGGGCATTCCCGTTGTCGCGGTCACCTTCGGCTATACGGATATTCCGGTGACCGAGCTGGGGCCTGATAGCATCATCGATCATTTTGACCAGCTGATCGAGGCCGTCGACCAGGTACTCCCGCCGCTTTAGGGTCAGGCATCAAGAGCAGCAACAACCTCAGCCGGAGCCTGTCCGGCACGCGCGCGATGGGGCATGATATCTTCGAGCGTGTGTTCGTCCAGAACGGTCACAAATGCATCAAGTGCCCGGTCGAGCATTCTGTTCAGCGGGCTGGCCTGCTGAATTGCACATTCTTCCACACCCGATCCGAAACAGTCTGCCTGGATGTAGGTCTCTTCCGTGGCGCGAACCACATCACCAATGCGAATGGAAGGCGCAGGCATCGCAAGCTTAATACCGCCATTGCGACCGCGTGCAGTGTCCAGGAATCCGGCCTGAACGAGAAGTGGTACGATCTTGAACACGTTGTATTCAGTAATCGCATAGGTTTTCGCGATCTCTGCGATTTTGGCGTATTCATCGCCTTTCATGGCGCAATGCATCAGAATGCGCAGCGCGTAGCTGGTCTGTTTTGTTAAACGCATCGATCATACCTGTTGTTCGACTTCCCCGCATAGATGCGAAGACGTCAAGTCGCGATCTCTTCTTCAAACGCGCCGCAAGTCACCATATGGCTTCCCAATTCGGCACAGCACGCTCTTTATATAGTACGATTCTCGCAGAGACTTGTCATCTGCTCAATCGGGGGTCCTGGACGAAGCAGCCTCAAGTGCTCTGTCACACGGCCTCAATGGCCAGTGCAATCCCCTGCCCGACGCCGATACACATGGTCGCCAGAGCCCGTTTACCCGATCGCCGTTTCAGCTCCAGAGCCGCTGTTCCAACCAGTCGGACACCAGACATGCCGAGAGGATGTCCCAGGGCTATGGCACCACCATTCGGATTCACATGCTCGGCATCATCAGCAAGTCCCAAGGCACGCATAACGGCCAACCCTTGTGCGGCAAAGGCTTCGTTCAGCTCAATAGTCTCGAAGTCAGCAATATCCAGTCCAAGACGGGCCATCAGCTTTTCCGATGCCGGAGCGGGTCCCATGCCCATGATACGCGGTTCAACACCCGCTACAGCACCACCAAGAATTCGTGCTATCGGCCTGAGATTATAGCGCGCGATGGCTTCTTCAGACGCAATAAGGAGTGCAGCTGCCCCATCGTTGACACCGGACGCATTGCCTGCAGTCACGCTGCCGCCCTCACGGAACGGCGCTTTCAACCCGGCCAGCATCTCGGCGGTGGTGTTCGGCCTCACATGCTCATCCAACGTGACCTGAACGGATGCGCCCTTCCGCGCCGAAACCGTAACAGGCGTGATCTCTTCTGCCAGACGCCCATCATCCTGCGCTGCAGCCGCTTTCTTCTGGGAGCGGAGGGCAAAGGCATCCTGATCGGCCCGGCTTATTCCGAACTGCTCAGCTACATTTTCAGCCGTTTCCGGCATGGAATCGATGCCATATTGCGCTTCCATCAGCGGATTGACGAAGCGCCAGCCAATCGTGGTATCAAAAAGCTCTGCTGAGCGCGAAAAGGCCTGTTCGGCCTTGGGCATGACCAGCGGAGCCCGCGACATGCTCTCACTGCCACCGGCTATCATCAGATCCGCTTCGCCTGCCTTGATGGCACGGGCTGCCATGGTGATTGCATCCATGCCTGAGCCACAAAGCCGATTGACGGTGGTTCCGGGAACAGAAATCGGCAACCCGGCCAGAAGCACGGCCATACGCGCCAGATTGCGGTTGTCTTCCCCCGCCTGATTGGCACATCCCAGAATGCAGTCATCCACTTCAGCCCAGTCCACATCCGGTTGCCTGTCCTTCAAAGCGCGGATCGGGATGGCGGCCAGGTCATCTGCCCGCACAGACGACAGGGCACCGGCAAAACGACCGATAGGCGTTCGGATGTAATCGCAGATATAGGCCTCGGTCATTGCGCGCGTCCTGCCTGCTCCATGTTACACAAATCGATAGAGAGCGTGTCTTTCTGAAATATATGATTGTGTCCCTCACCCCGCAAACAGAAAAGCCCACCAGATCTTGGCGGGCTCCTGATTTTGTCTGCCGGGATTTGCCTCAGTAGGCATTCTCGTTTTTGAACAGCAGGGAGAACGGTGTCATCAGAATGATGTAGATATCAAACAGGATGGACCACTTGTTGATGTATTCGAGGTCGAGTTTCACGCGGCCCTCAATCTTTTCGCGGGTATCAGTCTCACCGCGATAGCCGTTCACCTGTGCCCAGCCGGTGATACCCGGCTTGATGCGATGGCGGGCAAAATAACCGTCGACCACATCTTCATAGAGGTGGTTATCCGCCTTGGCAGAGATCGCATGAGGACGCGGTCCGACCAGTGACATAGTGCCGAGAACAACGTTCGCCAGCTGTGGCAGCTCGTCCAGAGATGTCTTGCGGATGAACCGGCCAACACGCGTGACACGCGGGTCATCCTTTGTCACCAGCTTGCTGGCATTACGGTCACACAGATCCGTATACATGGAACGGAACTTGAAGACGGTGATCAGTTCATTGTTGAAGCCGTAGCGTTTCTGACGAAAGATAACCGGCCCCTTGCTCTCAAGCCTGATTGCAATGGCAACCGCAGCCAGAACAGGACTCAGCATGATCAGCATCAGAGTGGCCGCACAGCGATCAAAGATATTCTTGGTGAACTCGTTCCAGCCAGCAAGCGGCCTGTCGAACGCATCCAACAGCGGCAGAGACCCGATATAAGAATAGGATCTCGGCTGCAGCCGCAGCTTGCTCGAAAGCGCACTGATACGAATATCAATAGGCAACTCCCAGAGACGTTTCAGGACCTGAAGCAGTCGCACTTCTGCAGTCTGAGGAATGGTTACGATAATCTGGTCAATACGGTTATGCCGCGCGTAATCATGCAAATCGGATACGGTACCCAGCTTCTGGTATTTCTTCACAGAATCCGGTGACCGGCTATCCTTCCGATCATCAAAGATACCAATGACTTCAATCTGGTTGCGAGCTGATTCCTCAAGCAGATTCAACACATCTTCCGCATGCTGGCCACCGCCCACAATAGCGATACGCCGGACAAACCGCCCATCGCGTTCTGCCGGTCGAGCCATAAACTTGAACAGGGCGCGCGAGGCAAAAACATAGGCGAGCGCCGAAAGACACCACCCCCAGAACCAGTCGAGCGTCAGGCCAAAGAAACCAAAATGAAGGACACACCAGACACCGCCACCTGCAGCGATGACGACAACACCTGCTGTCAGGACCGATGGCCAGGGAGACAGGAGTTTCCTGATACCGTAGTGATAGGTCTGGCGCAGCAGAAATACATTGGCCGTTGCCGCCAGCCATGCATTGAAGACGGCTACGGTCAGCTCGAACACATTGACCATGCCAACGAAATAGCGCGTAAGCGCAAATGACAGAAGCGCGAAGACGACCAGGTCACCCAGCTTCATAAGACGCTGGATGACCACAGGCTCGATATATCCTGCTTCCGGATTATGACTTGTCTGAATATCTAGCGTACTCATGACAGTGTCCTGTTTGACGCATTTGTTGTTTTGATCTCGGTACACGGTACAGACCGGCTGTTAATTTGATGTCAATTTTAGCTAAGTCGTCGGCACAAGTTGCGACAACCTGAATTCATTCATAACGATTAGTTAACAGGATCGATCAGGTTTTATTCGTGTTCTCACAGGGACTTGAAAATGCGAGAGCCGATGCAATCCAGTGTCTCGCCGAAGGAAGCATGGCATTGTGTCGAAGCTTTGATATAAGGGATCAATCTGTTGCCGGGACCACGACTCAACCCAAAATCTGAGTCTGAAACAGAAGAGCCGATATCCATGACTTTTACCTATACGCCTGTCTTTCCGCTTGGAGCTGACGAGACTCCATACAAGAAACTCACCTCCGACTATGTGTCGACGACCGAGTTTCAGGGTCAGGAGATCCTGACTGTGGAACCGGAAGCCTTGCGGCTTCTGTCCGAGCAGGCATTCATGGATATCAACCATCTGCTGCGTCCCGGGCATCTCGCCCAGCTCCGAAGGATTCTGGAAGACCCGGAAGCAACCGACAATGACCGGTTTGTCGCCTATGACCTCCTGAAGAATGCCAATATTGCCTCGGGGGGCATCCTGCCGATGTGCCAGGATACCGGAACAGCCATCGTCATGGGCAAGAAAGGTCGCCGCATCTGGACAGATGGAAGCGATGAAGCCGCGCTTGGCAAGGGTGTGCTGGATGCCTATGAGAAGCGCAATCTTCGCTACAGCCAGCTTGCGCCTATCTCCATGTTTGAGGAGAAGAACACCCGCACCAATCTGCCGGCCCAGATCGAACTCTATGCGGATGGTGAAGACGCCTACAAGTTCCAGTTCATCGCCAAGGGGGGCGGGTCTGCCAACAAGACATTTCTGTTCCAGGGTACGCCGTCCCTGCTGACCCCGGATCGGCTGATTGACTTCATCAAAGAGAAAATCCTGACGCTCGGAACCGCAGCTTGCCCGCCTTATCACCTTGCAGTGGTCGTGGGTGGCATGTCGGCTGAGCAGAATCTGAAAACCGTCAAGCTGGCCTCCACCCGCTATCTTGATGGACTGCCCACGGCAGGTTCTGAGGCCGGACACGCCTTCCGCGACCTTGAGATGGAAGAGCAGATTCACAAGCTGACCCAGAAAACGGGTGTCGGTGCTCAGTTTGGCGGCAAATATTTCTGTCATGACGTACGCGTTGTCCGCCTGCCCCGACATGGTGCATCTCTGCCCATTGGTATCGGTGTCTCCTGTTCTGCTGACCGTCAGGCCCTGGGCAAGATCACCAAGGATGGCGTATTCCTTGAACAGCTTGAGGAACACCCGGCCAAATACATGCCGGACATCAAGGATGACGATCTGTCCGGCGATGTGGTGAAGGTCGACCTCAATCGTTCCATGAGCGAGATTCTCGGTCAGTTGACGCGGCACCCGATCAAGACCCGCCTATCTCTCAGCGGCACAATCATCGTGGCTCGTGACCTGGCCCATTCCAAGCTGCGGGATCGGGTTGAATCAGGCGGTGATCTGCCGGACTATTTCAAGAACCATCCGATTTATTATGCAGGCCCTGCCAAAACACCGGAAGGTTATGCATCAGGCTCCTTTGGACCAACCACAGCCGGACGCATGGACGCCTATGTGGATCAGTTCCAGGCTCTGGGCGGTTCCATGGTCATGCTGGCCAAGGGCAACCGCTCCCGCCAGGTGCGTGAAGCTTGTCAGAAGCATGGCGGTTTCTATCTCGGCTCAATCGGCGGCCCGGCAGCTCGTCTTGCCCAGGACTGCATCAAGAAGGTGGAGTGCGTCGAGTTTGAAGAGCTTGGCATGGAAGCCATCTGGCGGATTGAAGTGGAAGACTTCCCAGCCTTCATCGTGGTTGACGACAAAGGCAACGACTTTTTCCAGGCGCTCAATCTTGGATAGGACGGTCGAGCCGTCCCAAAACACCCCAGGCCGCCGATACAATTCAAAGGCGGCCTGACTATCTTTTGCTCAACCTATACACATCATTTTACCGGTAAAAATTTTGTGAGATGCCGTGAAAACCTTGTGTACCGGATTCATTCTGTTAACAAGGATTCTGTAGTTTTCACGAGTCTTGAATATTTTACGCCTTGAGGATGGGGCCCGGGGCACGTTTAGGGGAAGAGAAATGCGTAAATTTTGGACTTTGGCGCTGGGCGCGCTGACCTCACTCGGCGTTATGGCAACAAGCGTTGAGACCAGCTCTGCACTGACCTATTTTGATCCGGTCACACGGACTTGGCAGAAAGCCGGTGCCCACTATGGCAAGTCTCCCATCAAGCGTGAGACTGTCAGCTATCAGACAAAGCACAAGCCTGGCACAATCATTGTCAACACCAAGGAGCGTCGCCTCTATTTGGTGCTTGAAGGTGGCAAGGCGCTGAAATATGGCGTCGGCGTTGGCCGGACGGGCTTTCAGTGGGCGGGCACCCATCGTGTAACCCGCAAAGCGGAATGGCCAGGCTGGACACCACCGCCTGCCATGCGCAAGCGTGAAGCCCGCAAGGGCCGCAAACTTCCGGCCTATATGCCAGGCGGACCGCGTAATCCGCTCGGCGCGCGGGCGCTCTATATCGGCTCAACCATCTATCGTATTCACGGCTCAAACGAGCCGCGCACCATCGGACAGGCCGTTTCATCCGGCTGCATCCGTATGGCCAATGAGGACGTGATCCACCTCTATGATAAGATCAGAGTCGGCGCCAAGGTTATCGTCCAGCGCTAGATCTAGTTCAAAGGGGAACGCTATCAAGGCCGCTCTTCGGAGCGGCCTTTTTTTTGGCTTTCTTTCTGGATTGTCAGTTTTCAGGTGGCGGTTCACCGAGACAGGCCACGCGCGTCAAGCGCGTCAATATAGGTCTGCCAGATCTGCTCCCGCTCTCTGCCGAGCGCAAGGAATGTCTCCCACATGTAGTAGCCGGTATTGTGCCCATCGCTGAAGGTAATCCGTACCGCGTAGTTGCCGACCGGCTCGATATTGCTGATGCTTACATGCTTTTTGCCGGACACGATCTGCTTCTGATCCGCTCCATGGCCCTGCACCTCTGCGCTGGGGCTTTCGACCCGCAGATATTCGGCAGACAGTTCAAACCGCTCGTTGTTGTCAAACGAGACAGTCAGACATCGCTTGTCTTGCGACACTCGAAGTTCGGTCGGTTGCGGGGATTGCGCTGACATATGGTCCTCCGGACGGTCAAAACTCCTGCCACAGATAGACATTCTGACCCGGATTGACCAGAGGTCTAAATTCCCCTTGATCTACGACCTAAATCGGCCTGTGGTGTGATTGACTGTTGAGGTGGATCAAGTACAAACTCGTTCCTATGTAATACACCTTACGGTACTTCGGGGCACGGGACCCTGATGAATCGCCTGAAAGGTCTGGAGCACAGAATGGCACACGAACTCTTGTCACCATCATCCAAGCCGGAACCGATGATCGACCCGTTTGGGCGCGCGGTGACCTATTTGCGTGTCTCGGTTACAGACCGTTGTGACTTCCGCTGTGTTTACTGCATGTCCGAGCACATGACCTTCCTGCCCAAGAAAGAGGTTCTGTCTCTTGAGGAACTGGAGCGAGTCTGCTCTGCCTTTATTGAAAAAGGCGTGCGCAAACTCCGGATCACCGGCGGGGAACCACTGGTCCGCAAGAACATCATGTCCCTGTTCCGTCAGCTTGGCAGCCATATCGATACTGGCGCTCTGGAAGAACTGACTGTAACCACCAACGGGTCCCAGCTCGCAAAATATGCGACCGAGCTTTACGACTGTGGTGTCCGCCGGATCAACGTGTCTATCGATACGCTTGATCATGACAAGTTCAAGACTGTGACCCGCTGGGGCAATCTTGGCCGGGTTCTTGAAGGGCTCCAGGCCGCCAAAGAAGCTGGCCTGCAGGTCAAGCTCAATGCTGTGGCACTGAAGGAAGTCAACCATCAGGAACTGCCGCAGATGATCGAGTGGGCTCATGGTCAGGGCTATGATTTCACCGTGATCGAGACCATGCCTCTGGGTGAGATTGAGGGAGATCGTACAGACCAGTATCTGCCCCTCTCCCAGGTCCGTGACGAGCTGTCAGAGCGCTGGACCCTGAATGATATTCCCTACAAGACCGGCGGCCCGGCCCGTTATGTGGAGATCAAGGAAACAGGCGGCCGTCTCGGCTTTATCACACCGATGACCCATAATTTCTGCGAAAGCTGCAACCGCGTCCGCCTCACCTGCACCGGTACGCTGTATATGTGCCTTGGTCAGGAAGACGCCAAGGACCTCAGGGAACCACTTAGGGCATCAGAAGGTAACGAGCTGCTCTATCAGGCCATTGATGAAGCCATCGCGCGGAAGCCGAAGGGTCATGACTTTATCATTGACCGCAACACCCGTCAGCCAAGCGTTGGCCGCCATATGTCTGTGACAGGCGGTTAGCACCGATAATCCGTCACCCCCGCTTTTACAGAGACATGACATCTGTCTGTCTCTACGCTATGCCTGACCAACCGTTGGGAGGGCGGATTCGCTATGTTTACATCGATTAGGGGGCTGGTGCCCTCTCCAGGAATCCTGTCGAAGGGTAAAACCGGCAATCCGTTTGCGATTCTGGCAATGGTTCTGGCCATGATCAGCTTCACTCTGAACGATACCCTGATCAAGTTCATTGGTGAAAGCCTGCCGCTCGGACAGATTATCTTCATACGCGGCGTCATGGCGATGACATTGCTCGGTGCAATCATCTTCGCAACCGGTGCACATCACTCCTATCGGGCCATGGCTCAGAGACCCAATCTCTTTCGCGGGGTTTTCGAGGCAATCGCGACCGTTACGTTTCTTATCGCCCTGTTTCAAATGCAGCTTGGCGTGGCAACGGCTATCCTGCAGGCCATGCCGCTGGTCGTGACAGCAGGTTCCGCACTTCTCTTCAAGGAGCAGGTCGGCTGGCGCAGATGGAGCGCAATCCTGATCGGTTTTGCAGGTGTGCTGCTGATTATCAGGCCTGGGTTTGACGGTTTTACGGTCTTTTCCCTCTTTGTGGTGGGTACCGTCTTTGCGGCCAGCGCCCGTGATCTGTCGACACGCCTTCTGACGCCTGACCTGCCCACATTGCTGATTTCATTCACAACACTGGCCTTTGTTACACCCACTGGCCTGCTGCTTGGACTGAACGAGGATTGGTCGATACCGGAATTGTGGCAGTGGGGAATATTGCTGTCAGCAGCCGTTATGCTGGTTGCCGCCCAGCTACTGATTGTCATGGCCACCCGGTTTGGCGATTTCTCGGTTGTCTCGCCCTTCCGCTATACGAGCGTTCTGGCGGCGATCATCCTCGGCTTCCTTGTCTGGGGAGACATTCCGGACCTGCCCATGATCATCGGTGTTCTGATTATCGTGTCGACCGGGCTCTATTCATTGCATAGGGAACAGGTGCGGGCTCGTGAGGCCAAACTCAATCAGTCAGACTAAAACCTTTTAGCCGCGCGTTTTCCGACATGGCAGGAATGACATCGTAATCCGCCTCCTGCAGCACGGTGACATCGGAGAGATAAAGACGGGACTGCGCCCATTGCCCCTCTGCCAGGCACTCTGCGAGTGCCCGTCGCAGCGCGGCAAGTGTTTCGCTGTCAGTCTTTTTGCTGGTGACAAAAGGCAGGCCGGGAACAGAACCAGACCATGTGAGCGGTTTAAGCTTTCTTGCAGTTTCCGGTTCCACATCCTGAAGCAGTTGCCAGCAGACGGCATCGCAGGCACAGAGATCTGCCTGCCCTTCCGCTACAAGTCGCATGGACTGCCGATGCCCGCCTGACCATATAATCCGCTCGAAGAATGGCCCCTCCTGCCCCTCGCGGACCAACGTACCGAAAAATGCATTCATCCCGGATTGGGAATGCCGGTCATTCATCGCGGCAACACTCCCCCTGAATGCGCCAAGGATCCCGCGCGTGTCGTCGTCTCTTTGCAGGAGCACACTTCTGTAAGCCGGACCATCACAGCCCGGAACGACATAATGCGGCGTGGCCACCAGCTGCAGCTCGTCGCGGTACAGCATTGTGTAAGGGTAACCGCAGGTCTGGGACAGGATCATCTTTGGATCACGCCAGACCGCCGACACATCAGCGCGGTTTGACGGCTGCGCAGGGAATGCCAATCCTGCTCCCCTGCACCGCTCAGCCAGTTCAGACCAGAACGCCTGTACCTCGTCAGCCACTTCCGGCCAGGCATACATGGCATAGGCACCAATCACAGAGGCCGGCTCCCGGTCTGCCGGTCATCGATAAACGGGTGCACTACACTCTCCTTGGGCTTCAGGGCATAGGCGCGAAACAGGTGCCGATATCCCCTGATACGATAGTGATTGTTGTCATCCAGATATGCCTGCTGGCGCTCACGATACAGGCGCGGCAGCTCATACCAGGCTGCTGTCGGGTTCCGATGATGAACCGCATGCAGATTGTTGTTGAGAAACAGCAGAGAGAAGAACCAGCTGCTTTCGATAATCGCAGTGCGCTCCAGCACATTTTCCTTCGCCACATGCTCCGCATAGGTTCGGATTTTCAGCAATGCCAGACCGGGCAAGGCCGCGCCGAGGACATAAATCCAGAGGTCCACCTGCCAGTAGACCAACCAGCCCAGCACCAGGCCTACAGCGGGACCATGCATCAGCCAGTCAGACAGAACCTCCCTGTCTCCCTTCACAATAAGCTTCAACTCATCGCGCCAGAAGAATAGGCATGTCAGAACAGGACCGATAACAAGGCGACCAAACAGAGTATTGTTCCACATCAGAAGATGACACACCCATCGTGGTAATGTCCGCCAGTGGCGCTCGGTGCAATAGGCGGTTTCCGGGTCATCATATGGGTCGGTCAACCGCTCGTCATTATGATGTCTCAGGTGGAGCGTTCTGAAGCGGCGATAGGGAATGAAAAGCCCGACGGCAGGAAAGACAAGCAACTCGTTCAGACTGCGTGACCGGGTCGGATGCCCGTGCAAGGCTTCGTGTTGCAGTGACGAGTGCTGAGCGATCAGCAAAGCCAGAACCGGCAATGCCCACAGACCAAGACTGTGCCAGAAGATTGTCGTCAGGCCCCAGAGACCATAGACGCCCCCCAGAAGTACAATTGTAATCCACTCTCCTCGCTTCATCCATCCTCCCATATGACCGGACATCACAGAATGTCGCGAAAGTGGCAAGACGGCAAGAGGCAGAATCTTGTCACCTGAATCTTGCTACCTGAGACATTCATTCACGGAGCTGATGAATTGCGGTGAAGAATTGATCAATCGGCACCTTAATCCGGGATATAGTCTTCAGATTGTTCAACCATTTTTCTGTCTCAGGTTCATGTCAGTCTCGGCTCCCACACCCGGCGGCATTGTCCGTCGTCCGTCCATCCTTGTTCTGGTCGCGGTTACAGCGGTGAACCCGCTGGCGATGAACATTTTTGTCCCGTCCATGCCGGGCATGGCAGATTTCTTTGGCACCACCTACAGCATGGTGCAGCTCACTCTGTCCGTTTATCTGGGTGCCATCTGTATCTGCCAGCTGATCGTCGGACCTCTGGCCGACCGCTTTGGCAGACGGCCGGTGATCCTCTGGGGCTTTGTCCTGTTTCTCATCGGCACTCTGATCTGCCTGTTTTCGGGCTCTATTGAAATGCTGATTTTCGGGCGGCTCGTACAGGGCAGCGGCGGAGCAGTGGGGATTGTACTCAGCCGAACCATTATCCGGGATGTCTATGACAACCGGCGCTCTGCCAGCATGATCGGCTATGTAACCATGGGCATGGCTGTTGCACCGCTGATCGGACCGGCAATCGGCGGGTTCCTCGACGAGCTCTACGGCTGGCAGGCAGCCTTCGAACTGGTTCTGGCGTTTGGCGGACTGACGCTGATTGCCGTGTTCCTGACCCTTGTGGAAACCCGCCCGGCCAGCGTGTCAGCTCGCAGCATGGCGACCATCCTTAAGGAATGGGGACATCTTTTCACCTATGCCCGCTACTGGGCTTTTTCAGGATCAACCAGTTTCACCACCAGCGTCTTCTTCGCGTTCCTCGGAGCAGCACCCTATGTGTGCAACCGCATCTACGGAATGACGCCGAGCGAGTACGGCCTTTATTTCTGCCTTCTGCCGGGAGGTTACATCATCGGCAACTTTCTCTCGGGTCGCTTTGCCGAACATGCCGGTCTGCACCGGATGATGCTGACCGGTAACATGCTCTGCCTTGCGGGTGTCGGGATTTCCGTCGCTCTCATTGCCGGTGGCTCCCTGCATCCGATGGCCCTGTTTGGCCCTCTGGTGCTCACAAGCATTGCCAATGGCATGGTATTGCCCAGCGCCACGGCTGGTGCCATCAGCGTTCGACCCGACCTAGCGGGGTCAGCCTCCGGCATGACCGGCTCACTGCAAGTCGGCGGAGGCATGATTTTCGGAATTATCGCAGGAACAGCCGTCGAGGCTTATGCGTCAATCTGGCCGCTGCTGATCGTCCTCGCACTGGTCACCGTGCTTGGAACCCTCTGCTCCCTATGGAGCCGGGCTCTTGAGCCTCGCGAGACAGCAGAAGCATCAGGCGGCACCGGATAGCACCGCCCGATCTTGTTTTCTATTCAAAGACGATCTTCGGCGCTGAGGCCTGACCGGAAACCGTCAGATGACGGTCCCACAGGGCTTTGGCAATGTCCTTGTAGATCACGGCATGCTGACTGTCAGGCTCGGTTGCCACGATGGGGGTACCCGCGTCTGAGAAGGCCCGGATATCCATGTGAAGCGGCACCTCACCAAGGAAGGGAGCACCCATCTTCCCGGCTTCCGCCCGTGCACCACCATGGCCAAAAATGTCTGACCGCTCACCACAGCTCGGACAGAGGAAATAGCTCATGTTTTCCACCAGACCAAGGACCGGAATGCCGGTTTTCTCGAACATGGCAATGCCTCGACGCGCGTCAAGCAGGGCCAGATCCTGCGGAGTAGAAACAACGACGGCACCCGCCAGCGGCACTTGCTGCGCCATGGTCAGCTGAGCATCACCCGTTCCGGGAGGCATATCGACGATCAGCACATCCAGCTCACCCCAGGCCACTTCCCGCATCATCTGGGTCAGGGCCGACATGACCATGGGGCCGCGCCAGATCATGGCTGTTTCTTCATCCACCATGAAGCCGATCGACATAACGGACAGACCATAACCATTCATCGGTTTCATGATCTTGCCGTCAATCGTATCCGGACGACCTTTCAGACCAAGCAGCTTTGGCATGGACGGACCGTAGATATCAGCATCCAGGATGCCCACTCTGAGCCCGTTGGCCTGAAGGCCCAGAGCCAGATTGACCGAGGTAGTGGATTTTCCCACCCCGCCTTTGCCGGACGCGACAGCGATGATTGCGCCAACGCCCGGAATGCCAGCCTTGCCACGCCCGCCACCCGGCGCTTTGGGGGCCTGTGCTGCAGATTTCTGAGCTGCACTTCCCGGTTTCCGTTCCGCTGTCATTGCAGCCATAACCGACTGAACGCCGGGGATTGCCTTTACGACCTTTTCTGCCGCCAGACGCATGCCTTCCAGCTCCTGGGCCCGTTCGGCGGGCACCTTGACGGAAAAAATCACCTTGCCGTCAGAGACAAGGAGATCGGACACCAATCCCATTGAGACAATATCACCCTTCAGGTCCGGTCCTTTGACCTGACTGAGCGCATCAAGAACATCGTCACGGGTCACACCAGTCATTGCGCCGTCTTTCCCTTCATTCGGACCGGATCGCTGTCCATCAGCGCGTTGTCCAAATGCCTTCATCAGTTTTTTTATGAGCGTCACAGGGTCTATCCCGTGCCAGAGGAATTTGCGGGAGACTACTCCGCGGCCAGAGCCGCATCAATAGCTTCCTGTGTCGCAGACAGTGTGCCCAGAAAAGCCGTCAGGTGTCCGATTTCAGCATCAGACAACTCCACAGGCTTCAACACCGGATCAACAGACGATCTGCGTACAAATCCGGATGTATGATGCCGGATCACATCGTCAAGGGTTTTCAGCGACCCATCATGCATATAAGGCGCTCTTTTCGTGATTTCCCGGAGCCCCGGGGTACGGAAGGCATAGAGGTCCCTCTTGTCCCCTGTCACCTCAAAGCGTCCTTTATCGTGATTGCCGACCCCTACATCACGGAACTGGTCATCCGTAAAGCGCCAGCCTGAATGGCACTGAACGCATCCGGCACGACCAACAAAGAGCGCCAGTCCTCTCTCTTCCGCCTCAGACAATGCTGCATCATCCCCCTCAACCCATTGATCAAACCGGGTTGGTGGAGAGATGAGGCCGCGCTGGTATGTGGCCAGAGCCTCTTCGATTGACTGCGCCGTAATCCTGTCCCGTTCCGGAAATGCCGCTCTGAACGACTCCACCATCTCCGCATCCAGCGACAGGCGTTCTATCACCCCTTCAAAACTGAAATTCATCTCGCGGGGTTCTGTAATCGGATGTTTGACCTGGTCTTCCAGCGTCTGGACGCGTCCGTCCCAGAACAAAGGCTCCGTCCAGGCAAGGTTCCATACGGTCTGGGTATTGCGGTCAACCAGAAGGCCGTTCTCACCTTCGGCAACAGGGATGCCATCTTCCAGCCCCAGTTCCGGATTGTGGCATCGGGCGCAGGACATACGCTGAAGGCGGGACAGGCGTGGATCAAAAAAGAGATCTTCTCCAAGAGACGCTTTCTCGGCCGTATAGGGATTGTGAGTCGGATAGGGAACGGTCTCAGGTCTTGCAAAGTCCGCCCGCCATCTCTGGAGTGAGGTTTTCTGCGTTGTAAAGACCGAGAGCCCCGGCCCCACAATAACAAAAAGGCCGAGTGCTGCACCGATAATGCCCAACCGGCGAAAAAATGGTGTCAATGTCGCACTCATGCTCTCGACGTATAAATCCCGCGCTCTATGTTCTATGTAAGTCATCAAATCAGTTTGTCATCCGAAAGCCATTCACTTTTTCGCGGTCGGATGATGCACCAGAGGAGCCTTCCGGTTGGATGAATTTCTGATACGCCCGACCCCCGATGATCCGAAGCTGTCAAGTACGGTCGATGGTGTCGACCATGACGGCCAGGCCGTTCAGGTCAATGTGGTGAGTGAGCGGGCCCTGACACTCTTTCTCAATGCACAGGAAATCGTCACCATGATGACGATCGGTGATCATCCTGATCTGCTGGCTGTGGGCTATCTGCTGAATCAGAACATGCTGAAGCCGGACGATGTGATCACGGGCATTGACTATGATGATGATCTTGAAGTGGTCATTGTCCGCACCGAGCGGGAAACCAACTACGAGGAAAAGCTGAAGAAGAAGGTGCGCACCTCAGGCTGTGCACAGGGAACTGTCTTCGGCGATATCATGGACAGTTTTGAGTCGATCAATCTGCCCGAGAATGCCAGCCTCAAGACCTCATGGCTCTATGCGCTGACAAAGAAAATCAACACGGAGCCCTCGCTCTATCTCTCGGCAGGTGCCATTCATGGCTGCGTTCTGTGTGCTGAAGACCGCCCGCTCGTCTATATGGAAGATGTGGGTCGTCACAATGCGGTGGACAAAATCGCCGGCTGGATGCACATGAACGGGGTCGACCCGTCTGACAAGATCTTCTACACCACCGGTCGGCTGACGTCTGAAATGGTCATCAAGACAGCCATGATGGGTATTCCCATCCTCGTTTCCCGTTCAGGCTTCACGGCATCAGGGGTGGAGCTGGCTCGCGAGGTGGGTCTGACTCTCATAGGCCGCGCGCGCGGCAAACGCTTTGTAGCCCTCTCCGGTGCTGATCGGATTGTCTTTGACAGTGATCCGGCCGAAATCGGCGATGAAGACCCCAAACACCGCCGCAAAGGCAGCGGCAAGGATAGCTGAAGACCATGACGATGCGCCCTCCTCTCCCCGGTGTCATTCTCGCAGGCGGCCTGTCCAGACGGATGGGTGGCGGCGACAAGAGCCTGCTTGACCTCAACGGCCTTAATCTGATCGACCATGTGGTGAAACGCCTTCGCCCCCAGGTCACGGATATCGCCATCAATGCAAACGGCCCGTCTGATCGGTTCTCCTATCTGGGATATAGTGTGATACCGGACAGCATTGAGGGCTTTGCCGGGCCACTGGCTGGTGTTCTGACCGGGCTGGACTGGGCGGCAGAGGCACATCCTGACGCCAGTCACATTGTGACAGCCGCAGCTGACACGCCCTTTTTCCCGCAAGACCTGGTCGAGCGACTGTCTGCGGCAGCCGGAGACAGGTCAGACGCCATTCTTCTGGCCTCAACCGGCGGCAAGACCCATTCAGTCTTCGGCCTGTGGCCTGTGGCACTCCGCCATGATCTGCGGGACTGGCTGACCAGTCAGGACAATCGCAAGGTTCTCGCCTGGACAGACAGGCATGGTTTCGATCTGGTGTCTTTTGACGATCCGGCTTCAGATCTGGACCCGTTTTTCAACATCAACCGTCCGGACGATCTGGATGCAGCTCTCAATCACCTAAGAAGCATCTGAAGGAACAGTGATGGCAAGCGCACCTGTCTTTGGCGTGACCGGCTGGAAAAACTCCGGCAAGACAACTCTTGTGACAAGGCTGATTACCGAGCTGACTGAGCGCGGCTATCGTGTGGCCTCTGTCAAACATGCCCATCACACCATTGATATTGACACTCCGGGAACGGACTCCTATCGCCACCGGCAGGCAGGGGCTCAGGAAGTGGCGCTCGTTGCAGGGTCCCGCTGGGCTATCATGCATGAGCTGGCCGGAGAGCCGGAGCCATCGCTTGAGACAATCATCAGCCGCCTTGGGCCAAGTGACATCGTCATGGTGGAGGGTTTCAAACGCGAAGGCCACATGAAGATTGAAGCCCGGCGGACAGAGTCAAAAAAGCGCGTGCCTCTTGCTCCTGACGATCCGCAGATTGTTGCGATCGCAGCGGATCATGAGGTCGAAAATGCTGATCGCCCGGTCTATGATCTTGATGACATTCCCGGACTGGCTGATCTGATCATCTCCAAATGCGGACTGGAGCGATAAGGCCATGCGCAAGCTGCTTGATGACTGTTTTCTTCATGACAAGGACCGGTTGAAACACGCAGAGGCACTGGACATCCTGAAACGGCAGGTCAAGCGGATTGCCGAGCCGGAAACAGTCACTCTTGAAGCGTGTGCGGGACGTATTCTGGCGGAAACCATTACCAGCCCGCGCAATGTGCCGCTGACGGATAATTCTGCCGTGGATGGCTATGCCTTTGCCCACGAGGATTATATCTCAACAGAGGGTCAACTGCCCGTTTCCCGCCGAATTGCGGCCGGAGATCTGGACGGCTCCCCCCTTGCTCCCGGCACCGCTGCGCGGATTTTCACCGGAGCCGTCATGCCAGAGGGTGCCGATACGGTGGCGATGCAGGAAGACTGCACTGATGATGGCGATATGGTCAGCGTGCCTCAAGGCTTGAAAAATGGTGCAAACCGTCGCAAGGCTGGTGAAGACCTTCAGGAGGGTGACACACTCCTCTCCCCCGGTGACAGATTGCGGCCTCAGGATGTGGCGGCCCTCGCATCCGTGGGGCGTCATCAGGTCTCAGCCTATCGCAAGCTGCGCATTGCTATTCTGTCTACTGGTGATGAGCTGGTTCTGCCGGGCAAGCCCATTCAGCCAGGCCAGGTTTATGACGCAAACCGTTATCTCCTGAACAGCCTCGCGGCCACCCTCCCCGTCGAGATTACTGATTATGGCATTCTGCCCGATCAGGCACCGGTGATCAGCTCGACGCTTGAAAAGGCTGCGAGCAACCATGACATCATCCTGACGTCAGGCGGAGCCAGCCGTGGTGAGGAAGACCACATTATCGATACCATGGACCGGCTGGGCAAACGGTACCTGTGGCAACTGGCCATCAAACCCGGGCGACCGATGAGTTTTGGTGAGATCGGTGATTGCGCCATGATCGGTCTGCCGGGCAATCCGGTAGCCGCGATGATCTGTTTTCTTCTCTACGCACGACCGGCCATTCTTGCCCTCGCCGGGGCCACATGGCGGGATGTCCCGGCCTTTCCTGTTCCAGCCGCCTTTTCCATTGGCAAGAAGAAACCGGATCGGACAGAATTCCTGCGCGGGATTCTGGCCATCGATGAAACAGGCAAACTGGTTGCCCGGAAATATCAGCGGGATGGTTCCGGTCTCATCTCCAGCCTGAGGGAAGCTGACGGGTTGATCATGATTCCTGAGCATGTGACGGCATTAGCTGACGGAGAACCCGTGGCCTTTCTGCCATTCTCCGAGCTGGGCGTCCTTCGATAAGCGTTTTCTTTTGCGCAGAATCTTTTGTGATGGCGATTTAATCCCCAATTTCGTGCTCAAAGCGCTGTTTTCGTCGGACAGGCTTGCAATATGAAGAAAAATAATGGGATTATTGCGCCGGGATGCTGGACCCGATACCAATCGGGCCACATTGACAAAAAAATCTAAGAAGAGCCTTCACAGGGGAATACCATGGTACTCTTTAAAAAACTCGCTCTGGCCGCATCTGCGCTGGTTGTTGCTATCAGCGTTGCTGAAGCAAAAGACTGGAAGAAAATCCGTATCGGTACGGAAGGCGCCTACCCTCCGTTCAACAACCTGACGTCTGACGGCAAACTTGAGGGCTTCGACATCGATATTGCCCGCGCTCTCTGCGAAAAGATGGGCGCAGAATGCGAATTCGTCACCCAGGATTGGGATGGCATCATTCCGGCTCTCGTTGCCAACAAATATGACGCAATCATCGCATCCATGTCGATTACCGATGAGCGCAAGAAGCAGATTTCCTTCTCCGAAAAATACTACAACACTCCGCCAGCGCTTGCTGTACCGAAAGATTCCGACCTGACAGCTGGCACAGCTGACGCCCTGAAGGGTCGTCTGGTTGGCGCACAGTCTTCCACCACGCATGGCAACTATGCCGAGCAGTTCTTCGGTGAAGGCTCTGAAGTGAAGCTCTACCCGACCGCGGATGAATACAAGCTTGACCTCGCCAGCGGCCGTATTGACGTTGTTGTGGACGACATCGTTGTGCTCAGCGAATGGCTGGCCACCGAAGAAGGTTCCTGCTGCAAAATCCTGACCCCGCTTGAAAGCGTTGTCGCTATTCACGGTGAAGGCGCTGGCATCGGCGTTCGCAAGGAAGATCAGGACCTCGCTGACGCGTTTTCAAAAGCCATCAAAGAAATCCGTGAAGATGGCACCTATCAGAAAATCAACGCAAAATACTTTGCGTTTGACGTTTACTGATCCGCTGATTTAACGCACGGCTCGTCTGCTCCGGCAGGCGAGCCTCCTTCCACAAGCGCACAGCGGGACAGTCTGCCCCATGTCTGAGTATATTGCTTTGCTCTCTTTCGGACCGGAAGGCTGGGGAGATGAGCTTGCATCCGGGCTCTGGATTACCGTCAGCCTGGCCCTTGCCACGCTGCCTTTTGGTCTGCTGGCCGGTTTTCTGCTGGCGCTGGGCAAGAATTCCGAAGAGGCAACCCTGCGGTCTGCCGCCAATATCTACACAACGATCTTCCGCGGCCTGCCGGAACTGCTGACCCTGTTCATCGTCTATTACGGCGCCCAGATCGCTCTTCAGAGTTTCATCAAATTCTTCTCGGACGATGCCCATATCGAGATTAACGGCTTTGTTGCCGGTATGGTGGCACTCGGCTGCGTCTTTTCCGCCTTTGCAAGCGAAGTGTTTCTCAGTGCCTTCAAAGGCATCAAGGCGGGTCAATATGAAGCGGGCGACGCCCTTGGCCTGTCGCGGTTTCAGACCTTGCGCCTTATCATCCTGCCACAACTCATCCGCCTGGCCTTGCCCGGTCTTTCGAATCTCTGGCTTATTCTGGTCAAGGAAACCTCGCTTGTTTCCGTTATCGCGCTGAGTGATTTCATGCGCCAGACCCGTATTGCAGTGGGCGTGACCAAGGAAGCTTTCTTCTTCTACCTCCTTGCCTGCCTTGTCTATGTGGCCCTGGCAATGATCTCCTCTATCGGCATTCGCGGCCTTGAGCGCTGGTCGAGCAAGGGTGACATGGGAGCGCGCTCATGACAGATATCACCTCGCGCCCGCCGCCGCCGGCCGTTTCAACCGGCCTTACACGTTCGAAGATCTGCGGCATTGCCATTCTTGCTGTCTGGGCCCTGATCGGGGCAATGCTGATCAAGGTCCTGATTGATGGCTATGACGTCGAGATCTATCAGAAATATGCCCCGCGGGTTCTGACCGGTGTTCTGACTACGCTTGAGCTGATTATCTTCTCGATCTCCATTGGCTTTGCGCTGGCCATTCCCGTGACACTGGGTCGGTTGTCTGAGAACAGGCTGATCGGCTCGCTCTGTTTTGCCTATGTGTATTTTTTCCGCGGCACACCTTTGCTGGCCCAGATCTTCCTTATCTACTATGGGGCAGGAATCTTCCGCCCTGAACTGCAAAGTGTTGGATTGTGGTGGTTTTTCCGCGATGCTTATTATTGCGCAATCTTCACCTTCTCCCTGAATACGGCAGCCTATCAGGCCGAGATTTTCCGCGGCGCTATCCAATCCGTCCCGAAAGGCCTGGTGGAAGCAGGCAAGGCACTCGGCCTGCATCGCGTTGTGATCTTCTGGAAGATCATAGTTCCGAATGCAGCCATCATCGCTCTGCGTCCGTTTGGCAACGAGATTGTCCTGATGATCAAAGGCTCGGCCCTGGCTAGTATCATCACGGTCTATGACCTGATGGGGAATACACGTCTGGCCTATGCCCGGACCTTCGACTTCCAAGTCTATCTCTGGGCTGCCCTGCTCTATCTGGCCATGGTGGAAACCCTTCGCCGTCTCTGGGACAGACTTGAGCTCTATCTGACACGCCATCTGAGACGGTCTGCGGACTGATCAAGAGGATCTTCTCATGACTGACCGTCCTCTCAGGCCGGAAACCATCACAGCGCAGCTGGATCATTATCTGGACGAGGCCACCGGCGGTGTTGTGCCGCCGCTGCAACCCTCAACCACCTTTGCCCGGGATGAGGCGTATGCCCTGCATAACCCGGACAATACTTATTCCCGCTATGGTGCGCCGGTTCACAGACTTGCAGAGGATATTCTGACCCGGCTGGAAGGCGGCACAGACGCCCTGCTCTTCTCATCCGGCATGGCTGCGATTGCAGCCCTTGGACGCACTGTCAGGACAGGCGGAACCATTCTGCTTCAAGAGGGCATCTATCATGGCACGACAGTGTGGATGCGGAATTTCTGTGAGCGGCGCGCAGTCCGGCTGGTTACAGTGGATGCCCTTGATGGAGATGCCCTCAGCGCCGCAATCCGCTCCGAAAAACCGGACCTCGTTCTGCTGGAAACGCCGTCTAATCCATGGATAGGCCTTGTTGATATCAAGCGGGCTGCAGATGAGGCGCATGCCGTCGGCGCTGAGCTGGCGATTGATTCAACAGCGGCCACTCCCATTCTCAGCAGGCCTCTCTCCTTTGGCGCGGACTACGTTCTGCATTCCGCCACCAAGAGCCTGAACGGGCATTCCGACGTGCTGGCTGGCGCTCTGATTGCTGCGCGGGAAACAGAACGCTGGGCCGCTATACGCGCAGACCGCAATCTGGCTGGTGCGATGCTTGGCCCGTTTGAGGCCTGGCTTCTGCTGCGCGGTATGCGCACCATGGCCCTGAGGATAGAACGTGCCAGCGCCAATGCGCTTGCCGTTGCACGGTTTCTGGATGGTCATGACAGGGTTGCGCTGGTGCGCTATCCCGGCCTGCAGAGCCATCCGCACCATAGCCTGGCCCGCACGCAGATGCCGGGCGGTTTCGGCTGTCTGATGTCATTTGATATCACCGGTGATGGAGCTGACGCCCTGGCCGTGGCGGGGCGTCTGAAGACGATCATCCGTGCCACATCCCTTGGCGGCGTTGAAAGCGTCATTGAGCATCGTCATACGATTGAGAAAGACCTCGGCACCGGCGTCCCGGAAACCATGCTCCGCCTGTCGGTAGGCATTGAGCATTCCGACGACCTTATCGCGGACCTCGAGCAGGCGCTTATACCAACGGAATGAATTCCTGACCCATTTGATGATGTCAAATCGTCTGCTGACAAGGCATTTCTCGAAGGGCAATGCGGGGTATTGGTCAAGAGAAACAACGCAGTTCAGCGGGCGATTTGTCGTCACCGAAGGCCGGTCAAATGCGTCAGGAATTCGTTCCGTTGGTGTTACTCGCTGACGAGTAGTTCCGTCATCTGGAACTTTGTCACATCCACCAGTCCCATGTCGGAAATCCTCAGCTCCGGTATAACCACCAGAGCCAGCAGGGAATGCTGCATATAGGCATTGTTGAGGGTGCAGCCACACTGGGCCATGGCCTCGACCAGACGATCCGCCTTGCCTGCCACCACTTCAGATCGCTCATCTGACATCAGTCCGGCAATCGGCATTTCCACCAAGGCCAGTTCTTCGCCCTCAGAAAACAGCACAACACCGCCTCCGACCTCCTTCAGGCGATTGGCCGCAAGCGCCATATCCGCCTTGCTGGTGCCGACCACGATCATATGATGGCTATCGTGGGCTACGGTGGATGCCATGGCGCAGGGCTTGTTATAGCCAAAGCCGGATACGAAGCCATTGGTCAGATGGCCCGTGCCCTTGTGCCGTTCCACCAGGGCGATCTGGCAGACATCCTTCTTCTGGTCCATCTGTACGATGCCACCTCTGACCGGGAGCGTCTCTTCCAGCGCCCGCGTCGGGGCCTGATTCTCAATCACCCCGATGACCCGTGCCTTGACCCCTTCCGTGCCCGCCGGTGCCGGAATATCGAAATCATCGGCTTCAAGGCTGCGCCCCATACGCACCGTGCCCTTGGCAAATTCCGGATAGGTGTAAGCTGGAATGTCCGTCACGAGAGCCCCGTCCTGCGCCACCAGCTGCCCCTGGGCCAGAACCAGCTCCACCGGCAGGGTCGGCAGGTCTGACGTGATAATCATATCGGCGCGACGACCCGGTGTGATCGACCCGAGCTCCCGCTCAAGCCCAAAATGCTGGGCCGTATTGAGGGTCGCCATCTGGATGGCGGTCATCGGCTTCAGCCCTTGCGCGATGGCGTGGCGCACCACCCGGTTCATATGCCCTTCATGGATCAGAGTGCCTGAATGACTGTCATCGGTGCAGAGAATGAAATTGCGGGAATCAAGCCCGTCCTCAGTAATCGCCTTCACCTGCTCGGCAACGTCATACCAGGCTGAACCGAGCCGCAGCATGGCGCGCATGCCCTGCCGGACCCGGGCAATGGCGTCCTCCTTGCGCGTACCCTCATGATCATCAGCCGGACCACCAGCCACATAGCCATGGAACAGCGGACCAAGATCCGGCGAGGCATAGTGACCACCAATGGTCTTGCCCGCTCGCATGGTCTCAGCCATTTCACCATGCATGGTGGGGTCTCCATGGGCCACGCCGGGGAAGTTCATCACCTCGCCCAGCCCGATAATACCTGGCCAAGCCATGGCCTCGGCCACATCTGACGGGCCGATGGATGCCCCCGCATTCTCAAGCCCCGGAGCACTGGGCACACAACTTGGCATCTGCACGAACACGGTCATGGGCAGGCTCATGGCCTCGTCATGCATCAACCGGACACCTTCAAGCCCCAGCACATTGGCGATCTCATGAGGATCAATGAACATACTGGTGGTGCCGTGCGGCAGGACAGCGCGCGCAAACTCGGTCACCGTAACCATGCCGGATTCCACATGCATATGCGCGTCACAGAGACCGGGAACCGCATAGCGCCCACCAGCATCAATGACCCTGGTCTCTTCCCCGATCGTATGGGATGCATCAGGCCCCACATAGGCAAAGCGGCCATCGGCAATCGCGAAATCCATTGCGGGGATAATCTCGCCCGAATGCACATTCACCCAACGCCCATTGGTGATAACAAGATCGGCAGGCTGACGGCCCATGGCCACATCGGTCAGCCGAATTGCGCATTCATTCCAGGATTTCATCGCGATTCCTTTCAGTGATCTCTCCCAGACTATCGGGCAGCCGCACCTTCATGCAACTATAGTCGATAGAGGCTTCACCGGATCGTGAGCACATAACAAACCTTCTGAGGTGTTAGCTTGATAGTCAAATGTCTAAGCGGGAGGACACCCTATGTCGATCAAGCACTTTTTGGGCGCAACTGCCCTTGCAGCAGGCCTTGCCTTTTCCCTTTCACCAGCTGTCTCCGGAACCATTGAAGCCCATCAGCATATCAGTCATGTGATGAAAAACTGGGGCGAAACGCCGAATGCGGAAGGCCTTCTGCCGGTTGCTCTGGCTGATGCTGAAGTGGCGGCGAAACATGCAGGCTATGGCGCTGCTGACACATCCGATCTCACCTCCATGAAACTGCATGCTGGCCATGTTCGCGACGCGATTGCTCCTGAAGGCGATGTTGCCGTCGGCTCCGGCTTTGGCGTCAAGCGCGCCGCCAAGGGGGTTGTACAGCATGTCAACCTGGCCGCAGACAGCAAGGATGCCTCAAAGGCGGTGAAGACCCATGCGGTTCATGTGGCAACCTCTGCCCAGAATACGATAGGCCGTGTCCACTACATGATGAAACATATCAAGGCGATTGATGCGGCAACAACAGCCGAAGACGCCAAACCGCACATGGAAAAACTGCATACACTCGCCAAAGCCCTTATCGAAGGCACAGACAAGGATGGTGACGGCAAAATCACCTGGAAAGAGGGCGAAGGTGGCCTTGCAGCCTCCAACAAGCATATGGGCTTCATGATGAAGGCCGAGAATATCTCTTACTAACACGCGAAGATATTCCGACAAGGGCGCGGCACGCGATGCCGCGCCCCTTTTTGTGTGCCTGTTTAGGATAGCACATGACAGGTTTTCCCAATCGGGATAGAACATTGGCACGATTTCCAGCCGTATTCGGGAGGCGTTTATATGGCAAAGGTGAGCTTTATCGGTCTTGGCGTCATGGGCTACCCCATGGCAGGGCATCTGAAGACCAAGGGTGGCCATGAGGTTACGGTCTATAACCGGACCACAGCCAAGGCTGAGGCCTGGGCAAAGGAATTTGGCGGCAGCTACGCCACCACCCCGGCGGAAGCCGCCAAGGGAGCCGATTTCGTCTTCTGCTGCGTGGGTAATGATGATGACCTGCGGTCCGTCACCACCGGCGAGACCGGCGCCTTCCAATCCATGCAGGCCGACAGCGTTTTCATCGATAACACCACAGCCAGTGCCGATGTGGCACGCGAGCTCTATGCAGCAGCCCAGGCAGGCGGCTTCCATTTTCTGGATGCTCCGGTCTCTGGCGGTCAGGCCGGGGCCGAGAACGGCATTCTCACTGTTATGGTGGGTGGTGATGAGACAGCCTACACCCGCGCGGAAGAACTGATCATGTGTTACGCCAAGGCCTCCCGCCTGATGGGTGGATCCGGTGCCGGACAATTGACCAAGATGGTCAACCAGATCTGTATCGCCGGCCTTGTTCAGGGGTTGGCCGAAGGGGTGCATTTCGCCAAGAAAGCCGGGCTTGACCCCGATGTGGTCTTTGACGTCATCGACAAGGGCGCGGCAGGCTCATGGCAGATGATCAACCGCAACAAGACCATGTCTCGTGGAGAGTTTGACTTCGGCTTTGCTGTGGACTGGATGCGCAAGGATCTGAGCATCTGTCTCGACATGGCCAACCAGGTGGACGCCTCCCTCCCCGTTACGGCTCTGGTGGATCAGTTCTACCACTCTGTCCAGAAAATGGGCGGTGGTCGCTGGGACACATCCTCCCTCCTCGCCCTGCTGGAACGGGATGAGTGACGGAACGCTGAACAACACCCGTTTCTTTCAAGGCCGCATCATCGATGCGGCCCTTTCTCAATCAGCCAGCCAATTGCCAGGCCTTGATGCTCTCAAGCGGATGGATCAGCATGATCACGTTGAGGGTGAGATTATCCCGGATGACCCAGGCTGCTGCCAGTTCCATCGCCAGCACCACAGCAATGGACCACTTTAGCCCCAGCCTCGCCGCCAGCCAGAACCCAACAACCATAAAGCCAAGATCAGCAAAGGAGTTCAGAACGCTGTCGCCATAATAATCAAGCGCAATGGTCGCTTCCCGATAGCGCTCAATCACCGCATTGGTGTTCTCGGCAATTTCCCAAGCCGCCTCGATCAGGACGGACAGAAACAGCCGTAATTCCCAGGCCCAGCTGCGGCCAATCAGCCAGAAAAAGCCGAAAAACAGAAAACCATGGGCAATATGGGATGGCGTGTACCAGTCTGCGATATGCTGGGAATTATCCGAACTCATCACGTCCGGGCTCCACAGCAGCACATAGCCACAGATGCAGATGGGCGAGCGCCCCATCCACAGAAGAATGACAATCATGCCTGCCACCGCCAGGAGCGACATGGCAAGGAAGTGTTTTCGCTCGAACATCGGATACCGCCGCCTTAGGTCAAGACTTACCGCCGTCCTTGGCTTCTTTCACATATTCAAGCGGCAGCTGGGTGGTGTATTTGATCTGTTCCATAGCGAAGGTGGTCGAGACGTCGGCGATATCGATCTTCGCAATCAGCTTTTTGTAGAAGGCATCATAGGCTTCGATATCGGGCACCACCACGCGCAGCAGATAGTCCACCTGCCCGGCCATGCGATAAAACTCAACCACCTGGGGAAATTCGCTGATAGTGGAGGCAAAGCGTTTCAGCCAGTCTTCCGAATGCTGGCTGGTGGTAATGGCCACAAAGGCCGTCACATGGGCGTTCACCTGCTTGGGTTCCAAGAGCGCAACACGGCCCGTGATAACCCCGTCCTCTTCCAGCTTCTGGATCCTGCGCCAGCATGGTGTTGTCGACAGGCCGATCCGACGTCCAATCTCAGCCACGGGGACGGTTGAATCCTCCTGCAGAATAGACAGGATCTTGCGGTCGAGGCGATCAATCATGACGGCACTTTCTGGAAGAATATTCTACTATGAACTCCACCTTACCTTATAGAGAGTATGGATTTCCATCAAGGCGAATTGAGTTGAAATAGAATCCTTCCAAAGAGCAATCCCATCCGGATACCCTATCCGGTGAGTTCAGTCACCGTTCTGCGCAAGACCGGCAGCAGCTCCGCTTCAAACCACGGATTTTTCTTCAGCCACCCCGTATTCCGCCAGGACGGATGCGGTAAAGGCAGAATTTTCGGCGAACGGTCCTGCTCGAAATAGCTGCGCCAGTTTTTCACCGTATCAGTGAGACTTTTCTGCCGTTCCTTGCCCATATGATAGGCTTGGGCGTATTGCCCGATAACAAGGATCAGCTCAAGCTGTGGCATCAGCGGGAAAATCCGGTCATGCCACTGACGAACGCATTCCTTACGTGGTGGCAGGTCGCCTCCCTTGGCATCAAGCCCCGGAAAACAGAACCCCATCGGCACAATGGACAGTTTCGACGTGTCGTAAAATGTCTCCCGATCAACACCGAGCCAGTCGCGCAGGCGGTCTCCGCTGCGATCATCAAACGGTATTCCCGAGGCATGCACACGGGTGCCCGGTGCCTGTCCGGCAATACACAGTCGTGCGGTTGAGGACAGACGAACCACCGGGCGCGGCTCATGTGGCAAGGGAGTTTTATCCGGGCTCTCAACGCACAGACGACATCTGGTGATTTCGCCAACGAGTTCATCAATCGTGGTCATGCATCAGCTCCCGGGCGTTGTTTCAGGCGGTCAAACCATGCAGAGACATTCGGACAGGTGTCCGGAATCTCTATCCTGGCAGGTTTCATGAACAGCAGTGCGCAATAGCCGGTGATATCAGCAATAGTGAAGCGCTCCCCTGTTATGAATGGCCGGTCAGCAAGTTCCCTGTCGAGAAGATGTAAAGTCTGCCCCAGACGTTCGCGGTTAACGGCACTCCATTCCGGGATTTGCGGGATTTCCAGTTCTGCCATCGCCGGATGGGCATGACGGAATGTATGGGCGACCTGCGCAAAGAAGATCAGCTCCAGCCGCCGGTTCCACATCTCGATCTGTGCCCGCTCAAGAGCCGTGTGGCCAAACAGGTTGGGTTCTGGATGCAGCTCCTCAAGATATCGGCAGATGGCCATGGTTTCCGTCAGAACCGTGCCATCATCCAGCTCAAGAGCTGGAACCTGCTGAAACGGGTTCACTCCGGCATAATCCGACTGTTTATGGTCTTTTGCTCCGATATCCAGAACAACCCGGGGGATCTCCAGTCCCTTTTCGGCCAGAAACACCCGAACCCGTCTTGGGTTGGGCGCAAACGCGCTGTCATAGAGCTTCATCAGTACCCCGGCTGTCTGTTTTTCAGTCTCTTATCCAGATCTGTGGATCTTCTGTGTTTTCTTTAAAAGATAAGCGAGATTATTCCGATTGTAAGAGTGTTTTTAAGACTTTGCTTACACACTGGACGCAGTTTGGAGACACAGTATCTCTCAAGGTTCCGGGTTGAATGAGCGAACAGAACGCGTCTGTGAAGATATCGGCTGAGACCGCATCTGTCCGAAAACGGTCGGACCGCCGTCGCAATGTGACGCGGACCGTTAAGGATGTGCGCGAACGGCTGAACTCGCCGACGGGCCTCAGGTTGGCCTTTGATCACGAACTGCTTCTGATGTTCGCCCAGCACCAGCTGAGCGGCATTCTGCCGGTTCCGGTGATCGTTCTGACCACGGCTCTTCTGTCCATGCTCTGGTCGCCGACATGGGCGATTGGCGGCTGGATGCTTGCTGTGTTCACCGCCCATACCGGACTGCTGTTTCTTAGTCAGAAATTTACCCAGACCGACCTTGAGACGGTTCAGATCAAGCCCTGGCGGACACGATTCCTGATTGCCCAGGCAATCTATGGTCTGGCCTGGTCCGGCTTTGCTGTTCTTCCGGTCACAGATAGCCCGATCGTCAATCTGGGGCTGACCCAGGATCTTATTGGCATCTTCATTGTCATCACCTTGCTGGTGATGATTGCCATGACCACCCTGTTGAGCGCCAACCTGCCTCTCAGTGTGACCCTGGCCTGCGCACCGGCGGTGATTGCGGCAGCCATTCGGTTCCTGCCCGCAGGCGACATCATGGCCTGGACCATGACCGTTCTGTCATTCGGGGCCTTGCTGTTCTTTATCACCATTGCCAACAGGCTTTATGCGGCAACCATTGTCAGTCTGTCCTTCCGGGCTGAAAAAGATTCCCTCATTGTCGAGCTGGAACAGGCGAAGGCCGTGTCTGACGAGGCAAGACGGCAGGCCGAAGCAGCCAATCTGGCCAAATCCAAGTTTCTCGCCACCATGAGTCATGAGCTCCGCACACCGTTGAATGCGATCCTCGGCTTTTCAGAGGTGATGAAAACCGAGCTGCTCGGGCCAATGGAAAACAACACCTACAAGGACTATGCAGGTGATATTCACAGCTCAGGCAACCATCTCCTGAACCTCATCAATCAGATTCTTGATCTGTCACGGATTGAGGCCGGTCGCTATACCCTGCAGGAAGAGCCTGTCTCCCTGTCTGAAGTGGCCGAGGATTGCGTGCACATGATGGATCTGAAAGCGCAGGGCAAGGGCGTCGAGCTGGTCGAGAATTACGAGTCGCAGCTGCCCAAACTCTGGGCCGATGAACGGTCCGTCCGACAGATCATGCTCAACCTTCTGTCGAACGCGGTGAAATTCACGCCTGCCGGTGGCTCGGTCACCATTACCATCGCCTGGACAGCCAATGGCGGCCAATATGTCTCAGTGAGAGATACAGGTCCTGGTATTCCGGAAGATGAAATCCCGGTCATCCTCTCCCAGTTCGGTCAGGGTTCCCTCGCCAATGAGACGGATGAACGCGGTACAGGCCTTGGTCTGCCCATTGTTCAGGCGCTTATGTCCATGCACAATGGTTCGTTTGAGCTCCGCTCAAAATTGCGGGAAGGCACAGAAACAATCGCGATCTTCCCACGGACTCGCGTCATGGACCGCCTGGAAGCGGACAAGGAACGCAACAAGGTCAAGCTCTACAAGATGGCCTAGAGGGTGTGAGGCGACCGGTCTGGTGGCAACCAACACTGCCTGAATTACTCGTCGGCAGGCCCTGAGACACCAGCTTCGGCAAAAGTCGCCATGCCGGTGTGAAGTCCAACCGCTGATTTGAGAATAACAGCAGCCAGAGCAGCGCCAGAGCCCTCGCCCAGACGCATATCCAGATCCACCACAGGGCGCTTATCCAGACGCTTCACCACTGCGGCATGTCCTGCTTCCGCAGAAGCATGGGCAATCAGGCAGTGATCGATTGCGCCTGGTCCCATGGCATGAACGATTGCGGCCGCTGAGGTTGCGATGAAACCGTCAACAATGACCGGAATGCGCTGCACCCTTGCGGCCAGAATGGCACCGGCCATCGCAGCAATCTCACGGCCACCGGCACGACGCAGGATTTCAAGCGGATCTTTTTCACCGTCCAGACGCTCTACAATCTGGGAAACAACAGCCCGCTTGCGCTCAAGACCTTCATCATCAATCCCGGTACCGCGACCGACCCAGTCAGCAGCTTCTCCGCCATAGAGCGCATGATAGATGGCAGCCGCAACGGTCGTATTGCCAATACCCATTTCACCAAGGCAGAGAAGATCCGTCCCACCGGCAATTGATTCCATACCAAAAGCCATGGTGGCGGCGCATTCCTGCTCAGTGAACGCGTCCTGCTCCGAGATATCCGGGGTTGGCATTTCAAGC
The DNA here is from genome assembly GCF_030845175.1 of Coralliovum pocilloporae. Classification (NCBI taxonomy): domain Bacteria; kingdom Pseudomonadati; phylum Pseudomonadota; class Alphaproteobacteria; order Hyphomicrobiales; family Coralliovaceae; genus Coralliovum; species Coralliovum pocilloporae. The sequence goes on along the minus strand of NZ_CP132542.1, from coordinate 2,992,794 downwards.
GCCAGCTCGAACACTCTCAGACCGATATCATGCATTTTGCAGAGCTGATTAATCGCCGCACCACCGGCCGCAAAATTGGCCACCATCTGTTTCGTCACATCGGACGGATAGGCAGAGACCCCCTTTGCAGCAACACCATGGTTTGCCGCAAAGACAGCGACGAGCGGTTTCTGCACTGTTGGCGGGGTCTTGGCCTGCCAACCTGCCAGCCATTCCACCAGATTTTCCAGACGCCCAAGTGCCCCGGCAGGCTTGGTCAACTGCCCGTCACGCTCCCGCACCGCGTCGATCGCGCACTGGTCCGGCCCCGGCATGGAACCGACAATGGCACGAAAATCTGCGAACGGAGACGGCATGGCAGTATTGGACATAGGACAGATCCTGATTTTTGTGTATTTTGCCGCGTTCTAACGACAATGCTCCAAAAGCGCAATCAGGGATTCCGGATCATGACGGCTAACCAGCTCAACGGCTTTACGGGACGGCTTCTTGCTGCGCCGGGCGATATAGCCGATCAGGTGCGGTTCTTCTCCCGCCTTCCGGTGCCTGACCGCTTCGGCAATCCCCAGGCCATGCCCGCTTTCGAACGGGGTGCCGGCGTCGTGCCTCTTGCCGGATTGCTGATTGGTCTTCTGCCCGCCTTCACCCTGTGGCTTGGGCTGACGCTGTCTCTACCGCCCTTATCTGCCGCGATCCTTGCCATCATCGTGCAGCTGTTCCTCACAGGTGCATTGCATGAAGACGGCCTTGCGGATGTTCTCGATGGTTTCTGGGGTGGTATGACCCGCGAAAGACGCCTTGAGATTATGAAAGACAGCCGTGTTGGCAGCTATGGTGTGCTTGGTCTTGTGGCCAGCCTTATCCTGAAGACCAGCCTGCTTGCAGGGCTGGCAGAAAGTGCGTCTCCAGTGATGTCCCCCGGCATCGCTGCGCTGCTCTATCTTGCGGCCTTTCCTGTTTCCCGCGGGCCGATGGTCTGGCTGTGGCACAGGCTGGGCAATGCACGCGCGTCGGGCCTCTCCCATGACGCTGGGCGTCCTGACCGCCTGTCAGCGCTGAGTGCAGCAGGTCTCAGTGTCGCAGTCGGCGTTATTCCTATCGCTTTTGTCACATCGGGCGGTGCGATTCTCGGTCTTATATTGGCCTTCGCTGTTGCTTTTGCCTGCGCATCCGTGGCGCGGCGGAAGATCGGCGGGCAGACAGGCGACGTTTTAGGGGCTTGTCAGCAATGCTGTGAACTTGCCTATTTGCTGGGCCTTGTTATGGTTTTGTAGGACGACCTGAATGAGCATAGTCAGCCCGTGCGTAAAGCTCTGTGCGATTGAAACATCAAGTGGCCTTTGCGCCGGGTGTCAGAGAACAATGGACGAGATCCGTCGCTGGTCGTCCATGAGTCATGACGAACGTCTTCAGGTCATGGAAGCTCTGCCCGAGCGACGGATGACAGACACGGACAGCATGGATGTCGCGTAACTTTCGATATGGTCTTGGCATTGCCATTCTGATTATCACCATGATCGCCCTGATGGTCCTCTATTATGGTGATTTTGTTTCCTTTGAACGTCTGACAGGCTTTGCCAGCATCGCCACGATGATAGCCCTTGCCATTGTTATTGGCGGCGGCCTGTTCTCCGGGCGGGTGGCCATATCAGATCACATCAAGAACTTTCTACACTGGGTAGGGATTTTCCTCGTTATCGTGGCAGCGTATGCCTACCGGTTCGAGCTACAGGCCATTGCGGCTCGCACTATTGCAGCACTGGCACCAGGATCGGAACTGGCGCAGTCCCTGAGTGTGGAGACCGGTGATGGTGTAACCATTTTCCGCTCTGTTGACGGCCAATTTCATGTGGATACGCGGGTCGATGGCGTCCCGGTCTCCATGCTGGTGGATACCGGTGCCTCCTCTGTGGTGTTGAGTTACGAGGATGCTGAAGCCATCGGCATCGATATGGACCGACTGGTCTTTTCTCTTCCTGTTGCCACGGCCAATGGACGCGCCGAGGCCGCGATAACCCGGATCGGGCATCTGGCCATCGGCCCGATCGGCCGTTACCGCATTGATGCGCTTGTGGCAAAACAAGGTGCTCTCGGAACCAGCCTGCTCGGCATGTCCTTTCTATCGCAGCTCTCCGGCTGGGAAGTGGAAGGGGATCGTCTGACCCTGAGGCCTTAGAGCGTGTTGCGCCAAAGTGGAGACCGGTTTGGCGACAAACAACTCGCGTCTTCAAAGACATAGAGCATGCGCATGCATCCTGTTCATCGCAAAATACTCTAGAAAAGCGCTGCTGCGAACCGCAGACCGACCACAATCAGGAAAAGACCGAAGGCCAGCTCAAGCTGGCGTTTTGACAGGGCATGCGCTGCCTTCACCCCCAGAGGTGCGACCAGAACCGCGACCGGCGTGATCAAGATAACAGCCAGCAGATTGACGAAGCCGAGCGAGAAGGTCGGCAGCCCCTCGGCAGACAGGCCCGCAAGCAGCAGTCCGATCATACCCGGAAGCGAGACGAGTACGCCAACACCGGATGAGGTGGCGATGGCCTGATGGATGGGGCGGCCAAACAGGGTCATGAAGGTGTTGCAGAGAATTCCGCCACCAATCCCCATCAAGGTCGAGAGAAACCCTATAAGCATGCCGTAAAGCCCGCGCACCGGCTGCCCTGGCAGATTTGACCCGAGCCGCCAGTTGTCCTTGCTGAACAGCAGCTTGAAGGCAACCATCAGAGCCATTACCCCGAAAATACCCTTGAGCACATCGCCCGAGAGATGTGCCGCAATCAGGGAGGCGAGAACGGTTCCGAGCGGAATGAGCAGGAGCCACCCCTTCAGCAGATCTGTATCCACCGCACCACGTTTCAAGTGAGACAGATAAGACCGGACAGATGTGGGGATCATGATGGCAAGTGAGGTCGCGATGGAAATATGCATCCGGACGCCTTCGTCCACGCCAAGAAAACTCAGCGCCTGATAGAGTGCCGGCACCACCACGGCACCGCCACCGACACCAAAGATACTGGCCATGAACCCGGCAACAGCACCGCAGCCTAAAAGAGCCAGGATCAGTGCCCAGTTTTCCAGAAGCACGCTCACATACCCACCCTTTTTCTGAAACCCATAAGAAAAGCGGGCCTATGCAGATACACGATCTCGGGACAAGCTCTCTGCGGCCTCTGCCAGACTGTCGAGACCGCGCAGAAAAACGGATCCGTCAGCGCCTGGCAGAACAGACTCGCTCGACAGGATCTGTCGCCAGCGCCGCGCGCCAGGCACGCCCTGAAACAGACCCAGCATATGCCGTGCGACCTGATTGGCGCGCCCGCCCTGCGCCACATGGCGGTCTGTATAGGTGGCCATCTCTTCAACCACCCTGTTCAGGACTGGCGAGACAGTTTCCGCTCCATAAATCCGCTGATCCACATCGGCCAGCAATGCCGGGCTGTGATAGGCCGCCCTGCCGAGCATGACACCGTCCACGTGGCGCAGATGCTCTTCCGATGCCTCAAGCGTTTCAATTCCGCCGTTGATGCCGATCCAGACATCAGGCAGTCGTTCTTTCAGCCGGTAGACACGGTCATAATCCAGCGGCGGAATATCCCGGTTCTCCTTCGGGCTCAAACCGTCAAGCCAGGCCTTGCGAGCATGCACCCAGAGCACATCACAGCCTGCTTCAAGAACCTTGTCTGCCAGTCTGTCGAGTGCCTCTTCCGGGTCCTGGTCATCAACCCCGATACGGCATTTCACCGTAACAGGAAGGTCGGTTGCCCCCTTCATGGCCCGGACGCAATCGGCAACCAGGTCCGGCTCCTGCATCAGGCAGGCCCCAAACCGACCCGATTGAACCCGGTCTGACGGGCAACCCACATTGAGATTGATCTCGTCATATCCCCAACCGGTCGCAATCTCTGCGGCCTGTACCAGCTTGTCAGGCTCCGACCCGCCAATCTGCAGAGCAATGGGATGCTCTTCATCGGAAAAGCCGAGCAACCGCTGCCGGTCTCCGTGAATGACCGCATCAGCGACCACCATCTCTGTGTAGAGCAGCGTTTCCCGCGTCAACAGGCGATGGAAAAACCGGCAGTGCCGATCCGTCCAGTCCATCATCGGTGCAACAGAGAATCTATGTCGTTGATAGTCAGTCACGTCTTGCTTGTCTTCAAAGTGTCCGGGGTCAAATGCGCAAACCCTGTCCGGATCAGATTGCCAAAGCCTATGCCTGATCCTGAGCTGTAGGCGCCATTGACAGGGTAGATAACAAAAATCTCAGCATTACAAAACCTCGGATCTTGGAATCGGCCTTTGAAACGCACCCGGCCTGGTTCCGAAGTCGAGCTTCAGCTTGTACAGCACGTGCTGCTCAATCCGGCATGATTGTGCCGAAATCAAGTCAAAACCGCCGAAAATCTGCTGAAATTGCGGCATTCATGAACAGCAGATGAGCATCTGATGAGCAGGCGATGAGCAACCAATTACCTGTCGGTTAAGCGCCTTTCCTGAGCATCCGGGCAGGTCTATCTCCAAAGCTGTGCAACGAGCTGCACTTCGATGAACCACACGGACCCAACTCAACGTTTCGATAAAGGCAGGAGAGGATTTCATGACTTCCAAAACCCTTCACGGTACATGTCGCTATCACCCCATCCCCGCATCCACGAAATGGGCGTTTACGACCAGACGCGTCAACAGAGCGGATCTTTTTGGTGTGACAACAGCATTCGAAACCGCAACCCCTGGCGATCTGATGCTTGGTCAGGTTACCGCTATCGGACAGCACAAGCGGATTCAGCTGTCCAGTGGGCGTTACTCCGAGAGCTATATCGGTGATATTGCGGTCATGGTTGTCGGCGATCGTTATGCACCCGACCAGTTTGAAGGCTTCGCCCAGATTGACGAGACCGGTGCCGATATGATCGCGGCGGGTGGCATTGTGGGCAAGGCTGTCGCATCTCATGGCATGATGGAGCGACCAACACGCCTCAAGCCGCTGGGCCTTCTGACCAACGAGAATGGCGATGTCATCAACATCAGTTCTTATGGTCTGATGCCACGCGAGATTCCTGATGATGTCTATGTTTTCGGTGTCTTCGGCACGTCTATGAATGCCGGGAAAACAACCACCGCAGCAAGTTTTGCCCACGGCTTGAAGCGCGCTGGTTATCAGGTCGCTGGCGTCAAGGCCACCGGTACCGGCGCATTTGGTGACTACAATGCGTTTCTTGATGCTGGTGTGCCAGCGCTCGACTTCACCGATGCAGGCATGCCGACGACTTACAAAATGCCAATGAAGCGGATTGAAGAAGGCTTCCGTACATTGGTAGGAGCTGCGGCTGACCGTGGCGCGCAAATGGTCGTGGTCGAAATTGCTGATGGCGTTTTCCAGAATGAGACAGCCTCCATTCTGAAAGGGTCGAGCATCATAGACCGGATGAATGCCGTTCTCTTTGCCGCTCCAGACGCCCTCAGCGCGGCAGGTGGTGTTGAGACGCTTCGCAAGCATGGTCTTACCCCGCTGGCTGTCTCAGGCACGGTAACAAACTCACCGCTGGCTCTTCGCGAAGCAGAAGCAGCAACCGGTGTTCCCTTTATGAGCAAGAATGACCTGAGAGATCCCCGCCTAGTCCGGGAGATGGTTGAATCCTGCCTGCCAGGGTCAACAGAAAGACTGGCAAGGGCTGCTTGACATGATACCCGCAATTCTGGACCAGGGCCGCAGCAAGGACGTAGCCCTGGTCACAGCGGCAAGCATTGGACAGGCCATTGGTGCCGGGCTTGCCGCGTTTGCAACACGAGACATTTTTGGAGCGCTGCAGAACAGTAGCCCGGCCCCCAAAACAGCGCTCGCTGTGCTGATGCTTGCCTGGCTGCTGATCGCCCTTTTGCGCATCGTCAACCGCACCATAGCGGAACGGCTCGGACAGGATTTTGCTGCATCACTGCGGCACGCGCTTTTCAGACACCTGAGCAATATGAACCAGTCCGACATAGCCGGACGCCGCATGGGTGCAATGGGACTGCGTTTCGTCGGCGATCTGTCAGCCGCCCGGTTATGGGTTGGACTCGGCCTGACGCAGCTCTATTCTGCAACAGTTGTTCTGCCCGGGGCCATCATAGCGCTGTACTGGCTGAACATCTCACTCGCGACTTCGGCTCTGTGGCCAATTCTGTTCACCGTTGTCGTGATGCTGGCTGTTGCACGGCAGATCGCGCCTTTACACAGTAATCTAAGGTCCAAGCGAGCAAGCATAGCCACATCAATGATGGAGCGGGTCGCGGTCGCAGCCAATCTCAACGTTCTGGGTCGCCTGCCCATGGAAACAACCCGGCTGGAAAAGGACAACAAGCAACTGAAGTCCGTTGCCGTTGCGCGGGCCCGAACAGTTGCGTGCTTACGTGCGGTACCCGAAATCGGGCTCGCCGTTGCCGGCATTTCAGTCATGGCTACCGCCTTCCTGGTGTCCGCGCCTGCCGCAGAGGTGGCCGGAGCACTTGCTGTCCTGAGTATTCTGTTTCTTCCTGTCAGAGACCTTGCGGGTGTCTGGGACAGACGGTGCGCCTGGATGATTGCACGGCAAAAATGCGAGATTGTTTTCGCAAAGCCATCCCACCCCCGAGGGGAGCGAGCACGCAGCGGGGCCGCCATTGTAAAGTTTGACCAGGTGACCTATCGGGGACTTAATCTCGATTTCTCGATCGATGCTGGCGAGAAGGTGCTGATCAGTGGCGGGCCCGGCTCGGGCAAATCAAGCATTCTCGGCCTTGCTATCGGACTTAATATTGCTGAAACCGGCACAGTGTCATTCGGTGACAGGACCTTGCGACCGGTCTCAGCAATCATTGGATCACAGGCACCAATTCTACAGGGAAGCCTGCGCAGGGCGCTCTGTCTTGGTGTGGAGCCACGACCATCAGACAACGAAATCCTGTCTGTTCTTGGCAAATATGGTCTGGAGGCGCTCGTCCAGCGGCTTGAAGGTCTGGACGGACGCGTGGGCGAAGCCGGACGGAACCTCAGCAGCAGTGAACGAACAGGTGTCCTGCTCGCCCGCGCAGAATTCACCAGACCCGAACTCATTGTTCTTGATGCAGCTGATATCGTGCTTGATCCAGCCACGGTCGAAGCTATCGGCAGACTTCTGGATTTAACTGAAGCAACCGTTCTGATTGCTTGCGACACCGGTCATTTCGACAGGTTTGCTGATCGGCATCTGCGCATTGAGCAGGGACAACTTATACCACATTTTTAATCTACTGTTCATGTTCAGAGCCTTCAGGACCGCAATGAGCAACCCTATATTGATGTTATGGAATTACGCGCCAAACTGACTGTCTGCATCGCCTCTCTCACCGGTATTGTTATATTCTGTACCAGCCTGCTGGTGTGGCATACCTACAGCACGTCATACAATGACAAGCGAACTGACCTGGCATACCGGGAACTGGCAGGCTACCTGCAGCTTTCAAGCCAGACCTTCAGAGCATTCAAGCAGATCCGACGCGATCTCATGTTTGATGAGAGAGAAATCTCCTTTGATCTGAACAAGCTGGAAAAATCCATCTTCTACACAGTCGGGCAGATTGAGACCGAGGCTACAGCCGAAGCCGAGGTGGGTCTGAGAGAGGATGAAGATGACGATGATGTTGAGCGTATCGACATTCTCTCTCAAGAGCTCAAGGCTGCATTCACGGATGTGCGTACGGCACTGGCCATGATAGCCAGTGGTCAGGAGGCAGAAGGCCGCGAGTTTCTGTCAACGAGCCTGAAACAGCGTGTTGATGGCACGATTGACAAGACTTTTCAGAGTGCAATAGCCGATGAAAAGAACGAAGTTGCCACTGCCCTGGCTGAAATAGAACAGATCAATCGCATTGAATTCTGGGTCGCCATAGGAGCCGCTACACTCGCCTTCCTGTTCGCCGGAATCGCGTTGTATGTGATTGCGTATCCTGTCAGCATCGGCTTCAGCCATCTGAAGAATGGGGCTCGTCTGTTCGCGTCAGGACGTCTGGACCATCGTATCCCTATAACGGGGAATGACGAACTGGCGACCCTGTCGAAACGATACAACACCATGGCGCAACAGCTTCAGGACCAAAGAGCCGAGCTTGAATATGCGAGAGCCTCACTGGAGCACCGGGTTACTGAAAGGACCGAACAGCTCCGCATTGCAAACGACAGGCTGAAACGGCGGGACAGCATGCGAACCCTCCTCTTCGCTGATATCGGCCATGAACTGCGCACTCCGATTACCGCCGTGCGCGGGGAAGCTGAAGTTGCGCTTCGGACGCGTAAAAATCAGCGCGATGCCTATCGTGCCGCACTGGAGCGTATCATAGCTGCGACTGACCAGCTGACCCGGTTTATCAACGACATCTTTCTGATTGCCCGTCAGGAAGCCGGTGTTCTTGACATGCGACAGAGCCGTCTGAATCTGAAGATTCCGATCAGATCTGCAATTGAGCAGACCCATGCATGCGCGGTTGAAAACATGGCTGCAATTTATACGAATCTGCCCGAATGTGAGGCTCAGATAAAGGGTGACGCACAGCGGATCTGCCAATTCATCCAGATACTGATTGGCAATTCCATTCATCACTCACCAGATCCGGTGAACATCACCGTCAGTCTTCAACAGGAGAAGGGAAACTGGTTGCTATCTGTTGAAGATGACGGACCCGGTATTTCCGCAGAGCAGACCGATCAGGTTTTTGAACGCTATTATCGAGGACCGACGCAGGGGGAAGGCAAAAGCGCTCATGGCACCGGCCTCGGCCTGCCCATAGCCAAATCCATCGTTGAAGCACATGGCGGCCGCATCTGGATCAGCAAACGCCAGACCACGGGAATGCGGGTGACAGCCGCCTTCCCCGCATTCACCGCAGATCCGGCTCACGCCCGGCATGCGAAGCATGAAGAGGAGGCTGCATGAACCTTCTGTTGGTAGAAGATGATCACCGGATCTCAGAGTTTCTGGCGCGTGGTCTGCGCAACGAGGGTCACAACGTTTCCGCCGTTGAGGATGGTGTGAGCGGTCTGGACCAGGCACGGAGAGGCTCGTGGACAGCCATTATCCTGGACGTCATGTTGCCGGGGATCGACGGGCGCGAAATCTGCCGCACATTACGTCTGGAGCAGAATAAAACACCAATCCTGATGCTGACCGCCCTCGACAGTACTGATGACGTCGTCACCGGCTTGCGCCTCGGAGCCGATGATTACATGAGCAAGCCTTTTGCATTTGATGAACTGCTGGCAAGGCTCGATACCATCACCCAGCGTGACAACATGGTCGTGCCACGGTCTACGCAGGTCAGCACATTGCAGGTCGATGACCTGTTCTTTGACCTTGAGGCTCTTGTCGTCAATCGGAATGGTCGTGAGATACAGCTGACATCACTGGAATACGCGCTTCTGGAATTTCTGATGACACAGGCCGGCAAGGTCGTCAGTCGCGCGCGCATTCTGCAAAATGTCTGGGGTATGCACGAGGATCCACTGACGAATGTCGTGGATGTCTATATCAAACGGCTACGCACAAAGATTGATGACGGCTCCAACACCAAGCTTATCGTCACGGTCCGTGGTCGAGGATACCGATTGGGTCAACGCAGATAGAGCCTTCTCCGGTCTTCGCCCGATTACTCTCAGACCTGCCGGCGTGTCTGGGACAGGGCACACAGCATTTCGTAGAGCAGATTTGCGCCAACAAGAGCCGTGTTGCCGCTCGGGTCATAAGGTGGTGAGACCTCGACCAGATCACAGCCAACCAGATTAAGCCCTGCACAGCCCCGCACGATCTCGAGCGCCTGCCAGATGGTCAGACCGCCGATTTCGACCGTACCAGTGCCTGGTGCGAAGGCTGGATCAAGAGAATCGATATCAAAACTCAGATAAACGGGGACATCGGGGCCGGTCTCAGATCGCACCTGTTCCATCAGCGGAGCCAGCGACTTGTGCCAGCACTCCTCCGCCTGAACCACCGTGAACCCCTGCTGGCGTGACCAGTTGAAATCATCCGGCGAGTAACCGGTTCCCCGCAAACCGATCTGCCAGGCCTTGTCGCAGATCAGAAGCCCCTCTTCCACAGCCCGACGGAACGGTGTTCCATGGGCGATCTTCTCCCCGAACATCTCATCATTGATATCCGCATGGGCATCCACATGGACAAGAGCCACAGGCCCGTATTTACGCTTCATGGCCTGCAGGATCGGATAGGTCAGCGTGTGGTCACCGCCAAGGGTCAGCGGTACACAGTCATGAGCGAGAATGCCGTCATAGAAGTCCGAAATAATGCGGACGCTGTCCTTCAGGTCAAATGTGTTGATCGGCACATCACCGATATCCGCCACCTGCAACTGTTCAAACGGCGCTGCTCCAGTGGCCATATTATAGGGGCGCAGCATGCAGGATTCAGCCCGGATCTGACGCGGACCATGGCGGGTACCGGAGCGGTTGGACGCCCCGATATCGAGTGGAATACCGCAGAAACAGGCATCCAGTCCTTCAGCAGTTTCCTGCGTTGGCAGGCGCATCATGGTGGCCGGACCACTGAACCGCGCCATGTCGTTGCCGCCCAGGGGCTGATTGAACTGCGATGTCATAACCGCCTCTCAGCTGAAACCTGTTTCAATGGTGAGCTACCGGACCACGTAGACCGAACAATTGGAATGCCGCACCACACGCGCCGCATTGGGGCCGAGCAGGAAATCACGGAAGTTGGGTTTGTGTGCGCCAATAACGATCAGCTCCGCACCATCCGCATCCGCAGTGCGCAGAATTTCCTCATAGGCATTGCCAGTGGCAACGATATGTCGGACTGAGGCAGCCTTATCCTTGCCCAGCACCCCCGCGACCAGTTCTTCAAGCGCCTTGCGGGTGCCATCCACCAGCTTTTCATGATGTTGCTCATCAAAATAGCCGCTGACAATGCTCATCCCGTAATCCGGAACAACGGTGATGACATCCAGTTGCGCCTGATCCATTTCGGCCAGCCGTGCGGCCTGTTCAAGCACGTTGGTGTCCTGGGTCTTGTTGCTGATATCAACAGCACAGAGAACAGTCTTGCTCATGCCGTGGCCTCTTCCTTTCTCATCCGTCCGCGCTGCAGCATGGCAATCAGGCCAAGCAACAGAAGTGCGGGCAGGAATATCAGTTCTTTCGGCAGTTGATCCGCAGCCGCCTTGGCCGATGCGATCCGGACAGGATCGTCACCATAGAAATCAAAACCGCTCATGGTTTCGGCAAAAGGTGTGCCGAACAGCGGCTCATCCATCTTCACCACATCACCCTCTTCGATCAGGGTCAGGCCGAAGGCTGTCAGCCGCTCATCCTGGCTGCCCGCTCCCTTGATATCGAGCACCAGAGTGGTTTCCTTGATCTGGCCCGTATCAAAATCCGGACCCGAGACCACCACGCGAATGGCATCCCCATCCGTTGCACCTCCCACGGCGCTCGCGAGCGCTGCCGGGGCGATATCAGTATAAGGCGGCTGAATGCGGTCCATAAAGAAGTCAGGCCGGAACAGGGCAAACGCCACCAGAACCAGTGCGACACTTTCATAGATACGCGACTTGGTCAGGAACCATCCCATGGTCCCGGCGGTGAACACCAATATGGCTATGGATGCCACCACAAAGACCAGAATGCCCTGGAACAGCGTCACATCAATCAACAGCAGATCGGTGTTGAAGATGAAGACAAACGGCAGAGCTACGGTTCTGAGACTATAGAAGAAAGCCGTAAAACCGGTACGGATGGCATCACCACCCGAAACAGCTGCCGCAGCGAACGATGCCAGCCCCACAGGTGGCGTCACATCCGCCATAATGCCGAAATAGAAGACGAACAGATGGACGGCAATGAGCGGCACAATCAGACCGGACTGCGCGCCCAGTTCCACCACAACACCGGCCATCAGCGAGCTGACCACGATATAGTTGGCAGTGGTCGGCAGGCCCATGCCAAGGATAAGGCTCAGAAGCCCGACCATGACCAGCATGAGGATAAGATTGCCGCCAGAGAGGAACTCGACCAGATCAGCCATCACCTGACCGACGCCGGTCAGTGTCACGGTACCGACGATCACACCGGCGGTCGCCGTTGCAAGGCCAATACCGATCATGTTCCGGGCACCGTCCACCAGACCGTTTTTCAGATCGACGATCCCCTGCTTTGTCGCGTCAGAAAGAGCTCCCGTCCCCCGGAACAGAGCTTTCAGAGGATGCTGGGTCAACAGAATGACAAACAGAAGTGCGGTTGCCCAGAAGGCGGACAGGCCAGGTGATTTCTGCTCGATCATCAGGAAGTAGACCAGCACGATGATCGGCAGCAGGAAGTAAAGACCCGCCTTATAGATCTCGCTCACCACCGGAAGCTCGACTTCCTTGGCGTTGGGATCATCCGGCTTCAGGTCTTCGGTCTGCGCAGCCAGATAGAGCAGCCCCACATAAGCGAGGAACAGCAGCAGCGCGAGGATCCAGCTTGCACTGTCCGGCACAAGCGCCGTAATCCACTGGATGGGGAATTTCACGCCGTAGCAAAGCCCGGCAAATCCGGCAAAGAACAGCGCCATACCGCCAATGGTCCGACCGGTGGAGACAACCCGGTTGCCGAGGGTCGGCATGTTGTTCTTCACCGCTTCCAGATGCACGATGTAAACCAGCGCGATATAGGAAATAGCCGCAGGCAGGAAGGCGTGAGTGATCACGTCCACATAGGAAATTCCCACATATTCCACCATCAGGAAGGCAGCAGCCCCCATGACAGGCGGCATGATCTGACCGTTGACGGAACTGGCCACCTCGACCGCGCCGCCCTTTTCAGCCGAGAAGCCGACGCGCTTCATCAGCGGGATGGTGAAGGTGCCGGTGGTCACCACATTGGCGATGGATGAGCCTGAGATCAGACCGGTTGCGGCAGAGCCGACAACAGCCGCCTTGGCCGGACCACCCTTCAGGTGCCCAAGCGCACCGAAGGCCATTTTGATGAAGTAGTTTCCAGCCCCCGCCTTATCCAGCAGAGCCCCAAACAGCACGAACAGGAAGACGAATTTGGTGGAAACCCCGAGCGCGATACCGAACACGCCCTCAGACGTGATCCACATATGGGACATGGCCTTCTTGAGAGATGCACCCTTCCACTGGATGACATCCGGCACCCATTCAGAGGAGCCGAAAAACACATAGCCGAGGAAGATCGTGGCAATAATGGCCATTGCCGGGCCAAGAGCCCGCCGGGCCGCTTCGAACAGCAGGATCAGGCCCAGAAGAGCGATCCACTTGTCTGTGTCATCCGCAAGGCCACCGGCATTGACGATCTTGTCGTAGAAAATAAATCCGTAGAGCGCGATGAAAGCACCGATAAACGCCATGGCCCAATCCTGTATGGGCACGAAATGGCGCGGTGAAGTCCGCAGAGCCGGATAAGCCATAAAGGCCAGGAACATGGCAAAGGCCAGATGGATCTGACGGGAATTGTTGATAACATCACCCGGCAGCACATAATTGGCAATCGGTGAGGCCAGCAGCACCTGAAACAGCGACCAGACCACCGCAATGGTTGCCAGAAGAAGGCCAACCGCGTGGGACGGGTTTCGCGCACCTGCATCTGTAGAAGCAACGAGGTCCTGAAGTTCCTCTTCGCTCATCCCGCTTTTCTGTTGATTTGACTCTGCCATCTGTCGCCCTTCCTGCCCGGATTACGTCTCAGATTGTTATTCTTGTGCCTCGGATTTTTCTGTCCTGTTCAGGAAAGAAATCAAAAGGGGCGGCTAGCACCGCCCCTCTCTTTTTGGTCAGCCGAATTACTTGATCCAGCCTTTTTCCTTGTAGTATTTCGCAGCACCCGGATGCAGCGGAGCAGACAGACCAGCGGTTGCCATTTCTTCCGGCTTCAGGTTGGCGAATGCAGGGTGAAGTTTCTTGAAGGCTTCGAAATCTTCAAAGACAGACTTGACCAGCGTGTAAACGGTTTTCTCGGAAACCTTTGCAGAGGTGACGAAGGTCGCGCCAACACCAAAGGTGTTCACGTCTGCATCGTTACCGCGATACATGCCGCCCGGAATCGTAGCAGAACGGTAGTAAGGATTGTCATCAATCAGCTTGTCGATGGCCGCACCGGATACGTTCACCAGGTTTGAGTCACAGGCTGTTGTGGCTTCCTGAATGGTGCCGGACGGATGACCAACGGTGAAGATCATGGCATCGATCTGGTTGTCGCAGAGTGCAGCAGACTGCTCAGCAGGCTTCAGCTCGGTTGCCAGAGCGAATGTGTCGGTTTTCCAGCCCACAGCATCCATCACCACTTCCATGGTGGCCCGCTGACCGGAACCCGGGTTGCCGATATTGACGCGCTTGCCTTTCAGGTCATCAAAGCTCTTGATGCCGGAATCCTTACGGGCCACAACAGTGAACGGCTCCGGATGCACGGAGAAAACAGCGCGCAGGTCTTCAAACTTGCCGGCATCGGCAAACTTGGATGTGCCGTGATAAGCGTGGAACTGCCAGTCAGACTGGGCCACACCGAACTCGAGCTCACCTTCACGAATGGTGTTGATGTTGTAGACAGAACCGCCTGTGGATTCCACAGAGCAGCGAATACCGTGATCTTTACGGCCTTTGTTTACCAGACGGCAGATCGCGCCACCGGTCGGATAATAAACGCCGGTTACACCGCCTGTACCGATGGTAACGAACTCGGCAGCAGAGACAGCGGACGCGGACATTGCAGCCAATGCAGCACCAGCCATCAGGCTTTTGAATGTGGACAACATGGTGTTTCTCCCTGGTTTGTTGTCTTCAAATTATTGGAACACTCACCTGCCGGATGCACCATCCAGCAGACGATTGTTTTCTTCGATTTCGGCAATACGTGCCCGGGCTTCCGGCCCGGACAGACCGACCAGCATGCCAATCATGGCTTCAATCAGAACCATGGTGGCCGCATAGGATGAAAAGAAATGCGGGCTCCCTGTGGGAACCACAAAACCGGCAGAGGCATATTTCAGCGCCGGACATGTATGGGTGTCGGAAATGACGACCACATAGGCCCCCTGTTCAAAGGCGCGTTGGGCCGCACTGATGGATCGGGCGGAAAACGGCGGCTTGGTAATCGTCAAAAGCGCATCCTGTTTTCCAAGGCCCGCGAGTGAACTTCCTATCGAGGTGCCCGGCGTCCCTGTCATCGTCCAGTTTCCGGTGCAGAAATTCGCAACATAGGAAAGATATTCCACAACGCACATGGAGCCCAACTCCCCAACGAGAAGGACCCGATTGGCAGCATGCAATTGTTCCACAGTGTGCGCAAGCAGTTCCTGATCAATATCCTGCTGTAATCTGTGGACATTTTCCATGCAGGCATGCACATGAGCATCGAAAAAGCCTCCTGTGCGACCTCCTCCGTGCTGTGCCTGCAACCGCTCTGCCCTGTCGGCAAAATTGTCAACCCGCCGTCCGATCTTGAGGCGGACGGACTCGCGAAGATCTTCGAAACTCTCATAGTCAAGGGCGCGGGCAAGGCGTGAAAAGGTGGCCGGAGCAAGCCCGCTTTCATGCGCGATAACCCTGAGGCTGCGGGTCGCCACGTCCACCGGGTGATCCACAATGAAATCCCCGGCTTCCTTGAGCTTCGTGCTCAGGGAATCGTAGCGCTCTGCCAGCGCCTGTTCGATGATACGCGTCAAGAAAGTCCTCCCAAACTTCGGCGCACTGTTTCATTTGTTTCATATATTGTCAACGTTTGATTTATTTGTTTCAATGCAGCAAATGACCGGAGCCTCTACATGTCCCATATTTTTCCTCGCCACACCAAAGCCGCCCCGCCTGTTGCCATGCGTGGTGACGGTGTCTATCTCATTGATAAATCTGGGAAACAGTACCTTGATGGTTCAGGCGGTGCCGCTGTCTCCTGCCTAGGGCATTCAGATGCGGATGTGATCGGTGCAATCCGCAATCAGATTGAAACACTTGCCTTTGCTCATACGGGTTTCTTTTCATCCGAACCGGCAGAGGCGCTTGCCGACAGGCTGATTGCCCATGCACCCGAGGGCATTGACCGGGTCTATTTTGTCTCAGGCGGCTCTGAGGCGGTTGAGTCCGCCCTTAAACTGGCCCGGCAATATTGTCTTGAAACGGGTCAGCCGGAACGCAGACGGTTTATCGCCCGCAGGCAGAGCTATCACGGCAATACGCTTGGCGCGCTCGGCACCGGCGGCAATGCCTGGCGGCGGGCACCCTTTGAACCGCTGATGGTCGAAACCTCCCATATTGCTCCGTGTTACGCTTATCGAGATCAGCGCCCTGATGAAACGCCTGAAACATATGGCCGCCGGGTGGCCGATGAGCTGGAGGCGGAACTTCTGCGTCTGGGTCCGGAGACGGTTATCGGCTTTGTGGCTGAGCCTGTGGTCGGCGCGACCCTGGGCGGCGTGCCCGCTGTCACCGGCTATTTCAAACGCATCAGGGAGATCTGCGATCAATACGGCATCCTGCTGATCCTTGATGAGGTGATGTGCGGGATGGGCCGGACCGGACGCCTGTTTGCGTCAGAACATGATGAGGTCAGACCCGATATTGTCACCATCGCCAAAGGTCTCGGAGCGGGTTATCAGCCCATCGGGGCCATGCTCTGTTCGGCTGACATCTATAAAGCGGTTGAAGGGGGGTCCGGCTTCTTTCAGCATGGACACACCTATATCGGCCATCCGACGGCCTGTGCTGCGGCAAATGCCGTTGTGACCAAACTGACCGACGGCGGTCTGGTCGAGCGCGCAGCTGCTGTCGGCGACAGGCTTCAGGATGCATTGCGGTCAGCTTTCGGTCAGCATCCTCATATCGGTGACATCAGAGGCCGGGGCATGTTTATCGGTCTAGAAGTGGTTCAGGACAGGGAGAGCAAGGCCCCCTTCCCCGCTGAAGACGCGAAAAACAAGGCCCTGAAGCGGGCAACATTCGAGGCAGGCCTTATCTGCTATCCAATGGGTGGAACCATTGACGGGAAAAACGGCGATCACATTCTGCTTGCCCCGCCATTCATTCTCGAGGACCGGCATATCGATGAGATGATCGATAAACTGTCCACTGCCTTTGAGGCTGTTTTCTGATGGCTCTCCCCCGCTTGATGGTTGCTCCCAATGGGGCAAGACGAACCAAGGCAGATCATCCAGCCCTGCCTCTGACCATTGCAGACTCTGTTGAAGCCGCAAAGGCCTGCCATAAGGCCGGGGCCGATGGTCTTCATCTGCATATTCGAGACAACAAAGGCGGGCACCTTCTGGATTCCGGGCTCTACCGTGAGGCTCTGGCCGAGCTGAATCTTGCTGTGCCGGATATGGCCATTCAGATCACCACGGAAGCCGTTGGGCTCTACAGCCCGCCGGAACAGCGCCAGGTTGCTCTCGAGACCGGAGCAGACCTCGTCTCTGTCTCCATCCGTGAAATGACCTCTGATGGTGACCATCAATCTGCCCGAACCTTCTACGCAGCCTGTGCCGAGCGCACTATTGCTGTGCAGCACATTCTCTACAGTGACACGGACATCAGGCTGCTCTCCGAAGTGTTGCCTTCAGAGCTGCTGACGGACGATACCCTGCAGCTCCTCTATGTGCTGGGTCGGTATACGCCGGGCCAGGTCAGCACACCGGATGATCTGGCACCCTTCCTGAAAGCAACAGAGACATTGGGCATCCGTCCTGACTGGGGTATCTGCGCGTTTGGTGTGGCCGAGACACCCTGTCTCCTGTACGCCGCCAGTCTCGGCGGCAAACTTCGGGTCGGGTTTGAAAACTCACTCTGGAATGCCGATGGATCCGTTGCCCGGGACAATGCAGAGCGGGTAAAAGAGGTCGTCAATGGTCTTTCAGGCCTTTAGAGTCCAAGGGTCAAGACTCATTGCTGACCCCTAAGCTCACAGGAGTGTGATAGGCGCGAGAAATCTAGGATTTGTGCGAAACAGCCGATTCGGGTTAAGCTCCCAAGATGTTACGGATTTTGCTCATGGTCAGCCTGATGGTCGTGCTCACTCTACAGAGTGTGCCGCGCGGTGCGCCTGACATTTCCGATCCTCCAAATACGACAACCGAAACAGTGGCCGCTGTGCTGCAAGACGCAGAGACCGGTGACTGCTGCAAGACAGAGGCTGTGGCTGATACAACGCCGTCGCTCTGCAAATCAGATTGCAAGGCCCTTCTGCCAACGGTTATCTTCGCAGATTATCACCCTGCCCGGATTTTCGATTTCGGCCAGTCTCTAAGCCTCATGGCCCTTGGCCCGCCGGTGGACCTGCCCCCTCCAATCTCCTGATCCTGTTGTGACATCCGGAGCCATCAGGCTCTTTGACGATATGGCAACTTTGGAGATTACCCGTGTTTACAAGACGTAATTTTCTGCTTGGGGGATTGGCTGCTCTGTTGGTACCGCAGTCTCATGAAGCCCTTGCGCACCATACCAAGAAGTTCAAGAAGACCTTCAAGCTGAACCCCGAATTCGCGCCCCAGACCGTATCCTACTCCACCAAGTATGATCCGGGCACAATTGTGGTCGATCCGCGCAACCACTTCCTCTACCTGATCGAGACACGTGGTCGGGCGCGCCGTTATGGTGTCGGGGTCGGACGCGCAGGCCTCGCATTCAGAGGTTCGGCGACCATCAAGCGCAAAGCCGAATGGCCCCGCTGGACGCCAACAAAGAACATGATCCGTCGTCAGCCGCGCAAATACGCCAAATATGCCAAAGGCGTTCCCGGCGGGATCAATAATCCGCTCGGTGCACGAGCCCTCTATCTGTTTAAGGGCGGACGTGACACCTTCTATCGCATTCATGGCACCACACAGCCGTCTTCAATCGGTCGGTCGGTGTCCAATGGCTGCATCCGGATGATCAATGACCATGTGATTGATCTCTACAATCGCGTTCCGCTTGGAACCCGTGTTGTGGTGCTGTGATCAACAGGTCGATGAATTCCTGATTTTTTGGATGTGACAATAATGCGAAAAACACTGACGCGGCGGCAGTTTGTCGGCGCCGGTGCGAGTGCAGCAGCACTTGCGCTGGCCGGATGCCAGACCACACGTGATGGAGATCCGTCTTTTATCAGCAATTTTGCTGAGGATTACGGCCCACGCCCTGAAGAGAAATTTCCGCTTCCGGCAATCAGCCCCTCTGTTCTGAAACCTCAGTTGAGACGCAGGCGGATCCGGTATGAAACAGATGAACGGCCCGGCTCCCTCGTGGTCGATACCAGCAGCTTCTACCTCTACCTGGTGGAGCGGAACGGAACGGCCATGCGCTATGGGGTCGGCCTTGGTCGCCAGGGCTTTGAGTGGTCAGGAAGGGCCAATGTGGCCTGGAAACGCCCCTGGCCGACCTGGACACCACCGGATGAGATGATTGCCCGTCGTCCCGAGCTTGAGAAGTACAGCATTCGCAATGGTGGCATGCCACCGGGTTTGCGCAATCCGCTTGGCGCCAGAGCACTCTACATCTTCCAGAACGGTGTCGACACGCTCTACCGGCTACACGGGACCAACGAGCCCCATTCCATCGGCAAAGCTGTTTCGAGTGGATGCGTCCGGCTGGTCAATCAGGATGTGATCGACCTCTATAACCGGGTCAAACCGGGTGCGCGCATTCTTGTCACCTGACAGACCCACGGTACAATCTGGTCGCCGCATCGCGCCAGCGGCCAGCATGCCTCAACTGATACCCCCTGTTTCAGCAGGTGACCTATGAAAAAGAACAACAGAACCCGCAAGCCCAAACAGACAAAGAGCCGCAAGGCTCCGTCCGCACCCGCGTCGCCTGATGTTGATGAGGACAAGCGCGCTTTTCTCAGGAAGGTGCGCAATGGTGCCATCGGCCTGACTGTTCTGGCCGGTGGCGGTCTCCTTATCGGGCAGACAATCAGCAGTTCCGCCCATGATCATGACCTGACACGTGTGGGCAACGGCACACCGACCGTGGTCCAGATTCATGATCCCGAATGCGCGCTCTGCCAGGCCCTGCAGAAAGCCACCCGCAACGCTCTTGAAGGGTTTGATGAAGGCAGGATTGACTATGTGATCGCCGATATCCGCACCAGCAAGGGGCTGGACTTCGCCAGCCGCTACCGGGTTCCCCATGTCACCTTGCTGCTGTTTGATGGCAAGGGAGAGCTGAAGCAGGTGCTACAAGGGCAGCGCGGCCAATACGAGCTGGCCAATGCCTTCCGACTTCTTCTAGAAAGCTAGGAGCTAGGATCAAGGCTCATTGCTGATAGCTCAGGTAGAGGTCTCAGCCTCTGCCCGATGCTTTTCCAGTGTTTTCAGCAGGTTGATCATACCGCGATTGCCTGCCATCACATCAGCCAAGGTGCGCTTATCGAGAGACTGGAAAAACGCCTCCTGCGCATCATGCAGCACCGGCAGAAGCCCGCAGGCGGGTGTCATCACACAGCATCCGGTGTAGCCATCCTTCATGCATTCGACCAGCGGCGAGCCCCGTTCTGACTTTCGCATCAGGGCACCGAGTGAGATATCCTTAGGCTCCATGGCAAGACGCAGGCCGCCCGACCGCCCTCTTATGGAGTCTACATAGCCTTCGCTGGTCAGCCACTGGGTGACCTTCGCCAGATGGTTGAAGGACAGATTATGCATCTCTGCCAACTCGCGGGTGGAGCGTAACTCACCGTCGGAAACGGCCAGATGGATCAGCACCCT
Organism: Coralliovum pocilloporae; assembly: GCF_030845175.1. NCBI lineage: Bacteria > Pseudomonadati > Pseudomonadota > Alphaproteobacteria > Hyphomicrobiales > Coralliovaceae > Coralliovum > Coralliovum pocilloporae. The sequence goes on along the minus strand of NZ_CP132542.1, from coordinate 2,972,107 downwards.
CAGGGCGAAATCTGAGAACTTGGTAATTTGCATGCTCTCTTTGTTGCACATCTGCTCCGGATTTAAAAGACATATAATACGCATTTAAAAATCGTATTTATCTTGACAGAATCTTTCCCGTCGCTTTAATACGCATTATAAAAGCATATTTAATAAAGCTAGGGAAAACCAATGCAGCCAACCGTTCTTGCGGTAGCGCTGGTCCTGATGGCCGCGCTTGCCCTGATCTTCTGGCGTGCTGTTCGCGCAGCCAACGGATCACCACCCGATATCAACCCGGATCGTCTCAGAACCCGCCTCATCTGGGCCTTGACCATTGCCGGTGTCATCATCTCGGTCGCCTCCCTGCGGGAATGGCCGCATGCCACGGCTTCTGAATCCGAGGCGTTCACGGTGTCGGTCACAGGCGGGCAATGGTGGTGGGAGATTGATCAGGAGCAGGTTCCTCTCGGCCAGCCGATCAATTTCGATGTCACAACGGAAGACGTTACCCACGGCATGGGGATCTATAACAGCGACATGCGTCTGCTGGTCCAGACCCAGGCCATACCCGGCTATACCAGCACCATCACCTACACCTTCACGGAACCGGGCACCTATCAGATTCTGTGCCTTGAATATTGCGGTGTCGCCCATCACGACATGATTAACAGTTTCACGGTCTCTGAAACCACATCATCAGAGGAGAAAAACTGATGCAGACGGAACTTCCCCCGCAGGCCGGTGCGGTGAAATTCACCATGCTGATATCCGGAGCCGTTTTCGCGCTGATGATGGTTCTTGGTGTCGCAATGAGGGCTGCTCAGGCTGGCTGGCTGCCACTTGAAGCTGATCTGTTCTACCAGATCCTGACGGCCCATGGTGCAGGTATGGTTGGAACTGCAGGCCTTTCCGGTGCAGCCATCCTCTGGTATTTCGCCGGACGGCATCTGCCGCTTAATCATGGCATTTTCTGGGGCTTTATCGGCCTGTTTCTGGCGGGCGTCATTGCTATTCTCACGTCAATCTTCATTGGCGGATATGCTGGCGGTTGGACCTTCCTGTTTCCCCTTCCTGCCCAGTCCGGCGGTGTCTGGGAACTCTGGTCCGCTGCCCTTTTCATGATTGGCTACACGCTGATCGGGGTTGGTTTTCTGCTCTACTATCTCGAGCTTGGTCTCAAGATCATCAAGCGCTACGGCTCGCTGGGCAAGGCGCTCGGCTGGTCATTCGTTTTCGCAGGCAAGACCGATGACGTACCACCGCCGACGATCGTTGCTGCTGCTGCGGTGACAATCTTCAACTCGATCGGCATTATTCTCGGGGCTGCCGTACTGGTTGCCAGCCTTGTTCATCTTCTGATCCCCGGCTTTGAGGTGGATGCGCTTCTGGCAAAGAACCTCATCTTCTTCTTTGGCCATGTCTTCATCAACGCTGCCATCTACATGGCCGTGGTTGCTGTCTATGAGATCATCCCCGAATATACGGGGCGCCCGTGGAAGACCACCAAGGTGTTTGTCCTCGCCTGGACCGCAATCCTTTTCTTCGTCATGGCTGTCTACTGGCATCATCTGCTGCAGGATGTGGTCATGCCGCCGTGGATGCTGGTCATCGGTCAGCTTGTCTCCTACTTCAGCGGCATTCCACTTCTGGCAGTCACAGCCTTTTCTCTGTGCATCTATCTGCGCGGGTCCGGCATCAGGTGGGATCTGGCCTCTGCCCTGCTCGTCATTTCAGTCATCGGCTGGTCCATCGGGTCCATCCCGGCCACCATTGACGGTATGATCACCGTCAACAAGGTGATGCATAACACCCAGTGGGTACCGGGGCATTTCCACACCTATCTGCTGCTGGGCGAAGTGGCGATGGCCTTCGGCTTCATGGCCTGGCTGGTCCGTGGTCAGCAGACCGCCACCTTGACCGGCCTCGACAAGGCTGCGTTCATTACCTACGTGGCCGGGGCCATCGGGTTTGTTCTGGTCTTCCTCGTCTCAGGCGCCAGCTCCATTCCCCGCCGCTGGGCTGTGCATTTCCCAGAATGGATGCTGCAGAGCCAGATAGGCACTCTGTTTGCCATCCTGATTGTGCTCGGCACCCTGTGGTTTGTACTGGCCTATACCATCCGTCTTGTAACCCCCCGGAGGGAGATGTGATCCGCTCCCTCCTCTTGCCCGCCGCCCTGGCCCTAACGGGCGGCGGGCTTTTCTGGCAGGCAACAGACGGCCTTCGTGCTGTCACAGCCGAAGGCGCCAGGCGGATTGCCATTGCCGAAGCCCCCCGTTCGGTGCCTGATGTGACTCTTCAGGCGATGGACGGGCATTCCATTCCGCTGAAACCCGAGAACGGCGAGATCGTTCTGGTGGAATTTATCTACACCACCTGCCCGGATATCTGCCAGCTGGCCGCCATAGACTTCTCGACCCTGCGGGACAGGCTGGAGGAGCAGGGTCTGCCGGTTCGGATGCTGTCTGTCAGCTTTGACCCGGAGCGGGATACGCCAGATGCTCTCCGCCACTATGGAGAAGCCCATGGCGCAGATGGCAGGCGCTGGACAGTCGCACGACCCGAGACAAGAGACCTCCAGGCCCTGCTTTCGACTTTCGAGGTGACCGTCATCCCGGATGAATGGGGCGGTTTCCAGCACAATGCCGCTATCCTTCTGATTGACCGCACAGGCCGGTTTGCAGCCCTCTATGACATTGATGCCGTGGCAGAGGTGGCAGAAGCGGTGAAGGAACGGCTTGGATGATCCGTCTTCCCCTCGCCCTCCTCATGCTGATTGCCGCACTCTGGCTCATCCCCCATGCGGAGCGGGATCCTGTCATTCATGTGCTCGTCCAGATTCCTCTTCTGGTCGGCATTGGCGTCGCAGGGGCCTGGGGCTTCCAAAACAGCAGGGACCGTTACAGCCTGTTGATTGTAGCCCTGTTCACCCTGGCTTTCTGGATGCTTCCGAGAAGCATCGATGCGGCGCTTGGCTCCTTGTGGGTCGATGGAGCGAAATTCATCACTCTACCGCTTCTGGCTGGAGTGCCTTTTACCCTGTGCTGGTCATCACTCACCCCCATGTTGCGCGGGTTCCTCAAGGCAAACGCGCTCTCCATGCTGGGAGTTCTCGGCTTTCTCTATATTCACGCGCCGGTGCGCATCTGCAATTCCTACCTGGTCTCCGATCAGGAACGGCTCGGCTATGGCTTTCTCTACCTTGCTGCCGGGTTGATCATTCTCTGGGGGTGGCCCCTGCTGTTTGGTGCATTGCCTGCCGAACGCCTTATCAAACGAGGGTTCTCATGACGCTGAAAGAGACCGTTCTGTTGTTTTCCAATCTTGCGGAAGCCAAAAGTGTTTCCGTGAAAACGAACCCGCTGGCTTTTCTCGTTCTGGCCATGAAAGCCGGAGCCTATGTCGGTGTCGGAATCCTGCTGATTTTTTCAGTTGGTCAAGGGGTTGACGCTTCAATCCGGCCTCTTGTCATGGGGGCCAGCTTCGGGATCGCACTGACGCTCGTGGTCTTTGCCGGAGCGGAGCTGTTTACCGGCCATACCATGTATATGACCATCGGCTGGCTCACCCGACAGGTGCGCCTGCCTGATCTCTTCAGATGCTGGGGCATGAGCTGGGTGGGGAATCTGGCTGGTGCCGGCCTTCTTGCGCTCCTGTTCATCATGGGCGGCGGCGGACTGGTTGTCGGGCATTCAGATCCCGCGCTTCTTCACGCGGTTGCCGCAAAGAAGATGAACGCCCCGGCTCTTGAGCTGATTGCACGAGCTATTCTCTGTAACTGGCTGGTTTGTCTCGCGTTATGGTGTTCATCCCGCAGCAGTAATGACGTCTTCAAATGCATCATTATCTTCTGGTGCCTGTATGCCTTCATCGCCGCAGGCTTTGAGCATAGCGTCGCCAACATGACGGTCTTTTCCGTCGCCCTGCTGTCTGATCATCCCGAGACCATCACCCTGGCAGGCGCGATCCGCAATCTTGCCTATGTCACCCTCGGCAACGCTCTGTCTGGTTCTGTCATCATGGGACTGGGCTATTGGCTCAGCGCGGCGAAACCCGTTGTAGACAAACAGCAAAGCGTATCGGTGCCAGGAGAAACACCGATACGCTCTTGACCGGATGTCACATCAGGACCAGCGGCTGGAGAGCCCGCTGTCCGCTCCGGTTTATTCGTCCCTGAAGGATCGGCTGAAGCCGTCTTTCAGCGGGCGGGCCAGATAGGATGCGACAAGCCGCTCACCTGTCAGGATCATGGTCTCGACCTGCATGCCCGGGACCAGCTCCAGTTTCGCGTCCTGCAGTTCCTGCTTGTTCAGGGAAATGCGGGCATTGTAGTGGGCTGTGCCATCTTCCGCGTTGACAATGCTGTCTGCGGAAATGCTCTCGACCGTGCCGGAGAACTCCGGTGTTGCATTGCGGTTGAACGCCGTGAGACGCACCCGGGCGTCCATACCGGCGGAAACCAGATCAATATCATTCACCGGCACACGAGCCGTCAGAACAAGAGCATCAGCACTGGGCACGATATCCATAATCGCCTGGGCTGGCGGAATAACACCACCGACCGTGTAATATTGCAGGTTCAGAACCCGGCCTGTCTTGGGTGCGATGATCTTCTTGCGGCCCTGACGGTCGATAAAGGTCGCCTCACGCTCGCTGAGTGTATGGATTTCCGACTGCACATTGGCAAGTTCGGTCGCCACCGTCTCAAGGAATCCGGACTTCATCTGCGCCTTCTCGGCCTTGATCTGCAGGATCTGTGCTGCAAGGCTTTCAAACCGTCCGTCATTATTGGCAATCTGGGAATCCGTCCGGGCAATATTGCGGCGGACAGACAGGACTTGCGAGATCGGCACCAGGTTACGCTTGTTGAGCTTGGACAGAACCCCGTTTTCCTCTTCAAGCAATGCCATTTCCTTGCGCAGGGACGCGGTCTGTTTGGTGAGACTGGATCGCTCGGCCTTAAGCGCATCAATCCGCTTGCCAAGAAGGGCCGCCTGGGCCTCCCGTGCTGCGCTGCGCGACAGGAAAAGGCTGTTCTGGGTTTGGATCAGGGCGGCAATCTTGGCTTCATCGGCACGGGCCAAAAGCGATTGCGGGTAAGACACGTCGCTTGCCAGTTCGAGCTCGGCGCTGAGGCGCGCCTTTCGGGCCTTGAAATCGGCCAGTCGATCCCTCAGCACCAGCAATTCGCCGCTGGATTCCGTATCATCAAGGACAATCAGCGTATCGCCTTCCTTGACCAGATCCCCTTCCTTGATCCGGATATCGCGGATGATCCCGCCTTCCAGATGCTGGATGGTCTTGCGGTTGCTTTCCACCATCACCAGTCCGGGGGCGATCACCGCTCCGTCAATGCTTGTGGTGAGAGACCAGGCGAGACTGCCGCCAACCATGGTGCCGGAAATGACCAGCCCGAGGAAGCCCCAGCGCAGGAGGCCTGTTGGTGCTTTTTTCTGTGTCAGCTTTTTCATTGTCCTAACCTCTATTCTGCTGCAACCGCAGCCGTACGGCTCTGGCTCATTCCGGATGCGATACCAGATGCAATCATGGTACCGCGATCTGTTGTTTTGAGGATCTGGTCCTTCGGCCCGAAGGCGCGGACACGACCGTTATCGAGCGCCAGAACCTTGTGGGCCAGTTCCACCGCACTCGGACGGTGAGAAACGATAATCGCGGTCCGTCCCTCCTCCTTCCAGGAGCGAATGGCATCATGCAGAGCCACGTCACCCAGACTGTCGAGATTGGAATTCGGCTCATCCAGAACGATGAGGCAGGGATTGCCGAACATGGCACGGGCAAGACCGATCCGCTGGCGCTGGCCACCGGACAGATGCCGTCCACTTTCGCCGATGCGGGTTTCATAGCCGTTCGGCAGAGACAGGATCAGCCCGTGAGCGCCAGCCTTTTTGGCAGCCTCGACCACCTCGCGGTCGTCGATCTCATCAGCAAAGCGAGCGATGTTCTCACGAACGGTCCCATCGAAAAGCTCCACATCCTGCGGCAGATAGCCGATGGCATCGCCAAGCTGGTTCTTGCTCCACTGGGTCAGATCCGCCCCATCCAGGCGGATGGTTCCCCGCATGGCAGGCCATGCCGCCACCAGTGAACGGGCAAGGGCTGATTTGCCGGAGCCACTCGGGCCGATAATTGCGAGCACGTCACCGGCTGCAAGGCTGAACGAGACATTGTTCAGGATCGGCTTGGTGCTGTTCGGCGCGGCAATATAGGCCTGACGCACGATCAGCGAGCCTTTTGGCTTCGGCAGCGTCATACGCGGCTGCTCAAGCATAAATTCCATCAGATCCAGCTTAAGGGTCCGGTAGGCCGCACGGGCTGTCAGCCACTGTTTCCAGCCGGTAATTGCCTGCTCTGCCGGAGCCAGACCACGCGCCATGATGATAGAGGCCGCAATGATTGCGCCGGGAGACAATTGTCCCTGAATGGCCAGATAGGCACCTGTGCCAAGGATCATTGACTGCAGGATCAGACGCACTGTGCGGGACATCGCGCCAAAATCAGACGACACATCGCTGGCCTTGCTCTGGCGATACTGAGCCCGGCTTTCCAGTTTGGTCCAGCGCTTGAAAAGACGCGCGGTCATGCCTTGAGCGGAGACCACTTCTGCATTGCGCATTGTATCACCCAGCAGCTTGCCGCTCTCATGAGACCATTCGGCAGCCTCACGCAGGCGACCGCGGGTGAAGAATTCATTGGCGATGCCACACAGAAGCAGGACGACAAAGCCCGCCAGGGAGATAAGACCGAGGACCGGATGCAGTAGATAGACCACACCGATATAGATGAGCGCCCACGGAGCATCGAACAGAACCGGCAGGGTCGAGCCGCCAAGAAATTCGCGGAGAGTCTTCAGCTGACGCAGGGTCTGAGCCGATGACGCGCCTTTCTGAACCGATTTCTCCACATGAGCATGAAAAACCACCTCTTCCATTGACTGGCTCAACCGGTTGCCGACACGGATCAGCATACGGGAACGGATCATGGTGAGAATGCCCTGTGCCAGAAGGAGGCCACCAATCAGAACGCTGATGCCCACAAGTGTCGGAACACTCTGGCTGGCAAGAACCCGGTCATACACCAGCATCATATAGAGCGGTCCGGCCAGCATCAGCAGATTGATAAGGAAGCTGAATGCGGCAATGCCGTAGAGGCCGCTCTTGCACCGCTGAAACGCGAGCTGGAGATAACGATAACCTTTGTTTTTCTGTGTCATGGGAACGACCCCCTGTCTGAAATAAGGAGAACGGAGGCCGGATAACCGGCCTCCGCCTGATCACGTCATCAAACGAGGACGTTGTCTTGGTTGAGGTCTGCGAGAGAGACGCCGAGCAATGTGACCTGATCGCCTTCACCAAGGTCGATCACCACATTGTTGCCGTCTTGCATTGCAGCCTCCTGAACGTCTTCGAAGGTCTCGAACATCAGTTCTTCGTCCGTCAGATCCAGAATGTCTTCCATACCGGCAAAGTCGGTGACAACATCACTGTCCGTGCCACGCTCGAAGACGAACGTGTCGGCACCGCGACCACCTTCCAGACGGTCATTGTCTTCACCGCCGTTCAGCTCGTCATTACCGATACCGGCGCAGAGCAGATCTTCACCGGAGCCACCATTGAGGATGTCATTGCCACGGCCACCTTCGAGGATGTCGTTACCGGCACCACCTTCGATGTCGTCGTCACCACGACCACCACTGATGTTGTCGTTGTTATTGCCACCATCAAGGTCGTCATCACCACGGCTTCCGGTAATGGTGTCATCACCATCGCCACCGTCAATGTCATCATCGCCATTGCTGCCAGCAAGGATGTCGTTGCCGCCATTGCCGTTAATGACATCGTCGCCGTTGCCGCCGTCGATGTTGTCGGCTTCTTCGCCACCTTCGATGTCGTCATCATCGTTGCCACCGACAACGTCTACACCGCCCTGCTCTTCAGCAAAGACGAAGTTGTCAGAGACGAGCTCGTTGACATTGACGTTTTCCAGACGGACCTGATCGCCTTCAGCAAGCGTGATGACTGTGTCATCACCATCCTGAACCGCAGCGGCCTGGACAGTCTGGAGATTGGTGAGGTTGGCGAAATCGGACACATCGAGGAAGTCACCGGATTCTGCACCGACCGTGAAGTCGACAACCGTATCCGATCCCGTACCACGACGAACGATGAAGGTGTCACGACCTCCGCCGCCTTCCAGCGTATCATCGCCTGCACCGCCATCGAGAATGTCGTCGGAGCCTGCAACCCGGTCGATCACAATGCGCAGGAGCTGCTCATTGCCGCCATTACGGGTGAAGTCGCCTTCGACCGGGTCAACGATGGTTCCGGCAGCCGTTGTTCCACCGAGAATGTTCTGCGGTGCACCGTTCGGGTTGCCTTCTGAGCCATTGAAGCCCGGATGCGCGCCGACTACGCCGTTTTCTACGGTTCCCTGGTCACGAGCGGTCTGGTTGAGGAAGGCAGCGCCTTCTTCATTGTTGACTTCTGTACCCGCATCCAGAACATCACGACCGAAGCGTTCGATGATGACCGGACCAATGAAATTGCCGTTTTCATCAAAGATCGGATCAGCAAGCGCATCATCCGGCACCGCCAGGAAGGCGTCGTTGGACGGGATGATCATGGTTGCCCAGGTGAAGAAGCCCTGACCGACCTGTGCCTGATTGACGTTGATGGTGAAGCTTGCCGTCTCACCCGGATCAATCGGGCCGGGAGCTCCATCCGGGCCGATGATTGTCGCATCAACACCGCGGCCATCGACCTGAGCGTTGAATTCAGCGGCGATCCCTTCAATTGATCCGTCTTCTGCCAGACGCTCAAGACCAGTGCTTGCAGCTTCGCCAGCGTTGAACAGATCGAAGTTCTGACCGTCATGGAAGCCGAACCAGACCGGGGTCAGGAAGGTTCCACCTTCACCAAGGGTGTTTGTGACCGTTACAGTGATCGCTTCGCCATCGCCAACGGAATCGCCGCGCAGAATATCTGCACCACCACCGCCAAGCAGCGTATCGGCACCAGCACCACCTGCAAGCAGGTTGTTGCCACCATCACCTTCAATACGGTCATCATTGGCAGAACCTGTGACGTTCTCGATATTCCGGATCGTATCCTCGACCTGGTTACCATTTACCTCATACTGGCCATTACCGCGCTCGAGGCTGACATCAACAGATACACCGATATCGGAGAAATCAGCCGTATCAATATCCGCTCCGCCATCAAGGCTGTCATTGCCACCGCCGCCACGCAGGACGTCGTTGCCGATACCACCTTCAAGGATGTCATTACCGCCACGGCCTGCCAACAGATCGTTTCCGTCATTGCCCGTCAGGGTGTTGGCACCGCCATCGCCAAACAGCTGATCGTTGTTTGAAGATCCATCCAGATTTTCGAAATTCTGGAAGTTCTCGAACACGGTCGTGTTTTCGTTCGGCTGATAGGAGGCACTGCCGGACCCGAGATCAGCAATAACCGGAGCACCAATACCCTGGAAACTGTTGGTATCACTACCTGCACCGCCGTCCAGAACATCGACGCCGCCACCGCCAGCAATAAAGTCATTGCCGTCTCCGCCGGAGATCTCGTTGGCTGCAGCACCGCTTGCAATGATCGTGTCATTGTTGTTGGAGCCGGTGATGTTCTCGATACCGGTAAAGCTCTCGTTGATCTCATTGCCATTCGGCGCGATGTACTGGGCTGTACCAGAACCATCGGCTCCGAGTGCAACGGTTACACCAGTGCCATCGGGGTCTTCCGCATTGGCATTGATGTCAGAGAAGTCGTTGGTGTCAATACCAAGGCCACCGTTGATGATATCGGTACCACCACCACCACGTAGGATGTCGTTACCGGCACCACCATTCAGGGTATCATTGCCGCCAAGGCCAATCAGAACGTTGTTCGCTTCGCCTTCGGCTGTGATCTCATCGTTGTTCACGGAACCGGTAATGTTCTCGATACCGGTGAACTCTTCGTTGATTTCATTGCCATTCGGCGCGATGTACTGGGCAGTGCCTGTACCATCCGCATTGACTGTGACCGTAACACCGGTGCCATCCGGGCTTTCCGCATTGGCGTTGATGTCAGAGAAATCGTTGGTGTCGATACCGAGACCACCGCGGATCACATCGGTGCCACCGCCACCACGCAGGATGTCGTTCCCTTCACCACCTTCGAGCGTATCGTTGCCACCGAGGCCGATCAGCGTGTCATTGTCATCAAGACCTTCAAGACGGTTGGCAAGCGCATCACCCGTGATGCTGTCTGGATCATTGGAACCAATGACGTTCTCAATACCGATCAACTGATCTGTTTCGGTTACCTCAGCAAACACATTGCCATCACCGGTATCAGCGGCTTCGGACTGGGCTACACCGTTGATGTCACCACCTGCATCCTGAACAACGTCTGTGATTACAGGGCCATTCTGACCTGCAGGAGCGTTGTGGATGTGGATAGCACTGACACCTGCCACTGGCAGAAGGTCAGATGTCGCAAGACCTGTCACAGCCAGTACGGAGCTGTAGGACACAGAGCCGCTTGGAGAAACGGTGATCGTCACACGACCTGTACCTGTTGCTTCAGAATCGCTGGTTGGTCCAGGCTCCTGAGCGGCATCAAGCTCGGCTTCCAGAACGATGGTACGCGTGCCGTCTTCAGCTGTTTCATCAGTCTGAGTGATCAGCTGGCCACGAATTTCACCACCATTAAAGTCATTGGTGTGAATGTTGTAGTAGAGCCGATCATTGACCGCTTCTTCAACCAGATCAGCCGGAGACTGATCTGTTGTCAGCGAAGCGAGTGGCTGGTCTGTCACCGTGATAGAGAAGCCGGTTTCCCGGGTCGCGGTACCAGAACCAAGATCGACCGTCACCGGTACGTCGATATCATCGAACCGTACGGTGTCGATGCCCGGACCACCATTGATGACATCGTTACCGAGACCACCGGTAATCGTGTCATTTCCTGATGTACCGGTGAAGCTGTCATCACCTGCACCCAGATCAACTTCACCATTAATGGTGCCGTTGGTGGAATCGACGGTATCAGCACCTGAACCGAGGATGACGTCACCTTCCAGGGTACCGGAGTTGGTGAGGCTGTTCGTTCCGGTGGATTCTGACGCATCAATTGACGCCTCACCCCCGGTGATCGTTCCTGAATTCAGGACACTGAAATCACGACCGGAGATGGAGACGCCAACGTCTTCGCCGGTGATTGTTCCGGAATTTACCAGATCGGCTTCGTTACTTTCAATGGAAACGCCGTTAGGATCCCCCGTGATCGAACCGGAGTTTGTCAAATTGACTTCATCGCCGGCGACAACAACGCCGTCACCATCCGCAGTGACTGTGCCACTGTTCAGAAGATTGACCTGGTTTCCCTCCACCCGGATACCGACCTCGGCCGATTGAACGTCATTAGACTGGATATTATTTGCCCCGTCCTCATCGAGAACGATTGGGCCCTGATCAATGCTATCCATGATTTTGACCTATACTTGAGTTCGAGCAACCACAACGGATGCTCATCGCTGTACAGGACGGACAATAATGAGGTACCTAAGGAGTATTAAACTGACAAAAATATGAGAAATATGACTGATGGGCCGGGGCGTGATCGCCAATTTGGATCACATTTCGTTCCCTGAATACCAAATAAAGAAATGTGGCGAATAATTTTCAAAAACATAAAAAATGCTGAAAAATCAATATGATTTTGTGACAGAATCATGCCCGATTCTGTCAAATCCGCCTCATTTCGCATCGAATTTCTATCATCAACTAAAGGTGATCGATCACAATTAGGCCGTTTTTGATGATTTTGGGCAGCATCAAGACCACAGGCCTGATACCTTTCACAATGCGTTCACAGACGGTTGACAGATTTTATGTTGAATAAAAACATCATCTGGATTGTTATCAGTATCCGCAAACGAAGAATGCGCTCTGTGATTAGAATATAAAATAAAAAAATGATCCAAACTGATATTCTGCAAATATAACAATTCTTTTGCGCCATCAAACCCTAGGGTTCAGACTCCTAAATTCCGTCCGTTCTGCGGAGGATGTTTTTCTGTCGGGCGCGGCGGAAGTCTGCAGGAAGCCTGGACGGCTTTCAAAGATTTCCAACAAAGCCAGACTGGGAAACAGCCCCGCCCTTCGGGTCCACGGGAAAGACACAGCCTGAACCCTAAATCAAAACACATTCGTTCAACACAACATTCAGAACCAGTGAACAATCACCGGTGCGGCCTTGCTATGAGCAATGAGTCTTGACCCTAATCTGCATAGTGGACGGTCACCTCTGCCCCATCCCGAAGGATCAGGCGAACGGGCGCGTCGGCAATTGCATCAAGGTCACTCATTGCCAAAGCCAGGGCGTGTTTCTTCTCCTCGCCTGTAATCAGAACATGGATTTTTCGTGCGCCCAGAAGTGCAGGAGCGGTCAGGGTCAATCGCGGCTCTGGTGCACCTGGCGCGCGCATGGGCAGAATAATGGGCGCTGTCATGGATAAAGCCTCTTCAAGGAGATCTGCTCCGGGAAAGAGAGATGCCGTATGCATATCCACTCCCATGCCGAGAACACAGACATCTATTGGCAGGGCCGCGTCCAGGCCCGCTCTGATATGATCGAGGACATCCTCAGGCTGATCTGCAATCTGATAGAAAGGCACAAGAGAGGCTGCTGCAGCCTTGTCCCGCAGCAAGGCCTCTTTCAGCAGACGGGTATTGGATCGGTCCGAGCTTTCCGGTACAAAGCGTTCGTCGGTCAGCAGGACTATGACCTTGCTCCAGTCAAGCGGCGCCTTGCGCAGGATTTCGAAAAATGGAGCTGGCGTGGTGCCCCCTGGCACTGCGAGTGTAGCACGCCCTGCCGCATCCAGAGCGACCTGAAGCTCTTCTGCAACCTTCTCAGCCAGTGCGGACATGAGCGAGGCCCGGCCGGGATATTGAACCTCAACCGTCATGCCTCTATCTCCCGCCAACGGCGATGATCCCTGTGCATCAGCATCAGGGCCTGTTCCGGGCCGGATGACCCGCTGTCATAGGGGTCGGGTTTGTCCGCACGGTTTTCCCATTGGGCGATCATCTGGTCTGTCCAGCGCCAGGCAGCTTCCACCTCATCACCGCGCATGAACAATGTCTGATCTCCACGCACCACATCCATCAGCAGACGCTCGTAAGCGTCCGGCATCGCCACATCCGTCTTGTCAGTGAGGTCCATGAAGGTCATGTCGAGCGGCACATCCAGAAGACGGATACCGCCTGGTCCCGGTTCCTTGATCATCACATGAAGCTTGATGCCCTCATCCGGCTGCAACCGGATAATCAGGGAGTTTCCGCTCAATCCCTTGCCGAGTGGTTTGAAGATATTGTGTGGAGGTTCCTTGAACTGGATCGAGATTTCCGACATGCGCGCCCGCAGGCGTTTGCCTGTGCGAATGTAGAAAGGGGTTCCGGCCCAGCGCCAGGTTTCCACATGAGCCTTGAAGGCAACGAAACTCTCCGTGGTACTGGTCGCGTCTCCCACCTCATCCAGATAGGACAACGTGTCGTCCGTGCCGCGATATTGGCCACGGGTCACATCTTCCGGGCCAACCGGTGACAGGGCGTTGATAACCTTGAGTTTCTCACCCCGAATATCATCCGGCGAGAATGCGGATGGCGGCTCCATGGCAATCAGGCACATCAGCTGCAGCAGATGGTTCTGCACCATATCCCGCATGGCGCCTGACCTGTCATAATAGGCACCTCGCCCCTCAACACCGATCTTTTCGGCGGCTGTAATCTGGATATGATCGATATATTGCGAGTTCCACAGCGGCTCAAACAGGGCGTTGGCAAAACGCAGAGCCATCAGGTTCTGAACGGTTTCCTTACCAAGATAGTGGTCAATCCGATAAATCTGCGTCTCATCAAAACAATCAGCCAGTTGGGCATTGAGAGCTCGGGCGCTTTCAAGGTCATGACCAAACGGCTTTTCCATCACAATCCGGCTGTCTTCATCAGAAATGCCATAGGCCACGAGCTGCTGACAAATGGGCGCGAACAGGGATGGGCCAACCGAAAGATAGAATACCCGAACCGTTTCCGCCCGCATGCTGTCGAGCAATGCCTTCCAGCCCAGGTCTCCCGTCGCATCGATCTGGACGTAGGAAATCCGCTCAAGAAACGCTGTCATATGCGGATCATCGGCATCAGACAGCCCTGCAAATTCCAGCAAGGCCTCCTTCACAATCTGCCGGAAACGCTCGTTTGAATGCTCACTCTTGGCAGCCGCAATAATGCGCCCGCTTTCAAGCCATTGTCCGGCCTTGAACCGCTGAAACAGAGCAGGCAGGATCTTGCGGCGCGACAGATCGCCGGTCCCACCGAAGATAACCAGATCGCATTCCTCAACCGGGATGACTTGCGCGACCATAGGACGCCTCCTTCGTCTTGATGTTATCGCAGCGCGGCCGCCTGACGGGCCAGTGCCTCAATCTCCGACCAGCCCCCCTGACGAACCAGCGCGGCAGGCGCAACCCATGACCCGCCAGCACAAACCACGTTGGGCAGGGACAGATAGTCTGCGGCATTGTCCGGTGTCAGACCACCAGTCGGGCAAAACCGCATATCCGGCAAAGGACCATTCAGGGATTTGAGCATCGGGATGCCGCCTGCTGCTTCTGCGGGGAAAAACTTGGCATAGCGGTAACCGCGTTCCATAAGCCGCATGACTTCCGATGCTGTGGCTGCACCGGCCAGAAGCGGCAGCTCGAGCATCTCGCAGGCATCCAGAAGCGCTTCAGTCGCCCCGGGAGACACGCAGAACCGCGCGCCTGCTTTCTTCACCTCTTCGGCCTGGGATGAGGTCAGAACGGTTCCCGCTCCAACCACACCACCGTTCACCCTGGCCATGGCCCGGATCACATCCAGCGCCGCATCGGTTCTGAGTGTCACTTCCAGAACCGGCAGTCCACCGGCAATCAATGCCTTTGCCAAAGGAACCGCATCAGAGGCGCGCTCAACGGACAGGACCGGTATAATCGGCGCTCTGGAACAGAAATCATCCAGCGCAACCATGGACTTGATGACGGATGAGTACACTCTAATCTCCAAACAGAATGGTTGCGCCGAACTCCGCTGTCCCGACATTCTGTCTGAAGAGCGTAAACAATTCCCGGCCCGTGCCTGTGTGATGTTCACTCAGATCAGGCGCTTCAACCGGCCGATCAAGAACCGCTTCATCGAGAATATCAAGCCGACCGTTCCGGGCATCAACGCGGACCTTGTCCCCGTCTTGAAGTCGTGCGATGGGGCCACCATCAAGAGCCTCCGGACTTACATGGATAGCGGCTGGCACCTTGCCGGATGCCCCGGACATTCTGCCATCGGTGACAAGGGCCACACGGTGCCCCCGATCCTGCAGGACGGCCAGAATGGGCGTCAGATTGTGCAGCTCCGGCATGCCATTGGCTTTTGGCCCCTGATACCGGACGACGACCACCACATCCTGATCAAGCTCTTTAGCCTGAAAAGCTGCTCGGACCGCTTCCTGAGTGCGAAACACTTTTACAGGGGCTTCAATCACATGCCGGTCCTCTGCAACGGCTGAGATCTTCATTACGGCAGCGCCGAGAGAGCCATCCAGTCGCTTGAGCCCACCGGTCTCCTGAAACGGCTGGTCATAGCCACGCACGATATTCTCGTTAAGCGAGGTTCCGACCCCGGCTACCCAGTGCAGGGTTTTGTCCCCCTGCAGCCTCGGCTCACGGGTATAGAGTTCAAGCCCCTGCCCCGCCACAGTCTCCGTATCCGGATGCAGCAGGCCCGCGTGCAGCAATTCGCCGATGAGAAAGCCAAGACCACCAGCGGCATGGAACTGGTTCACATCAGCCAGCCCGTTGGGATACACCCGCGCCAGAAGCGGTGTGACGGCAGAGATCTCCTCAAAATCCTCCCAGTCCAGCACGACACCAGCCGCGCGTGCCATGGCCAGCAGGTGAATGAGCAGATTGGTGGACCCGCCTGTTGCATTCAAGCCGACGATGCCATTGACGAAAGCCCGCTCATCGAGGATATGGCAGACCGGGCGGTAATCATCGCCCAGGGCAGAAATTTCCACGGCCCGCCTGGCACCGGCCAGAGTCAGCGCCTCGCGCATACCTGAGCCCGGGTTTTCAAAACTCGCCGCAGGCAGATGCAAACCCATAAATTCCATCAGCATCTGATTGGTGTTGGCCGTACCATAGAACGTGCAGGTGCCCGGTCCGTGATAGGATGCCATCTCGGACTTCAGCAGTTCGTCGCGCCCGATAAGGCCTTTCGCGAAGTCCTGCCTGACCCTGGCCTTCTCATCATTGGTCTGGCCGGATGTCATGGGACCGGCGGGCAGAAAGACCGCTGGCAGATGGCCAAAGGTGGCCGCCGCGATAACGAGACCGGGGACGATCTTGTCACACACACCCAGATAAACCGTTGAATCAAAGACATTGTGAGACAGCGCAACCCCGCTGGCCATGGCAATGAGATCCCGGGAAAACAGCGACAGGTCCATTCCAGTCTGCCCCTGTGTGACCCCATCACACATGGCGGGCACACCGCCTGCAACCTGCGCTGTTGCCCCCATCTCCCGGGCAGCCTGGCGAATGAGAGCAGGATAGGCCTCATAAGGCTGGTGGGCGGACAGCATGTCATTGTAAGCCGTCACAATCCCAAGATTGGGCACGCGCCCACCGGCAAGCAGATCCTTGTCCTCATCCGGTGATGCGGCATAGGCATGAGCCTGATTACCACAGGTCAGATGGGCTCGGTTTGGCCCGTCTGCCCGTGCTTTTTCCATCCGTGTCAGATAAGGCTCGCGGGTCGCTCTGCTGCGTTCGCGCACACGATCCGTCACCCGTTTCACCACGTCCTGTACTGATCGTTCCATTGTTCCCGCCTCATTGATGACTCATGGCGTTCAGCACACCATTCAGTCCGAATTTCGCATCTCGATACAAGTAGATTGGCAGAGTCTTCCTGAACACCGTATGACGCCCACCCTGATTAAAGGCATCAAGAAAGGTTGGCCTGTCGAAAATCCAGGCATTGCCCGCCAGAACACCGCCACAGAGAAACACACCCCCACGCGCATTGACCACAAGTGCCAGATCCCCGGCTACTGCGCCTAGAAACGTACAGAGCAGCTCAACCGCCTCAGACGCTAACGGATCTGATTGCAGCCGTGCGGCTTCAAAAACAGCTGCAGCATCCCAGACTTCCTCTTCGCGCCCGTGAAGCTGACACAACGCCCTCATCAGAACCGGTATGCCTGTGCCGCTGATGATGGCTTCCGCTTCCAGTGCCAGATGCCCTTCCTGCCCCTGGGCCATCCGTGTTTCCGGCCAAAGATTCCCGAGCGTTTCAAACAGCGGAATATCTTGCGCATGGCGCGGTGCTATCCGCACATGACCGCCCTCACCCGGCACCACAACGGGGCAGTCGCCGCGCCATACCAGAGACCCGACACCAAGACCGGTTCCCGGCCCGACAATCAGCCTCGGCGTTCGGCCTTCAGGCTCAGGGGCGTCTCCCTGCAGGACCAGAAGGTCCGCCTGACCGGGAGAGACCAGCGACCAGGCTGCGGCTTCAAAATCATTCATGATGCGGGCAGTCTCAGCCCCGGTTGCCTGCAGAAGATCTCTCTCGGAAAACCCCTGCCCGCCATTGGTTAGCTGCACGTATCCGCCCCTGACAACACCGGCGGCTGCAACCCAGACCCGACGCGGTGATGTTGCCATGTGCCGACAGAGCGCTGACAGACCCTCCGTGACAGCCAGAGCCCCGGACGTCTCATGGGTGATACGATGGGCAATTTCTCCATCAATGACAGCAGCGAGGCGCATATTGGTACCGCCGATATCGGCGATCAGATCCCAAACCATCCCGGTCTCCCTCTAGGGTCAGGACTCATACAATACGGGTCTGGGAGGCTGGATCAAACAGGGTTGCACGCTTCATATCGATGGTGAAACGCAGCATGTCACCAGACATGGGCTCAATGGCAGAGTTTACCCGGGCAATCACATTCTGCTCTCCCCATTTCAGGAAACACAGCGTATCCGCCCCAGTCGGTTCCACCACATTGACCTCGCAGTCCACACCCTGTTCGCCTGCTGCATCACCCCGGCCGGTATAGGTGATCATTTCCGGGCGCAGGCCCACAACAACCTCCTGATTGATATAGGTGCTGACATCCGCGCCGTTGCGAGCGAGAGACAGAGACAGTGTCTGCCCTTCGCCCATATCAACGTCAGCAAAAAGCTCGTGCTCCGTCTGACGGATGCGGGCGGGGATGAAATTCATCGGCGGCGAGCCCACCAGACCAGCTACAAACATATTGGCCGGGCTGTTGTAGATCTCAGACGGCGACGCCAGTTGCTGGACGTGACCATCCCGCAGGATCGCGATCCGGTCCGCCAAGGTAAGCGCCTCGATCTGATCGTGCGTCACATAAACCATTGTTGCATTAAGTTCTTTGTGTAACCGTTTGATTTCTGTACGCATCTCAAGTCTGAGCTTGGCGTCCAGATTGGACAGAGGCTCATCGAACAGGAATACTTCCGGGCGACGGACCAGGGCCCGCCCCATGGCCACGCGCTGGCGCTGGCCGCCAGACAATTGCGCCGGTTTCCGGTTCAGCAGATGATCGATCTGCAGCATGCTGGCAACGCTCTGCACCGCCTGCTGCCGCTCTGCCTTGGGAACACCCCTCATTTCCAGACCAAACGCGATATTCTTCGCAACTGTCATGTTGGGATAGAGCGCATAGGACTGGAATACCATGGCGATATCCCGATCTTTCGGATGCACATCGTTGATGACGCGATCGCCAATCATGATCTCGCCTTCCGTCACGCTTTCAAGCCCGGCAATCATATTCAGAAGCGTGGACTTGCCGCAGCCGGATGCACCGAGAAGGACCAGAAACTCGCCATCTTTCAGATCGATGGAGACATTCTTCAGAACCTCGACAGAGCCATAACGCTTGACTGCATTCTTGATGGTAAGAGAAGCCATGATTTCTACCCTTTCACGGAGCCAGCGGTCAGACCGCGGACGAAATAGCGCCCGGCAATGATGTAGACGAGTATTGTGGGAGCTGCCGTGATCAGCGCGGCAGCCATATCCACATTGTATTGTTTCACCCCGGTCGTGGTGTTCACCAGATTGTTCATGGCCACCATGATCGGCTGGGTTCCGCCAGTGGTGAAACTTGCGCCAAACAGGAAGTCATTCCAGATCTGGGTGAACTGCCAGATGACCGAGACCACGATAATGGGCGGCGACAAAGGCAAGATGATACGGAAGAAGATGGTGAAGAACCCGGCCCCGTCGATTGTTGCAGCCCGGACCAGCTCATCAGGGATGGTGACGTAGTAATTGCGGAAAAACAGTGTGGTGAAGGCCAGACCATAGACGGTATGGACCAGAATGAGGCCATAGACCGTATTCGTGATCCTCAGAATACCCAATGTCTGGGCCATGGGCAGGATGACGACCTGAAACGGCACAAAACAGCCGAACAAGATCAGGGCAAAGACGATATTCGCGCCTCTGAACTGCCATTTCGTCAGCGAATAACCCGTGATCGCTCCAAGGAAGGTGGACAGGAGAACGGCAGGAACCGCCATGGCCACCGAGTTCCAGAAATAGGGTTCAAGTCCGGTACATTCCACACCGATACAGGCCTCACTCCAGGCAAACCGCCAGGCATCGAGATTGATTTCATGTGGCAGAGCCAGCAGCGAACCGCCGCGTATCTCTTCCAGATCCTTGAGGGATGTGCCAACCACCACATAGGCGGGCAACAGGAACCAGAGCGCGAAGACCACAAGCGCGGTCCAGATCAGACAACGGCCAGCCAGCTTTGACATACCGCCGTCGCCATTCAATGGTGCAGACTTAATCATGTTTCTGCCCCCTCAGTTCCGAGTACAGATATGGCACCATGATCGCCGCCACCGTTGCCAGCATGACCATTGCGGATGCTGCACCGACACCGATTTCATTGCGGCGGAAGGTCATCTCGTACATGAAATTGGCTGGCAAGGTTGAGGCATAACCCGGCCCGCCGCCCGTCAGCGCCACCACCAGATCAAAGCTCTTGATGGCCAGATGCGAGAGGATGACCACCGCACTCATGAAGACCGGACGCATGGAGGGCAGAATGATCCGCGTGTAAATGCGGAACGGTGTTGCTCCATCCAGGCTGGCCGCTTTGATGATATCCTGATCGACACTGCGAAGGGCCGAGAGAAACAGAGCCATGACAAAGCCGCTCGACTGCCAGACGGCCGCCATGACGAGGGCATAGACCGCCAGGTCCTGATCCACTGTCCAGCCAAAGGAGAAGCTTTCCCAACCCCAGGATCGGACCACGGTTTCCAGGCCAAGAGATGGGTTCATGATCCATTTCCAGGCCGTTCCCGTGATGATGAAGGAAATTGCCATCGGATAAAGATAGACGGTGCGGATAAAGCCTTCTGCTCTGATTTTCTGATCGAGCAACACGGCCAAGAGACAACCAATCACAATCGAGACCAGAATAAACAGGACCCCAAAGACAAAGAGATTGTTGATGGCCACATTCCAGCGATCCATCTGAAACAGGCGCTCATACTGGATCAGTCCGGCAAAGTCGTATTTCGGCAGCATGCGGGACTTGGTCATGGAGACATAACCCGTCCACAGAATGAAACCGTAGACAAAGAGCAGGATGGCCAGAAAACCCGGCGAGACAACAATTTGCGGGATCAGACGATCAAGGCGCCACGAACCCCCGGCTGACGGGCGTGCCATTTCAGACTCCGATCATGAGACAGAAGAGACTATCAGCTGTGTCTCACCACCAGTCTGCACCTGGGCAGACTGGTGGTGATGGTTCAGAGCCGATTATTTGGCAAGACGGATTGCATCAACCAGCTTGCTGGCCGCGTCTTCCGACGACATATCCGAGTTGAAATGCGCTGTTGCCACATCAATGAAGGCACCGCGAACAGCACCGGCCTGCGCGATCTCATGAGCCATGGAGCCCAGAAGTGTGCCATTTTTGGCAGATGACACCATATCATCCATGGACCGGATGGCGCATTCATCGAAGTTGTCCCGCTTCACACCAATCCGCGCCGGAACAGACCCCTTGAAGAGGTTGAAGGTCTCCTGAAACTCCTCACCCAGGATCAGTTCAGCCAGGATCGCCTGGCCTGCCTCATTGTCATCTCCAGACACATTGAACATGGCAAAACTGTCCGAGTTCAGAAGATAGCCCCCAGCGGATGGTGTTGGCGCACAGATGTAATCCACGCCCGGTTTCTTGCCAGCAGCGACGAACTCACCCTTGGCCCAGTCGCCCATGATCTGCATTGCGGCTTCTCCGCGCATCACCATGCCTGTTGCCAGGTTCCAGTCACGGCCCGGGAAATCAGGGTCAACAAAGCCGCGGATTTTGCGCATCTGGTCAAAGACCTTGACCATGGTTTCGGAACCGAGGGCCTCCTCATCGAGCTCAACCAGCGCCTTTCTGTAGAAATCGATACCGCCAACACCCAGCACAACGGTTTCAAACACAGTTGCGTCCTGCCAGGGCTGCCCACCATGCGCCAGCGGAATAATGCCTGCGGCTTTCAGCTTTTCTGCGGTTTCGTTGAACTCATCCCAGGTGGTCGGAACCTTTGCTCCCACCTTGGCCAATACGGCGGGGTTGGCCCAGATCCAGTCAACACGATGCACATTCACCGGGACGGCAACATATTTGCCTTCATACTTGACGATGTCCTTGATGGCTTCAGGCAGGACATCATCCCAGCCCTGCGCACTGGCCACTTCGGACAGATCGCCAAGAGCACCTGCTTCCGCCCATTCCTTGATGTTCGGCCCCTTGATCTGCACAGCAGCAGGCGGGTCACCAGACAGAACGCGGGCCCGCAGAACGGCAGCCTGCGCATCTCCGCCGCCACCGGCAACGGGTGCATCCACCCATTTTCCGCCGCGGGCATTGAACGCTTTCTGAAGTTCTTTCAGAGCTTTCGCCTCTCCACCGGATGTCCAGTAATGGAGCACTTCGGCCTTCGGCTCGGCATGTGCCGCAGATGCCAGCATGACAACAGCGCCCATCAGGGCAAATTTCAGCGATTTCATGGTTCCCTCCCAGAATCCAGATCTGATCCCGATCGGCCCGTTACCCATCAACGGACCGAGTCTTGCTATCTTTGTACAGCAAGGCAGGGCCTGCCAGATGCAGCTTTTTGTATGTTTTTGTTTCAGACCATGCGCCCGATACCGCCTGACGTTACAAAGTGTTACAAAACTGGCCGTACAGGCGGACAAATATGATAGATACTGTGACCAAGACCAGACGCGGGAGGAGCAAGTGCGTCGTGTTCATGTGATTGAGGATGATCCGGAAATCTCCTCATTGCTATCAGAGTATCTGTCAGAACGGGACTTTAACTGTACGGTTTCCGGATCGGTTGAAGAAGCTCGGACACATTCCGGCGATGATTTTGACATTCTGATCATCGACATCATGCTCCCCGGACAATCCGGGCTCGATTACTGCAAGTATGTGCGTCAGACATCCTCCGTTCCAATCATTATCCTGTCAGCGGTCAAAGGTGATATGGAACGAATTATCGGCATCGAACTGGGTGCGGATGACTATCTGGAAAAGCCGTTCAACCCAAGGGAACTTCTGGCGCGGATGAACGCGCTGCTGCGACGGGCGCAGACTGAGGTCAGCACACAGAAACCCAACGGCCAGATCCGTTTTTCCGGCTGGTCACTTGATAGGGCCCGGCAGCAACTCCATGCTCCTAATGCCGTTCTTGTTCCTCTCAGCACACGCGAGTTGTCTGTTCTGATGGAGCTGGTTCATGCATCACCTGAGCCGGTGTCACGAGACCATATCTCCATGCTGCTGGATGGTATTGAAGTCTCTCCCGGTGACCGACGCATCGATATTCTGGTCAGCCGTCTGCGCAAGAAGCTTATGGATACGGACCCGACTGCCGATTTTATCCGCTCGGTTCGCAATGAAGGTTACAAATTCTGCGCCGAGTTCGAACCGGAATGACTGTATTTTCGAGATTTCTGCGACTTCTGCCGCACTCTCTCACAGCCCGTCTGCCGTTACTGGTCATTACGGCCTTCCTGACGGGCGCTGCCGTAACCGGTTGGACCGTGGCCAATTATTACCAGCGCCAGAATATCCTCAGTACAGCATTCTCATCTGGCCGAACCCTGCTTGACCTTGTCCGACGTCCCGCATCAGCGAAGCTCAACGGCAGCACCCTTCTCTATCAAACCCGGCTTCTGGATCAATTCCCCAGCCAGGTCGACGGAGAGATCTATCCGCTTATCCTGGTTCTTGATGGAGTCCGCTACAGATCAGCTGTGATTTTCGACAGTGTGCCCCCTCGCCCCAACCTTCTGCGTGCCAGCAGGCAGGCGGGCAGACAGGAGAACAGGGGCGAGCAGCGCCTTGCAGACCTTTCACGCAACATCGCCCGGCAGGACAAGGGAGCCCGGCTTCTGGTCTACCTGGATGATGAAAACGTTGTTGAGGTTCAATCAGAAATGCTCTGGGCCAACCGGTATTCCGAGACCCAGAGCCTTCTGCTTGGTCTTGTCATTTTCTCGCTTCTGCTGGCAGCAACAATCCCGTTGGCGGTTTCTCTGTCCCGACCCTTCAGAATGCTGGCGCGCAAGGATGGCATTCGCTCTCCCGACGATCTTGGCGCTCTGGCATCTGAGGAGGCCGTGGCAGTCGGCGACATGCTAAGGCGATTGCAACGGGATTTCGATCTGGAGCAGGAATCCCAGAACCGCAGCCTCGCTGCCATTTCCCATGACCTCAGAACGCCTGTCACCCGGATGCGATTGCGGGCCGAGATGATTGATGACGAGACCCTGCGCAATAAATTCAGTCATGACCTTGAAGAATTGTCTGACCTGGTCAGCGGTGCTCTTGATCTTCTGTCGCTCGGCCATGACCCTGAGGAGCAGGCCCGGTTTTCTCTTGTCACCCTGCTTGAGAGCCTGTGTGATGATTATACGGATTCCGGTCGCGCAGTTGATTTCCAGCCAGAAGCCACTCTTGATCTGGGCTATGTGGGATCAGTGTTCAGTCTCAGCAGTGCGGCACCCGTGGATTATGCCCCGAACGGCATGATGCTGGGGCGCCCCAACAGCCTGCGACGCGCCTTTTCCAATCTGATCGACAACGGGCTCAAGTTCGGATCGCGTGTCACGGTTTCCGTCCATTATGACAGTGCGGAAAGCCTTCTCGTTTCTGTTCAGGACAATGGCCCGGGCATACCTGATGGTCAAATGGAGAAGATGCTTCTTCCCTTCGTACGCGGGCAGAGGGCCAACATGCCGCAAGGCAGTGGCCTGGGCCTCAGCATCGCGCACGGCATCATCCATCGTCATGGAGGCAATCTGAGTCTGACCAATCAGGATCCCGGCCTTCTGGCCCAGGTGATCCTGCCACGCGATGATGGGTCATCCCGTCGGTCTGACGGATGAGCCAGACAGCTGCAGCAGGACACTCCCCTGCGACAATGATAAGCTTCCACACAGAATCAGAACGTTTCAGAAAGTAAGGCCTGACACAGAATGCTCAACGGAGCCGACCTATGTCTCTGACTGCCATTTCGCTCGACCGAGACCTGAAAAAGGCCAACAAGCTCGCCCGCAAGGGTCGGGTTCAGGAAGCTCGCGCGCTTTTTGAAGCAATTGCAGAGCGCTATCCCTCAAACCAGAGAGCCAAAGACGGCTTACGGCAGCTGGGACAGGACAGCGGCTCGGGATCCTTTGAAGGCCAGTTCGCAAGTCTCGTGAACCGATACAAATCGGGTTCAGATGCGACACTTCTGTCTGATGCCGTCTCACTTGCAGAACAGCACCCAGATCGTTCAGAGCTGCATAATCTGATTGGAATTCTCTACGCTGCCGCGGGGCAGACCCAAGGCGCGATTGACCATTATCAGACAGCACTCAAGCTCGATCCCGAGAACACCAATATCCTCAACAATCTCGGGAACGCCTTCCGCGCACTGAAGCGCTATGCGGATGCGGAAGACATCTTTCAACAGGCTATCAAGCAAAGTCCTGACAAGCCGGAACTGTTCAATAATCTGGCCGCCACTCAAAAGGATGCGGGGAAACGTCTTGAGGCAATCCCCAACTATATCGCAGCCATCCGGCTCAATCCGCAATATTATCATGCTCATATCAACCTTGCGGTCACCCTGAATGATCTCAAGCGGTATGAAGAAGCTGCGCGATGCTGTGCAAATGCTATTGAGATCAAGCCAGATGAAGCTGAGGCTCATTTCAATCTCAGCACTGCGCTCTATGGCCTTGAACAACCACATCTGGCGATTGATGCATTGCGAACCACGGTCCAACTCCAACCGGATCACGCCGCAGCGCATGGCAATCTGGCAACCTTTCTGTTGAAAGAGGCTGATTACGATAACGCCTTGCAGCACGCTGTTCTCTCTGTGAAAGCCGCCCCTGACCGAGCAGAAGGTTACAACAATCTGGCCTGTGTCCAGCATGCACTTGGCCAAAACCAGCAGGCTCTGCAAACCTATATACACACTCTGAAACTAAGACAGGACTACCCGGACGCCCACCATGGTCTGGCGAGGGTTCTTCTGTCTCTGGGCCATGTGGATCAGGGACTGGACGAGTATGAATGGCGTATGGATCGCAGAAGCCAGTCGGTGACAGCCCCTCCTCCGCAACTGCCTCTGCCCTCTTTGAACAGCCTTGATGAGAAGGTCGAACGCCTCTTTGTCTGGCCGGAACAGGGCGTCGGTGACGAAGTAATGTTCGCCAGCATGTTCAAACACCTGTCCAGTCATGTGAACGCAGACATAATCGCGGGCTGTGACAAAAGGCTGATACCGCTGTTTGAGCGCTCTTTTCCGGATATGACGTTTATCAGCCGGGATGAGACCAACCGCTATACGCACCTGCCTGCCCCGCCCGACCGAATGATTGCGTCCGGCTCTCTGTTGCGTCTGGCCCGGAAGAAAGGCCTGCCGCTCAGGGCTGAGCCCTATCTCAAGCCTGATACAGACCGGCTTACTCTCTGGAAAGACCGTCTGGAGGCTTTGCCTCATCCGGTTTCCATTGGGATTTCCTGGTATGGCGGCAATATTCTGACCACCAGGCTTGCCCGATCCATCCAGCTCGAAGACTGGGCTCCCATCCTCAATCTGCCAGCCAATTTCATTAATCTGCAATATGGTGCGCACAAGGCCGACGCGGACCGGGTTTCAGAGGCACTCGGAGTTTCAATTCATGATTGGGATGATGCGGATCCGTTGAAGGATCTGGACAATTTCACAGCGCAGGTTGCCGCACTTGACCTGGTAATCAGCATCGACAACTCAACGGTGCATTTTGCTGGCGCGTTGGGAAAAACCTGCTTCACTCTGCTCCCAACCGCACCGGACTGGCGCTGGATGCCTGAAGAGAACCCGATAGACTGGTATCAGGGTGCATTACAGCTCTTCCGACAGGAAACACCGGAAGACTGGTCAAAACCGATCAAGAAGGTCACAGAGGCGGCACGTATCTTCATTGAAAACAAGTGATGGTTTCCGTTTGAGACCGCCACCTGAGAGCTTCGAGATTACTCGTCCAGTTTCTTGAACAGGTCGATAAACTGCACCTGCTCCGCTGGCTTGACCCGTTTCACCCGCTCACGTGCGGTAGGCAGATTGGCGCGATCCTCACCGACCACCAGCAGCATGACCATGCCATGGCGGCCATGGACGCGGCAGCGGACGCCATAGACACCTTCCACATCAAAGGCCAGATCCATCACCGGCTTGCCACGGATTTCAAACGGCTTTGCCCCGTCCGGGATCATGCCCGGAATGGAAGACACCGTATGTCTGCCGGTTGAACCTGTGAAGCGGACCACCTCACCTTTGGCAATCCTGAGATAGCTTGGTTCAAACCGGAACGCATGCAGGCTTGATGTTGCCTGAAGATCGATGACCTGTTTGACTTCATGCTGCGGTTCAGCAGCGAAAGCCGCGCCAAGCCCAAGGCTCAGCGCGACACAAAGGGCCGATAATGTGGTTTTGATCATTGGCTCCAGCCTTCCCAGACACTCAAAATGGTTTCCGGCTCAGGTCTCTGTCGCTCGCGACCGCATCGTGACGGCGTGCCCATGGCGATAAAACAAAGGAATTCTTCATTATCTGCCAGACCGATAGCAGAACGGAACGATTCCGTTCTCACGGCCCGGCCACTCATGGCGCGTGCGCCATAGCCCATGGCATGGGCCGTCAGCAGAATATTCTGAAGCGCAGCACCGCAGGACGCGATCTGGTCATCGCGGGTCACGCGCATCTCATCTTCAGCAATC
Organism: Coralliovum pocilloporae; assembly: GCF_030845175.1. Classification (NCBI taxonomy): domain Bacteria; kingdom Pseudomonadati; phylum Pseudomonadota; class Alphaproteobacteria; order Hyphomicrobiales; family Coralliovaceae; genus Coralliovum; species Coralliovum pocilloporae. The sequence goes on along the minus strand of NZ_CP132542.1, from coordinate 2,944,688 downwards.
TGGGCCACAAGCCCCAGCAACGTGGGTGCGCGTGCCGCTTTTTCGCGGGCCCGCCTGCGGTCTTCATCATCTGCGTCCGAGAACCGCTCAAGCAGAGCCCGTTCGAACACATCCGCCAGCATTTTCCGGGACCGCCCCGGAAAATCGATGAAGCGCCACGGGCGGATCAGACCGTGATCAGGAGCGGAAGCCGCCGCCTTGATCATGGTCCGGAGCTGATCCGTTGAAGGCCCTGGTGCTTCCAGAACCTTCGGGGAGACAGAATGACGGGACAGAATCGTCTCTGTGACGATATCCGCATAGTCGTCGTCATAGGAATCATAGGTTGCCGGGCTTATCATGACGCCACCGCCAATCCATTAGTCTGATACAGACTGGCCAGAGCCGGGAGGAGCACAGGCCAGGTCGCACGTTCATTGTCATTGGCCAGACGGTCAGCAATATGCGCTCCGATCACCGGTGCTGCACTGCTGTCGTCAGGCATATAGGCCGTCAAGGATTGCTCGGGATTGTCCAGAAGGAAAGAGAGCAAATGGTCGCGGGCCTGAGCGGGATCAACCACACAAAGAGTCCGCATGGCCTGTTGGCGAACCAGAGAAGAGCTGTCGCCTAAGAGAGGTGTGACAGCCTCTGCCGTTACCGTCATTCCACCGAGGAGCCGGATTGCTTCTGCCCGAACATTGGCATCTTCATCGCCGAGCACAGCCAGCAGGATGTCAGAGGCCTTATCAAGGGGAAGGAAAGCTGTCAGACGGACGGCCCGCAATCTGATACCGGCATCCGTTGCCACAATCAGGTTCGGAATGACATCGGCGAGAGCATCTTCGCCAGCCTTCAGACCAAAGCGGTCAATCGACCTCAACAAGCCATCCAGAGCAGCCGTTGCGCGATCTACATCCGTCTCTGTTGCAAGAGACAGCAGATTGCCCTGCCAGTCCGGCAAGGTTCCCAGAAGCTGGATTGCCGTCAGCTGTGTTTCCTGATCAAGCGAAGCCGCATCTGCATCCAGAGCCACTTTGCGGCGGGAGATGTTGCGGCGCGCCCGGTTCAGCAGGATTTCCTCGTTGGGAGACAGGATGGTCGCCGAATTATCAGCCGCTGCCTCTTCCACCAGTTCCTCGGCGATTTCCTCATGGCCCAGAATAGCGCCAAGGCTTGACGTCGGGCCCTGCTCTGCATCGGCATCGCCGTCACCAATATCAAGCCCTGCCGCCTTCAGTGCATGCCGGTCATCCTTGACAGCTTCCTGCTCCCCGATATCCGCGTCTTCATCGCCCGGATCAGCGGCAGGTGCCGGTAGCGCCAGACTGAGCACAATCTCGCTGGCCTGCTGACGGGCAACCAGTGTCTTGTCGCCACGTTCAAGGCAGACACCAACAGCGGTAAGCGCTTTCAGACGAACCGCACGAAACTCAGACCGGCAGGCCTTCTGCAGCCATTCCATAGCGTCCGGATTTGCAGAGGCGGCAAGCCCGTCCACGGCAGCCCACTGGCGACGCTCCAGATCATCGGGCTTGTCTTCCCGATCACCGAAGAGGTCAATCAATTCATTCTTCACAAGCGGCGTTGCAATGGCCGCCAGTCGGCCAAAGGCTGTGGCAGCCACTTCGCCATTGCCGGAGCGGGACAGAAGCTCAAGGGTCCGGAACCGCGTGTCATCCCGCCTCTCGCAAGATTCTGTGGGGTCGATCCGGTTGATGAGGGAAAGCTGGACGACGGGGCTCGGGTCATTCAGAACCCGGTTCAGCAGGGCTTCCTCCGCCAGATCAAGCCGGGCAAAAGCCGCAATGCGGATATCTTCATGGGCATCACCCAGAGCACGCTCGAACAGGTCAAGGCTTGCGTCCCGATCAAGCAGCGTTTCAAAGGCGACCAGACGGATAGACGCGTCCTTGTCGTCCAGTGCACGGTTCAGCAGGGCTTCGGCCTTTTCACCGTCCAGGCCCGCAACGGCACGGGTTGCCTGATAGCGGAGCCTGCGGCGGGTCGAGTTCATGAACATGCCAAGAGACGGCAGTGCTGCATCACCAATCCGGCCCAGAGCTTCCATGGCCACCGGCCCCAGATCCTGCGCCTCGTCATCATTGACCGCCAGGACAATCGGCTCAACGGCTTCTTCATCACCAAATCGGCCAAGGGTTTCAATAGCGGCAATCTGGATATCCAGCCAGTCATCCCATTCCGTCTGATAGGCTTCATCCTCATCCCAGATCATCTCATCATCATCACTGCGGGAGGTGACAAGCTTTCTGAGATAGGGAATAGCATCGCGACCGCCGAGCTTGCCAAGAGCCTTGACGCAGGCCAGCTTCACCTCACCACAGGGGTCGTAAACCAGATTTTCAAGCAAGGCCGGAATAACAGCCTCATCGCCAAGGTCAGCAAGAGCGCTGACCGCATCAATCCGGACGTCTTCATCATCATCTCTCAGAGCTTCCACCAGACAATCCGCACTGTCCGTCGCCTGCACCTGGTGCAGCGCCTGGACCGCTTTCAAGCGGACGATATCGTAGTCACTGGAGACAAGAGTACGGAAAACCGCTTTGGCATCATCAAGGCCGAACGGGGTTTTGCCAGTTTCTGAAACACTCATGATAAACCTGCCATGTTTTTGCTTGGGGGATATGGGGATTGGGGGGACGGGAGCCCCTCCCCCAATTTGAGAGGCTCCCGCCAGTCCGGGTCGGCCGTATGACTGAGCAAACCCGGTGCTGAGGCTGGCAAACATGGCAATCAGCCAGCCCCAATTTCGGTGTCGTTCCTTGCTCTATGCGATATCGCGCGGAGCAAATGACATGGTGCGGAACGATGTCTTGTAAGGAGACGGTCCGAGCTTCCGGATCTTGGCAACGCCCATCTTGTAGTTGTAGTTGCCGGAGATCCAGTCGACCACACGACCTTCAAGAGCGTTAGCGGGCTGCTGCATGTGCAGGAAGTCCATATAGATAACGTTCTTCTTGATCGCTGTTGTCACCATGGCCACTGCGGTGATGGCAGCTTTCGTGGTTTCAATGTGACCGTTTTCCATCAGCTTGGAGAACTGGAAGTCATCACCCTCAACACCAATAATGGTGTTTTTCTGCCCTGGAACACGCTCGGAATAGACCATGACATAGTCACCGGATTCAATTCCGCGTTCCTTGGCATCATCGGGATGGATTTCCACCCAGTTTTCCGGCCAGCGCTGGACGATATACGGACGACGGCGGTCATCGAAACCGGACTGCCAGCGCTCATTGATACGACCAGATGTGCACCACAGCTCGCCTTCGTCTTTCTTCGGCTTCAGCCATGCCCAGTAATCGGAGAACAGGCTCCATGGTGATTTCTGGATGTTGCACTTGCCGGTCTGGCTGTTGAAGTGCGTGGCTTTCTTGCCGATGACGTTGACACCTGCGGCCCCATTGACCGGCAGAACACGGGTCGTGTCATGCAGGCGCTTGGATTCGATGATGGTCTTGCCGTCATCTCCGAGCATGGCCGGGCACTGAATGCCGTCTGTTCCGAATTCACGGATCTTGGCATGAAGTGTCTTGCCTTCCTGCTGTGCCAGTTTCTTCAGGACGAAGAAGTCCTTGCGGCTGCCGCGGGTGAAGCGGACGGCCTCTTCAGCCACTTCGTTGGAGTTTTCCCAATCGAAGCCGTCAAAGCCCATACGCTTGGCGAGGTTGGCGATAATCCACCAGTCCGGTTTCGCAGCACCCGGTGCATCATAGAACTTCTGATACAGACGGACGCGACGCTCACCATTGGCACGGAGGAAGTCTTCCTCACCCCAGGTCGCTGCCGGGAAGATGATATCCGCATAGCGGTTACCAATCGGATCCTGCAGGTAGATATCCTGGTTGATGACGACCATGCCACCGCTGTCCGCACGAGCCTTGAGCGTATCGACAATGTCTTTCTTGTCGAACGACCGGACCTGATGCGGGTTCTGAACCGTCAGCTGCTCAAACTTGTCAGCAAGCTGCTGGCTGCCGCACATGGACTGGATCCAGGTGGTGCCGATCACATGGGCGAACCGTGTGTGACCTGAAATCAGGTAACGGTCCGTATCCATGGCGCGACGACGACGACCAGGGACTTTCTCCGGCGACTTGTTGCGCGGATATTTGCCGCCCTTGACGCCACCACGCTGGTGACCACCGGCACGACCAATAACCTGACCCGGACGTCCACCGGCACCGACGATGATACCGAGAGCGGAAATCGCCTGGGTGTTACCGGTATTGTTTGACCAGTAGAAGCCCTTTTCGATCATCACAGATGTCTTCGGACGGGTTCCATCAGCTTTCGGCTTGGCCATCCATTCAGCAGCGGTGTAGATCTTCTGAACGTCGATCTCAGCGATTTCTGCTGCATTTTCAGGCTTGAACTCGTCCTGCGACAGGAGCCATTCCTTCCAGTCCTCAAAGCCTTTGGTCTGGAATTTGCCCCAGGTTGTCCGCCACTGCCATGGCGTGTTGCGGGTGCCCTGGCCGAAGCCTGAAGAGCTTTCCCACTTGTTGTTGACCCATTTCTGGATCCAGTCGCTATCTTCCCAGCCGTTCTCGACAATCACGCGAGCGATTGCGTTGACGACCAGAAGGTCAGTACCCGGGGTGATGTCGATGTGCAGGCCGCCCATTTTCTCGGCATATGCAACACCTGCGGAACGACGCGGAATGAGATAGATCTCTTTCTGACCGTTCTGCATGCCCTTCATCATCCACTGGGTGTAGAGGATGGTTTTGGTTTCATACGGGTCGGTACCGCAGACCAGAAGCGTTTCCGCATTCATCCAGTCTTCATAGGCAGGACCGAAATTGTCGAAACCGGCATCCCGGAAACCCGGTGTGGATGTCACGTCAGACGGTGTGTCGTGGAACGTGAAGTTGGCCGTGTTGACGTGACGGAGCGCGTATTTCGAGATCGCATAGGTGTTCTCGATATACTGGTAGGAGAAGGTCTTCACGCCATAGGCATTGGTGCCGTGTTTCTTGATGACGTGATTACCGACTTCTGCCGCCACATCCAGCGCCAGATCCCACGGAACCGGCATCAGCGTACCATAGATACGCATCAGTGGTGTTTTCAGGCGGTCACGAGTCGGGGTCTGCGGATTGTAACACTTCTGAGCGATACAGCCGCCACGCAGGGAGCTGTCACCATCGGTGTTGACGTGTTTCGCATCCTTGTCCGGAATGATCACCACATGGTGTGGCTTGCCCTTGTGCAGCACGATGTTGTGCTGGTTGGGAGCAACCCAGGCACCCAGTGGCGCGACCGGGAAATCTTCACCGAATGCGTTTTCATCTGCAGATGGACCACCCGGCTTGGCCGTGACCGGCCAGCGGTAGACCTTGTAGCCGCAAGCGACAATACAGTAGTCACACGCTGTTGAGATAACGTCGGCGCCCTTGGGGGGAAGCGGAACGTTGGTCTCAGGAACGTAGTATGGAGTAGCCATGATCGTTCCTCCTTTACGAAATCAGGTTGTCGTAGCGGCCGTAGATCAGCCCGAACATGCCGACGGCGTAGATATCGTCGCCATCCAGCTCCAGCAGCACCTGCGGCAGAGACTGGTAAGCCTGGCCGGAGATCAGAATGCCGTGGCGGGTCAGATCATAGGTCGACAGATGCAGCGGACAGGGGCCGAGGGCCTTGTGTTCAGCCACATAGGTATCCGTCAGATCGCCACCCTGGTGGGTACAGGTCAGGTTAAAGGCCACGATGTCCTTGTCCTTGCCGATACCACCGCCGCACTCAACGCCGGTCTTCACCAGCATGGAGGCTGCGTAGTCACCTTCGTCCGGATATTCGAATTCAACCGGAACGTCCTGCTTCAGATCGGACAGTTTGGCGATCTTCTTGCGTGGATAGGTGGAGACGAGAGCCGGAACCTGCTCCGCTTTGCCGTCGGCGGTCGGCACTGTCACCATGACGGTGAAAGCGGTCGCGCCTGATGCAAACAGGAACTGTCGGCGGTTGATGGTGCAGGCCTTCTTGGCATTGCCCGTACAGCTGCACTTATGGGACTTTGCGTTTGTCATTGGGGGTCCCTCTCTAGTTCGCCGCGTCAGGAAGCGGGGCGTAGTCAGGCAGTTCCGGTTCATCCATCAGGATTTCCGGGCCGGACAGAGATTTGAGGAAGTTCACCAGATCAGCTTTTTCCTTCTTCTTCAGGCCGAGAGGCTTGATAAGCTTGGTCTTGTTCTTGGCGAACTCGTTTGTGCCACCGCCCTGGTTGTAGAACTCGACAACATCCTCAAGCGTCGCCAGCATGCCGTTGTGCATGTAAGGCTCGGTGTAGAGGGTGTAGCGCAGGGATGGTGTGCGGAATTTGCCCTTGTCGGCTTTTTCCTTGGACCGGAAGTAGAAGCCCGGATCATCTTTCGTATGCCGGTACATCTTCTCCGTTGAGCCCTTGGCATAAAGCTCGTAGCGGAATGTCACCTGTTTCAGGCCATCATCATTCCACTGATCAAGTGGCGGAACACCGGTGTTGTAGTACTTCTCGTCAGAGAGAAGCGCACCGTTGTGGCACTCGATGCAGCCTGCCTTGCCGCGGAACAGTTCAAGACCGCGCTTCTGGCTTGCTGTCAGGGCATTCTTGTCGCCACGCAGATAATTGTCGAACGGAGTATCCGTCTGGACGATGGTCCGCTCGAAGGCTGCAATAGCGCGCCATGCATTGCCGATTTTCGGCCACTGATCGCCGAAGACCTTGTTGAAGGCTTCACGATATTCCGGAACAAACGCCAAGCGTGCTTCCATCATATCGGCTTCACCGTTACCGGCAACCGCGCCGCCTGCAGCAGACTTGGCCTGGGATTCAAGAGACTTCGAAGAGCCTGCCCAGAACAGTTTGCCATAGTAAGCGGAGTTGACGATGGTCTGGCTGTTGCGCCAGTGAACGGTGCCCGGATAACCGAACGAGACCTTGTCTTCCACATCCCAGCCAACAGATGGCAGGTGACAGGCAGAACATGGTGTGGACGGATTACCGCCAAGACGCGGATCAAAGAACAGCTTTTTGCCAAGCTCGATCTTTTCGGGCGTCTGGGGGTTGTCAGCCGGGATCGGCGGTGGGCCGAGGGCTTCCAGTGCCGGATCCACATCCGGATCACCGCCTTTGATGGCGGATTCGATTTTCAGGCTTTCAGCCGCATTTGACGGCTGAGCGGTGAGCGTCATCGTCCCTGCCCCAAGTGCTGTGATAACAGCAGCGGAGGCAATCGTGCTCAAAAGTCGTGACAGTTCACGTGTCATTGTCTTGCCTCCTAGTTCGGGGTTTTGCGCCAGTTGGCGATCGGCTGATAGTCGGTGTCGATTTCGTCAGGGACGAATTCCGGACCGGTCAGCACATCACCGGACAGAGCTTCAAGGAATGCGACGAGATTTTTCTCTTCCTCGAATGTCAGGCCCAGCGGCTGGATCAGAGGATCCTTGTTCGGGTCTTCACCACCGCCCTGATTGTAGAAGGCCACAACCTCGAACAGGGTGTTGAACATGCCGTTGTGCATGTACGGACCTGTCTGCTTCAGCTCGCGCAGAGTTGGCGTCATGAAGCTTCCGACCGTGGATCTGTCGGACGGATGCGCACGCACATAGGCACCAACGTCACGGCGCAGGTTCATGTAGTTCTCAACACCAAGGAACTTGGTGAAGGTCACATATGTGATGTGCCGCAGTGGGTCCTTGAAGATTTCAGGATTTTCCGGGGTGCCTATATTATGCGGCTGATCGTCGGTGAAACGGTTGCCGGAGTGACACTGGACACAGCCGGCCTTGCCCTTGAAGAGCTCATACCCGGCCTGTGCCGCTTCGGACATTTCGCCCTTGTCGAACGGTGCGCCACGAGACGTCAGCGTTTTCAGATATTCCGGAATGGCCTTGCGGACAGAACCGTTGGACGGCTCGCCGTAACCGGCTTCCTTGAACATCTTCACATAAACCGGATCCTGCTTCAGACGCTCCTGCATCAGACGCATGTCCATGTTCATGTTGTAGGTCTCGGTGATCGATTCACGCGTCACGTCGTTCAGGTTGGTGCCCAAACGTCCGTCATGGAACCAGGCTTCACGCATCGCGGTGTTGATCAGGGTTGGCACGTTACGGAAGCCGAGCGAACCGGCATAGGCGTCAGACAATGCCTGACCGTCGGTAAAGCCTTTTTCCGGCTGGTGACAACTTGAGCAGGACAGTTCTCCGTCGCCGGACAGGCGTGGATCGAAGAACAGTCGTTTTCCCAATTCCGCTTTTTTGGCATCGACCTCCAGCGGGGAGATCGGGCCCGGATCATCTGCCTGCGCAGTGGAAACGACAGCCATGCCCATGAGAGCCGCTGCGGAGACCGCTGCAAGAAGACTGATCCGTCCAGTTTTTCTTGGTGTCATTGAAAACATCCTCTTGGATCAGACCGGCGCCGGGTGACACACCACCCGGCAAATCAGCCACAAGAGGAACCTAGAAAGCCGCTGTAACGAGGAATTTTCGAGATCGAACGGTTTGTGTAACGAATTATGTCGAGTTGTTAAAACTTGTAACAAACAACGGCTGAACTCCCGCGATAAGGGAAAGTCAGCCCCCCTTCTCCTATCGAGTGTTCCCGGACGTGATCATCTGGCGGAGCACCTCTGACAGCCCGGCCATATCGACCGGTTTCTCAACCCGCCAGATTCGTTCGCTCTCCATGTCACCCTGCTCAGTGTGGTAGGCACTGCACAGCAGCACCGGCAGGTCCGGCCTGATCTGACGCAGAACTTCGATCAGCTCTGTTCCATTCATATTCGGCATCATCATGTCTGTAACAAGGATGTCGAACCGTCCTGGATCAGCCTCGAAAGCCTGGCGGGCCAGAAGCGGATCGGAGTATGCATCTATGCGGTATCCAAGCCGGGTCAGCATGCGCCGCAGGGTGAAGAGAACATCTTCTTCATCATCAACAAGCAGGATCGCCTCATGACCGCGAGGCAGCTCTGCAGGGGCCATTCTTTCCGGGACTTCACCATGGATGAGCGGGAAAGCCAGCGTAAAGCGCGTGCCCTCACCCGGCTCGGTTTCAAGCGCGATGGCACCGCCAAGGTCATCCATCGCATTTTTGACAACCGCAAGCCCAAGCCCCGTGCCCTTGCCAATTGGCTTGGTGGAATAGAACGGATCAAACACCCGCTGACGGACCGGCTCAGGCATGCCGGGGCCATCATCGGCCACGATGAGCCTGACCACATTTCCTTCACAGCTCGGCAGAAGCTCGGAAGCCTCTTTAGACCCGGCCTCGGCAACAGAAAGGCTGAGCCGGATATTGCCCGCTTTGCCACCAAACGCCTCGGCCGCATTGCGACAGAGATTCATGATGATCTGGTCCATCACGGTTGGATCAGCTTCCACGACAAGCCCTGGTGCGCTTCCTGCCACGGACAGTGCAATGTTTGTGGGGATGGCCGCCCGCAGCAGCTTGATGGTGGCTTCCAGATGATCATGCAGATCAATGGGGCGCGACCGTGTGGGCTGTCGGCGGGCAAACGCCAGCAATTGCCGCACCAGCCCCTGGGCCCGGCGAGCCGCGAGATCAATATGGCCGAGGGATTCGTCGATTTCAGCCGGGCTGTCTCCATCTTCAACGCCCATGCGGGCCAGCTGCACATTACCGGTGATTGCCATCAACACATTGTTGAAATCATGGGCGACGCCACCTGCAAGCACTCCCACGGCTTCCATCTTCTGGGCACGGGCTATCTGTTCCTTCACCATCTTTTTCTCAGTGATATCCTCACCGATACCGATGAAATTGGTGATTGCGCCTTCATCATCCAGCAGCGGCAGAATGGCGGTGGAGGCCCAGTAATGGCTACCATCACGCTTTCTGTTCTTGAAGATACCGCGCCATTCCCGGCCCGCCTTCAACATCTCCCACATCTGCCGATAGGCCTCATTCGTGGTGTGACCGGATTTGAGCAGATTCGGCCTCTTGCCAATTGCCTCTTGAGGTCCAAAGCCCGTCAGCTCGGCGAACTTCCGGTTCACAAACTCAATCCGCCCGTTCACATCTGTAATGATGATCGTGCTCGGGCTTTGCTCTACGGCGCGGGCCAGTTTTTTCTCGGCGTCCTGGGCCCGCTTGCGTTCAAACAATTCCCGGAACAATTGATGGGTCGCATCCAGCGAATGCCGGACAAGTTGATGCAGAAGACCGAAGATGATCAGCACCAGAGCCGCCATTCCTGTCACCACGAGGATGACCCAGCCTGTGAGCTGTTCGCCTTCGGAGATTGCCCCCACCACTCGCGAAACATGGGAAGCGTTCTGTTCCTGCCAGATCAGTTCCAGCTCTTTCAGCGCCGCAAGCGCTTCTGTGTCATCAACCCGGACATGGGCATCAATGGCTTCTGCATCCAGTTGTCGACTGATACCGCTGTCGATCCGGTCGATCTGACGTTCGTAAACCCGGGCCACGTCACGAATGGCAAAGAGTGCCACCCGCTCGCGCTCGGTCGGGTTGCTACTCGCATATGCATCAATCGTCCTGTAGAGATTGGCGAAATCCCGCTTCATGGTGGAGCGATAGGCCGGATCCTGTCTCAGAACATAGTTCTTGAAATTGTGGATCATGCCGCCATAACCGAAATGGCCTCGGATATCGCTGATCCAGACGCTTTTGCGTCCGGCTTCATCCGCATAGCCTATCCAGCTGGTTTTCATGTCATTGAAACGGCGGCTTGTTTCACTGCCCAGGAAGACCGAAGCCGCCACGATGGCCAAAAGCAGGACTGCCACAAGAAAACCGATAGGCCGGATATGCGTGCTCCACCGCGCCGCTTCACTCTCGCTCTCAGTTGTTGTCACGCCGCCACTCCACCTGTCCGCGCTATCCGTATAAAACCGCATACTGCCAGACTTGGATTGGTCTGCTGTTGATTCAGGTCAATGTCCGTATTTTCTCGTGGGTTTAGGGTCTGAACATTCCCGAGATACCATCACTGGCCCCACGTGGTTTCCGGGATTGTGAGGAGAGCCCCAATGTCTGCCGACCATATTCTCGTTGTTGATGACGACCCGCAAATCACAGACTTTCTAAAGCGTTATCTTGAAAAACAGCACTATCAGGTTTCGTGTGCCGCAACCGGTGCCGAGATGGATAGCATTCTGAAAAACGAGGCAATTGATCTCTGCATTCTCGACATCAATCTGCCGGACCGTGACGGGTTTGAAATCACCCGGGATCTCCGCGTCAATTCCAACCTGCCGATTATTGTTCTGAGCGGCCGTGACGATCCGTTTGACCGGGTCATCGGACTGGAATTCGGCGCCGATGACTATGTGGTGAAACCGTTCGAGGCCCGAGAGCTTCTGGCCCGGATCAAGACCATTCTCAGACGCTGCAAGGTGGAAGCACTGGCCGTTCGCCAGATTGAGACAGACGCGACGCTGCTCCAGTTCGGTGACTGGGAGATGAATCTTCAGGACCGGACCCTGCGCGCGGTTGCAGACAATGAAGACATGCCGCTGACCACAACAGAGTTTGAACTGCTGCACGCGCTCGTCCGGCACCCTCACGCGGTTCTTTCCCGTAACCAGCTTCTCGATATAGCCCGTGGCCGAGAGTGCTATGTGGGCGACCGCACCGTCGATGTTCATATCATGCGGTTGCGCAAGAAAATCGAGCCGGACCCTGCAGAACCCATTTATATCAAGACGATACATGGTATTGGATATTGCTTCATTTCCAATGTATCAAAATGCTCAACAGGCACGACCAATACCCCGACACATGTCAGCCCGACAAGCGCTGCCGCCTGTGCATAGGACATTTCGTCGATTTCCATACCGCGGCTTTCAGCCAGTCTCTGGTAGTCCGCCTGCATTTCTATGAATTTCTTGGAGCGAATCCGTCTCAACCGCAAAAACATTTTAAGATTTGAATACTATTATTCAAAATTATGAGACGCTTTATCACCTTTGCAAAACGCTTCGCCCAGGACTCTCAGGCCGCTGTCGTCATCATGTTCGCTCCCATTGCAGGTATGCTGCTCATAGCAATTGGCGCGGCAATCGATTACACGAGAACGATGAACTCCAGGGCAGAGGTTCAGGAATCCATCGACAGTGCTGTTCTTGCAGGATCGGTTCAAATTGGAACTGACGCATCGAAAGCGCAGATAGAGGCCATTGTAAAACGGTACTTTGAAGCCAATTACAACGATCAGCGACGATATCAAGTTGTCGAATTCAAGTCGACGATTGATCAGAACACGAACCAGGTAACGGTTGATGCTGTTGTCAGGGTTCCACTCACCCTTATGGGCATGCTTGGGAAAGACTATATCGATGTTCCAGTTACCGCTACGGGATTGGGTAGTGGTCGAACCATCATCGTAGACATTGCCATGTGCATTGACGCGACTGGCAGCATGACCAATACGCTCAACGCAGTTAAGAAAAATGCGCTGGCACTTGATCAGAACCTCAGGCAGGCCCTTGCTGACAGAAATCGCCATGTGGATCAGATTAACGTCAGGCCAATCTATTACAGAGACTTTGATACCGAAGGACCGGGATCCCTATATGATCGACTGGGGTATGTAGCTTTACAACCAGGTCCATTTTACAAGCTGCCGGCAGATAGAAGCCGCTTCTTCTCCTTCGTCTCCAAACAGCGCGCTATTGGCGGTGGAGACCGGTCCGAATCTGGCCTCGAATGTTTTTATGAAGCGATGACATCCAAATGGACGCAACCCAGCAACAGCGATGAACTGGTTTATCCTCTTATTGCAATCTGGACAGATGCACCGGCAGATTCCCCGGGCAACCGACTGAACATTCTGCGCGGAGGTCATAAATACCCGACTGGCATGCCGAGAGACTACAGAGGTCTTCGCGCCTTGTGGAATAGCAATGCCACCATCCCACAGGATACAAAAACTGCTGTTTTATTCGGTCCGAAACAGGCCAACGGCTGGCGAACGGTTACGAAATGGAGTCAGTTCCAGCATGGCGGTTCTGTAACAGATGGGAACAGAAACCTTACATCCAAACTTGCAGATGCCATTTACCGAAAGCTTCCTCCTCCGCAGCTGACGAACTAGATTAGCAAAGGGGGAGAATGCCGGGGTCATTGTTCGGTGCCATTTTCCGGCATCTTCCAGCGCCTGATTTCAATGATCTTCGGCCTCTGTCTGGCGGCTGACGTCAGGTAACGGATGAAGACCTCATCGCCTTTTTCAAGCCCTGTTGTCTTCAACCCCTTTTTCAGGGTGAACCGTTCGACGATGTCATCAAAGACGATTTCGATGGACCGGCCGCGCCGTTCGACAATCCGCCCAACCCCATCAAGCAGAGTTTCATCACCGACAAGGCATAGGGGTGCGCTGTGCTCTGCTGAACAGGCTTTGCGCGTACAGCCTTTCAGAACCCCATTCTCGACCTGACAGGTGTTACAGCCATCGAAATAGCCGGTGCACTGATCAAGGCTGATTGGCGTGCGGCCATCGGAAAAGGCTACCTCGCCATGACTGACGCACTGGCTGTTCTGAGCACCAACCAGGGCACCACCAGCCTGTTTGCACCGGTCATACCGGCTATCGCTCTGGTGCTGTGTCTTCGGCTCACCAATAATCTTGCGGCGCAGCACGAGGTGGCCCTTGTCCGGATTGCTGAACGTCGCCAATTGTCCGTCAAACGTGACTTCTGTGACACCGCTCAGAAGGTCAAGAAAGGCGCTCTCCTGTTTCATGATTTCCGGGTCACATGCAATGCGCGTCTTGCCCAGCTCCGACAGTGCAAGCTCTTTTCCCGATTGCGTATACTCTCCGAAAAATCGATTACACCCTGAAGAGCCGGTCACGCGTTTGTCCGAGAATCTCAGGAAGACTTCCGTCCCTCTTGCAGGTCCCCACCAGACTTCCCCCAGATCAATCGCCTGAAAAATCCAGTGTGTTCCTGACAAAACCACCGATCCGCTGTTTCGGTCTGTCGCTTTGTCTTGGGCAACGGCCTGATCGATAGATTGCACACCTGTACTCAACGCCAGGAGGGCAACAAGAAGCCGCGCAAAGCGGGCAAAAGCAGTTCTGAACACCATGAGCATTCTACCAATCAAAATACGTTCCTTGTGCATCTGACCCTAAAATAAGGCAGAATCACGATGCGGATCCGCTTGCTAGCAAGTCTGTGCGGGAAGCTGGATATGAACGCTGAGTCCTCCGTCCGGTGTGGTCTCGAACAGACACAATTTACCACCAAATAGACGCGTAATCTCAACTGCTATCGGCAAACCGAGACCATGCTGCCCAGAACCGTTGCGCCCGGTCGTCTGAAACCGTGACAGAACGGCCTCGCGCCTGTCTTCCGGGATTCCCGCCCCGTTGTCCTCAACCCGGATACGGGCTTCATCATCCGTTCGATCAACAGCAAGAATGATCCGTGAGCCACCCTTTGCATGTTTGACCGCATTGTCGATCAGATTACCGACAAGCTCCTGAAGAAGAACAGCATCTCCAGAGCACATGACATCCTGCTCGCCCTGGAATTCCAGATCGAACCCGGCCCGTGCGCAGGCTACTGCATGTGCTGCACCGACCTCGCGAACAAGCTGATTGAGATTGACGGTTTCACTCAGTAACGCAGTGGAAGACCATTCATCCACCCGTGCCATCAGGAGAAGCTGGTTCAATGTCCGCTCAGCATCGGAAATCGCTTCATCACCATCTTTCAGAACCGCACGGATCTGCTCGGGATCAGAGGACCGCGAGGCCAGCGCTATCTGGGTTCTGAGGATGGTCATCGGCGTCCGCAACTGGTGACTGACATTACCGGTGAAGTGCCTCAGGGCATTCAGCGCCTGATCAAGCCGGGCCATGAAATCATTGATCCGGTCCACCAGCCCACCGACTTCCTCCGGCACGTCATGTTCAATGGGCCGCAGGTCATCCGGGCTTCTGCGATCAATGGCTTCTTCCAGACGCTTGAGCGGTCTCAATGAGCGCGTCACAGCGACCCAGACCAGAACGGCAGCAGCGCCAATCAGCATCAATTGTCTGAGAGCAGCCCTCAGGATCAGCTGTTGGGCAAGAGCTGTGCGGGCATTGGTGGTTTCAGCCACCATCACCCGATAGGAAATCGAACGTTCTCCGGTAGAGCTGGCGCTGTGATACACAGCAAGCCGGATGGGAGCCCCGCGATAGACTGAGTCCGCATAGGAGAACCGGTCATCGGTTGTTACGCCTGACAGGACCTCTCCAAGGCCTTCATAGCCTGTCACAAGCGCACCATCCGCAGTCTCCACCCTGTAGAACACCCGATCCTGGGCCGAGGATGTGAGCATTTCCAGCGCGACATACGGGATATCGACATCAAGGGCTGCATCGTCGTTGACAAACACCCGCTCAGCAATGGCCAGGGCAGAGCCGGACAGCACCCGATCAAACACTTCATTCGCCGTATCAATGGCGGATTGATAGGCCCCGTAGATGGCCAGAACGCCAATTGCCGACAGGGGAACGAGAAGGAAGACCAGCAATCTGCGCCGGAGAGAATAACGCCTGACAGAGAATCGCCTGGATGTGACCTGTTTGGGAGAAGAGCGTCTTGGGATCACGCCTCCTGCTCCTCATCAACCAGAATGAAATAGCCAATCCCGCGTGCTGTCTTGATGCTGATACCGTGCGGTGCCAGCCGTTTGCGCAAACGGCTGATAATCTGC
This sequence comes from Coralliovum pocilloporae, assembly GCF_030845175.1. NCBI lineage: Bacteria > Pseudomonadati > Pseudomonadota > Alphaproteobacteria > Hyphomicrobiales > Coralliovaceae > Coralliovum > Coralliovum pocilloporae. The sequence continues at coordinate 2,929,006 of NZ_CP132542.1, read as the reverse complement.
TCAATGGCATTTTCGCTCGGATCACTGTCAAACGTGGAAAGAGATTCCATCAGTTTTGATTTTGGCACCACATCGCTTTTCGACAGCAGCATCAGGCGCAGAACCGCCAGTTCGCGCGGCGGAATTTCAATCAACCCGGTCTCCGAGCTCAACGCATTACTGCTCAGGTCCAGCGTCAGTTGTGCCACACGAATGGTGGATTGCGCCCGCCCGGAGCTTCGTCTGATCAGCGCTCGTACCCGAGCCTCAAGTTCTGCCACGTCGAAAGGCTTGGTCAGATAGTCATCAGCCCCCAGATCCAGCCCGCGAATACGGTCATCCAGATCCCCCCTGGCCGTGACGATCAGCACAGGAACCGCAACACCCCGGTTTCTGAGATTGGTCAACACTTCAAGGCCATCCAGATCCGGCAGGGTCAGATCAAGCACAATCAGATCAAAGGTGGTGGTGGCAATAGCCGCATCTGCATCAAGGCCATTTTCCACCACATCCACCTGAAACCCACCGCCCTGCAAAACATCACAAATGCCCGCCGCGAGTTTTGAATTGTCTTCCACAAGAAGAATTCGCATTCTGTCCTCCCGTCGGTATTGGTACTGCCATAATCCGGCAATGTGAACCGCCCTTCCGCCTCCAAACGAGGAAACGCCTGTGTTTAAATGCTGTTATCACTCTGTTTTTTCTACTCTTTCAGGGGCATTTATTCTTTTGACTCTCAGTATTCTTCCGGGTACGGCCCAGACGATTTTCCCGTCTGCTCAGGCCGGAAACACGGGGGAGCGGCGGCTGAACATCTATTCTTCGCTAGACCTTGAGGCTGCTGAACCGCTGATCCGGGACTTCCAGACAAGGAACCGCGGTATCAGCGTTCACTATCATGAACTGCAGAGTCTTGAGATCTACGAACGGGTTCTTGAAGAGAGTGATGAGGGCTCGGTAACAGCTGACATTGTCATCTCTTCGGCCATGGATCTGCAGATGAAACTGGCCAATGACGGCTACGCCCAGAAACTAAAGCTCGCGAATGGCGGGCAATGGCCCAAATGGGCGAACTGGCGTGACACAGCTATTGCACTGACCTATGAACCATCGGTTCTTATCTATCATAAACCAAGCCTGAGTGAGGCGGATATCCCCCGCACCCGAGCTGCTCTGACCGGATTGCTGGAACGTCGCAGCGATGCTCTTTACGGTCGGGTTGCCACCTACGATATCGAGCGGGCCGGGGTTGGCTTCCTGTTCCTGGCCCGTGATGCGGAACACAATCGTGATCTTTGGGGGCTGGTCAAGGCCATGGGTCAGGCCGGAGTAAAACTCTATTCAAGTTCATCAGCCATTCTGGAACGCGTGGCAGACGGGCGGTTTGCCATTGGATATAACATTCTCGGCTCCTATGCGGCAGCATGGGCCCAGAACAACCCGACGCTCGGCATAGTCTTCCCCACAGATTACACCATTGTCATGTCACGCATTGCCCTTGTACCCAATGCCGCATCCAACCCGGCACTTGGCCGTCTCTTCATGGATTACCTGATGTCCTTTGAAGGACAGAGTGTCATGGCACGTCAGGCCAAGATTCCCTCTCTCCATCCATTGGTCACCGGCCCGAACACGGCAGCAACGCTCAAACAGGAATCGGGCTTTCAACTGCGACCGATTTCCGTCAGCCCCGGGCTTCTCGTCTATCTGGATCAGGTCAAACGGGCACGGTTTATCAACAAATGGAACAAGACCCTGCAGCAAAGGTGATAAACCTGACAGACCGTCAGGTTCATAACAGTTTCATATGATTTTCTCCGAATATCACATCTGATGAGATGCATGTTGGGAGGATATCATGCTCAAACTTCTGAAAGCGGCTGCGGTCGCGGCTTCTTTTGCTGTCATGGCCACGTCCGGTGCCTATGCTGGCTCTGAAAAGGCCCTCGACAAGGTTCACTTCCTGATCCCAGGTGGCGCTGGTGGCGGTTGGGACGGCACTGCGCGTGGCACAGGCGAAGCGCTGACAAAATCCGGCATCGTGGCTAATGCCACATATGAAAACATGTCCGGCGGCGGCGGCGGCAAGGCCATTGCCCATCTGATCGAAACCAAGGATTCCGGCACGTTGATGGTGAACTCAACGCCGATCGTTATCCGCTCCCTGCAGAAAGTCTTTCCGCAGTCCTTCCGCGACCTGACACCGATTGCCGGTACGATTGGTGATTATGCGGCCATCGTGGTCAACAAGGGCTCATCCATTACCAGCCTTCAGCAGCTTGTCGATACTTACAAGGCGGACCCGACCAATGTTGCTATCGGCGGTGGGTCTGTTGCAGGCGGCATGGACCATCTGGTCACCGCTCTCGTGATGAAATCAGCCGGAACAGATCCAACCAAGGTCAAGTACATCCCCTATGATGCTGGCGGCAAAGCCATGGCAGGTCTTCTCTCCGGCGAGATCAAGGCACTGTCCACCGGTTTCGGCGAGGCAATTGAGCTTGCTCGTCAGGGTGAAGTGAATATTCTCTGCGTTACCTCAAAGGCCCGGCTCGAAGTTTCAAAAGATACGCCAACCTGCAGTGAAGCTGGTGCAACAGGCGCGGAATTCGTCAACTGGCGTGGTTTCTTTGCAGCACCTGGCCTTTCTGACGAGCAGGCTGCGGGATATCAAAAAGCTCTGGAAGCGATGTACTCCACCCCGGAATGGGCAACAGTTCGCGATCGCAACGGCTGGGTTGATATCTTCAACAAAGGTGATGACTTCACCACATTCCTGGAAGCCCAGGAAGCCCAGATTGGTGGCCTGATGAAGGAACTTGGCTTCCTTTGATCAACAACTAAGCGCCCCACACTGAGCACTAAGAGGGCGCACCACTGTTGAGACCAACGGACGGCCAAGGCTTGTACAAGCCTTGGCCGTTTCTCCAAACAAATCGATCTCCCGGAGTCACCATCATGCTGCTGTCGAAAGACCGGATTGGCGGCGTCCTGTTGCTGTTGTTCTGCCTGACTTATGGCTATCTCAGCCAGGATATCCGCCTACTGCCATTCCAGGCCAATGTGGCGTTTCATGCCCGAACCATGCCGGAAGTTCTGGCAGTGCTGGGTATTGGTCTGTCGCTGATCGTCATTGTCTTCCCAGGTTCATCCGAGGGCCTCGACATGCGAGGCTATGACTGGCCGAAGGTCATTGTCTTCCTGGTGCTGATGTCTGCCTACGGGCTGACCATCCGACCGCTTGGCTTTATTATCTCCACCTCACTGTTTCTCATGATCGGCTTCCGCCTTCTCGGCGAGCGCAAGATTCCGGTCCTGCTGATGGTGGCCGTGCCACTGGTTGTGGCGTTCTGGGTGCTGATGACACAGGGTCTTGATGTGTTCATCGAGCCGCTTCCCTCCTTCCTGACGAAGAAAGGATAAGCCATGCTGGACGGTATTCTCATTGGCCTTTCAACGGCCCTCACCTTTCAAAACCTGCTGTTTGTGATGCTCGGTTGTCTTGTCGGCACCTTTATCGGCATGCTCCCCGGGCTTGGCCCGATGTCTGCGATCGCACTGATGATTCCGATTGCAGCCAGCCTTGAACCGTCAGCAGGGATCATTCTCATGGCTGCGGTTTATTATGGTGCGATTTTTGGTGGCTCCACGTCGTCCATCCTGATCAATGCGCCGGGTGTGGCCAGTACGGTAGCGACATCCTTTGACGGCTACCCCATGGCCAAGAAGGGCATGGCGGGGAAGGCTCTGGCCATCGCAGCCTATTCATCCTTCTCAGGCGGTGTCATCGCAGCGCTGTTCCTGCTGATCGCAGCTCCGTTTCTTGCCAGCGTATCCCTGAGCTTCCAGTCAACCGATTACTTTGCCCTTATGGTTCTGGGCCTTGTGGCCGTTGCCGCCTTTGCCGGCAAGGGGGATATGGCCAAGGCATTGCTGATGACCGTGGTCGGGCTGATGCTGTCAACGGTCGGCACCGACCAGACCCAGGGGGTTCCCCGTTTCACCCTTGGCATGATTGACCTTATTGATGGAATTTCCTTCCTGCTTCTGGTCATGGCCACCTTTGCCCTGTCTGAGGCCCTGATGGCTGTTCTGAAACCCAAAGGAGATGCTGATCGCCTGAAGGAAAAGGAAGCCTCGGCCAATCTGGGATCTATGGCCGTCAGCAAGGAAGAAGTGAAGGAAATGGCTCCTGTCATTGGCCGGTCATCCCTTCTCGGTTTCCTGATTGGCGTTCTCCCGGGTGCAGGCGCCACCATTGCCAGCTTCCTGGCTTACGGAACCGAGCAACGTCTGGCAGGTCCGAAAAAAGGCAAGGAATTTGGTAAAGGGTCAGTGCGCGGTCTTTCCGCACCTGAAACCGCCAACAACGCAGCAGCCACCGGCTCTTTTGTGCCACTGCTGACCCTTGGCATTCCCGGCTCAGGCACCACTGCCATCATGCTGGGTGCTCTGATCGGTTATGGTATTCAGCCGGGCCCGCGGCTCTATATCGATCAGCCTGATGTGTTCTGGTCGGTTATTGTGTCCATGTGGATCGGCAATATCATTCTGCTGATCCTCAATCTGCCGCTCATTCCCTATATTGCGCGGATTCTGGCCATTCCATCCCGGTTCCTTCTGCCGCTGATCCTGTTCTTCTCGCTGATTGGCGTCTATTTCGTCAGCTTCAACACGTTCGACATCCAGCTGATGGTTGTCTTCGCGATTGCGGCGATTATTCTGCGGATCCTGGACTTCCCGATGGCTCCGATGATTCTGGGCTTCATCCTCGGCGGCATGATGGAAGAGAACCTGCGGCGGGCTTTGCTGATCAACAACGACAGCTGGTCCTTCCTTTGGGAGCGTCCTTTGACATTGAGCATTCTTGTCATTGCCGGACTTTGCCTGATTGCTCCGTTCGTCTCGGCCCGCATCGCGGCTTGGCGGCAGGCGAAATCAGAACCGGAATTGGAAGGGGATTAAGTTGGAGCGGGCCCGGGCAGTCGGACTGACACTTCTGACCGGAATGGTGGGTGCCCTTGCAGCCTGGGCACTTGCTTTTCCGGCTCCCTGGCTGACCGGACCTGCCCTTCTTGTGACGCTTGCCGCTCTTCTGGGGCTGAAAACTGCAGTCCCTGTTCCCCTCAGACATATCTGCTTCCTGATCATCGGCCTTACCATGGGGGCCGGTGTCACACCTGAGGCCATTGAGACAGCCCAGCGCTGGCCCGGCAGTATTCTTCTGCTGTTTGCGGGCCTCATCCTCATCATGGCGTTTGGTACAATCGGCCTCAATCGCCTGTTCGGCTACGATCTCAGAACAGCCCTGCTCTCTTCAACACCTGGTCATCTCAGCTTTGTTCTCAGTCTCAGCACTGACGTCAAAGCGGACCTGACTGCCCTCAGCATTATGCAGAGCTGCCGAGTGCTGTTTCTCACTCTGGTGGTTCCTTTTCTGGTGGTTGCACTGTCCGGCTCAACGCTGGACACCGGATCACCAGCCGCGATCACAATGGACATTTGGGGATTGCTGCCATTGACTGGCGTTGCTCTTCTGATCGGCTTCACTTTTTTGCGCCTGAATGTACCCGCAGCTCTCCTGCTAGGAGGGCTTTTTGTCTCCGCAATCGCGCATGCAACAGAGTTCTCTCACGGAGCCGTACCGGACTGGCTGGCCTTTCCGGCTTTTGCCGTCATGGGTACCATTATCGGAACCCGGTTCAGCAATGTAAGCTGGCCGCGCCTCAGGGCTGCTCTGGCCGGTGCCGGTTACATTACGCTGGTCTCAATGCTTGTTTCAGTGGGTGTTGCTGCGCTTCTGTCCTGGTTTCTCGGCATGTCTTTGCCCCAGATACTGGTGGCTGTCGCTCCGGGAGGGCTTGAAGCCATGGCCGCCATGGGTGTTCTGCTGGGCGCTAATCCGGCCTTTATTGCCGCGCATCACGTCTCAAGACTGATCTTCCTAAGCTTTCTCATCCCGTTCGTGCTGAGAATGACCGATCGTCATCTTGATCAGGCAGGTTCCTGACCATCTACCGGCCGCCGCATCACCACGCAGGTGAGCCAGAGCCACAGGATTGCCGTTCCCACCGCATTTGAAATGACATAGCACCAGGCGATGCCTGCGATACCCATCGCATCATAGGCAAACGGGATCGCCGTGAGAGATGCAACAAGACAGGCCGACATGACGATGGACTGCGGCAGATGCTGGTCATACATGGACAAAAGCGCGGGAACCGGACCAAGAAGGCCTCGCACCAGAATAGCCCCGGACATGATCAGCAGAATATCGAGCGCCTGAGCAAACTGGGGACCGAACAGAGACAGCATCCGCTCGCCCAGAACGTAGAAACCCGCCATGACACAGAGGGCATAGGCCGTCCCAACCAGACACATGCGACGGATCTTATGACCGACCGGCTCTTTGCGGGCATGTGCCGCATAAACATCCGGCAACATCAGCATATAGATCGTCCGCATACCGAAGCCCGCCAGAATCCGGAAGCGGAAGCACACATGCAGGATTGCGATCTGTGCCGGAGCGACAATCATGCCGGCCGCCAGAATGTGAAGCTCAACAAAGAAATCCCAAACCAGGCTGGTGATAATCCAGGGCGTGGCCGCCTTGTTCCAACGGGATTTCTGATCCTTATCCGATGTATCATCCCGTGTTTCAGGACGGGCACGCGTGAAGAAATGCCAGATCGTCAGACAAGCCAGACCATTGATAGCTGTAAAGAGCAGAAAGATCAGGCTGGCAGACAGAGCCAGACCGAGTGCTGCAAAAGCACCAAGGCTGACCAGAAAGAACAAGGGTCTGATGATTGTCTCGGGCAGAAGCGCACGTTCCTGCTGTTCATATCCCACCAGAACGCCAGAACAGAAATAGAGCGTGGTTCCGATATAAACAGACGCGGCAATCATCAACGCAGACAGGATCGTCGGTGTCAGCTCAGCATTCATGCCCCAAAGCAGATAGACAAGGCTGATAAAGGCCGCCAGCACTGTTCCAATCAGACGAACCTTGCTCGCCTGACGGATAAAGCCGTTCAGCAAACCCCATTGCTTATTGGCTCGATAGCGGGCGGTATAGACTGTGGCAATGCTGTGATAACCGCCGCTACAGATCTGGATAAGAATGGCGCTGATTGCCATAAGTACGGAGAACATACCCAGTGTTTCATCTGACCAGGTCCGGGCAATCAGCAGATTAGCCAGGAAAACAGCACCTGCGCCGATAACACGGCCGCCAGACAGAGACAGGAAACGTCCGGCAAGACCGGTCAGCCGCCGCCTTTCGGTCACCGCTTTATCAGGCTCCCGAGCCTGCTTTTGAGTTGGGGAATCCGGTTCTGAAGCTGGGACAGGGCGTGTTTCGCTTCCCGTGCGGCAAAGACGCTTTTGCCGATGAGGCAGGACAAAGGCGCTTTGCCATAGTGATAGCTTTCCGGACAGTCACACTGAACACCGGTTTTGCCAACAAAGCCACTCTTGAACTGGTGAAGCCCGTTGTCGAGATCGTTGCCACCCAGATCATACCATTTGGACTTGGGATCAGCGCACAGCATCTTCACCACTTCCCAATGCATGGCGTAACCGGCTCTCAGGCCAAGAGCCCGATCATTGGTGGCGCCATAAAGGTAAATTGCGCATTCGCCACTCACATCAATAACACCGGCAGCGCAGGCTTCGCCTTCGTAATAGGTAAAGACAAATTTTGGCTGCAGATGAGCCGGAGCCTTGGCCACATAATCCCTCAGAGTGTAGATGGCCGAGTGATCGCTGAAGCCTTTGCGCTCCAACATGATCTCATACAGCTCCATAAAGGGCTCGATACCCTCGCTGGATGGTAGGATTTTGTGCGAAAAGTTGTTTTTCTCAGCCTTCTTGAGATTGTAACGCCATTTCTGGGACAGAGATTTGCGAAGCTCGTCATCCGTCTGGCCGGTTTTTACCAGATAACGCGCGGGAGCTGGCAGTTTCTTGCCTCTTCGGAAGCCCAGCATATTGAGTGTCTTCGGCGTAATTTCCTGATAATCCGCGTCGGCCCGCGGCATGACAGTCAGATAGAGTTTACGCTCAACCGCATATTCCTGCTTCACAGCCTGAAGGATCAGCTCAAGGTTTTTGGGATCAGCCTCCTCACCCTGACGACGCCAGACCGGGCCCCATTTCAGAATCGCAAGACCTGCATTGAGCATCGGTACGGTCAAAACAATAATGCAGGCCCCGCCGATAATCTGCTCATTCCGCCGAACCTGGATAAACTCGCAGCGTTTCTCACCCCAGCGCAGCAGATTGAACATGGCAATCTGCTCATGGAAGATATCGTCGAACTCGCCGACAAGATCGTCCCAGTCCGTAGCACTCAGATGCTCCAGCCGAACAGTCTCTGCGGGTGCAAGCTCACCTTTGGCAGATCCCAGGACCTCATCTTCAACTTCGGCAACTGTTGCATGAATCATGATCGAAATTCCACCTGGCTGGAGTCGGCATCGGAAGGCAGGCCCAGTTTTGTTTTTACGCGCCGGACAAATCCGGACCATGACGGCAGCAACCGAGCCATGGCAAGATATCCCGGCACCGGATCATGCAGGGCAAAAACCATATGCAGATCAGCGCCGATACCACTGCGTACAGCACGAAGGCCTCGACGCAACATTTCTACAAAGGAGATTTCATTCCGAAGATAGTTGACAATCGCTGCCATCATCTCGCCTGAGACCCACACGTAACGCAGCCCGCTCTTGCCCTGAACAAACGTTTGATCCGGCTCCTCACCCAATGCCAGCTGCATAAGGATCGGACTCAGCCCGAGACCTGCTGCTTCCGGGACATTGAGATTACCAGGGATACGGGCATTCACTTCGAGAAAGCTGACAGCACCAGTCTCTTCATTCAGCAGGTATTGGGCACAGCCGATACCTGTGTAGTTCATGTCAGCCGCCAGCCATTCCGTATAATCCTGAAGACCGCTGATTGGTTCAATCGTCAGACCTTCAACAGCGAGGCCGGAGCCATCGGGATTGTCTGTGCGGAGAATGGACGCCTGAACATGGCGGATAAGCTTGCCGTTGTGAGCGGCGAAATAGACATTGTAGCGGCGTCCGGCAAATTGCCGCTGAATAATCAGCCCGGTCTCTTCCATAGGCCAGATATCAAGCAGCCATGCCAGCTCCTGTTCGCTCTCGATCGTCAGCGCCTTCTTGCCATCAAGACGGCAGGTGGAGCGTTCGGAGCGGACCACAAGCGGAAACCCGATTGACTGTGCCTGTTCGCGCAATTGTCTTGGCGTCCTGACCATCGCAAACGGCGCACAAGGAATACCAAGGCGGGTCACCCGCTCCATCATGCTTATCTTGTCGAGGCAGGACCGCACCAGATCCGGGTCAACCATGGCAATGGGAACAAGACGTTCGACCCGCTTCCGATGGCGGACGAAGAGTGTCACAAACTCCTCGGAGACGGGAAACAGCAGCGTGACGCGCTGTTCTCTGACATAGTTCTCCAGCGCATCCAGAAACGCACCTTCGTCTTCACCGATCAGAGGATGATTCCAACTCTCGTTGGTAAACCGGGAGAATTCAGCACCACCGTCACAGCCTTCCATACCCACGATCACTCTGTGACCAGCCGCGCCAAACGTGCGCGCAAGTGTCAGGGTTGGCCGGTAGTTGCCAAGAAGCAGGATTGTCTGGTGGCTGATCATGCGTGCCTCCCTGACGCATCATGCGACTGTCTGGTTTCGATCAGCTCGGCACTGTTTGCGTAGATAGTCACCAGATGGAACCCGGCCCAGCAGCAGATCCCTATGAGTTTCGCGCTGTCTTCCAGATAGACAAGGTGAGGCAACAGGCTATGCATGATCGTATCAACAGCCACAGACAAGCCGAGAGTCGCAAAACCTACTCCCAGAATCCAGTACTCCTGTCCAAGGATGAACCGCCAGTTCATCCCCACATAGGACAGGCTGAGCACGCCATAGATAGCGATCACGGCCAGCTGCGGAATACCAAGCGAAGGCAAAACCAATTCATGCAGCAGGAACATGTCATCAAGGGCGAGCCAGCCGGTCAGGAAGCAGGCTGTCATCGCAAAGCGCTTCAGATCCGTTGGTGCATCGACACGGAAGAAAATCAGCATGGCGACCAGGCAGACCGCTGCCGTTCCAGCCCAGAGCAGAATGCCGATATTGGAGAGAAACCCGTAGTAGACATGGCAGCAATCACCAGACAGCTCGGCAGCCGTCAGCGTATCAAGGAACATCCATTTTGGCTCTGCCCAGGGCTGCATGAACACAATGGCAAGCAGAATGGATGGTGCAACAATCGCCAGTGCAGCCACCACAAGACGCTGCATGATTGTCAGCTTGCCGCGGTTGTCTGCGGCCGCTTCATAGGTCGGTACGACATTTTGAATTGTCATCAGTTGCCCCTCCCCCCAACAAGGCGGTTACCGCTCTGCAGAATATTCATCAGCTCGGGCCTCGCCAGCAGGTAGTTTTTCAGTGCCTTCTTGGCCAGGTGCATCTTCAGGGAGAGGATGCCCAGTGCTGAATACGCTTTGAGATTATCCGTGAGGACATGGTGGGAGCGGCACCACTCGATCTTGTAAGGCTCACCACCCCGCATGAGGTCAAACGAGCTTTGTCCCGCACGCACCGCAAGTTCCAGGATTTTCACCATCAGCAATTGTCCAGGCGAGCAATCCGTATGCTGATCAGCCGCATAGGCGTTGATAAAGACCGATACTCTGCCCCCTTCTGTAAAGGTGACATAACCGGCGATCATCTCGTCATCCAGGAACAGGCCATAAATCCGAATTGGCCTCGTGCGACCAGACCCGCGACGGGTCACATAGCGCGTGATTGTCGAGCGCAGAGGCGTCGTTGAACCGTCACTACTGCGAAACGGGTTCCGGCTTCCACGTGCATCAAGCTGCTCGATTTTCCAATCAATGATTTTGTCCATGGCCTCTTTGAGCGAAGCAGAGCCCCGGACAGTTCTGAAGCTCAGGACGCCCCGCTTCGATAGACGATTCCATTTCTGCTGCAGACGCCGACGCGTTTTTGATGACCGGAGCGCAGGGTAATAGTCTGACCAGGGTCCATTCAGCTCAAGACAGTGCGACTCCCCAGAGCGGATGGACTGACCATAGGACACGAAAGGATTCTGGAGCCCCGACAAGAAGTCCGGCTGATAACAAAGTGCAATCGCGTCTGTCTCAGGAACGGATTTCGCCACCATCTTCAGCAGTTCATCCAGATCTTCGCCTGTCAGTTTCTGAAGCCAGTCTCGGGCAAGAATAGGAGCGCAATAATCGCTGATATCACCGCCCATCCAGCCAAGCACAGTCGCGCCCATCTTTTTTTCGAGGCACAGTGGCAGTATTCCAACCAGCGTCTCGTTGTCACGCAGCATGACAATAATTGGCTCTGGTCGCTCTGAAGCGTCATACTCGGACAGCCAGTTTTCCAGCCAGTCGAATTCTTGAAATGGCGTGTGAATAGCGTCAGCGGAGACCATCCCCCACTGGCCTTCAAGACCGTGGAAATTCCGGCTTAGAGAAACAGACAATCCGCACGTCTGGCCAAGGCGCAGGCTTTCTGCCAAACGGGCATCAGCGGCCTGTCCATCCATCCCTGCTATTGCGTGCTCAACGACGCTCATTTTTCTCACCGGACCGGTTTTGTTGCTTTCAACCACCATAAGCAGGAGCCATTCAAATTTAGTTAAATGCGGTGAGGCAGGAGCTCATACCCACGAAACTGGTTAACAAGCTCAGAACAGAAACGATCAAATTTTCCAGGTTGCACCCAGGAAAGCAGTACAGCCGGCCTCAAATACTCATTCGTTAACAGCAAAGAGAGGTTATAAATTCGCCACAATTGCTGCATTTGAGTACCGCTATTCGTCAAAATCTATACAAACTCATTCACATTCACCTGTTTCAGAAAGATTGAACATGACACTCAAGATCATGACCGCGGGGCTGGCATTGTCCCTGCTTGCCGCCTGCCAGGCCGTTCAGCTTGCCCAGCTTGATGTTCCCTCCTCCATTGCTCAGGACAGCTCCATCCAGCGCCTGGCCCTCACAGGGCTGGGCTCATCTTCAGGGCGTTATACTGTGGGGCAATGGCAGGGCGAATACACCACATCCGCATCAGCCTTTGGTGCATTTGATAACCTGTTCACCAGCAGCAAGTCGTCATCCGGCTTCACTATCTCGGGGCCAGGCTTTGACCAGGGCCTTGTCGCCCAGTGCGCCTATCGCGACTCGGCACTTTCCCTTGATTTTCTAAGCTTCGAGTTGGCAGAGGGCGCCTACAAGTGCACGTTCAAGAGCAGTTCTGGGGAGGAAATCGGCGGACTCGTTCTTGGAGAACCAAAACCAAACGGGCTCATTCAGTTCGACACCAAAAGCGCGCTGGAAGGACGCGTCTGGGTGAATGGCCAGGCACTGAGCATTGCATCCAGTCATAAAGCGCAAGGGGTTGCTCTACAGGTTGACAAGCCACTCGGATATATCTTCAAACGCGCTGGTTATCCGGTGGCAACGGCAGACCTCAACACCCGCACACTTCATCTACCGAACCTCAGCCGACCGGACGAGTTGCGCAGCGCACTGGCCGGAGCGCTGGCGGTCAATCTGTATCAGAATACATCCGACAACAGCTTCGGCCCGAGTTTCTGACACTCCATCAGCCACGCATGGCCTTGCCCTCAGGATCATAGGGCGAGGCCTCGATAACCGTGGTTGAACGCTCTACGCCCACGACATGGACAGACAGACGGGTTCCCGGCTTGGCCAGGTCACGGTTCACCAGAGCCAGTGCCAATGACTTACCCACGGTGTGGCCATATCCGCCGGAAGTCACAAACCCCACCCGTTGTCCATTCGACCAGATGGGCTCATACCCGCTGGTATCGGCACCATCGGCCTCCACATCAAGCGTCACCAGAACCTGGGCAGCACTCTGCTCATCCCGCTCAGCCCTGGCTGCTGCCTGGCCTATGAAGTCCGGCTTGTTCCAGTCTATCCAGCGATCCATGCCCGTCATGCCCGGTGTGTAGCCCTGGGTAAATTCAGCCGACCAGATGCCAAAACTCTTCTCCAGTCGCAGGCTTAGAAGCGCATTGAAACCAAACTCCCGGATGCCGACGTCATGACCTGCAGCCAATAGCAGACGACGCAGCGCGATATGCTCTGCAGCCGAACAATGGATCTCGTAGCCCAGCTCTCCGGCTACAGAGAGACGTCCGACCCTGGCGCGGATCAGACCGATATCGAATGTGCCGCAGCCCATAAAGGGCAGACTACCGATATCCTGATCGGTCAGGTTCTCGACAACCTGACGGGATTTCGGCCCGGAAAGAGAAAATCCGACCACGTCATCAGCAATATCCCGCACCATCACACCGTCATCCAGGTGATCATTGAACCAGCGCATATGCCAGTCACGCAGGTAATAGCTGCCCATCAGCCACCAGGTGCCATTGCCCCAGTTGAACAGGGTCAGATCTCCCTTCAGGCGGCCTTCCGGTGACAACATAACCGCCAGGCGGGAGCGCCCGGGCCCGGGCAGACGTGTGGCCAGAAGCCGGTCAAGCCAGCGTTCCGCGTTGGGACCTGAAATCTCAAAACGCGAGAAGCCGGAAATATCCAGAAGCCCGACACCGTCACGCACGGCCCGGCATTCCTCTCCGACAAGATCAAACGCATTGGAGCGCTTCAGCGATGGCGTTTCCTCAAAGCCGCTCGGTGCAAAATACAAGGGAACTTCCAGCCCCCAGCTCACACCCCATTTGCATCCGGCTTCCGTCATCGCATCGTGGGCTGGCGCCATCTTCAGCGGCCGCCCGGCGGGCAATTGCTCGTTGGGATAACTCATCACAAACCGGCGGGTGTAAAACTGACCGGTGGTTTCCCTGATATACTGTTTGTTGGTGGCAAATGCGCCGTAGCGGGCTACATCCATGCCAAAAACATCGGCTTCCGGCTCACCATGGATAATCCACTCAGCCAGAGACTTGCCAACTCCTCCCCCTTGCAGGAATCCGGCCATAACCGCGCAGGCGCACCAGTATCCGCGCTTGCCGGGGACCGGGCCAACCAGAGGGTTGCCGTCAGGCGAGAAGGTGAAAGCACCATTGACCCAGGTCTTGATCCCTGCCTCCTGAAGGCACGGATAGCGGCTGAACCCAAGTGTCAGCTCATTTTCGATCCGATCCAGATCTTCCTGCAGCAGTTCAATGCCGTAATCCCAGGGCGCGCCGTCCATCATCCAGTGCTGGTGTTTGATCTCGTAAATACCAAGCAGCATGCCTTTCTGGTCCTGCCGCATATAGGTGAACCCTTCCAGATCCACGGTCATTGGCAGTTCGTGGTCCAGTGCGGCCACTTCCGGAATGCTGTCCGTGACGAGATAGTGATGCTCAAGAGGCGAAACCGGCAGCTCAACTCCGGCCATCCGACCAACCTGCTTGGCCCAGAGACCTGCGGCATTCACCACATGCTCGCAACTGATCGTGCCTTTTTCCGTTACAACCTGCCAACCGTCTGCTGTCTGGTTCAGCTCCAGCACGCGATTATGCTCGATAACGTCAGCGCCGCGTTTTTTGGCAGCGCCTGCATAGGCGTGCACTGTGCCTGTGGTATCGATATAGCCTTCCCGGTCTGCCCAGAGACCACCGAGAAGCCCGTCGGTTGACATGACAGGGCAAAGCTCCCCGGCCTCTTCCGGCGTGACAAGACGACAATCATCTATGCCGATTGTCTGGAACACACGGTAAGCGGATTGCAGCCATTCCCAACGGTCTGGCGTCCCTGCGAGGGTCAGACCACCGGTCATATGCATACCGATGGACTGGCCGGATTCCTTCTCGATCTCTCCCAGAAGATCAATGGTATAGGCCTGAAGCGCGGCGATGTTCGGGTCAGCATTCAGAGCATGGAAGCCACCAGCGGCATGCCAGCTTGACCCGGCTGTCAGTACGGATCGCTCAACAAGCGCGACGTCTGTCCAGCCGAACCTGGCCAGATGATAAAGAACAGAGGCTCCAACGACCCCGCCGCCAATCACCACAACACGATAGTGAGATTTCATGCTGAACCCTCCCCGAGTGAACCCGGGGAGAAGCTAAGCAAAAAATACGGGATGCGTCTATACACATATGTACAGAAAATTCCGGAGGCTTATGCAGCCTCTCGCTGATCGGTCTCCAGCCAGCGATCGAGAAACTGGTCCAGCCACGCACGGACAGGACCATCATGCAGCATACGGCCTTCGAAATGTTCCTTCCTTGGCCGTGCGCCCGGCAGGACCAGCCACGGATCGCCAAGTGTGGTCCAGCGATACATCATCCGCAGGGTCAGTTCCGCATGGAACTGCACAGCCATGGCAGACGGTCCATAACGATAGGCCTGATTGGGAAATTCATTGCCGCCACGCGCCAGCAGTTCCGCACCACTGGGCAGCTCGAACCCTTCCGTATGCCAATGGTAGACCCAGCCCGGCCAATTTGCCATCAGGGTCTTGCCCTCTTCCGTCGGCTCAAGCTGGTAGTAACCGATCTCAGCAAAATCCGTATCATGCTTGGTCACTCCTGCGCCAAGCTGCTTGGCCAGCATCTGCGCGCCGAGGCAGATTCCGAAAAACGGGGCTTTGTCTCTCAACGGAACAGAGACCCAGTCGATTTCCTTCTTGATAAAGTCCTCATTGGCATTGGCACTCATGGGGCCGCCAAAGATGATGGCGCCAGCATGATCATCCATTGTCTCAGGCAATGGATCTCCCATAACAGGCTTGCGGATGTCCAGTTTCCGGCCTTTTGCCTCAAGCATCTGGCCAACGCGACCAGGTGTGGACCACTCCTGGTGAAGAACAATAAGTATCGGGCGGCTATCCGGCATTTTATCTGGTTCAGGCACGTCTGCAGACCTCCCCGTGGCCTTGTTATGCAACGCCCACCTCAAGGAATTGTCCCAAGACATCATGGCCTTGTCATGGCCAAACACAGGCGGCTTTCAAGCAGCACCCAGCGACGTCTCAAACAACAAGAAAGCTGTTACAAATTGCGGTCCACCCGGAAGCTGACCACCGTGCCCCAAAACAAAGCTTTCTTAGATCAATTCACTCAAAGACAGACCTTAAATTCTCGCGGACCTTTTGTAGCTTAGAGCTTTTAAAGATTCCTGAATCAGATGTATGCCCTGCTTTCAACGCATATTCTGATTGTATTTTTCCTCCGCAATATCCACAGGATACACTCTACGAACAAGCTGCTTTTCAACGGGCTGAATTGATGTAGAGTTCCCGAAAGGAATAACTCTTCCTGCCGGAGGTGATCCATGCCTGACGTCGCCCTGCCGTTCGCTCGAACAGAATATGCAAGCCGCCTGTCCCGTACGCGCTCTGCCATGGCAGAGGCGGGAATCGATGTGCTGTTTGTGGCAGACCCATCCAATATGGCCTGGCTGACCGGCTATGATGGCTGGTCGTTTTATGTACACCAGGGCGTTCTAATCGGACCGGACGGTGAGCCGGTTCTGTGGTGCCGCAGCCAGGATGCCAATGGTGGCCTTCGCACCTGCTACATGGATGCAGACAACATTATCGGCTATCCGGATCACTACGTGATGGCGACGGATTGCCATCCGATGGAACATCTGGCAGGCCTGATCCGCGAACGCGGCTGGTCTTCACTCCGCCTGGGCGTGGAGATGGAGAACTACTATTACTCCGCCAGGGCTCATGCGGTCCTGAGCCGGGAACTAGGCCCGTCGATTGCTGACGCCACGGCACTTGTGAACTGGCAACGGGCCTGCAAGTCAGACGCTGAGCTGAGCTATATGCGCCGCGCGGCCCGCATCGTTGAGGACATGCATCGTTCTGTGGCTGAAACCATCCGGCCAGGCCTTCGCAAGAATGAGCTTGTGGCGGAAATCTACCGGACGGCTCTCATCGGCAGTGAAGATGAAGCGGGAGCCTTTGGTGGTGATTATCCTGCCATCGTTCCGCTTCTGCCCACCGGGTCGGATGCGGCGGCCCCTCACCTCACCTGGGACGACAAAGTGCTGGAGACCGGTGCTGGAACCTTTTTCGAGCTGTCCGGCTGCTATCGCCGCTATCATGCACCGCTCTGCCGAACGATTTATCTCGGGACACCACCGGACCACATGCTCAGGGCTGAAGAGGCTGTTCTCGAAGGACTGGATGCCGGCATTCAGGCAGCCCGCGCAGGCAATACGACCGGCGATGTTGCCCGGGCCTTTCAGGCGGTTCTGGAACGGTTCGGCATCAAACGGGACGCCCGATGTGGTTATCCCATCGGCCTCAGCTATCCACCGGACTGGGGAGAGCGCACCTATTCCATTCGCGCATCTGACACAACAGAGCTGCGCCCCGGCATGACGTTTCATTTCATGCCCGGACTCTGGATGGATGACTGGGGTATGGAAATTACCGAGACACTCCTGATCCGCGATGAGGGTCCGGCTGAATGCCTGGCCAATGTTCCCCGTGCCATGGTGGTGAAATCATGACAGCAGCAGAGCGCCTGCAGGAAACCATCAGGTTGCTGACAGACCTGGTGGCCTTCCCGACTGTCTCAAGCGACAGCAACCGGGCACTGATTGACTATGCTGCCGACTACCTTGCCGGACATGGTGCAAAGCTCAACATCTGGGCAGATGACAGCGGAAAGAAGGCCAACCTTTTCGCAACCCTCGGGCCTGATGGGCCCGGTGGTATTGTCCTCTCCGGTCACACTGACGTGGTGCCAGTGGAAAATCAGGAGTGGAGTAGCGATCCCTTCACTCTGCGGGAATCTGACGGACGGCTGTACGGGCGTGGCACATGCGATATGAAAGGGTTCATCGCGGCTGCTCTCGCAACTGTTCCCCATTATGCCAGCCTGGACCTCAAACGCCCGCTCCACATCGCACTGACCTATGATGAGGAAGTCGGCTGCTATGGGGGCATGGCGCTTATTGATGCCCTTCAGCAGGCGGGCATCCAGCCCTCTGTGGCGATTATCGGCGAGCCCACCGAGATGCGTCTTATCGAAGGACACAAGGGTGGCTGCGAATATACCACTACATTCACCGGCACAGACGGTCACGCGTCAGACCCGGAAGCCGGGGTCAATGCCATTGCGTATGCGGTGCGGTACATTACCCGGCTGATGGAACTCGCAGATGAGGTCAAGACCCGGGCCCCATCCGTCTCCCGGTTCAGCCCGCCCTGGACCAGTCTTCAGGTGGGCACTATCTCAGGCGGCATTGCCCGTAATGTGATCCCGGGTCAATGCACGCTGGACTGGGAAATGAGGCCTATCCAGAACAGCGATCGCGACTTCATCAAAGAGCAGATCGAGGCTTATGTGGATGGTCATCTTCGACCAGAAATGCAGGCGGTTTCCGACAGGGCTGACATCATCACGGAGACAATCAGCGAGATCGATGGTCTTGAGCCTGTGCCGGACAACGAGGCTGTCCGGATCCTTTCTGAACTGACTGGAGCAAATCACACCGATGTGGTCTCTTTCGGCACAGAAGCAGGCCTGTTTCAGCGGCTTGGACTCAGTGCCGTGGTCTGTGGCCCCGGTTCCATTGAACAGGCACACAAGCCTGATGAGTTCATTGCCATTTCGGAGCTGGAAAAAGCTCTTTCTGTACTGGAAAAGCTGTCCAGGAAATTGGTCTGAAACAACTATTATTGTCATTGACTCTGAAATGAACGAGAATTTCTATTCTCACATTCTATTTATATTTCAGACTCTTGAATAATAATGCTTACATTTCGCTTCACTAGAAATTTGAAAATTCAATTAGGCGGCAGGCTGCTGGCAAGCCGCGCATAGACCGCGCAGCTCGACGGTTGATTTCTTCAAGCGGAATCCATCCCTGCCTGCCACATGGGCAAGCTGCTCCGCAAGGGAGCTGTCGCTGATTTCGGCAACGGAACCACAGTCTTCGCAGATGGTAAAGACAATGGCCTCGGCATGGGACGAACAGCCCTTGTGACAGCAGGCAACAAAGGCATTCAGGCTTTCCAGGCGATGGACCAGACCGATCTCCGTCAAACGTTCCAAAGCCCTGTAGACCTGCAATGGTGCCCTGAAGCCATGCTCGCGCAGCAGGTCAAGAATACCATAGGCACTCAATGGTCCATCAGCTGCTTCAAGAGCATTCAGAACCAGTGTCTGGTTCTTTGTCAGTGCACGTTCTGCACCAGCACTTTCTGCCATTCTCAACTCCGTTAGAGCATATTCCCGAAAAGTGTGTGCGGTTTTCGGACAAGACTATGCTTACAAGCAACCAGGGTCAGGACCTGTGGTTCAAACCTTGTGAGTACGCTTCAGTCCGGCCTCGATCATACGCCCCAGCGGGGACAGGCTGATCACAAACAGGAGAAGCGCGGCAACAACAATACTCGGGCCTGATGGTGTATCCCAGTGGAGAGAACCGAACAGGCCACCCACCACAGCCATGACACCAATCAGCGCCGACAGCAAGGCCATGATTTCCGGTCCGCTGGCAAATCGGCGCGCAGTGGCAGCCGGGATAATCAGCATTGCCGTGATCAGAAGCACGCCAACCACTTTCATGGCGATGGCGATGGTCACGGCCATCAGCAGCATAAAGATAAGCGTGGTGCGTTGCGGGTGCATGCCTTCAGCCTTGGCCAGTTCGTCATTGACAGTCGCAGCAAACAGCGGCCGCCAAATGAACACCAGACAGGCCAGAATGGCAGCCCCGCCGCCATAGATGATTGCAAGATCCCCTTTGGAGACCGCTAGAATATCGCCAAACAGAAGACCCAGCAGGTCAATCCTGACCCAGCTCATGAAGGCGAGCGCCACAAGGCCAAGTGCAAGAGCTGAATGAGACAACAGCCCGAGCAGAACGTCCGATGACAGGGTTCCCGCCCTCTGCAACCCCAGCAGGGCCAGCGAAATCAGGATCGCCACCGCAAAGACCGCCAGCGTGATATCCACCTCAAGAAGGAAAGCAAGCGCGACGCCCAAAAGGGCGGCGTGAGACAGGGTATCGCCGAAATAGGCCATCCGCCGCCAGACAACAAAACACCCGAGAGGTCCGGCCACCAGTGCCACGCCCAGCCCGGCAATCAAGGCCCTTACAAAGAAATCATCGAGCATGGCTATCGCACCCCTGGTGATGATCATGGTCATGATGATGGCCATCATCAGGATGACAATGATCGGTGATGGAGCCGTCTGCATGACGAACCCGGCCATCCGGCAGGTGCACATGATCGTGCTGATGGGCATAGACCGCCAGCGTCGCTGCGGCCTGCCCCCCAAAGAGGTCCCGATATTCCGCCGTCTCGGCAACGGCGGTTGGCGTGCCCTGGCAGCAGATATGTCCGTTCAGACAGATGACCCGGTCTGTGGCTGCCATAACCAGATGCAGGTCGTGAGACACCATCAGCACGCCGCACCCAAGTTCATCCCGAATATCCCGGATCAGATCGTACAAGGCGATCTCGCCTGAAAAATCCACACCCTGTACCGGCTCATCCAGAACCAGAAGCTGAGGCTTGCGGGCAATGGCACGGGCCAGAAGCACACGCTGGAATTCCCCGCCCGACAAGGTGCGCATATCTGCGCGCGCCAGATGGGCGACACCTGTCCGTTCAAGAGCCATGTCCCGATCCCGCTTCGGAACAGAGCCTGTCAGGCCCATAAACCGCTCAGCCGTCAGCGGCAAAGTCCAGTCAATCACAAGCTTCTGGGGTACATAACCAACCGTCAGGCCTGCTTGACGTGCCACGCTCCCCTCATCAGGTTTGTGAACACCCAGCGCCAGCTTTGTGGTTGTGGATTTCCCCGAGCCGTTCGGCCCAATCAACGTGACGATTTCACCAGCCTTCAGAGACAGGTCCACCCCACGCACCAGCCAGCGGTCACTGCGATAAAGCCCGGCACGGTTGAGGGAAATGAGAGCGCCATGCTCGTTACTCATAACATTCTGTCCTGACATTCCGAGACATGTTTGATCAGACCCGGCACAGGGGCCTGCTGTCAGGCCTCACCCTGTTTCGTATTGCGTCTCTATATGGCAGATGTTACAAGGTTACACAATCCTGTAACCTTATAACATCACAGCTACGGACCCGATGCAGTTATGATGCGTAAATCTCTTATCAATCGTCTTATGATGGCCAGCGGCCTTGCCCTCATCCTCTTGCAGCCATCCGGCGCTGTGGCCGCTGACAGCGATCCGTCCGTTGTGGTGTCGATCAAGCCGCTCCATTCTCTTGTTGCCCAGGTCATGGGAGACACCGGACAGCCGACCCTTCTGCTCGATGGCAATGCCTCTCCTCACACCTATACCATGCGTCCGTCCCAGGCCCGATCCCTCGCCGATGCCGACCTGGTTTTCTGGATTGGCCATGAGCTGGAGACCTTTCTGGAAAAGCCGCTTGAGACCATTGCCAGTAAGGCTGCCCAGCATGCCATGATGGATGCCACCGGCGTTGCCGCCCGCCCTTTCCGGGAAGGGCATGACCATCATGACGAAGACGGTGATCACGATGACCACGCCAAAGGGGAAGAGCATAAAGACCATGATGATCATCATGATCATGAGAAGCATGCGAAGAAGGATGATCACGGGCATGACGATCATGGGCATGATGACCACAAAGATCATGATGACCATGACAAGCATGCCGAAAAGGATGAGCACGGGCATGATGACGACAAAGAACACGGTGACCATGACGGCCACAATCATGCGGAGGGTTCGCTTGATCCTCACATCTGGCTGGATCCGGTCAATGCCAAGCATATGGTCGATGCCATTGCCAAAGCCCTGAGCGAGCAGAACCCGTCAAAGGCGGAAGTCTATAAAGCCAATGCAGCCAAAGCCGTTGACATGCTTGACGAACTGACCAAAGAGGTTGCAAGCAAGCTCGAGCCTGTGCACGAGAAGCGTTTTGTGGTGTTCCATGATGCTTACCAGTATTTTGAGGATCGGTTTGACCTCAAGTCTGCTGGGGCCATTACCCTCCACCCAGACCGCAGCCCGGGCGCAGAGCAGCTTTCAGAAGTTCGTCATACGATTGAAGAACTGGGTGCGACCTGTGTCTTTGCCGAGCCGCAGTTCGAGCCGAAGCTGGTGACGACTGTTGTGGAGGGCACCCCTGCCCGCTCCGGCACGCTTGACCCGCTCGGTGCGACAATTACCGAAGGCCCGGCGCTCTATGGAACGCTTATTCGCAATATGGCCAAGTCCATTCGGGACTGCCTGTCCGGCAACAGTTAAGAAGGAGCCTCTTTCATCTGCTGGAAAGCCTGCAGCGCCTGGTTTCGAGACTGTTTCAGGTCCACAACCGGATAGGGATATGTCACACCCAGGCGCAAACCGGCCTTGTTCAGCACATCAGAAGGGGCTTCCCACGGCTTGAACAGATATTTGTTCGGCAAAGCTTCAAGTTCCGGCACAAACCGCCGGGTATAGAGACCATCCGTGTCGAATTTTTCCCCTTGCAAAACTGGATTAAAGACACGGAAGTAGGGTGCGGCGTCAGCGCCGCACCCGGCTATCCACTGCCAGCTGGCACTGTTTGACGCGAGATCCGAATCCACCAGCGTATCCCAGAACCAGTCTCTGCCGTGATGCCAGTGCAGGCGCAGATTTTTCACCAAGAATGAGCCGACAATCATGCGAACACGGTTATGCATATAGCCGGTCTGCCACAATTCCCGCATGCCCGCATCCACAATCGGAATGCCTGTCTGCCCTCGCTGCCAGGCTTTCAGAAGCCCGCTGTCCTCCTGCCACGGGAAATTCTCGAAAGCGTGTTGCAACGGTTTTTCGACCAGGCTCGGCTCGTGATAAAGCAAGGCATATGAAAACTCCCGCCAGCCCAGCTCACTGAGGAAATGATCCTGATCGCTCCCCTCATATCCATGAGACGCGGCAGACCAGACCTGATTGGGCGAGACCTCTCCCCAATGGAGATGGGGGGACAGGCGAGAGACATGTGCTTCAGCCGGGCGGTTCCGACCATCCTTATAGCCGGACAACCCTGATGACAGGAAAGCCTCAAGCCTCTGCCGGGCTCCCACCTCGCCCGGCTGCCAATGCGGATCAAGCTGCTCGGCCCATGGATGGTCGGCGCGCAACGTCAGACCATCCGGGCTAAAACCAGCATCATCCGCATCAGGGGTAATCGTTTCTATGTGGCCGGGCGCAGGCAAAGGCTTTCTTGGCGGGCGGGCTGACAGGCAGCCCTTACGATAGAAGGGCGTGAAAACACGGTAAAGCGTGCCATCTGCCTTGAGCACCTCATGTGGCTCCCATAACAGCGATCCATTGTGGCTGTGAACGGAGATCCCCCGCGCCTTCAAGCCTGCCTTGATGCCCTTGTCCCTGGCAATTCGCCAGGGTTCATAGCACCGGTTCCAGCCCACGTGTTCAATCCCGTAGCGGTCGATGATATCCGGCAGAATCTCTTCGGCTCGCCCGCGATAACAGCGCAAGCCGCCACCCAGCGCTTCATTCAAGGCCGACAGGGACTTGTCCAGCCACCAGCGCCCTGCTCCACCGATACGGGCATCCCCGGCATTCTCATCATCGAGAATATAGACTGGCAGGACAGAACCACGCGCCGCCGCTTCCAACAGAGCGGGATTATCAGACAGACGCAGATCCTGACGGAACCAGTGCAGGCAGCGTATTCCTTGAGTTTCTGAACGTGTCACAGATGGCGTCTCTTATCTTGGCTTGAACGTACATTAGGGTTCAAGCCCTTAGGCTTAACCATGTCTATACGCATCTGCAATGAACTTGGATGCCCAAAAAACCAACAAGCCCCTTAAGAATAGACAAAATAAATATTTTATTAATTGGCAATAAAAATCTGATCCATAAGTTTTATTTCCCCGTATTCTTCATACGTAATACGAATTCCAAGCAAAACCGGGAGATTGTTATGCGCATTTTTGCGATCGCTACCACTTTGTCCGCAGCATTGCTTACAGCAACGGCAGCACAGGCAAAAAATATTGTTGAAACAGCCGCTGGGGCTGGCCAGTTTGAAACACTCCTTGCTGCTGCCAAGGCTGCTGGTCTGGCAGGTGCTCTGGCAGATGGAGAAAACCTGACCGTGTTTGCGCCGACCGACGATGCCTTTGCCGCTTTGCCTGAAGGTACTGTCGAAAACCTTCTGAAGCCAGAAAACAAGGCTCAGCTGGCTGCTGTCCTCAGTTATCACGTCCTCCCTCGCAAACTGATGTCAAACCAGCTGCCGGGCGGCACCATCCATGTGAAAACCATCAAGGCGGATGGAGATCGTCTTCTGTCAGTGGATAAATCATCCAATGGTGTAACCGTTGACGGAGCCAATGTGATTTCAGCGGATATTGTCGCCGACAATGGTGTGATCCATGTGATCGACAAGGTCATGCTGCCAACGGACTAAAATCCTCGCTAACCAACTACTCTTCGGCATATCAACCCAGATATGCCGAAGTGGCATCAGCCAAAGGTTTCTCCGCCACCTTTCGGCAGACACCGGATCAGCCGTGATGTCAGCACTGCTGCCTGACGGTGGACAACGGCCTCGCTGTAAACAGGATGTTTCACCATGGCCATGAAGGCTGAAGCATTGGGGTAATGTGCGATAAAAACAGCATCCCACTGTTCGGTTTCCGGGCCAATCACCATGGTCTGCATGGCCCCGCTCCAGATAACCGAGCCGCCAATGTCCTTCAGAACCGAAGCGCTTGTGGCGCCATAGAGCTGATAAGCCTCTGCGCCGGACATATCCTTGTCAGCATTGGGATGATCATCGGGATAACACGCCTTGTCTCTGAACCGGACCAGATTCAGCATATGAATATCATGATCACGTGGCAGCGCCTTGAACGCTTCCCACGCTGCGCGCTCCGGATCTATATAGGCATCCTGATCCAAACCGGTTTCTCCTGTCTCAAATCCATATGAAAACAGCGTTTTTGCTAATCTGCCGCGACATCAGTGTCGTATGATGGTGAGAACGAATGCAAGCAGGAACTTTATGAGCAAAACGACAATGCCATGGTCCACGGTCTGGGTTATCGGTGCCAGTTCCGGTATTGGCGAAGCCTTTGCGCGACACTGCCACCGGAACGGTCTGTCGGTGATCGTCAGCGCACGCCGTGCGGATGCACTCTGGTCGATGGCGAATGACTTGCCCGGCCTGCAGGTTGTACCAATGGACGTGTCGTCCGGCCAGTCTGTTGACATTGCAATACAGGCCCTGAAAGATCAAAACCTTGTACCTGATCTGGTTGTCTTTTGCGCAGGAACCTACGAACCGGGCGGCCTGACAATCCTGGATGCTGATGCAGCATCAGATCATATGAACATCAACTATATCGGTGCTATCCGGGTGATTCAGGCCGTGATGCCGATATTCAGGGATCGCGGCACAGGACATCTGGCGCTTGTGTCATCCCTGACCGGTTACAGAGGCCTGCCGAACGCCGTTCATTACGGACCAACCAAGGCCGCGCTGATCAACCTGACAGAAACGCTTTATCCGGAGTTCGAGCGGCTGGGACTGGACCTCACCATTATCAATCCGGGTTTTGTCAAAACACCGATGACGGACAAGAACACCTTCGAGATGCCGTTTCTGATTTCGGCCGCAGAAGCGGCAGATCACATGTGGGAAGGCTTGCGCAGGAAGCAGTTCGAAATCGCCTTCCCGGCACCACTTGTCCGTCGCCTGAAAGCCTTGCGACTTCTGCCGTACAGGCTCTATTTCCGCGTTATGAGGAGTATGCTCTGATGTCTTCGTCACCGGAAACCGTCCGCCAACGGACAGCTGAAGCCTATGCGGCCTATTTCGGCAGTGTGACACCGGAGACCGCAGGAGATATTCTACCGCTTGTGACGGATGACATTCATTTCATCGATCCATTCAATGATATTCGCGGCAAGGACAAGCTTGTCACGGTCATCCATCGGATGTTCGAGGATGTGGACGCGCCGTCCTTCACCATTCTTGACCTGGCATGGTCCGGGGACCTCTGCTTCATGCGCTGGGATTTTGACTGCCATCAGCGCTGGCTGGGCCACTGGACCGTACGCGGCATGACAGAGCTTCAGTTCTCAGAGGATAGCCTCGTTTCTGCTCACTACGATTACTGGGACGCCAGCCGCCATTTCTACAGCAAGCTGCCACTCGTCGGCCCGATGATCCGCTTCATTGCCAGAAAGGCCGCTGTGGGGTGAGAGAAACCCCGCGCCCGCCTCAGGCGGGCTTGACGATCTTGAAGAAGCCCACATCGATGGACTTTGCAAGGAAACCGGCCTCACAATAGGTGAGATAGTATTCCCACATGCGACGGAAGCGCTCGTCATAGCCCAGCGGGGCGATGGAGGGCCAGGCTTTCTGGAAATCCTTGTTCCAGACCGCAAGCGTGTGGGCATAATCTTCGCCGAAATATTCTTCCTCAACCAGCGACAGCCCCGCTTCCTCTATTGTATTTCGCAGCGCTGACGGGCTGGGAAGCATGCCGCCCGGAAAGATATAGCGCTGGATGAAATCGACGCCGTTCTTGTAGTCTTCATAGCGGTCATCGGCGATGACAATTGCCTGAATAACGGCAGAACCTCCCGGTTTCAACCGATCCCGGATAACGGAGAAATAGCGGTTCCAATTCTCATGCCCGACCGCTTCTATCATTTCAATGGAAATGATATTATCCACCTGACCGCTCGTATCGCGATAATCACACAGCTCGAACTTTGCCTTGTCGGCAAAGCCGTGCTCTACGCTGCGCGCCCGTGCATAGGCCAGCTGCTCTCGTGACAGGGTAACGCCATGTGTCCTGGCACCACGTCTTGCGGCATGCTCCGCCAGACCACCCCAGCCACAGCCGATCTCAAGTACGGAATGCCCTTCCTTACAACCGGCCAGATCCAGAACACGCTCGTATTTTCGGGCCTGCGCCTCTTCAAGCGGCTCCTCTGCCCGGGTCTGATAGGCCGATGAATAGGTCATCGAGGCATCAAGCCAGGCTTTGTAGAAATCGTTGCCCAGATCATAGTGGTAGGCAATGTTGCGGCGGCTGCCCCGCTTTGTGTTGCGGTTCATGAAATGCCGCAGACGATCGCTCCACTGTGCGAGGCGTCCCAAATTATAGACCTTCCGGCTCTGCGCTCCATTGGCCAGGAACAGGCGGAACAGGTCCGTCAGATCCGAGCAGGACCAGTCGCCATCCATATAGGATTCAGCAAAGGCCAGAACACCGCCAAGCACCAGCCTGCGGAACACCCTGGGGGCATGAATGGTTACGGTGACATCGGGCAGGCCGGGTGCCTGGGTTCCGAATGAACAAACCCGCCTGTCCGGCATAATCAGGGTCAGATGGCCTTCTGACCAGCCATCCAGTGCCTTGAACGCAATCGATTGCCAGGGTGAAAAAACTGAAGGGGCAAACGCAGGCATTTGAACGGATGGAGAAAGCGGAGTGGCCAGATTGGTTTCTGCCATCTGATTGTTGTCGGTCGTCATGGATGATCCCTGCCAAAGGTTACGCGGCTGTTTTTCATGTCCGTCAGCGGTGTTGAAGGCGGATCAGGCCGATGCACAAGCCTGGCTCCCTTCAACCAGAGTTTCAGCGCCTCCCAGTGAATGGCCGCCAAAATCTTGTAGCCGCTCTGGACATATCGAAACGCCAAACCGATCAGTTTCCCCGTGCGCAATGGCACATGACGGCCTTTGAAAGCTGCCGTCAGAACCTTTCCGCCCTGATTGAATTGACGAATAAGAATAGAGACCCGCTCCGCGTTCGGCGGACGCAGGGTGAAATGATAGGTGCAATCCATCTCAATGAATGGAGATACATAGAAATTCTTGTCACAGGAGTGATTCAGAACTTCATCCGCCCCATCAACCCGGTGGAGATAGTGATGGCGCTGACCGAATGTGTTGCTGACCTGATAGAGAACCGCAGTCAGCCTGTCCGCATCATCATGGCAAAAGAAGACCGTGAGCGGGTTAAAGGTATGGCCGAGAAAACGCGGATAAGCCAGAACCATGATCCGGTGCGGCCTGTCCAGCCCCTGCACTTCAGACAATAGCGCATCCACATAGGCGCGCAGATCTGCATGCCCCTGATCCATATGGTCGGCTTCCATGAAGCTGAACAGATTGCGCCTGTTGACGGAAAACAGCGGGCTTATGGCATGGGCCTTGTCCAGCCCGTCGATGTCCAGCAATACCGAGAAAACCGAATAGGTCAGCCGGTGTGATATCCGGTCATGGCGCTGATGCACGACCTGCCCTTCATACAGGCAGTGACCAACGGCCAGTGCATCATTTTGGACACCATCTTGGGCATCACCTTGGGCACCATCTTGTACGCCATTTACCTGCTGATCCGTATGGTCGGGGCCCTTCATTACTCAGCCGCCTCACGCGCACCGGAACTGGATGTTGTGGCAAGCGGGATACGCCCGGATTCATCGGCCACCGACCAGGGCCTGCGGACACCGCCCAGCTGTTCCGCCACCGCAAGGCCAGCCTGAAGGCCGTCCTCATGGAACCCATGTCCGAAATAGGCCCCGCAGAACCAGGCCCGACGACGGCCCTGCAGGCTCCAGAGACGATGCTGGGCTGCAAGTGCATCGCCATCAAAGATCGGATGCTCATAGACATAGCTGCGGAGAACGGAGCCCTCTCTCGGCTGCTTGAGCGGGTTTAGCGTTACAAAGAGGTCCTTGTCCGTTGACAGGGTCTGCAGCCTGTTCATCCAATAGGTGACACTCAGGGATGTTCCATCGTCAGAGGCATCACCGGTCAGATAATTCCAGCTCGTCCAGGCCCGCTTTCTCTTCGGCATCAGAGCTTCATCGGTATGAAGCAAAGCCAGGTTTTTCTGGTAGCGCAAGGATCCAAGGATGGCCTGCTCGTCTTCTGTTACGCCGGATTCTCCTGCCCTCAGGATGCGAAGGGCCTGATCAGAATGACAGGCAAAGACCACATGATCAAAAGCCATGCGCTCCCCTTCCCGGTCAATGACCTCCACATGTCCGGGTTTACGCTCCACGGCCGCGATGGCGCAGTTGAGGAAGGTCGGGCCGGTGAAGTCCCGGGCCAGACGGCTTACATAGTTTTTCGAACCGCCTGTCACTGTGCGCCATTGTGGTCGGTCACTGATCTGCAGGAGACCATGGTTCTTGCAGAACCGGACAAAGGACCGGAATGGGAAAGCCAGCATCTTCTCTGCCGGCATGGACCATATGGCCGCCCCCATGGGCAGCAAATGCCGCTGGATGAAGAACTGGGAATAACCTTCCTGCATCAGATAATGGCCAAGGCTGACACCTTCTGACGCCGGGTCTTCGGCAAATTCCACGGAGCGCGCGTAGAACCGGCGGATATCCTTGAGCATGCCCCAGAAGTGCATATTGACCAGATTGCCAGGCTGGGCGAAGAGGCCCGCAAGATCGGAGCCTGCATATTCAAACTGCCCGTCCCCCATCGAAACCGAGAAAGACATGTCAGTGGCATTCGTTGGAATGTTCACATGCTCATATAGGGCCGTCAGATTGGGGTAGGTTTTCTCATTGTAGACAATGAAACCGGTATCCACATCGACCGTGTCGTCTCCCAGCCGGATGGACTGCGTATTAGCGTGGCCACCGAGACGGTCGTCTTTTTCAAACACACTGACCGTGTGCCTCTGAGACAGAAGCCAGGCTGCCGAAAGGCCGGAAACACCTGATCCGATAATGGCAATACGCATGAAATCCCATCCAGTTAGATGCTGTTGTGGACTTCTATGGTGACGAGGCCGAAGCGGATCACTGTAAAGTTTTTGTTATGGAGAGGGAAAATCTGCGGCAAACTGATCCGCAGTTATTATTCTGTCGTAAACCTTGCCATGACACACTAATGTGGAATGGAAACGTGCTCGGACAATCGCAGCCACAAACACCCAGTATGAGGACGGCGTCCGCTTTGACAACGGATCACTTGAGTACTCTTCTGTTGTCGGTGGGGCATGAAAAATCCCGCTCGGCATTCCGCACCTTGTTTGATCATTTTGGCCCGCGCCTGAAGTCCTTCTATATGCGGTCCGGAACCGACGAGGTTCTTGCAGAAGAATTGGTGCAGGAGACTTTTCTTCAGATATGGAGAAAAGCTCATCTCTATGATGCGGCAAAAGCGGCAGCCTCCACGTGGATATTCACCGTGGCCCGCAATATCCGTATCGACAAGACACGCAACCAGAACCGCCTTGTTCTGAAGGACGAGAGCTTCTTCGAGGCAGCACTGGTTGAAGACGGCGACCAGGATCGCGCGACTTATCAGTCCGAACTGATGAATATTGTTCGTGATGCGATTGCTGAACTGCCTCCCAATCAGGCCGAAGTGATCAGCCTGTCGTTTTTCGAAGAAGCGACCCATGCGGATATTGCTCAAAGACTGCAACTGCCGCTTGGGACCGTGAAATCCCGTTTACGCCTCGCCTTTGGACGGCTGAGGTCTAAATTGTCAGAGTTTGAATGATGATCAATCACCATATCAGCGACGAGATGCTTGTAAGCTATGCCGCCGGGGCGTTGTCTGATGCGGCCCGCCTGTTCGTGGCAAGTCACGTGCAGCTTTGCGAACGATGCGAGGATCGCGTTGCAAAAGCCACATTAGTCGGCGGGCATCTGCTGGAAACAGCTTCTGAGACCCCTTTGTCAGACAACAGCTTCGACCATCTCGAAGCGCTGCTGGACAAGGCTGATGCCGAGCCTGAGGAACAGACCGGGGACATGACACCCTCTGCTGACCTCTCCCATATTCCTGCGCCCCTGCAACTGCTTCTGGGGCAGGATTATGACGCGCTTCAGTGGAAGACCGTTGCTCCGGGCGTGAAGCAATATCAGTTGCCCATCGCCTGCGAAGACGGGGAAAAGGCACGGCTGTTGAAGCTTTCACCCGGTTTTGTCACCCCGATGCACAGCCATCACGGTCATGAGATGACGCTTGTTCTCAAGGGCTCGTTTTCCGACGAATCCGGCCGATACAAGGTTGGCGATGTTCAGGAAGCCGATGGCGAGGTGGATCACCAGCCAATAGCCGACACTGAAGAGGACTGCATCTGCTTCATCGTAACCGATGCGCCGCTGCAGTTCCGCGGCATTGTGGGCAAGGTTCTCCAGCCAATCCTTGGCTTCTGATCATTCTGCGAAAGCAGTTCAGAAGACGCGAAAAGGCATCCGATCGGGTGCCTTTTTGGTGTTGAGAGCATTTTGCGATGAACAGGATTCATGCGCATGCTCTATGTCTTTGATGACGCGAATTGTTTGTCGCCGAACCGGTTCCCACTTTGGCGCAACACGCTCTATGTCTTTGATGACGCGAGTTGTTTGTCGCCAAACCGGCCGCCACTTTGGCGCAACACGCTCTATTCTGCAAAATGGCAGGCTGCGAAGTGCTCCGGCCCCATTTCCCGCAAATGCGGCTCTTCCGCCTTGCAGCGATCTGTCGCCAGCGGGCAGCGTGTGTGGAACTTGCAGCCGGATGGCGGATTGGCCGGGCTCGGGATTTCGCCTTCAAGCTTCTGCCCCTTATCCCGGTCGTCCGGATCCAGTGACGGGATCGCCGACAAAAGCGCCTTTGTATAGGGATGGCGCGGGGTTGAGAACAAGGCACGGGTTGGCGCTGTCTCGACCAACCGCCCCAGATACATCACAGCCACATGGTCGCAGGTATGAGCGACAACGCTGAGATCGTGACTGATGAACAGGAAGGTCAGCCCAAGCTCCTTCTGCAGAGCTTTTAACAGGTTCAGGATGTCCGCCTGAATGGAGACGTCCAGCGCTGCCACGCTTTCGTCAGCCACCAGAAACTGGGCCTGCATCACCAGAGCTCTTGCAATGGAAATACGCTGACGCTGACCGCCTGAAAAGGCATGCGGGAACCGCCGCAAATGTTCGATATTGAGGCGACAGCGCCGGGCAATCTCCCTCACCTTCTCGTCGGTTTCCTCTCGGGACTGGGTCAGACCCATCACTTCCAGCGGTTCGGCAATGATGTCACGCACCGTCATACGCGGTGACAAAGCGGCATAAGGGTCCTGGA
The DNA here is from genome assembly GCF_030845175.1 of Coralliovum pocilloporae. Classification (NCBI taxonomy): domain Bacteria; kingdom Pseudomonadati; phylum Pseudomonadota; class Alphaproteobacteria; order Hyphomicrobiales; family Coralliovaceae; genus Coralliovum; species Coralliovum pocilloporae. Next base: position 2,896,935 of record NZ_CP132542.1, on the reverse strand, counting down.
AAATCAGCTGGGCCCGCTTGCGATAGGCCTTGACGTCATCTTTGTCGAGCTCGGGAACATGGAAGTCACGCTCTCCATCATTAAACGTCACATCACCGCGTGTGATAGGCGCTGCCTTCAGGATGGCACGGCCAAGGGTTGTCTTGCCGGAGCCGGATTCTCCCACCAGGCCGAAAAACGACCCGCGCGGGATATCCAGATCAATCCCTTCAACCGCCTTGATCATCTGTGTCGGCTGAAACCAGTTTCCCCGCAGGGGAAAATGCACGGCCAGATCGCGAACACTGACAATATTCACAGTTTCACCCGACATTACGCAGCCTCCCCTGCACCACTGACAAAACAGGCAACACTGCGCTCTGGCGTGAGAGCGCTGAGCTGCGGGGTACCGGCTCTACAGGCATCCATGACCTTCGGACATCGTGTGTGGAACACACAGCCGGACGGACGCTCAAGCGGACTTGGAATATCGCCAGGCACAGGTGTCAGCGGCGCGTCCAGATCATCCAGCTTCGGCAAGGCATTCAGAAGCCCCTGCGTATAGGGATGCTGAGGGTTGCGGATAATATCCCGCACCGGTCCGGTCTCCACCAGTCGTCCCAGATACATGACCGACACCGTATCGCAGGTCTGCGCCACAACGCCAAGATCATGGGTGATAAAGATGATACCCATACCGAATTCAGCGACCAGGTCCTTCATCAGGTCAATAACCTGGGCCTGAATGGTCACATCCAGAGCGGTGGTCGGCTCATCAGCAATCAGCAATTTCGGCTTTGTGGACAGCGCCATGGCGATCATCGCCCGCTGGCGCATGCCGCCTGACAGTTCAAAGGCGTATTGTTTGAAACGCTTGGCCGCTTCAGAGATGCCCACTCGTTCCAGCATTTCAATCGAGATGGCCGCAGCTTCCTTTTTGGAAATACCCTTGTGCAGGATGAGCTGTTCAACCATCTGGTCGCCGATTGTGATAGCTGGCGCGAAACTGGCCATCGGCTCCTGAAAAATCATCGAGACGGCCCCGCCACGAATGACCATCTTTTCCTTTGATGACTTCAGTGCCAGAGCATCAAGCGTCTGACCGTCCGTGGTCAGTTTGATGCGGCTCTCCTGATCATAGGATGCATTGCCCGGATTGAGCTGCATGATCGATTTCGCGGTCACCGATTTGCCGGAGCCGGATTCCCCCACAAGCCCCATGATCTCGCCGGGCTTCAGATCAAAACTGACCTGATCAACGGCTGTGATCAGTCCCTCATCAGTGCGAAACCTGAGGGTCAGGTTTTCGACAGAGAGCAATGTGTCACTCATCATTTGCGCTCCGAATAAGGATCGGCTGCATCCCGCAAGCCATCACCAACAAACACAAAGGCCAGCACAATCATCACAAAGATCGGAACCGGAATGAAATACCATTGATAGTTCAGCATCACATCCACATTGGTGACGTTCTGAAGCAGTACCCCAAGCGAGTTCACCGGGTCCTTGAGGCCAAGGCCGATAAAGGACAAGGCGGTCTCGGAAAGAACCACATAGGGGAAGGAAATCACCAGATCGACAATGATGTAACTGGTGAAACTCGGCAGAAGGTGCCTTCGGATAATATGGCTGGGTGATGCCCCGCAAAGCTGGGCCGCCAGCACATAGTCAGCGGTTCGCTCTGCCAGAATGTGGGTTCTGATCCGCCGCGCCAGAGTTGGCCAGCCCAACAGGCCCAGAATAAGCGATATGAAGAAGAACCGCATCTCCGCCGACCATTCATCGGGCAGGAAGGCCGCAACCGCCATGAACAGCGGGATGGTCGGAACCACACGCACAGAATCCGTGATCATCTGCACAATCCGGTCGATCCAGCCACCAAAATACCCTGCAATGCCGCCAATAATCAGAGCCAGCACAAAGGACAAAACCACACCGAGCGCGCCAATGGCCAGCGATACACGCACCGCAAAAACAGTCCGGCTGAACAGATCTTTCTTCTGCCTGTCCGTCCCGAAGAGATGGATGAAGCCTTTGTCCACACCAAACAGATGCCGGTCAAAGGTCAGCAGCTTCAAACGCCCGTCCAGCGCCTTGCCCGGCAGGTCCACATAGGTGTCGATGACACTGTATTCCCAGCCCTTGACGAAGAACTGCACATAGCGCTTCTTCTCATAATTCGGCTTGTAGACAACACGGAAATTCTTGTCCCGCTTCTTCTCAAACGTCGCCACATAGGGCCAGGACAATCCATCCTCATCCCAGAAATAAACGGCCTGAGGCGGACCATCGCGGTAATCGGGGTTAAACCCTTCCTTGGTCGGCTGGTATGGCGCCACGAATGGTGCAAACACACCCACCAGCACAAAGAACATCAGGATGGTTCCGGCTATCAGCGCAGAGCGGTTCTTCTTGAAACGAGACCAGATCAACTGTGTCTGAGAGGCGGTGAAATAGGCCTCTTTCGCCTTTTGATCCTCAAGATCAAGGTTGGCATCGGTCGTGCTCATCACACCCTCCCCTAAACCACACCGCGCCGAACGCGCGGATCGATGATGGCCAGCAGAACGTCGGACGCAAAGTTCAGCGTCACGATAGCGGCGGTCAGAAGGAAGATGATGGCTCCCGCCAGTTCCTGGTCATTGGAAATGGCAAGCGCTTCCAGAAGCACAAAGCCGGCTTCCGACATCACAAGGATGGCTGCCACAATCGGCAGGTCATTGAAGATCCGGTTGAGGTCGAAGCCAACGGAATTCACAACAGGCCCCAGCGCATGGCGGGCCGGATAACGCCAGAACAGTTTCGGGCCGGAAATCCCGCGTGCCCGGGCGGCTGTCACATACAGCTTGCCAACCTCGTCAGACATCAGCGCCCGAACCGTCTGCAACTGAAGCGCTGTTGATGACCAGCCGAGAATAAAGGCAGGCAGCCAGGCACGACTGAGGAAATCTCCCAGTTTAGCGAGCGACCAGGGAGCATCCCTGTATTCGGACGAAAACAGCCCGGTCAGCGTATCTCCAAAATAGATGGTGGCAATCAGCATGATGCAGAGCGCAATCATGAAATTCGGCAGAGCCAGGCCGAGATAAGACAGGAAACGCAGGGAAGAATCGGTCACGGAATTCCGGATGTTGGCAGACAGCATGCCAAGCGGAACCGCAATCATGTAGGTAATAAGAAGAGCTGCAAAACAGATACCCAGCGAGATCCAGACCTTGTCTTTGAGGATCTGTGTAACCGGCAGGCGGCGCAGGCAGCTTTCTCCCAGGTCTCCATGAATGAAGATGGATGTTGTCCAGTCAACCCAGCGGACAACAAACGGACGGTCCAGCCCCATGCGGATTTCTTCAGCAACAATATCGGCCTGAGAAATACTGGCACCTTGTGTTGCCTTATAGGCGACGTAGCGTTCTGCACAGTTCCCCGGCACAAGCTCCATCAGGCCAAAGACAATGAAGGACACGATAAAGAGCGTCAACAATGCCATAACAAAGCGTATGGCTGTGAACTGCACAAGCTGTCCCATGCTTCCATCCCCGTTTACAGAAAGACCGGGCCCCGGGATTCTTCTCCGGGGTCCGGCCTTAAGACACGCTTTTCAGCTTATTTCTTGATGAAATACTGGTTCGGACGATACGGATACATCTGGTAGTAGTCGTATGTCTTCGCTGTCATCGGCTTGAAGTTGCCAATCTCATCATTGTGGTAAACCGGAGCCGGGATGGAGCCGACCAGACCGATAAAGCGGAGGTTATCCACCAGGGTCTGCACGATCTCACCACCAATCTTCGCCTGCTCTGCAGAACCGGCAGCAGCGCTCTGGAACTTGGCAATGTTTGCCATGCCAGCCTTGACGTCTGCTGGTGGCTCAATACCTTCCGCACCCTTTGTATCGATCCACTGGGCCCAGAGCATGCCGTTGCGGTGGGTGAAGTAGTTATCGAATGGCGGGATCAGCAGGCCCGGATTGTAAGCCAGAACGGCACCCGGACGAACACGGGTCCAGATGTGAACGTCCAGCTCGTTAGCAGACTGGGCTGCACGATACTCGTCAGATGTCACTTCCTTGGCTGTGGCCTGGATACCGACAGAAGACCAGTTGGTGGCCAGGATTTCCGGAATACCGGCTGGCGTGCCCTGGGTCGAGAACTGGATGTTCAGTACCAGACGCTCACCATTTGGCAGATCACGGAAACCGTCACCATCAGCATCCTTGAGACCGGCAGCATCAAGAAGCTTGTTGGCTTCATCGACATTGTACTCGGTAGCCACCTTCAGATGAGCCTCGGTGACGAAGTCAACGGTGTTGGCATCCCAGGCGGTATACTGTTCTGGTCTGCCTTCGCCCAGATAGACGGAATCGATGATTTCAGCCCGATCAATGGCGATCGACATGGCTTTGCGGAAATTAAAGTCGTTGAAGACGGCCCGCTTTGCCTCATTGGCAGATGTCATGTTGAAGGAAACGATAACGTTTTCACCAACGGTCGGCACGATGGCAACCTTGTAACCACCCTTCTCTGCATTCTCGAGAAGAACCGGAGCCTGAGCCAGGTTGACGGCCTGCTGCTTGTAGCCAACTTCACCATTGACCATTTTCAGGGTCTGAACCTGCTCATCAGCAATGAAAACCTCATCGATTTCATTGATGTAAGGCAGCTGATTGCCCTGGGTATCGACCATATGGAAATACGGGTTGGCGACAACCTTGCGGTTCTCGTCGGTATCCACATAGACGATGTGGCTTTCGAGCGTCGGCACAACGGCAGCCGGAAGAACTGTCGTCTTGGATGCGTCTTTCAGGTACGGGCTCGGCACGTCTTTCCAGTCAGAACCGCCGTAGTAGAACTTGATGACCTCGTAACCGTTTTCGAAACCGGCTTCTTTCGCCAGCTTGTCGGCATCGGCATTGATCCCCGGGTGGAACTGGCCGAGGAAATGCTTCGGCTGGAACGGCTGGGCAAAGTCGGTGGCGAACTGGGCCAGAAGACCCGGTTTCGGAGCAGCCAGCGTAAAGCGAACCGTGGTCGCATCCAGCGCTTCAACCGTCCATGGCTTGCCGTCAATCAGGAAGCGGTCTTTCGGCTTCTCAATGACGTTCTTGTCCATCAGCATATTGTTGTACCAGAAGGCAACATCATCAGCTGTAAACGGCTTGCCATCAGACCATTTGTGGCCGTCACGCAGTTTAAATGTCAGCTGGGTGAAATCAGCATTCCATTCCCAGCTCTTCGCAACATTCGGCACGATGTCCTGAAGGTTATCCGAATAGCGGACCAGGTTGACGTGACGGACGGAGAGAAGATCAGATGTACCGGATTCCGTTGCTTTGGAGATACCGTTCAGGATACCGCCATGCACGCCGATTTCTTCATATGGTGCAACAACGAGGGGCTCTTTCGGCAGACGGTCTTCAACAGCAGGCAGATCCTGCGGATTACCGACAATCTTTGCATTGAGCGCAGCAGCCTCCGGATTGCCCTTGAATGACAAGGTGCAGGACGCCAGGCTCTGGAATTCGGCCAGCTCGAACTGCTGGGGGAATTCACCCTTGATTCCCTGATCATTGGCAACGGTAACCGGCGGGCAGTCTGCAGCCAATGCGCTTCCTGTGAATGCACAAAAAGCCGCACCGATAAGAAGGATACGTTTCATCGTCTGGGTTTCCTCTCTGAAGCGAACGCATGGCTGGCAGGTATTCCTGTCCAGCCTCCCTAGTGAAGGACTAACTGTTTCACATGACAGTTTTATGATGTTGATTATGTCTGTCACAAAACTATAACTCAAGAATTATATTAGATAACCTGACTATTGAAACCGCCTCACGATCAAGGCAAGGTCGGACTAGGGGAACGATGACTGGACGGGTAAATGACAGACGCTGACAAGGACTTTCAACAGCTCTCAGACGCGATAACAATCCGGCGGCTGGAGCTACTCGATGCGGTCGCTCAGAAGCTCAGCATGTCGGACGTTGCTCGTGATTTTAACATTCGCCAACCCGCAGTTTCTCAACAGATTAACTCACTTGAAGCAGCCCTCGGCACAAAGCTACTGATCCGCCGGGGCCGGACCATGGAGTTGACGGAAAGTGGCCGGCGAGCCGCCCTCCTCGCCCGCAGACTGATCGCCCTGCATTATGAGGGACTGGCAGAGATCCAGAATGTAGCTCTGGCGGGGAATCAGATCCTGCGGCTTGGCTGCAGTGCTCCTCAGACCGGCCTCAGAATCCTCAAACATTATCAGGATATCTACCCCGGTGCCCGTGTCAGCCTGGTGATGGCCAACACGGAAACTCTGCTCAAAAAGCTTGCAGCGTTTGAAGTGGACACAGTGGTGACAGGGCTGCAGACACCGATGGCGGAATTTCACTGCCATCTGCTGTTTGAACAGGACCTTCTCGCCATGGTTCCAGCCGATCATCCGCTGGCTGGTCAGGATGAGATCCGACTTGAGCAGATGATTGAAGAGACCCTGATTCTGCGTGAAAAAGGCTCCTACACCAGAGCTCTCCTCAGCGAAGCCCTGAGCCGCGCCAATCTGGAACCGAAAGTCTCTTTCGAAGTCGCCACAAGGGAAGCAACAGCGGAAGCTGTCGTACAGGGATTTGGCGTGTCCTGTGTCCTGTCAAGGGAACAACCGCACGATCCGCGTCTGGCCATTCGCCCGATTGCCACATCCGAGAAGCCCGGCAAGGAATATCTTATTTCCAATCACGCTCTGATTGATATTCCGCCGCTGCGGGATCTGTTTGCTCTTGATGCCATCCGCACACCGGATATCTGGTCGAATGACGACTGACTTTTCAGCATAAGTACCCAGAAAATCCGCCAGCCTATTCGGCAACCACAGCAGGCGTTCGTCTCAGCGCCAGCAGATTGGACATGGCCAGCACCGAAATAATCAACGCCCCTCCGAGGATAGTCAGCAAACCCGGCTGCTCTCCCAGAACAGCCCAGATCAGCAAGGGCGCCAGAATCGCTTCAAGCAGCAGAAGCAGAGATACTTCCGCGGCTGTTATGTAACGCGGACCAATCGCGAGAAGACTGGCACCGATCGGAACAAAGAAGCATCCCATCAGCACCGCCCATAGCCAGTCCGCACCATCCATGGCACTCACCGAGGCAAATGGCGCAACCATCAGCGATGTGATGCAATAGGCCATAGCCGCTGCCGGGATCATCGAGATATGCTTTGCCGCCCGCGCAACAACAAAGGCCGCTGCCATCGAAAAAGCCGTGAGCAGCGCAAGAAGGTCTCCACCGATATGCGAGCTGCCCCCACGGATTGATTCAACCGCAATCAGGCACACTCCGACAAGAGCACCGGCAATGGTCCACACCATACGCATACTGATCTGTTCACCAAGGAATATCCTGCTTATCAATGCTGCAAAGACCGGCGAAATGCTGACGATAAAGACCGCATTGGCGACCGACGTTATCTGAACCGCAGAAACAAAGGATATTGTCCCCATACCCATGAAGAATGCGTAGGTAAAACCGGCCAGGCCCATACCACGGATAATGACAATGGTATCTTTCCGATAAAACAGACAGATACCAAACGTGACCGAGATCGCTGCCAGAAAAGCCCTCCAGAACACGATTGTCAGAATATCCGCGTCAATCAAACGGATAAAAAGTGTATCAGGAACAATAGCAAGAACGCCGAGTGCTGTAATCAGCACTCCCTTCGCCTGATCAGTCAAAAACCTGTCCTCCGCAAGACCAGGACACCAGACCGGGCTCCGACTGCAACCTTTTGTTGCCATCTCATCGGACCAGCTGATACCAAGTATCCCCCAACCTCACAAACACGTCTAGCATGTAGCTTTTAACCGCACTACCCGTTTCTGGTTCCGATATGTCGCTATTAGACGGTGTTGACCAAACAGGTGTCGGACAGACAAGACTCCTTTAAATGCACCGTGCTAGTATCCGGTCCCATGACTTCATCTGATCAGCTCCCTGATGCCCTTACCCACTATCGCAGAGCCTGGCTGTTACGCTGGCGCTCACCGCGTTTCAGCAGACATCTGTCTGAGGTGGCGCTGGACAGGCTGACACCGGGAGACACGGACACATCAGCCCTTGAGGGATGGCTTTGCCATATTCTGGCCTGGCATGCGCGCTGGACAGGAGATTTCACCGGGGCCGCTCTTTATGGTCGTCGTGCAATCCGGTTGATAAAAGACACCCCGGATGCAGCACAATGCGCTCACACCTGTTCCACACTGGCTGTTGTCAGCTATGGGCGCGGCGATCATGCTGAGGCACATAAGCTGGTCACAGACGGCTTTGAATATCTTAAATCCGCACAGCTTCCTGATGCTGAAATCGATCTCAACGTGACACTCAGCACCCTTTACCAGCATTCGAAGGATTTTGACGAAAGCCTGTCCTATCTGCAGCGGGCCCTTGACCTTGCCAAGGAACACAAGCTTTCAGCCGAGCGGGCCCGTATTCTCCACAATCAGTCGCGGTCCTATCGCCGTGCAAACAGGCTTGAGGATGCCCTGTCATCTGCAGAAGAAGCGCTTCAGGAGGCAACCCGTGTTCGTAACACGGTCATACTGCCCTATGCGCTGGAAGTTCTTGCGTCTGCCCAGATCGGGCTCAAACGCCATGATGAAGCTCTTCTTCATCTTGAGCGCGGGGAAACGCTTGCAGAAGAGATCAATGATCAGCGGGCCACCTGCCAGATTCTTCATCTCACCGGTGAATGCCAGCGCCATCAGGGGAATTTCAACAAGGCTGTGGCAGCCTTTCTCCGTGGCCTGGATGTGGCAGCACGCGTCGGTTATCCGCTCTGGCAACGCAATTTTCATCACAGTCTTTCGGAGATGTACGAGCGCATCGGTGACCCGCGGATGGCACTCACCCATCTGAAGCACTACTGCACAGTTCAGGATGAGATGTTCTCGCAGGAAACCGGGCGAAAACTGGCGGAGCTCAGGTCCAATATCGAGTATCAGAGCGCTCAGCGCGAGGCAGAACTCGAACGCTCTCTGCGCGGCGAGATGGAGGCAATCAATTCAGAGCTGATCACCGCTCACGCCAAGCTGCTCGACACTTATCAGATGATTGAGCACAACGCCCATCATGACAGTCTGACCGGCATTCCCAATCGCCGCTATCTGGAAACCTTCATCGACAAGATGGGCAATGGCAACGGTTCTGCAGACACGCCCGTCAGCGCCCTGCAGATTGATCTGGATGGCTTCAAGCTTATCAACGACACCCATGGCCACGTGGCGGGCGATCAGGTTCTTCAGACTATTGCAACGCGCCTGAAAGAGAATCTGGTTCAGGATGATTTTGTCGCCCGTATTGCCGGGGATGAATTCATGATCCTTGTGCGCTCCGATCCCTCTACCGCCTCATGCTGCAGGCTGGCAGAGCAGGTCATCTCGCTCATCAACAAGCCAATTGCCTTCCAGGGCCTGGAACTGACCATCGGTGCCAGTATCGGCATCCATTGTTTTGCCAATTCAGGGCATCTGAAACAGGGCGTGTTCACCCTGCCCGACAAAGCCATGTATCAGGCCAAGAACCACGGCCGCAACCGATATGAGTTCATCACCACATCAGAGACTGATGCATCCGCACTCTGAACACATCTATCGCTTCAGCAGCGTATCGAGCAGCCGCACAACATCAACGGATGATTCTTCCATTTTGGCCACAAGCTCATAAGCTTTTTCCCTGTCGCCCTGGGCGAAAGCCAAAGCCGCCTGTTTACCGAACTTGTGGACTGCAGCATGTGGTGTTTCAAGTGACCGGAATGCCGGATGCGCCTTGATGGTCGGATCCTCCACCTTGTCGTACCATTTCCCCATACGACAGGAATGATGGTCGGCCAGTTCATCAGCCGTCAGATTGTTCAGCCCAACCAGCATTTCAGACAAGCGCTTTTTCCAGAGGATGTGGTCTGACTTGGCACGATGCAGCACATAATCCTTGATGGGTCGGCCATCCAGAGTGGCAAACTTGCGCTCGATAAGCGCTTCTGACTGGCGAACCGCGTCGATAACCTGATTGGCCCGACCTGCAGCAACTGCGGTTCCTTCCGCAACCTTTGTCACACCTCGTGAGAGCTCCTGAGTGGCACCGGACTGATCCGACAGCACATTGGCGATCATATCCATATTCGTAGCATTCGTGCTGACGATCTCGCGGACGGATGAAATGTCCTGATCCGCCTTCTGTGTTGATGTACCCGCAGTCTCCACCGATGACCGTGCCGCATCGACCGATTGAACCAGTTTCCCGACGACGGCTTCAAGCCCTTCGATCAGAGTTCCGATATCCTCAGTTGCCTTCTGTGTCTCGCTCGAGAGGTTTTTGACCTCTGAGGCCACAACAGCGAAGCCCTTGCCTGCCTCTCCAGACCGGGCCGCTTCAATTGTCGCATTTAGAGCCAGCAGATTGGTCTGGCGGGCAATCCCGTCAATCGTACCGATGAATGTGGAAATCTGGTTGACCGCATCAACCACCCTCTCTGCTTCATCCACTGCCGAACTCATCGCATCAGCTGTTGCCTGGGTTGCTTCAGTGGTGTTCCGCACATGCTCGGCCCCTTGCGAGACCAGCTGGCTGGCTTCCTGCATGACATGCGACGAATCCTGTGCGGTCTGCGAGATCTGGTGAATGGAGGCATCCAGCTCTTCAATGGCTGCAGCCATGGTCTGGGCATTGCTGTCAATTTCCCTGATGTCACCGGTGATCCGAGATACGGCAGCCATGGACTCACTGGCCTGGGTCGAAAACTCCACCAGTGTGACCAGATCAATCTCATCACGATCAGCTACGGCTTGTGCAAGGTTCTGCACCGGTCCTGCGATGTCTGTCGGCAGGCCGCTGCAGTCCGGCCTCTGACCAGCCAGAATGTCTGAAAGGCACTGTGCCAAAACAGAATGGAATGCCTCATTGCCGGCATCACCATAGCCTTCGTGAAAGTTGGACACAGATTGTGATGCGCGATGTGCTCTGAACATGGGGGATACCTAACTGCCATGGAATCTGGCGGTATCCTTGTGCACCCATGGTTAGCAACAGCTTAACAGAGAGGTACCGACTTAGGTCTAATAACCCCTTGCCATATATGACATTTTACCACATCGGACGACTACTTACGCAAAAGGGCTGACACAATGTGCCAGCCCTTTCTCTGTCATCAGATATTTTGACGGAAATCAGGCATTCACGTCGACAACAACACGTCCTTTGACCTGGCCTTTCAGGATTGCTCGTCCCAGATCCGGCAAATCGGACAGGGTTGCCGGTTCGATCATCGATTCGAGCTTGTCCATCGGCAGATCAGAGGCAATCCGTTTCCAGGCTTCCACGCGGTCCTCATAGGGACGCATAACACTGTCGATGCCGAGCAGATTGACGCCGCGCAGCAGGAACGGGATGACCGTACCTGGGAAAGTAGCGCCACCGGCAAGGCCGACTGCAGCAACCGAGGCACCATATTTCATCTGCCCAAGAACGCGCGCCAGCATTTCGCCACCCACAGCGTCCACGCAGCCTGCCCATGCTTCGGCTTCAAGTGGACGTTTAACCGCTTCATTGATCTCTTCGCGGGCCACAATCTGGGTTGCACCGAGGGATTTGAGATAGTCGGCCGTTTCCGGGCGACCGGTTACACCGGCAACCTCATAACCGAGATTGGCGAGGATAGCGGTCGCAACAGAACCAACACCACCGGCAGCACCGGTAACCAGAACCGGACCGTCAGAGGCCTTCAGGCCACGGCTCTCCAGAGCCATGACAGCGAGCATGGAAGTGAAACCAGCAGTTCCCACGGCCATGGCATTGCGGGTGGAGATCCCATCTGGCAGCGGCACCAGCCAATCGGCCTTGACTCGCGCCTTCTGCGCATAACCACCCCACCAGACTTCGCCCACACGCCAGCCGGTCAGCACCACCTTGTCGCCTGGCTTGTAGCGATCATCATCAGAGCTTTCCACGGTTCCGGCAAAGTCGATACCCGGCACATGCGGGTAGTTGCGCACCAGACCGCCACCCGGGCCAATGCACAGGCCGTCCTTGTAGTTGACCGTGGAATACTCCACCGCCACCGTTACATCTCCCTCCGGCAGACGCGCCTCATCGATCTGCTCGACTGATGCGGATGTCTTGCCTTCGTCATTCTTTTCAACAACCAGTGCATTGAACGCCATGATGCTGATCCCTTTTAACAGCGTGCTCCCGAAACATTATCCGATGTTTCGAACAGGAACGCGCGCCACAATCATTTTAAAGCTCTGGCGAGCTCCGAGAGCCGCCCCGATTTTGATGCCGGGAATAGATCGCAGCCTAATGGCACTTGTCAAATGTTTATTTGTCTGACAAATAGAGACTTAGACCAAGGATGCATGAAGAAGGCCGGGACTGGATGGTCATATCCTACAACAATCTGAAACGGGACGCGCTTTCGACCCAGATTGCTGACGCCATTCGCGATGCTATTCTGAAAGGCCATCTGATTGTTGATGAGCGTCTGCCGAGCGAAACAGAGCTGGCCGAGCGCTTTGGCGTCTCACGGCCTACAGTCCGGGAAGCCCTCAAGCGGCTGGCTGCCCAGAATCTCATCCGCACCCAGCGTGGCCCGACGGGTGGAGCATTCGTCAACCGGCTGAGCTGGTCGGAAGCGCATGATGCGCTGGTCACCACAAACACACTTCTGATCGGCATGAACGATATTCCGTTTGAAGCTGTGATTGAGGCCCGGTTTACTCTTGAAGCATCATGCCTCCCTCTGGCTGCTGAACGCCGTAGCGAGGAGCATCTTGCCCTGATGCGCTCGGAAGCAGCCCGCCAGCGGGACAAGAATCTGACAGACGAGGATTTCTGCTCATCCGACGTGCGGTTTCACCGGGCCATTGCAGAAGCGACCGGCAATCCGGTTCTGGCTTTCCAGATGGCGGGGGCTATTGAGGCGATGCTGCCACTGATGAACATGCTCACCTACCGGATGCGCGATCGCACCCGCATGGCTGACCTGCATGACAACCTGATCGCAGCTCTCTCTGACCGCGACGCGCCTTCCGCCAAGGCGCTGATGGATGACCTCGCCCGGTATACGCTGGACCTGGCGGAAAAGCGGCGGAAACCCCGAACTTCATAAGCGATACCCACTATTCACAGCCTTTTCCATATGGCTTGCGGGGCTTGGCTCACACCTGCTATGCACGAGGGCCTTTTCCACAAGATCGAATCCCATCCATCTTTCCATTTATGAGACTGTGACCATCCGCGCATGACCGTTCAAATTGACCTCGGCGTCCAGAAAACGGGCCAAAGCTTGGGCCAAAATTCGGGCCAAGGCTCTGGAATGCCGGTTCATATGGATCTGGAAGAACTGCTGGCCACCCGCCTGCTGGTGCAGGGCAATTCGGGCTCGGGCAAGTCACATCTGTTGCGCCGGGTTCTTGAACAGAGTGCCCCCTGGGTTCAGCAGGCTGTTATTGACCCGGAGGGTGATTTTGTCAGCCTGGCTGAGGAATTCGGCCATGTGGTGGTGGATGCAAACGGGACCGAGCGTGACCTGCAGATGATCGCCGCCCGCGTGCGTCAGCACCGGGTTTCTGTGGTGTTCAATCTGGAAGGGCTGGACGTGGACAAGCAGATGAAAGCGGCGGGCGCCTTTCTCAACGGCCTGTTCGAAGTGGATCGCTCTGTCTGGTATCCCATGCTGGTGATTGTCGATGAGGCGCAATTGTTTGCACCGGTCGCATCCGGCGAGTTCACCGAAGAAGCCCGCCGCGCTTCTCTTGGTGCGATGACCAATCTGATGTGCCGCGGGCGCAAGCGTGGTCTGGCCGGGATTATCGCCACCCAGCGCCTTGCCAAGTTGGCCAAGAACGTAGCCGCTGAAGCCTCAAACTTCCTCATGGGTCGGACCTTTCTTGATATCGATATGGCCCGCGCCTCTGACCTTTTGGGTATGGAACGACGGCAGGCGGAGATCTTCCGCAATCTGGACCGCGGTCAGTTTGTTGCCCTTGGCCCGGCTCTCAGCCGCCGTCCGCTGCAGGTGACCATTGGCGCAGTCAAAACCAGCGGCACCGGCTTCAGCCCCAAGCTGATGCCCCTGCCCGAGCAGCCTGCAGCCGAGGCCATGGAAGACCTGCTGTTTTCTGCCGATGTCACCACGATGCCACCGCCCATTCACAAACCGGCTCCGGTGCAGGTGGATCCCAATCAGGTGATGCAGCAACTGGCCGCCAGCAAGCCCGAACCGGCCCCACGGGAAGATCTGTTCATCGAAGATGGTATGTCGCTTGAAGAGCGGGACCAGGCGCTTGACGGTATTCTGGCTGATATGCTGGAAGACCCGGAAGCCGCCTATCAGCCGGTTTCCGTGCTCTATCAGGATTTTCAGGTTCGCTGCCGCATCAAAAAGATCACGCGCCCGCCGGAACTGCCTGCCTTCCGCGAGCTTCTGTCGGTGGCCCGTGCTGGTGTTGCAACCGAAGAAGTGCAGGAAGAAGACTGGTCACAGGCCACGCTCATCGCATCCCAGTTGCCTGATGACATGCGCGGCGTCTTTCTGCTTCTGGCACGTGCGGCTGTGCAGAATGAGCCCTGCCCGTCCAATCTGGATATCGCCACAGCCTATGGCACCCGCTCTACCGGTCGGGCCCGGTGGCTTCTGACCTATATGGAAGAAAACGGCTTCCTCGTCTGCGCCAACGACCTCAGAGGCAACCGCATTGTCTCTCTGCCGGACCTGGGCTGGCAAACCCGCCCCGGCAATCCGGAAACGGGCGCTGCGGTGTAGAACACCCCAAGACTTTGCCTTGCCAACCAACTCATACCAACGGAATGAATTCCTAACCCATTTGATGATGTCAAATCATCTGCTGACAAGGCGTTTCTCGAAGGGCAATGCGGGGTATTGGTCAAGAGAAACAACGCAGTTCAGCGGGCGATTTGTCGTCACCGAAGGCCGGGCTTTCTTCGCGGTTTGGACAGCGGCGCGTCCGTCTTATGGTACCCCGCACCACATCGACGAACGCTTCTTGCCAATACACGAAGAAAGCCCGGTCAAATGCGCCAGGAAGTCGTTCCGTTGGTATCAGGACTTTGAATACATCCTGTCCTTGCGTTTGCGGGTTTCAATGGTCGCTTCCGGACTGCCGTCGTGATAGGAGCCGAACCAGTTGTCCCACGACATTTCCGGATTTCCATAATTACATTCAAAATAGCGATGATGGAGCTGATGGTGAAACGAACCGATCTTGAGCTTGGCCTTTTCACCCAGCACCAAATTTTCAAATCCGGCATGGGATGTGGCTGTGGCCAATGCCAGCCAGTAGCCCATAAACACAAAGTGAACGGGATGGGCCGGCACGACGAGAAACATCAATAGCAGGCCCATATATCCCACATGTTCTACCGGATGCATGGAGAACCCGGACCAGGGCGCGATGGACACACTCCGATGATGAACGGAATGCACGTGCTTATAGAAAAATGGAATATGAAGCGCCCGATGCAGCCAGTAGAAATGAAAGGACTGGATAAGCGGCATCAGCAGGAACAGCGCCACAAACCAGATCGGATTGCTGTCAAATGTGATCATCGGGGCCCAACCATTGGCATAGGCCATCCAGATCAGAGCATCAAAAGCTGTCCAGATCGTCACGCCTGAGACAAGTGCATAAAAGACATTGTCCCAATACTGGTCATTGAACAGGAAAATCCGATGATTACGCGCCAGTCCCCGGCGATCATATTTGTAGTCATCCCCCTGTTGCTTCCATCCGTACAGCCAGACATGCAGCCCCTGTGCAAAGAGCGTCATCAAAAGCAGATTACGGAGCCAGAGAGAAAGCACCCAGCCAAAACCCAGACTGGACATCTCGGAAAGGTCAGGTGTCAGCCAGGCCCAGGTGGCAAAAGCCATCAGGGTATACAACACATATTCTGTCACAGGCAGCCAGTTGTTCACAAACCATCTGACCGTTTCAACGGGGCGTGGCGGCCAGGAAAATGCAGGCGTTACGGCAACCGGCAGATCCGGGTGCCAGTTCCATTCCCGGCTGCTGCCTGCCTTTAAGGGGTCATTCTGAACGGTCATACTCGTCTCATTCTTATAGGGACTGATCCATCTCGCACGGTGTTGGCAGAGGCAATCTGACGGTGTTGTAAAACGCCAATGTCAGGACGCCTTTCCTCATCGAGACTGACGGAAGAGAGTTGTCAAAAACAGTTGGAAAATTGTCCATCATTCTTATAACTTTTTGGAATGAGTACTTTTCGCAAGACGTTACCGCCACTGGACTCTCTAATCTTCTTTCAGCACGTGGCAAAACATGGCTCTTTCTCAAAGGCGGCCAAGGATTTATTCGTCACCCAGGCCGCTGCCAGCAAGCGTGTCCAGAGGCTTGAAGACTGGCTTGGAACTCAGCTGTTTGACCGCAATGGCCGCCGGATAACCCTGAATTCAGCAGGCAAGACTCTCGCAGCCGATGTAGAGCTGGCACTGGAGTTTCTTGAACGGTCGGTCGCCAAGGTCAAAACACCGGAAGAACCGGTCATCCGCATTGCGGCGGTCAGCTCTATTTCGATGTTCTGGCTCTATGACCGGATCAAGCAATTCTCACTCAGTGAACATGCCTGCCATGTGAACATTTCCTCCTCTGACGATATGTCAAAGCTGACAGACGAGGAGAATGATCTGGCAATAGTCTACAGCAATGGTACCCCGTCGGGCTGGGTTGGCAATCAGGTGCTTTCGGGCGATCTCGCTCCTGCAGCCCCGCCCGGGATTGCTCAAGAGGCCATAGAAGCAGGTGCTTTTACACAGAACTGGGACCTTGAACGAAGCCCGCCTCTGCTGGAATACACCAATCTGACCCCGGACTGGATTAACTGGGCCATATGGCTGAAGCGGATGAAGCTTCCCTCGATAGAAGAGCTCAAGCACATCCAGTGCGCCAGCTACGGCCAGTCTGTAGGCCGCAGTCTGACGGGGCATGGCATTCTTCTCGCCAATCTGGAACTTCAGAAACCGGAACTGGCCAGCGGGCGTCTGGTCAGAATTGGAGACCTTCAGCTGACGCCCCGAAAATCATACTATCTGTGTTACAAGAATAACGGGATGCTATCGCCAGCGGCCCGGACCCTGTTTGACTTCCTTGTCACAGGCTCCTGATGCCCAGGTCGTCAATCGCAGCTTTCAGCCAGTGGCACAGACAGATAGACGCCGAATTCCCTGCCGATATCACAGCTAACACGGGCATGGACACGGCCCTGCCTGTCCTGGAAGCGCTGGCGGTCGTGGACCGGGAAGATGCCTTCATGCCAGATATTGGGATGGATATAGAGGCCGCGTGAGCCATCGCACCAGAAGGCAATCACCTTGTCCGGCGTCAGATCATCACCCGGCAGCGCCACCGGCACCACAAAAGGCTTGTTGTCGAGCGGGTAGAACATCTGCCCGCCGTCAGGGTGATAGTTCATATGCCAGAGCAGCACCTGATCGCGCGGTACGGTCTGCTCCTTGTCTGACGCCTTCTGCGGATCAGTGGACCAGCCCAGAACGTAGTTGCCGTTGACGGCTTCGTTGACGCCGTAAAGGATATCGCCTTTCCACTCGCCGTGGAATGTGCCCTCGACCCAACCGGCCTCATCTCCCGTACCGTCATCCACCGGACGCCAGCCCTGCGCAGGCCAACGGACAATCTCAATCTCGAAGTTATCGGGATCATCCACCAGGTAGCCATACTCCCTGACACTTTCATCTGTCGCCTTGACAAGCGGCACACGAAACAGCTCCAGAGACGGCTTTTCGGCAGCATCAAACATATAATTGGGCGCTTGCTGGGTCATGTGGTTCATCCGGTCCGGTTCGCAAAAAGACACAAGCAACAAGCCACGAACATCCCCTATACGTCAAATCATGGTTTTCCATACATGCCATAAGCGGGGATTATGACAGATGGATGAAGAGTTTGGGCAGGGACAAAGCCCCTGCCCGGACATTTATCGACGGCGCTTCTCCTTCCGGTCGAGCCAGGGCGGGCGAATATCGCCTGCCATGATACATCCGTAAGGATCGATGTAGTCGACGATTTCGGCCAGATCGTACTTCTTGATCTGGGCGACCAGCGCATCCGCATTCTTGTAGCTCGACGGCAGCTCCGACGGATCAATCTTGCCTTCGAAGAACCGGATATCCAACCCCTTTGTTTCCGCCTGCAGCATCTGTTCCGGAGTCATATTGCCCATGCGACGCTTATGCTCACTTCGCGAGAAGTTACGCCCCGCCCCGTGTGGGCTGAACCCAAGTGCGTGCTCGGCATCCTTACCGCGGACAACCAGAACCGGCTCAGCCATGTTCAGCGGGATAAGTGTCAGGCCGGAAGAATCCGATGCAAAGTCATCCCAGGCCGGAGTTGCCCCCTTACCGTGATAATAGAGACCATCCCGCTCAAAGACGAAGTTATGCTCATTCCAGAAGCCATACATGACCTTGACATCCGCTTCCTCACGGGTCGCCGTATGAATGGCATTGTGATTGGCTTTCGTCCATTTTCGGATCAGCTGCAGAGCTTCCCAGTAAGCCTGCCCGTCTTCTGAATCTGCGGGAATCCAGGCATTCTGCTTCAAGGTCTTTGGCGAAAGTTTCTTCCGATACTTTTCTGCCGTGATCATGCCCAGCTTGTAGAGATGCGCACCGGGGCCACGAGATCCGTGATGAGTGACCATTACGGTACTACCGGTGGCTCGGGATCGACCGACAAACAGGAAATGGTTTCCATCTCCCTGAGTTCCCATATGCTCCTGCGCCGCACGCAGCACTTTCGGATTGTTCAGGAACCTGTTCTCACGAAACTGGTCCAGAAGCTTGAGCGACATCGTAAAACGCTTGCCGTTGGGTCGCCCTCCGGGTCCGAAATGCGTGATCCTGTTCGCTGCATCCAGAACCTTCGACGGTTCCGCATCCCCGAGATCTGTCATCATAACAGAACAGCAGATATCGGCGCTATGCATTCCCGGATGGATGGCATTACGCGCGGCAATAACACCACCAACCGGGATGGTGCCAACCGGACCAGCCGGGCAGGCATCCGGCATGATTGCCCCAGCCTCTACAGTCGGCGTCTGCATCACGGCTGTCATCGTAGCGTGAACAGCCTCCACATTCTGCTTCTCGTCGTAGCTTTCCGCATCAATATTACTGTAAAATTTCAGAGCGCCAGCCTCCCGGATCGGGATTACCGGAGCTGGCTTATATGGCTCCAGAAGAGCTTGAATCTGATTGAGATCAGCACCATTCTCAGCAGCCTTGAGGCCATCTCTAAGAGCTGCGCCAAAAGCCTTGCCCGGGACATGCCCCCAGGATTTCAGAATATCACTTGTCAGTTCAATCTTTGTCATCGTCAATCTCTGCTACTTCGCAGGTTCCGGATACAAACCGGCATCGTCCCAAGATGACGATGCCGGTGCTCCACATAACAGGCACGGATTTGCCTGTTCTTCTTCCTGCTCTCTCTTCACACCCTCATCATGCAGAATGGTTAGACCTCAATCCATGAAAATTGAAAATCCTCATAAATAACTGTTTTTAAATAATAAAAATCCATATCCTTGGATTTATTTTTCATTTTTTTGATTGATTTATATCGTAATTTATCAATAATCATCATATGAGACAGAATGTAGTTATTGGCTTCCTCGGCACTCAGCTCGACGCAGGCAAGAAAGTTCGATGGCGGCCATCCATGGCCCTCACAATGCATGAGACGTTCCCGGTTGATCGCCTTGAGCTCCTCCATGACAACAAGTTCAGAAGACTGGCTCATCGGGTCAAAGAGGACATTCAGGAGGCCTCACCCGACACCGAGGTCATGCTGCGCCGCCTCGATCTGAAGAACCCGTGGGACTTCGAAGAAGTCTATGGTGCCCTGTTCGACTTCGCCCGGACCTACGGCTTTGATGAAGATCGGGAAGAATATCACGTTCACCTGACAACCGGCACGCATGTGGCGCAGATCTGCTGGTTTCTGCTGACGGAATCCCGTCATATTCCAGCCCGTCTGTTGCAGACATCACCACCTCCGAACAGGGATGGTTTGAAAGGGTCATTCACGATTGTTGATCTGGATCTGTCGAAATACAATGCTCTACAGCAGCGTTTCGATCTTGTCAGTGCAGATCACACGGCTCTTCTGAAGGCAGGGATCAAGACGCGAAATGCGGATTTCAATGCGATAATAGATCAGATCGAACAGATATCTGTTGCTTCCGATGCGCCTCTCCTTCTCTTGGGCGCAACCGGAACCGGCAAGACTGAACTCGCGGCGCGCATCTATGATCTGAAACGTCAGCAACGCAGGGTGAGAGGACGGTTTGTTCATGTCAATTGCTCAACACTGCGCGGTGAGCGCGCGCTTTCAACCTTGTTCGGTCACAAGAAAGGTGCCTTTGGTGCAAGCGGATCTGACCGGAAAGGTCTGTTGCGCGAAGCTGATAATGGCCTTCTGTTCCTGGACGAGATAGATCAGCTTGGCCTTGACGAGCAGGCCATGATTCTTGACGCGATTGAAAGTGGGACGTTCTTCCCTCTCGGATCGGATCATGAAGTCAGAAGCCAGTTTCATGTCATTGCAGGCGCCAATCGGGATCTTGCAAAGCTGGTGGCGGACGGCAGGTTCAGAGCGGATCTGTTTGCCCGTCTGAATTTCTGGACATTTAGATTGCCTGCCCTGAAGGACCGCAGGGAAGATATTGAACCTAATATTGAATTCGAGCTGGCACGCGCAGAAAGGACTCTGGGCAACCAAACAGGATTTAATGCCGATGCCTCACAACGCTATCTGCGCTTTGCTCTCGACCCGGCGACGGTATGGCCTGGAAACTTTCGTGATTTGAGCGCATCAATCCAACGCTTGTGTACTCTGGCACCAAGAGGACGTATTACGCTCAATATGGTCAATCAGGAAGTGGAGCGCCTTGAGGGTCAGTGGGCAGCCGCAACATCAGATCCGGACATGCTGCTGATTCAACAGTTTATCGGGCCTGATGTCAGATCCATCGATCCTTTCGACCGTGTTCAACTGGCAGAAGTTATCCGTGTCTGCCAGGCCAGCAAGTCTCTCAGCGCCGCAGGAAGAACTCTATTCTCTGCGTCTCTTGCTACTCGAACAACACGCAATGACGCTGACCGCCTGCGGAAATATCTCGACAAGTTTGGCCTGAGCTGGGCTCAGATCACCCATTGATCAAAGAGAGCCGCGAGGAAGTTTACTGCCTCGGGCTCTCTCAGAGCACCTGATATACGCAAACCTCATAAAGACTTAGAACCTATTCGGGTTGCCGTCTACAATCTGGCCGTCACCGACCGGTTTGCCATCGGCAATCCAGGATACGTCGTCGCCGGTTTTCTTGATGGTAAAGCAATTTGCCGGGTCTGAACCGTACTGGAAGCACATCTGGTTGTCTTTTACGGACCATTTGCCTGTATAGCCGTCCGCCTTGATTGTGCCGTCTGCATCGTAGAATTCAGCATAGGCTCCACTGTCGAACATTTTGCCCTGGATGGTCTTTCCGCCAACAAGGCCCGGAATGTCAGCACCGCTGACGGCTTCGCCAGCCAGTGTGGCCATTGGCAGAGCGGTAAGGATGGCGGTCGCAAATAATGTGTGTCTGAGCATGAAAACCTCCCGGATAATGCTGAACTGGCCTCGTAGATTTTTGACCTTATGGTCCAAAATGGAGATGCCCAGCCCGGTTTTGAAGAGGCGCAGACGCGTATCACAGAGACTTGAGGGGAGCTTCAGAACGTATCGGCTATCGGATAGACGTGCACCAGATAGAGATAGAAGAAGGCCAGAGACAGCACGAGGATGATGACGCCGAGAACCGGAGATGAGACCTTTATGCCTGTCTGGGAAGCTTCCAGTGTGGTAGTTTCGCGGCTTTCGCGGTCCTTGTCGACGTGGAACTGCATCCAGGAAAAGTAAAGCCCGGCCAGCACGATGATGATCACCACAAAGAAGATAATACGCGAAGAGAGATGCTGCCAGGAGAAGACGTCCTGGCGATGCCGATAGGCCCGCTCGCGGTAGTCATAATAGCCCTTCACCGCGGCCTGTACGGCAGCCAGAGTTTCCGCATCCGGCTTGAAATTCTGCGGCAGGTTGGGGAACAGGATCTCGGGGTTCGGGCCCTTTTCACTCTCAGAGACCCCCTGCCCGGCACCTGAGTTCTGACGTCCGGATGCCTTGCCGGATTGCTGCTCTGCCTTGAACATGGTCTCAAGCTGCTTGAGACGGGATGTATCCTTGTCCGCCCCATCCGCCGGGTTGGGTATGACCGTGGCTCCCCCCAAAAGCAGAACACAGGCCAGGGCAAGAAGCAGAACGGAGAGATGGCCGCCATATACAGCACGCATGTGATCAGCCCTCACTGTTATGGCGACACCAGAAAGCGGATGGCCCGAATATGATTGAGGACCCTGTCTGAATAGATCCGGTTCTGATGCAGGTCACGATAGGGCTGGTGATCCTGAGGCGGCAGCAGCGTGTCGATAACACCCAGCAACTCATCTTCCAGACCATCGCCCCAGTCGGCATAGGCATCGGGCAATTGCGGGAAACCGGCATCCACCACCTGGGCCTTCTGCACAACGGTCTGCTGTCCGTCGCTACTGGAACTGCCGCTGGTGCTGCCATCAGCACTTTCCCATTCGATCCGCCCATCCGGATAGGCCATCTGCAGGCGGCCTTTGACGAGGCGGCGGGAGACCGGTTCCTCTGCGCTGCGCGCACTGCCCGGGTCCGGATTGCGGATGCCCGCAAGATCAATGATACGCTGTTCATAGCGACGCTGAAGACAGCCGACTGCCCGGCCACATGTATCCCTCCAGCGACGCCAGATCTTCTGATCTGTCTGGAGCTGTCGCTTTCGCCGCCCCTCGGTCCGCGCCTCACGCAGGCGATAAATGCCGACCATCCTGCGGTCCAAAGCACCCAGACGCTGATGATCACAGATCGCAGCTTCTGTTCGCGTCAGGCGTCCATCACAGGAAAAACTGGGATTGGCGTTAGCGCCGTCGCCGGGCAGTACGGCCATCCAGAAACCGGATACCGCAATCAGCCCGACAAGACTGCAGCATATGTAGCGGACAGTCATGGCGCTCCCCCTAAGCAACCTCCAACTGCCTCAAAGGTTAACACATCTTTATCAAAAAGAGAAATTCACCTGCGCCACACGCATAGATACAACACCTCCGCTTTCGCTGTTCTCACTTGATCCCGATCAATGTGAATAGCGGCAGAGAACTGTAAATCCGGACGCAAATTCGGTGGTTGCACTGCACAAAAACTGATAATCAGACTGCAATCATCACCATCCTGCAATTTTGGAGTTTCCATCCGTGGATACGAGACTACTGGACGGTCGTGCCCTGCAGACCAAGATACTGAATGAAGTCCGCGCCTTTGTTGAAGAGACGGCCTCAGCAAAACCTATCGGCAAGCTGGTCTCCATTTCCATCGGCGATGTGCCGGAAGTGGCTATCTACATCCGCAACCAGGCACGTGCGGCGGAAAAGGCCGGTATCCCGTTTCAGGAACTGTTCTGGCCTGCCGATATTACCCAGGATGAAGCAAAAGCACGGATTGTCGAGCTGAATGACGACCCCACCGTCACCGGTGTCATTCTGCAGCGCCCCACACCGGAGCATATCAACGTCCGTGCACTGCAATCAGCCATTCATCCCCTGAAAGACGTGGAAGGGATGAACCCGGCCTCCATCGGTAACATTGTCTATAACGATGTTGCCCTTGCCCCGTGTACAGCAGCAGCCTCAGTTGAACTGATCAAGGCAACCGGGCTTAATCTCAAGGGCCTTGAAGTGGTGATGATCGGCCACTCCGAGATCGTTGGCAAGCCTGCGGCCTTCCTGCTGATGGCAGAGGGTGCAACCGTAACCGTCTGTCATCACATGACCCGTTCGGTTGCATCTCATTCCCGCCGGGCCGATGTGGTGATCGTAGCCGTGGGCAAGCCGCATTTCCTTGGTGCCGATATGGTGAAACCGGGTGCTGCAGTGATTGATATCGGCATCAACCAGATCACCGATCCGGATGGCACCATCAGGATTGTGGGCGATGTGGATACGGATGCTGTCCTGCAGGTGGCGAGCTGGGTTACGCCGGTTCCCGGTGGCGTTGGCCCCGTTACGGTTGGCATTCTGATGCGAAATGCCATTGTCGCCCATCAGCGCCAGATCGCGGCTGAATGGGTCTGATCAGACGCAGATATCAGGCGGGAGCGTAATCCCGCCTGCCCATTGCCTACCACATTGTTTTTGCCGCCTTGCCAGGCCAGTCCGCATCATAACGCTCGCCGTCAAAGGCGCCGGATGTCATTTCCCGCAGCATATCGCCGACGCTGGGCAGATCGGCACTTTCATCACCATTTGTCCAGAGTTTTGAGCGGATAAGAGCCCGGGCGCATTGGGAATAGATCTCCTCAATGGCAATCAGAATGACCGTACGCGGTTGTTTTCCATTCCGATCGAAGCGGGCCAGCATATCCGGGTCAGCTGTCAGGCTCGCCTTTCCGTTCAGGCGAACCGTGTTGTTTGAACCGGGCACCATGAACATCAGCGAGACGCGCCCGTCGCGGACAATATTGCGCAGGCTGTCGATGCGGTTGTTGCCACGCCAGTCAGGCATGGCCAGGGTTTTCTCATCCAGCTCTTCCACAACGGGGCGATCATCTCCGCGCGGCGAACCGTCCGTCCCCTCCGGTCCCACGGTGGTCAGGATACAGAAGCGGCTCTGCATGACCCACTTCCGATATGACGGTGTCATCTGGCGGGCGACTTTTATCAGGGACGCCTCTGCCGGTGTGCCATAGAGAGCCTCAAGCTCTGCGATTGAGGTAATTGCCTGCATCTCCATCCCCTCCTGGCCAGCGGTTCATTGATCTGATGTGCAAAACTGTCTATCTCTTGCAATCAATGACGGTTTTAAAGCAGAAACACTCGGAAAAACCATCAAAATCAACCGTCAAATGATCTGCACCGGACCGCGCTCTGGTAAAAGACAGAGCAGCAGCTTCGGACTTACAGGTTTCTGGGGAAGACACGATAGAATGGATCGCGACCAGTTCATAGATGTGATGCGCCGTGTGGCAACACCGGTTTCCATCGTCTGTACACAGACCGCAGACGGGCCTCACGGAGCGACCGTCAGCGCCATCTGTTCGGTTTCCGCCGATCCGCCCTCAGTCCTGGTCTGCCTCAACAATACAAGCCATATCAGCAAGATGGTGGCTGAAAGCGGTCGGTTTTCTGTCAATGTCATTTCTGAGGAACAGACCCTGCTGGCCAACGCCTTTGCAGGCCGGGAAGCGGAAAAGGAACATCGCCGGTTCGATAACGGGCACTGGCTCGACAGCCCCATGGGCCTTCCTGTCCTGACCAATGCATCCGCTGTTCTGCTCTGTGAAACCACATCCAGCGTTGTTCAGGGCTCGCACACCATTTTCATTGGTCATGTGCAGGAAGCCTTTACCTCTGACAGCATTCCTGTGACCTATTTCAACGGCGCATTCAGACGGATGAACCCGGACGGTCAGGCTGCTTAAAGCACAGCGAGACCATTAACCTGAATCGGCGGCGGTCCTTTAAGCGTTTTTCTCTGCGCGGACTGCCCAGAGGCACATTCTCATAAACTTCCTACAACAGCCCGTGATTTTGGCCATCACGGTGCCTCCCCGACCTTTACTTGGCGCCAGCCCTGGGGTCTGATCCCCTATCAGTTTTGCGGGAGAAGGTCTTGATTTCGCGTTCCCATGTTGTCGCTCCGGGGTTGGCAGCCCTTGCATACAGGCTGCCTGCGAGCCTGATCATGATAGCTGTTCTGGCCGCGTCCATTCTGGTCCTTCCCTCTATCCGGTTCGACAATGATATCCAGCGCGGGTTTATCTCAGACAGCCCGCGCTCCAAGAGCTACACTCGCTTCGTTGCCGCGATGAACGGCAAGCCGCAGGTTGCCGCCCTGCTGATTGAGGCAGACCGGCCCTTCACCACCCAGGACTATGAAGCCATGCGGGACCTGGCTCTTGATCTGGAATTTGCCGATCGCGTTCAGACTGTGTTCTCTCCATTCTCGGCCCGGTTTCCGAAAACACATCCCCTCTATGCGGAGCAGCCCGTTTTTCCGCTGGAGCTTGATCTCGCAACCCTGGACACACGGCTTGACGCCTATAAGGAGGCAGTTCCCACGCTCCGGTTTCCCGTCACCGAAGACCACCGGAAGGCGTTGATTATCGCGCCTCTGGACCCGCCGGGCCAGGCCCATGGAGAACAAACAAGCGTCGAGACAGTCCGCGATATTCTGGCAGGTCACCCCCTGCCCGGCCTCAGGCTGACGCTCACCGGGGAAGCAGCCATAGCGATTGACATGGTAGACAATCTCAAGAGCGAAGTGGTGGTGGTGAACGGTGCCGGAACCGTTCTTTCCTTCACTCTTGCCGTATTTCTCCTGGGGAGCATCCGCGCGGCTCTGGTGGTGTTCATTCCTGCCATATGCGGCGCACTGGTGGCGATGACCGTCTTTGTGCTGTTCGGCTATCCAATCACCATCCTCAATGTTGTGGTGCCCATTCTCATTCTGTTGCTTGGTGCAGCGGACGGCTTCCACCTCACCATGCATTTCCAGCATATGGACCCGGCACGCACGCGGGACGACAGGCTTCGCCAGACCCTGCTGGATGTGGGGCCAGCCAATGCCCTGACCTCGCTCACCACTGCAATTGGCTTTACAGCCATTTCTGTCTCCGAATTCGATCAGCTGGACGAGCTGGCCCTGCTTGGCGCAGTGGGTGTCCTCGTCTCCTATCTGGTGGTTCTGGTCGGGTTCACGCTGATCGCGCCTCTGGCCCCACCCCTGTCGACCCCACGGGGGGCTCGCCTCTGGAGCCAGGCGGCACGCTTTCTTCACCGTCACTCCCGCCAGTCCGCACGGATGATTATGGTCGTCTCTCTGCTGCTTTCGGCGCTGGGTGCTGCAAGCTACCTGGAAACACGCGCCTGGTTTCCCCTTTACAAGAATCTGCCAGAGACCAGTGATGTGCGCCGCGCCAATCGGGTTATTGAAGAGCATTTCGGTGGTTTCTTCCGCATCTGGAGTGATGTGGACATTTCTGGCGATGATGGCTGGCAGAAACTCCGGGATGTAACAGAGGTTATCCGCCGGGAAGCGCCGGACTATTCCGTCCTCTCTCTTGCAAGTGTAGCTGACTGGCTGGGCACGCCGGACCGCCTGCCCGATGATGATGCCCTTGCGGATATGCCTCAGGGTCTGAAAGCGCAATTGCTGTCACCCGACAGGACCAGAGCCCGCGTCATCACCTTTGTGCCCGAACCCATGCACAGTCCCGAGACCTTTGCGCGCCACGACCGCATTGAGAAAGCCGCCCTTCAGGCCGGAGCCGAGAGCAATGTGGGCTTTCCCATCATCCTGCGCCACGATGCGCTTGATGTGGTGTCTCAGCTCGGAAACGGGCTAATTGCCGCCTGCCTGATCGCCTCTCTTGTGGTGGCTGTGGCATTCCGACGCCTTGTGCTTGTCATCTGCCTGCTGCTGCCCAATGTGCTTCCCCTGCTGATTGCCGCTGTGCTGGTTCATCTGATGAATGCGGGTCAACTGAACCCGCCAGCCGTTCTGGCGCTGACCGTCGCTTTTGGCATTGCCATTGATGATGCCATTCATTTTACCAATCGCTATCTGCTTGAGCGCCGGAATGGTCATCCGCTTGATGAGGCCTTGCGTATATCCATTGACCAGACAGGCCGTATCATGACGGCGACAACACTCACGATCTGCATCGGGCTGATAGCAACACAGTTCAGCCCGTTCGGCACGGTTCGCTTGTTTGGTGCGATGATGGCAACAACCTTTGTTGCAGCACTATTGGCGGACCTGGTGCTGCTTCCCGCTCTACTAAGAAGAAAATGGGCCCAATGACACGATATCTCCTTCCTCCGCTCGCCCTTCTCCTTATGCTTGTTCCTGTTTCGGCCAGTGCCGACGCGTTTCTTGAGCAGCTTGCGGGAAGCTGGACCGGCAAAGGCTGGGCCAGGGCAGAGCCGGATGCTGCAAAGGAAGCCGTGCGTTGCAGGATCAGCAATCGGATTCAGGGTCGCACGGGCGCGCTGTTTGTAAACGGCAAATGTGCAACTGCCGGCAAGAGTTTCAAGATCAACGGCCAGCTCCAGTCCGTCTCAGGCGGGACAGCCTATACCGGCAACTGGACCAATCCTAATGGTATCGGTGGCATTACGGTGAATGGCAAACGCCGAGGCCAGACTGTCACTCTGTCATTCCGCACCAAGCTGCCGGAAACCGGAGAACACTTCTCCGGCCAGATCTCATGGACCGTGGCACAGTCGAAGGTGACTCTCTCAACCCGCGGAACATTTGCAACGAGTGGCAAGTCGGGAAGGCTCAGTCAGATCAGTTTCAGGAAACGGTAAAGCCCTCAGGGTCAAGACTCATTACTCACATCCATTCTGTTCATCAGGGAAGGGCAGAATGGGCGCAAACAAGAGCGCAGGACAGGTGAATCCTATTCAAGCTGTTGTTTGTGGTCAGGTTGAGCTTCCCTGATGAACCCAAAGGGCGGGGTCATTTTAGCGCCCGGCTTTGTTGGAGATCCTTGAAAACCAGAAGGTTTCCTGCGGATCTCCGCCGCGCCGGACGAAAAAATGACCATCGCAGAATGGACGTGAGTAATGAGTTTTGACCCTAAAAAAAACCGCTGGCGATCACTCGCCAGCGGATACAGTACGGAGGAAACAGTCAGAGCATTTGCTCTAGATCCAGATCTAAATCGCCAGATATTCTTCACGCAGCGCTTCGTTATCCAGCACTTCCTGAGCAGTCCCGGAGAAAACGATTTCACCGGTATCCATGATCACGGCACGGTCTGCGAGCTTCAGGGCTGCCACAGCATTCTGCTCCACAATCACCGTGGTGATGCCAAGTGCCTTGATCTCCTTCAGAGTGCGTTCGATTTCCTGAACGATAATCGGGGCCAGCCCCTCATAAGGCTCATCCAGCAGCAGGAGTTTAATGTCGCGGGCCAGAGCCCGGCCGATTGCCAGCATCTGCTGCTCTCCACCGGACAGGGTCACCCCTTCCTGATTGCGACGTTCACCCAGGCGCGGGAACAGCTCATAGATGCGCGAGATAGACCAGCCCTTCGGCTCGGCGATCTGGGCCAGTTCAAGATTTTCCTCCACCGTCAGACCAGGAATGATCCGCCGGTCTTCCGGCACCAGCGCCACCCCGGCAGCAGCGGCCTGATGAGAAGCCATCTGATGCAGAGGCTTGTGATCAAGCCAGATCTCGCCACCGGTCAAAGCGGGCGTATCCACCCGGGCAATGGTCCGGAGGGTCGAGGTCTTGCCCGCCCCGTTCCGGCCCAGCAGAGCCAGAATTTCACCCTCATGGATGTTCAGGCTGATGCCCTGGACGATATAACTCTCGCCGTAATAGGCATGCACATCCCAGGCGGAGAAAAAGGCCGGAGCCGATGCCGCATGGTTGGCACTGAGATTGGCCTTCGAGACCGCGATTTGTTCAGCCATCAGTGTGCCTCCCCGAGATAGGCTTCCTTGACCTTCGGATTGCCCTTGATATTGCCCGGCTCGTCTTCAACGATCACCGTTCCCTGGGCCAGAACCGAAATCCGGTCGGCCAGCGAGAACACCACATGCATGTCGTGCTCGATGATCACCTTGGTGATACCCCGGCTTTCGCCGATCTTCTTCAGGAGATCAATCGTGTTGTTGGTGTCCGCCCGCGCCATACCGGCAGTCGGCTCATCCAGCAGCAGAAGCTTCGGGTCCTGGGCCAGACACATGGCCAGCTCAAGACGCCGCTTGTCACCGCGTGACATGGCGGAAGCCATCTGGCCCTTCTGGTTTTCAAGCCCCACATCCACCAGCATTTCCTCGGCATGGTCGCGAATTTCGGCTTCGCTTCTCACCGCACCGAACGGATTAAGCTCAAACGAGCCGTCCCGCTTGGCAAAGCTGGGGATCATGACATTTTCCAGTACCGACAGATCGGAGAAGATCTCCGGGGTCTGGAACACCCGCGACACGCCAAGCTGGTTGATCTCGTGTGGTGCAATACCCAGGAGGGATTCTCCCTGAAACTGGACCGTGCCCGTATCCGGAATCAGGCGTCCGACAAAGCAGTTGAGCAGGGTCGACTTCCCGGCTCCATTTGGCCCGATGATCGCATGCACACTGCCCTCTTCAACAGACAGATTGACATCGTTGAGTGCGTGCAGCCCGCCGAAGTGCTTGTTCACACCCTGAACTTCAAGAATGCTCATATCCGCATCTCCTATTCAGCGGGATTGGAGGCACGCTGGCCGCGAACGACCGTGCCGCTTTTGGCAATCAGAACCCATCTCATGATGCGGTTCGCCCCTTCAACCAGTCCACCGGGCAGGAAGATCACCACCATCATGAACAGAAGACCCAGGGTCAGATGCCAGCCCTTGCCAACAAACGGATGCACAAGGAACACCATCACATCGGACAGCCAGTCCGGCATGAAGGAGAAATATCCAGCCAGCACATTGTCGTTGATCTTGGAGAAGATGTTCTCAAAGTACTTGATGAAACCTGCTCCGAGAACCGGACCGACAAGAGTTCCTGCACCGCCAAGAATGGTCATCAGCACCACAGCACCGGATTCCGTCCACTGCATGCGCTCGGCACCGGCCAGCGGATCAGTCGAGGCCAGAAGCGCGCCAGCCAGTCCGGCATACATTCCGGAGATGACGAAGGCCGCCAGTGTATAGGGTCGCGTATTGACGCCCGTATAGTTCAGCCGGTTCTGGTTGGTTTTCACTGCCCGCAGCATCAAGCCAAATGGAGAACGGAAAATCCGCATAGAGATGTAGAAGGCAATGATCAGGAACAGGGCACAGACATAGAAGCCCACATTGAACTGAAGCGTCAGCCCCATCAGTTCAACTTTGGAGGTGGAGTTCATCGTCAGGCCGAACAGATTGGTCAATGGCAGAGCATCTGCCGCCCCACCCCCGTCAAGAATGCGCGGGTCATCCAGAGACAATTGCAGGCCGGTCTCGCCATTGGTGATCGGCGTCAGGACCGAGTAAGCCAGATTGTAGCTCATCTGGGCAAAAGCCAGTGTCAGAATGGAGAAGTAGATCCCCGAGCGACGCAGGCTGACATAGCCGATAAGAAGAGCAAACAGGCCGGAGACGATCACCGCCAGAATGATGGCGGGAATGATGTTCATGCTCAGCAGCTTGAACATCCAGACCGAGGCGTAGGAACCGACCCCCAGAAAGGCCGCATGACCAAAGGACAGGTACCCTGTGAGGCCAAACAGAATGTTGAAGCCGATGGCAAAGATACCGAAGATGGCAAAGCGCTGAAGAAGATCCGGATAACCGGCACCGAATGGTGCAAGGATAATCGGGCCAGCCAGAACCATGATGACAAAGATGACAAAGAGCAGTTTGTCGCTGCGTTGGAATGTGGATAGCATCAGATCAGTCCTCCATCACGCCCTTGCGACCCATCAGACCGCGCGGTCGGGTCAGGAGAATAGCCACAGCCACCAGATAGATGATGATCTGGTCGATGCCCGGCAGAACGGATTTAATCTCGTTCATTGAGGCAAAGCTCTCGAGAATTCCAAGCAGGAAACCCGCCAGAACGGCACCCGGCAGAGAGCCCATACCGCCAACCACGACCACCACGAAGCTTAGGACCAGGAAGTCCATGCCCATGTGATAGTTGGGTGGCAGGATTGGCGTATACATCACACCTGCAAGGCCTGCTACCACGGCGGCCAGACCGAACATCAGCGTAAAGCGCCGGTCGATATTGATGCCGAGCAGCCCGACGGTCTCACGATCGGCCATACCGGCCCGCACCACCATGCCGAATGTGGTGAACTGCAGGAAGGCGAAGACCGCACCCACAATGATGGCGGCAAAGAAGAAGTAGACCATGCGCCAGACCGGATAAATGATCACATTCTCCGCAAAACCCAGCATCAGTCCGATATCAACAGACCCGCCCATGGCTTCAGGAGACGGCTGCGGTATCGGGTTGGCACCAAAGATGGCCTTGATGATTTCCTGCAGGACGATGGCCAGCCCGAAGGTCACCAGAATCTGGTCCGCGTGTGCCCGCTTGTAGAAATGCTTGATCAGGCCGCGCTCCATGGCAATGCCAATCAGCATCATCACGGGGATGGCCAGTATGATCGAGACAGGGACGGAAAAATCCACAAGCCATGCGCCGTAATCGCCGAACCAGCTTTCGGCATAGGGTGTTCTGATCTCTTTCGGGGTTCCCCATGGGGTGAGTTCTGTCTCACTCAGGACCACACTCTCAAGCGTCAGAATTTTGCGCAGAACCACCGCACAAAAGGCACCCAGCATAAACAGCGCCCCGTGAGCGAAGTTGACAACGCCCAGTGTTCCGAAAATGAGTGTGAGTCCAAGGGCGATCAGTGCATAGGCACTGCCCTTGTCGAGACCGTTCAGAATCTGCAGAAGGATCGCGTCCATCGTCTGTTCCGTCCCAATTCAATTATTGTGTGTTGCCAGTAGACTGTCTTGAAAAAAGGGCTGCTGCCAGAAGCAGCAGCCCTCTCTTGACGTCTTGTACGTGCTAGGCTCAGGCGCCCGCGTTACACTTGCCGAGGTTACCGCCTGCGAACATTTCGTGGTCCGGAGCGTATTCAACCTGCGCACGTGGGGTCACTTCCACCACTTCCAGAACGTCGAATTCTGATGTCGGGTTTTCTTTACCCTTCACGACCAGAACGTCCTTGAAGCACTGGTGATCCTCTGCGCGATACTCGGTCGGACCATTGCCCATGCCGTCGAACTTGTGGCCTTCCAGCGCCTCGACGATACCGCACGGATTGAAGGTTCCGGCGCGTTCAGCCGCATCAGCATAGAGCAGCGTCTGCACATAGCAGGTGTGGGCAGCCTGGCTTGGCGGGAAGCCATATTCCTGACCGAAGGACTTAACAAAGGCCTTGGAGCCTTCATCCTGCAGGGACCAGTGCCAGTTGGTGGAACCGAAGATACCCTTAACGTTGTTACCGGCACCACGGGCCATCAGGCGCGAGTAGAGCGGCACAACGATCTCGAAGTTCTTGCCGTTGACCTGCTTGTCACGCAGACCGAACTGAACAGCGTTGGTCAGCGAGTTGATCATGTTGCCGCCGTAATGGTTCAGAACCAGGACGTCGGCACCGGAGTTCAGAACCGGAGCAATATAGGATGAGAAGTCCGTTGCCGTCAGCGGCGTCAGCACATTGTTGACCGTCTCCCAACCTTTTGACTCGGTCGCGGCAGCAATGGAGCGCTGCTGTGTCCAGCCCCAGGTATAGTCGGCGGTCAGGTGGTAGGCACGGCGCTCTTTGCCGTACATTTTCTCAAGCACAGGAGCCAGAGCCGCACCGGACATGTAACCGTTGAAGAAGTGACGGAAGCCGTTGGCTTTCTTGTCCTTGCCGGTGGTGTCGTTGGAGTGGGTCAGGCCTGCCATGAAAATCACGCCGGCTTCCTGACAGAGACCCTGCACAGCAATCGCCACGCCGGAGGAAGAACCACCGGAAATCATGATTGCGCCGTCTTTCTCGATCATGGACTTGGCGGAAGCACGGGCAGCATCAGACTTGGTCTGCGTATCGCCTGTTACATATTCAACCTTCTTGCCAAGAACGCCGTTCCCTTTCAGGCTCAGCGGCTTCATGGTGTTCATCATGCCGCCATCGCCTTCACCATTCAGGTGCTTGACGGCGAGCTTGAACGCACGAAGTTCATCGGCGCCCTCATCCGCATACGGGCCGGACTGCGGCACGTTGAAACCAAGTGTAACCGAACTCCCTTTCGGCTCATTGGTATAGGCGGCGCGGGCTGCGCTTGTGAAAATCGTCGGCATCGCCAGACCGGCAGCACCGATTGCGCTTGTCTTGATAAAACTACGACGGCTGACGCCGTCCTTCCAATTCGTCATATGGTGTTCCTCCCGAAAACAAACCGAATGTGACGTTGATGCAAATGCACTAGAGGGCTTTACCAGCATTCAGCAGTTCGCGGTAAGTTTCCACTCCACTTTGAGATTAAGCCTAAAGTCTAAGGGGATATGCTTAGTCAGGGTCAGAGCAAGTTAAGCGGCACCCCAAAACCACATCCTTGAAAGATAAGCGGATTTTCCTTTGGCCTGGCAGAGCACCTCTTATCTTTGACCGTATTTCAGAGAAAATCCGCACTGTTATCGCGCCTCCAGCGCACCTTGCACCCCTGTTTCAGAGGGAGTGACGCCCTGGAAACTGACCGAATCTCTTCCTCACTGTTCAAAATGAAAAACCTCACCCGGACCAAATGATCCGGGTGAGGCATTGCAGATCTGGAGGTCGCGGAGATGCTCCAGATCTAACATCTCGAATTTCGGCACTTACCGGTCAGATTTTTTCATGCTCGGACTTCAGTGCCAGATACAGGCAGTAACACATGGTCAGAAGCACCAGGGTAAACGGTATGCCCATGGACACCGCAGCCCCCTGCAGAGCATTCAGACCTCCGCCCAGAAGCAGGGCAATTGCTACCAGACCCTCGAACGTGCACCAGAACACACGCTGAGCAACCGGCGCGTCCATCTTGCCGCCCGCGGTGATCGTATCAATCACCAGAGAACCTGAATCCGACGATGTGACGAAGAACACCACGATCAGAACCAGAGAAATCGGTGCAACGATGTTGTAGAGCGGCAGCTGATCCAGCATGCGGAACAGAGACAGCTCCGGCTTATAAGCCGCAACAACTTCTTTGACGCCCGTATAGCCGTCATTCAGCTGTTCAAGAGCCAGACCGCCGAACACGGCCATCCAGAGAGCACAAACCAAAGATGGAGCAATGAGAACACAGATGATGAACTCACGCACGGTCCGCCCTCTGGAAATACGCGCAATGAACATGCCGACAAACGGTGACCAGGCAATCCACCAGGCCCAGTAGAATGTGGTCCATCCATGCATATAGCCAAGGTCATCCCGCCCGAACGGATTCGATAGCGGTATGATGTTCGCCGCATAATCCACCATCACACTGCCGAAGCGTCCCAGCAGAGCCAGGGTCGGCCCCGAGAGCAGGACAAAGACAAACAGCAATGCTGCCATGATCATGTTGATCTCGGACAGACGCTTGACGCCTGCATCCATGCCCATAAGCACGGAACCGAGCGCAACTGCGGTAATGCCGAGGATAAGGATCACCACCAGAGTGCTGGAATTGGCGATGCCGAAGACATCGTTCAGACCGGCTGCAATCTGCTGCGCCCCGAGCCCCAGAGATGTGGTGAGGCCAAACAGGGTCGCAAACACTGCCAGAGTGTCGATGATATGACCCCACCAGCCCCAGACGCGTTCGCCAAGGATCGGGTAGAAGGCGGAACGGAGGGTAAGCGGCAATCCGAGATTATAGCAGAAAATAGCCAAGCCAAGGGCAACCACCACATAGACGGCCCAGCCACTGATACCCCAGTGGAACACGGTTCCCACAATGCCCATATTCTCGTTACCCGGGACGGATGGATCAGCGCCCAGCGGCAGAGTATTCAACTCCGGCAGGGAATAATACATCGGCTCCAGAACACCGAAAAACAGCAGCCCAATACCGATACCGGCGGAAAACAGCATCGCAATCCAGCCAGCATAGGAATAGTCAGGCGTGGCGTCCTTGCCGCCGATCCTCACCTTCCCCAAAGGCGAAATCGCAAGGAACAGGCAAAAGATGATCATGATGTTGACGGACAGCATCAGGAACCAGTCGAACGTGCTGGTCAGAAATGGTCGCAGCCAGCCGAAAAACGCGGCAGATGCTTCCTGATTAGCCAAGGCCAGCATAACAAAGCCGACAATGACCACAGCCGATATCAGAAAAACCGGATTGTGGATATCCAGCCCGAATGGTCGGATATTGTCTTGCCCCAACTCGTATTCCGTCTCGAAATCAAGAACCCTCGGATCAGGATCAAGCATTTTTTTCTTTGTCTCAGACATAACGCCTCCCTAACAGTCTGTACAAATTGTATTCATTCTGCTTGCTGAATAAACCTCCCCAGCTTTTCCCCAGAAACTCGACCATCTATTATTGGGCTTATTATACGAATGTCGAATCAAAATGATAATTACTTACATTAACCGCCCCTCTCGGGGCGAATAAACGGAGTTACCGATCTGTCAAATGGTTGATTATGAAATTTACTCGGGAGGATTTTTATCCATGAAATCTGCCATGCCGATTTCATTCATCTGACCTGTTGGCCAGATAGAAACGATGATGGGATTGCCGTGATGCACGAACAGCAAAAGACAAGCACTGAAACACATTATATCAATATAAATACTTATATACAGATAATTGAAACAGCTCTAAAAATAAGTAATTACACTAATAACAAATATATCTAAATCTAGACCCCTCAAATTAACAGTATATTATAAATATAAGAGGACATTACCACACCGTCAGAAACTCAAATGGCGCAAGTAAAATGTTCCTCTCAAAGCTCCCTCTCGCATGGAAGATCGCCATCCCGACGATCGTGGTCTTTCTCTTCACCCTGTCCTTGGCAACCCTTAATCTCTCTGAGCTGCGTTCCGTTATGAACGCAGAGCGTCTTGCAAGCATCAAGCACATTACGAACTCGGCAAAGACCATTATCGAAGACTATCAAGAACGAGAGCGTGCCGGGGAACTCACAAGAGAACAGGCACAGCACCAGGCCAAAAGCGCGGTCAATGCCATGCGCTTTGATGGCGGAACCGGTTATCTCTTCATCTATGACTGGACAGGAACCACTCAGGTCCATCCGGTCAAGCCTGAACTGGTCGGAAAAAATATCATCCACCTGAAAGACAAGAACGGCGTTAAGCTGATTGAAGAAATGATCACACAGGCCCGCAATGGCGGCGGTGCTGTCAGTTACGTGTGGCCGAAGCCCGGCCTTGAGGGCGAGTTTGACAAGATCAGCTGGTCTGAAGGCATTCCCGCCTGGCAATGGATGGTTGGCACAGGGGTCTACATTGACGATCTGCAGGCTGAATTCTGGAACCAGGCTGAGCTTGTTATCATCGTCAGTCTTATCGGCCTACTGGTTTCAGGTGTCATTGCCTATGGCATTATCCGCTCGATCAACAGGCCGATTGCCGGATTGGTGACCAATATGGGTGACCTTGCAGACGGCAATTGCGATATCACAGTAGACGGTGCCGACCGCGGTGATGAAGTCGGTGCCATGGCCAAGGCCATGACTGTCTTTGTTGAGAACGAGCAAAGCCGCAGAGGCCTGGTGGCCAATCAGAAAGCCCAGCAGGAACAGGCCCTCGCCCGCGGCGAGAAGGTTCAAAGCCTGTGTCATCAGTTTGACCAGACAATTACGGATATGCTGGCAACGGTTTCGCACTCGGCTAACCAGCTGCACGGGGCGTCAGAAGGCATGAGCCAGACAGCCCAAAGCACATCGGCACAGACTGTGCAGGTTGCAGCTGATCTCGAACAGGCCTCCGCCAATGTGGAAGCCGTCGCCTCCGCAGCCGAAGAGCTGGCTGCCTCTGTCGCAGAAGTGGCCCGGCAGGTAGAGACGTCAAACGGCATGGCCATGCAGGCGTCTGGTGAAGCCAACGCCACCAATGACCGGGTCGGCCGTCTGGCAGAATCCGCCAAGCAGATCAGCGATGTGGTGTCTCTCATTCAGGACATCGCCGAACAGACCAATCTTCTGGCGCTGAACGCAACCATCGAGGCTGCAAGAGCCGGAGAAGCGGGGCGCGGCTTTGCCGTTGTTGCATCAGAAGTGAAAGAGCTGGCGAGCCAGACCTCAAGGGCCACAGAAGAAATCGATAAACAGATTTCAGACATCCAGAACGAGACCGATCATGCGGTCGAAGCCATCGGTTCCATCTCTGCCACGATTGAACAGCTTTCAGGAATTTCCGCGCAGATTGCCACAGCAGTCGACCAGCAGCGTATGGCTACCCAGGAAATCGCAACCAATGTGACCCAGGCATCGCAGGGCACACAGGAAGTTTCATCCAGTATCGTTCATGTGACCGATGCGGCACGACATACCGGAGAAACTGCCGAAATGGTCAATCAGTCGTCTGTCGACTTACAGCAACAGGCAGACACTCTGCGCAATCAGGTCAACGGCTTCCTGACCGAGGTCAAGGCCCAGTCAGCAGCTTAAAGCCAGACTTCAGGACAAAAGATCGGGGCCCTTTCAAGGGCCCCTTTTTTACAGTCCATGGCTCCGGTCATACCCGTTCACAGCCGGAGATGACCAGTCTTTCAGGGCGGCATCAGAGGGTGAAAAGACCTCGATCTTGAGCGGGTAACAGGCGGCGGTGTCACTTGAATGTTCGCTGCTGCAATCACCGCCCGGACAGGCAGAAAGAGCGCCCAGAAGGTCAATCTCTGCAAAGAATTCCAGATAATCCCCCGGCCTGACCGGGCTGGCTTTCATGAAATACTGATGAGTGTCACGGGTAAACCCGGTACACATGAAGACGTTCAGCACGTCATGCACATAGGGTTCGGCCTCATCCGGCGACAGGCCGGTTTCCTCAGAAAGGGCCCGGATCAGGTTGGAATGACAGCAATGATGGTAATGTCCGCCGGACAGCAGGTTGTTGGTGTAGGGATCGCAGCGCGTACCGATCACATCATGAACACCGCCGCCGAACTCATCAAAGCCGTACCAGGACAAGCTATCCCCGGTGATCGTGGCCATGGGGCGGAGGTACGGGAAGGATGACCACATCCGATGACCTTCCGTCAGATGGGTTCCATGCAGGGCCCGGGTCTTGCCCGTATAGAAGCGCTCGTTCAGATCGTTGGCATTCCACAGGTTGAGATCGCCTACCTGCGGCCCTTCCACAGATGTGATGCGGAAGAAATGCCCGGCAGGCACCCGGAAGCAGGCGGCATCCCGTGGCGGAGCAATCACCTCATCGGTCTTTTCCGCTGTTTCCCGCAGCGTTCGATATGTATCCAGATCCGGCGGTGAGAGGCTGTTGACCGGATAGCAGATAACAGGTTCAACGGCACGCCTGTCGGCGGCATCCTCAGGAATATGATGATTGCTCATGAGGCCTCTCCCTTGTTCTTGAGCGGGCAAGGTAGAGCAGTTCGGCCCCTGTTGGAAGCCATTTATCGAGCCATTGGATATGCAGTCTAAGTGCTGCCCGTTACCGGTCGCGGGGTGGTCAGCAATGGCCCGTAGCGGACCAGAAACAAGGCAAAGCCGAGCAGCCAGATCGCGCCAGAAACCAGCATGATTTCATTATAGGCACCAGGGAACCAGTCAACCAGAACCCCGCGGATAAGGGCGGCTATGGCGATCATCAGATAAGCGCAGGCTGTCAGGCGTGACACTTTCAGTGGTCGCCCTGAATGCCCCAGAGTGGCACGGGTCATCACGGCCATGGTCATGCCCCCGACGGCACCAATACCCAGCATGTGCAGAGCAGCAACCTCATTGGGCCAGTCCAGAAGCAATGCCCCCGCCAGACTGGCATAGCCGAGGATAAGCATGAAGAACCCGAGATGCAGGCTCCACAGGATGGGGTCCGTCAGTGTTGCCCGCCAACACCAGCGGGAGAACCGCACCATATTGACGAGACAGGCAGCGAGCGCGGCGAAACCGACGGCGAGATCCCCCAGGTCAGCCAGGACCAGAAACGGCACCAGAATGGACGTGAGAATGCCGGCTTTCTCAAGCTTTTCGTTGGTCACAGGCAGACGCGCGGCCTCTTCAATACCAATCCGGCGCAATGCATTACGGGTGAAGGCGGGGACGATCCGTCCACCGACAATGGCAATCATGCCACAGACCGTCAGCAGACCCACACGGGCACCCTGCTCTGCTCCGTAATCCACGATGTCCATCCACCCCAGATGCATCAGCAGATTGCCAGTGAACAGAATTGCCAGGAGGCCAATGAAAACCAGATTGCGTGGTTGCGGATTACGTCTGAGATTCCAGGCAATCCGCGCCGCCAGTGGTGGCAGAAAGGCCAGGTCGATAAGGGCGACAAGTTCCAGCGGCAGAGAGGCCGAGAACCAGACAGCGAGCCGCCCGGCCAGCCAGACCATGCCGACACTGGTGACGAATAGGGCTCGGGCCGGTTTCGAATTGGTCCAGTTCGGCACAGCGGTCAGAAAAAAGCCCGAGATGACAGCAACCGCATAACCGTAGATCATCTCGTGGGCATGCCAGTAATGGGGCGCAATGCCAATTGTCGGCGCAGGAACAACACCATCCATCGCGTGAACAGCCAGCCAGACAAGCCAGAATGCCACAGACAGGAATCCAAACAGGCCCGCCATCAAAAAGAAAAAGCGAAACCCCTCGGTGAGAAATACCGGAACCGGGATAGTATTCCGCGTCTCATGAACCATTGTCTTGCTCATCACGCACTCCTGTCAGATACCATTCACACCTGAACGGCACCGCCTAGGGTCAAAACTCATTGCTGACGTCCATTCTGCGATAGTCATTTTTTTGTCCGGCGCGGCGGAGGTCCGCAGGAAACCTTCTGGTTTTCAAGGATCTCCAACAAAGCCGGGCGGTAAAATGACCCCGCCCTTCGGGTTCATCAGGGAAGCACAGCCTGGCCACAAACAACAGCTTGAATAGGGTCCACCTGTCCTGCGCTCCTGTTTGTGTCCATTCCGCCCTTCCCTGATAAACAGAATGGGCGTGAGCAATGTGTCTTGACCCTAGAATATGCAGGGAATCATCGGTACAACTTGATCAAAGTCTACCTGACCCATTTGAATGGCTAAAAAGACGAAGTGACGCAGCCAAGACGTAAAGAGAGCTCTATCCTTCCAGAGACCGGATCAGTTTATGCATGAATGCTTCCCCCTCCCGCACCTGCTCGAGGGTAATGAATTCATCAGCCTGATGGGCCTGATCGATAGAACCGGGTCCACAGACTGCAGTGGAGAACCCGACACGCTGGAAATGTCCGGCCTCTGTGGCATAGGAGACGACGCCGGTGCTGTTCCGCCCTGTGACTGATGCACAGAGGCGCTCTGCCTCGCTTTCTGTTTCAGGACCAAGCGCCGGTGCATCAGCCAGAGACTCGGTGATGATATCCGTCTCGGGTGCCACGGCCTGCATCCGGGTCCGCAGACGAGCGCATTCCTCTTCAAACCGGTCATACAGCACGGCTGCATCATCAGACGGAATGGTCCGCATGTCCCAGAGGAACTCGCATTGCTCCGAGATGATGTTGAGCGCCGTTCCACCGTTCACCACACCGCAATGTATGGTCGTAAAAGGTGGTTCAAACGGACAGTCTTCCGGCGCATTCGACCGGCATTCCTCAGCCAGGTCATCCAGAAAGGTTATAAGCCGGGACGCCATCATGACCGCACTGACACCGCGATCTGTCTGGCTGGAATGCGCTGCCCTGCCGGTGACGCGGGTTCTGTACGCCTCAATTCCCTTATGCGCGTTGACAATCCCCATCATCGAGGGCTCACCGACAATCACCGCGGACGGTTTCGGCAGTGTTTCAGCCATGGCCTCCACCATGGAACTGACACCCGTACACCCCACCTCCTCATCATAGGACAACGCAAGATGGATGGGACGTTTCAGGTCAGCTTTCACCATATCCGGCACGGCGGCCAGAGCCAGGGCAACGAACCCCTTCATATCGCATGTGCCACGCCCGTAGAGCCGTCCGTCCTTCTCAACAAGTGTAAACGGGTCGGTACTCCAGTCCTGCCCCTCCACCGGCACAACGTCTGTATGACCGGAGAGGACAACGCCCCCTTCCACCATCGGGCCGATTGTGGCGTAGAGATTGGCCTTTTCCCCGCAAGGGCTGAAGATCTTGTGGAACGCAACACCGTGGCTCTCTAGCCAGGTCTCGACAAACACCATCAGGTCCAGATTGGAACGGGAGGAGACGGTGTTGAACGATACCAGGCGGGAAATCATCTCAAGGGTCTGGGGCTGCATCATCGGCTCCGAGTCATGTTTTCATGACTGTTTCAGCCTCAACCGACAAACGCAAGATCCGCGCTGTAAAGCAGCCTTCTATCCAGCACCTTTCAGGCGGGATTCCTCTGTTGCCGGAGCATAGGTCCGGTGTGCGAGCGCCTGAAGAGCCGCCAGCTCCTCCCGTGACAATTCCGCACGACCATGCGGCTTCATAGGGACGCCCCCGGTCGTAGTGCCTTCACCCAGAAACTGGAGCCGGACCGGAGCTGCAGATGCCATCAAGTGCTGAGAGTCGCCGTCAATCAGAGCCTCTTTTCCGTTCAGACTGACAGACAGAT
Source organism: Coralliovum pocilloporae (assembly GCF_030845175.1). NCBI lineage: Bacteria > Pseudomonadati > Pseudomonadota > Alphaproteobacteria > Hyphomicrobiales > Coralliovaceae > Coralliovum > Coralliovum pocilloporae. The sequence continues at coordinate 2,854,543 of NZ_CP132542.1, read as the reverse complement.
CGTACCAGCAGGCCTGGACCACCAGGCCCGTGCGGCCGGAAAGGCCTGCCAGAAACGGCAGCAGGAAGACCGGAGACACCACATTGTCCAGAGAAAGGTTCAACCCGGCACGGATCAGATTTTCACGATCACTCAGGGCTATTCCGGCGGATAATGAACAGAATACACCACTTGTGCCCACCCAGCCTGTGGCCCAGTCCTCTGCAGAAATCACCGGCCTGCGGCTTTCTGCACTGGTTCGCTCAAGTGTCTGGAGGAACTCATGGGTAAACCCTGCCGGAGCCATCCGGTGTGCCATAACCCAGCGCGCCGATGCCGCCATGTCATCCGCTTCGCCAAAGCCCAGCCCGCATCCTTTGGCTGCACGCTTGATCAGGGTTTCGAACTCTCCCAGTGAAAGATCCATCATGGTCTGGTCAATCATGCAGAATAGCTCCAGTCATCAGCCCCTAGAGCCTGCAGCTCATGAGGGAATGGTGCACTCTTGAACATGTTGATCCGGACCCAGCGATCAGACCGCGGGTCAAAATGGATGGCACCGAAGAATGACAGCTTGCAGCGCAGCAGATCGATGGGCAGCAGGTCAGCAGAAATCGTATTGTCACGGATTTCCGCATAAACGTGTGTTTCAGCCAGTTGAACCCGGCGGACACTGTGCCGATGTTCGGGATGGCTGAGGAGGAAGGCCGCAACCGTTTCGCCATAGTCCCAGGCCTCAAGCGCTGTCATCAGGCGCGCCACGTCCCGACCCGGTGCAAGCGGCTGCTCATAGGCCTCTATCGGCTCCTCAAAACGCTCGCCCAGCCGCGGCTCCAGCTTCTCTTCAGAGGTATACCAGACCCGTGCAATGGCCCCGCGGTCCTCCCAGTCAACAGCAAGCGCCCAGCCATAGAATTCAGAGATCAATCCGCGCAGATGACCGATGCTCATTGCACCGTTCAATACGGTCGACCCGCCTTCATCTGCCGCCATGGTTCCGGTCAGCTCATCAATCAGATGTCCGTAAGGCTCCATCATCAGGGACACGAGTAATTCCTGCCCTTCAAGAGACAACACTTCCTCTGCCCAGACATGAAGAGCATCCCATGGATAGTCTGCATCCAGAACAGCCTCATCAGCCAGATGGGCATCCAGCAGTCTGAGATCCTGCTTGAGATCAGCAATCTTCTCCAGTTGCAGTGGATGACCGGACTGCCAGTGAGCAACCATCCGCCCGGCTCTTTTCAGGTTTTCAAGGAAATCGGACCGTTCACCTTCCGACGCCCCGGGCAATGATCTGACCCGTGCCAGTGCCTCTTCACGTGCTGCAATCCAGTTGTTGAACAGTTTCGGGTGATTGATGATGAAGGGAGCCATGCCGAGCCCGGTGGAGTTGCCCACACCAAAGGCCCGACGCAATTCCGGCTCGAGAACAACGGCTTTCTCCGGTGCTCTGAGGCGGGCCATATGTTCCACCAGGTCCATCACATAGGTTCGTGTCAGATAGACGGACAGCATTTCGATCTGGAACGGTCCGCGACATTCGGGCCGGTCTTCAATGGCCTGCCTGTCTGCCGCGCCGAACTTTCCGGACCCGTACACAGCCGTTGTCCGCATAAGATAGCCAACCGCCTCAATTTCTTCCCGATCCGGCTGCCGCCCGTTCGCAAGCGCTGAGACAACAGCATCGAACAGACGGACCGACCGATTGGCGCGGGACAGGGACAATTCCTTACCGGAAATCCGCCCGGCTTCCTGTTTCGGCACATTGGCACGGAGCCGTTCGATGTCTGCATCATCCGGAACGCCGTCAAACAGGGTAAAGGTGGAATCCCAGGCTTCCGCGATTACCCGGTCAGAGCGCTGCTCGGCGGGCAGATCATGCCCGAAACAGACAAGACTATAGGTGCGCTCCGGCCCAATGGCCGCATAGACAGCCGTTCCCTCTCCCCTTACATCGAAGTCAAACCGCAGGCGTTCAAACCGCCAGTTTTCATCGCGCAGTCTGCGCAGCAGGGTCCGCATGAAGGAAAGACGGCACTGATGAAGGGAGCCAAGGCGCTTGAGCCGCATCACCTTGTCCGGATTGCGTCGGGCAATCCGGATTGGTGTCTTGTGATCAGCATCAGCCATCATACGCCTCCCCTTACACAATCGTTACGGACAAGCTCCGCTTTCGGTTTATCCGGAACCTGTATCAGGCCTGTTTAGGGCCTGTTTCAGACCTGTCTCGGGCCGAAGTTCTCGTCAAAGAACCGCAGCCAGTTCTCACCCATGATCCCGGCCACGTCCTGATCAGACAGGCCTGCCGCCCTTAAGCCCTGCTCTATATTGCCGAAATGGCGGTTATCCTCGAACCAGTCCGGCATGGGTGGAAAGCCTGCATTGTCTTTTGAGCCCTCGCCATAATCGATTTCTTTGGACCAGCGGCCAACCCGCATCCACTCCACCACGCTGTCCGGATGATCCTGACAGAGGTCAGACCCGATCCCGAGGTTTTGCGGACCCATCAGTTCGGCTGTTCTGGCAATCATGTCGCAAAAGCTCTGCAACGTGCAATCGGACTTGCCTTTCAGGTGGTGAGGATAGAGCGAGAAACCCAGCATGCCACCGGATTGCCCGAGCGCCCTCAGCACATCGTCTGACTTGTTGCGCAGCGCTTCATGCCAGAAAGACGGATTAGCGTGAGTAATGGCAATCGGGCGCTCGGAGATCTCGATTGCTTCCAGTGTTGATCGCTCAGCGGAATGGCTCATATCCACCACAAGGCCGACCCGGTTCATCTCGCGAATAACCTGCTTGCCCATGCGGGTGATGCCGGGGTCTTCCGCCTCATAACAGCCCGTCGCCAGCAGTGACTGGTTATTGTAGCTCAGCTGCATGAAGCGGGCACCGAGCGTATGGCAGATTTCAACAAGCCCGATATCATCTTCAATCGGCGACGGGTTCTGGAACCCGAAGATGATGGCCGTGCGCCCGGTTTCTTTGGCCGTGCGCACGTCATCGCCGGTCCGCCCATGCATGATAAGGTCCGGGTATTGCTCGAACCAGCGGTTCCACTGCTCGATATTCAAGACCGTTTCACGGAAATTCTCATGATAGGCAATGGTCACATGGACGGCATCAACCCCGCCCTCCTGCATCTGACGGAAAATCTTTTCCGACCAGTTGGCATATTGCAGACCATCAATGCGGACCGGACGTGTCATTGTCTTACTCCGGGGTGCCAGAGGCGATATAGGCCGTCTTCACGGTGGTGTAGAATTCCTGCGCGTAAGTGCCCTGCTCCCGGGGGCCGTAGGAGCTCTCACCGCGACCGCCAAATGGTACGTGATAGTCCGTGCCAGCGGTCGGCAGATTGACCATCACACAGCCGGTCTTCGCGTTACGGCGGAAGTGGTTGGCGCGGGCCAGAGACCGGGTCATGATACCGGATGTGAGGCCAAAACTGGTGTCATTCACCGTTGCAAGAGCTTCGTCGTAAGACCCAACCTTGATCACACAGGCAATCGGCGCAAACATTTCTTCCCGGTTGACCCGCATGGCGTTGCTGGTGCCTGCAAAGACCGTTGGTGCCATGTAGAAGCCTTCTGTTGCGCGCTCAAGACGACCACCGCCGGTCAGCAGGTCGCAGCCTTCCTCTTTCGCCAGCGCCACATAATCGAGATTGCCCTGCAATTGCTCACCGCTGACCACCGGGCCAAGCTGGGTGCCTTCTTTCAGGGCATTATCGACAACCATGGCCTCGGCACCGGCCACCAGTTTCTCGACAAAGGCATCGTGGATCGCATCATGAACAATCAGGCGGGAAGAGGCTGTGCATTTCTGCCCGGTTCCACCGAAAGCACCATTCAGCGCGCACGCAACTGCCAGATCCAGATCTGCATCATCCATCACGGCCAGAGCGTTTTTTGAGCCCATTTCAAGCTGGATTTTGGTGAAATTGGTCGCAGCAGCTGCCGCCACCTGACGGCCCACAGGGACTGATCCCGTGAACGACACCGCGTTGATGCCGGTGCTCTCCACCAGTTTCTGACCGATTGAGCTGCCCGACCCCATAACCAGGTTGAACAGGCCTTTCGGAATATCCTGACGGCTGATGATTTCTGTCAGCGCCACAGCAGAGGCCGGGGTGATATTGGCCGGTTTCCAGATAACCGCATTGCCGAAAGCCAGTGCCGGAGCAATCTTCCAGCTCGCCGTTGCTGTGGGGAAGTTCCACGGGCTGACGATGGCCACTGTGCCAACCGGTTCGCGACGCACATCAATCTCGATATTCGGACGCACGCTGTCTGCGGTATCGCCAATCTGGCGCAGCACTTCAGCCGCGTAGTAGGTAAAGAACTGGCCAGCGCGGAAGACTTCGCCCTTGCCTTCTGCCAGCGGCTTGCCCTCTTCGCGGGACAGCAGGCGACCCAGCTCCTCGGCACGGGCCATCATCTCATTGCCGATAGCCATCAGCACATTCTGGCGACGTTCCAGACCATAAGAGGCCCATTCAATCTGGGCTTCGCGGGCGGCATCAAGCGCCCGGTTCAGCTGCGCTTCATCAGCCTGGGCAAAATGACCAATCACATCTGACAAATCAGACGGATTGCGGTTTTCAACGTCGCTGACGCCCTCAAGCCATTCGCCTGCAATATAGTTTTTTGTGTGCTCAGCCATGCGTTTCTGGTCCCAGTTTATCTGATATGTGCCGATTCATTGGCTTTAAGAGTGGACATAGAATTCAATTTCAATCAATCTAAAATTAGTGAATTTAATTTCAGAAAAACTGTAACGATGTCCATCAAACTCGATATGCTCCGATGCTTTGTCCAGGTGGCGGAAACCGGACGTCTGGCCGATGCCGCTGACCGCCTTGGGCGCACACCCTCCGCCATCTCCATGACCCTCAAGCAGCTGGAGGCTCATCTGGGTGCGCCCCTGTTTGAGTCTGACCGGAAAAGCAGGCTCACGCCGCTGGGCCGCCTTACCCTTCAGGAAGCCCGGCGCGGTGTCATCCATTTTGACGAGGTGGTTCACGCCATTGAGCGGCAGGCCAAGTCCGAAACCGGACTGGTGCGTATCGCCACAGTGCCCTCTGCAGCAGAAGCTCTGCTGCCTCAGGCGGTTGCCCGGTTCCGCGAGACGCATCCGGACGTGCTGGTGGATATCAGGGATATGGATTCCCGCTCGGTGATCAACGAGCTCGAACAGGACCGTGCCGATCTCGGGATTGCCTCGGGCATCATCAAAAGACCCGGCCTTATGCAACGAGGTCTCCTGAATGATGCCTTTGGCGTTATCTGCCGCCGGGATCACCCGCTGGCCCGCGACTGGGCCATGCTGACCTGGGCTGATATGCAGGACTTCCCGCTGATCGCCAACGCGCTTTGCAGTCAGATCGATGATCCAGACTTCCAGGCTATCCTCACACGGTCAACCCTGACTGTACACAACACCACATCCCTGCTGGCCATGGTCCGCAATGGTCTCGGCATTACGGTCTTGCCAGAGCTGGTGATCAGCCCCGAGGATACAATTCTCACCTTCCTGCCCATCGCCAACAGCACCATCCGCCGTGACCTGACACTGCTGAAACGCAGTGGTGAGAGATTATCCCCGGCAGCAGAAGCCTTTGAGGCTGTGGTTGGGTAACGCGAAGTTCTTGCTCAGACCCGAGGCTCCGAAACAGCAAACTCACGCGGGACGTTCTACTAAAGCATTTTGCGATGAACAGGACTCTTATGCATGCTCCATGTCTTTGTTGACGCGAGTTGTTTATCGCCAAACCGGTTCCCACTTTGGCGCAACACGCTCTAAATTCCATTGCAAACCGCCTCAGATTTCAGCCAATATCATCCCGAACATCTGGAGGGGATCATGACCACCGAGATTTGGCTCATCTATGTTGCAACAGTTCTGGCTTTGATGAGCACACCAGGGCCGAGCCAGTTGCTGATGCTGTCGAACAGCGGGGCTCACGGGTTCCGCCGCTCGCTCGCCACAGCGGCTGGAGACCTCTCGGCCAACGCTCTGCAGATGCTGGCTGCAGGTCTGGGTCTCGCCGCTATTATCGCCGCCTCAGGCACCGCGCTCTCCATCATCAAATGGGCTGGTGTTGCCTATCTGATCTGGCTTGGCATCAAAATGATCCGCAATGCCAGAGCGATCGATCCGGAACTGGATCAGGCGCGCTCCCGAACCTCCCTCAAAAGCCTGTGGTTGCAGGGTTTTCTGACCTCTGCCGCCAATCCGAAAGCCGTTGTCTTCTTTGCGGCGCTCTTCCCGCAGTTCATCCAGGCGGATACACCGTTCTGGCCGCAATTTCTCATTCTTTCCGTCACCTACATCACTCTGGACGGCCTGTTTCTTTCGGCTTACGGGTTAGGCGCCAGCTGGGTCGCGGCCCGCTTTAAAGGCAATGCAAAACTCTGGATCGAACGCACAGGCGGCAGCTTCATGATCCTGGCGGCTGTTCTGCTGGGGTTGAAATCGGTATCGCGGTAGAGAGAAGAGGCAAGAGCCAAACTTTTTGCAGGCGAGGGAAAAGTGTTGTCATTTACCCTTTTTCTTTGTCCTTGCCTCACCCACTCCCCGTCACCCCGGACGGAGCGAAGGCGAAGATCCGGGGTCCAGAGGCGGCAGGTTCTGAGTGTGTGGCACCTTCCCGACTAGATGCCGGATCAAGCCCGGCATGACACGGGGTGGAGTGACGCTCAGCCTCATAAAAACTAAGGAGTGGTGGTTCTCGGCTCCCCGGCGTTCCCTGCATCTGCGCGACCCCACCAACTGTCACCCCGGCCAAGCACAGCACTGATTGAGGCATCAGAGGCGGCTCGCTCCGAGGGTGTGGCATCCTCCTGACTGGATGCCGGATCAAGCCCGGCATGACATGGGGTGTAGTGACGCTCAACCGTATAACACTAAGGGGTGGTGGTTCTCAGCTCCCCGGCGCGCCCTGCCTCTGCGCCAACCCACAGACCGTCACCCCGGCCAAGCGCAGCGCAGAGCCGGGGTCCAGAGCATGCCAGTCAGGTTGTTATCCCTCACTTGATGCGGGGGCGGATTCAGATGTTTTT